>JAFKLT010000077.1 GCA_017309275.1 Sphingomonadales bacterium | reverse complement strand
CAGGCGATCGCGTCGGAAATCCTAGCCGCAGGCCGCTATGCCGCCGATCCCTGCGGATATCATCTGTGGGTACCATTGCCCGCTGGATCCGATCCGCGAGCGCTCGCGGATGCGTTGCGCGCGGCGGGCATGACCGCCATTCCCGGCGACCGTTTTGCGGTGGCGACGGCGAGCACGCCGGCGCTGCGCGTGTCGCTGGGCGGCGCGATCGACCGCGCCGCGCTACGGAACGGCCTGGCGACGCTTGCGGGGCTGATGACCTAAACAAAAAGGACCGGAAGCGCGGGCTTCCGGTCCTTTTTGTTTTTTCCGCATCAGGCGGGAAGGGCTTAGGCCTCTTCCAGTTCCTCGTCGGTCAGCACCGGACCCGAATCCTGGCCCTTCGCATCAACGTCGCGGTCGACGAATTCGATGATCGCGATCGGCGCAGCGTCCGAAGCGCGGATGCCGGCCTTGATGATGCGGGTGTAGCCGCCGTTGCGATCCTTGTAGCGCTCGGCAAGGACGTCGAACAGCTTCACGAGCTGCGCATCGTCCATCAGGCGGCTCATCGCGAGACGACGGTTGGCGAGGCCGCCACGCTTTGCAAGCGTGATCAGCTTTTCGATATAGGGACGCAGTTCCTTCGCCTTGGCGACGGTCGTCGTGATCTGCTCATGCTTGATGAGCGAGGCCGACATGTTGCGGAACATCGCGATGCGATGCGCGCTGGTGCGCTGAAGCTTCCGGCCACCCGATTTATGACGCATAATCCATTCCTTCGTTTGTCAGAGGGGCCGTTCAAGGTACCCCAAGCCAGGTTGCTTTACGGGGCAACCCATTCCCGTTGCTGCTGAACCCCGGCGTTGGCGCTGCGCGCCGTCTTGCGACTCCGCCGGGGCACAGATGCGGAATTAACCCAGAAGTTCCTGTTCGAGCTTCTTGGCCATTTCCTCGATGTTTTCCGGCGGCCATCCGGGGATGTCCATGCCGAGGCGAAGACCCATCGACGACAGCACTTCCTTGATTTCGTTCAAGGACTTGCGGCCGAAGTTCGGCGTGCGAAGCATTTCGGCTTCGGTCTTCTGAACGAGATCACCGATATAGATGATGTTGTCGTTCTTGAGGCAGTTCGCGCTGCGGACCGACAGTTCGAGCTCGTCGACCTTCTTGAGAAGGAAGCGGTTGAGCTGGTTGACGTCCGATTCGTCGGCGGTGGTCGACGGAGCCGCCATGCCGATGAGGCCGCTGTCGTTCATCGCTTCTTCGAAGTGGACGAAGACCTGCAGCTGGTCCTGGAGGATGCGCGCGGCATAGGCGACGGCGTCTTCCGGGGTGACCGTGCCGTCGGTTTCGACGGTCAGGCTCAGCTTGTCGAAGTCCAGTTCCTGGCCGATACGCGCATTGTCGACCTTGTAGGCGACCTGGCGGACGGGCGAGTAGAGCGAGTCGACGGGGATCAGACCGATCGGCGCATCGGCCGGGCGGTTGGCGGTCGCGGGGACGTAACCCTTGCCGGTGTCGGCAACGAGTTCCATGTTCAGCGTTGCGCCCTCGTCGAGGTGGCAGATGACGTGGTTCGGGTTCATCACCTTGATGTCACCCGACACCATGATGTCGCCCGCCTTGACGGTCGCCGGGCCCGTGGCGGAAAGCTGAAGCCGCTTCGGGCCTTCGCCTTCCATCTTGAGCGCGATCTGCTTCACGTTGAGGACGATGTCGGTGACATCTTCACGCACGCCGGCAAGGCTCGAGAATTCGTGCAGGACGTTCTCGATCTTGATCGACGTGATCGCAGCACCCTGAAGCGACGAAAGCAGAACGCGACGCAGCGCGTTGCCGAGCGTCAAGCCGAAACCGCGCTCAAGCGGCTCGGCGACGAAGGTCGCCTTGCGCTTGCCGTCGCCGCCGGCCTTGATTTCCAGGTTGCTGGGCTTCTTCAATTCCTGCCAGTTCCGGATATTGACAGTCATAGACTTCCCTTTGCTAGTGGCGGGACGGCTGAGGTCGGCAGCGGTCCTGCGGAGGTGTTTCGGCGGCACGGCGGCCGCAGCCGCCGTTCCGGAAAGAGGTGTCAGACGCGGCGGCGCTTGGCCGGGCGGACACCATTGTGCGGGATCGGGGTCACGTCGCGGATCGACGTGATGTGGAAGCCGACCGCCTGCAGGGCGCGCAGAGCCGATTCACGACCGGCGCCGGGGCCCTTGACCTCGACCTCGAGCGTGCGGACGCCGTGTTCGGCGGCCTTCTTGCCCGCGTCTTCGGCGCAAACCTGCGCGGCATACGGGGTCGACTTGCGGCTGCCCTTGAAGCCCATCATGCCGGCGCTGGACCAGGCAATCGCGTTGCCCTGTGCGTCGGTGATGGTGATCATGGTGTTGTTGAAGGTCGCGTTGACGTGGGCCACACCCGACGAGATGTTTTTGCGTTCGCGCCGACGAAGACGCTGCGGTTCACGAGCCATTGTGCTGTATCCTACCTAAATCCAAAGCATGCCGGGGCGCAGCCGGTGAGGGCGGCCGCCGGCACGAAAAACCGGCTTACTTCTTCTTACCGGCGATCGGCTTTGCCTTGCCCTTGCGGGTGCGCGCATTGGTGTGCGTGCGCTGGCCGCGGACGGGAAGGCCCTTGCGATGACGCAGGCCGCGATAGCAGGCGAGGTCCATCAGGCGCTTGATGTTCATCGCCGTGTTGCGGCGAAGGTCACCCTCGACCGTGTGGTCGGCGTCGATGGCTTCGCGGATCTGCAGGACTTCGGCGTCCGAAAGATCCTGAACGCGGCGGCTGTGGTCGAGGCCCAGCTTGTCGGCGATGTCGACAGCCGTCTTGCGACCGATGCCGTGGATGTAGGTGAGCGCAATGATAACGCGCTTGTTGGTGGGCAGGTTGACGCCCGCAATACGTGCCATGCTATTCTTTCTCCTGCTCCACAGGACTCGCTGGCATACGTGTCCTATCTCAAAGCGTCTGATTTCCAACGCAAAAAACGGACCACGAATGCGCAGCTGCGCTTCGCCGTCCGGTCAGGCTGTCGGAATGCAGGCGCAAGTAAGGTGAGTCGGCCGGAAAGTCAAGCGGACTGCGGCGGATTGCGCGGTTGGATCGGCGATCAGGAATGCGTCGTAAGCGCGACCGCGCGGTCGTGCAAGCGGCTGACGACGGCCCGGTGGATTCCAGGGGCGCACGCAATGACGCCGAAGGCCTGCGCGCGCGGGGTGTTGAAGACGAGCGGTTCGCCGAAGGCATCGGTAACGATCGCCCCCGCCTCGGTCGCGATCAGCGCCGCAGCGGCGACGTCCCATTCGAAGCCCCAGCGCAGCGTCGCGACCAGGTCGGCGCGATCGTCGGCAACCAGTGCCATGCGCAGCGCGATGCTGTTCGGCTTGGTCACCATGATCAGGTCGCGGTCGATCTTCGGCAGGCTGTCGGCGGGAACACGCGAGCCGTCGAAGATCATCCGGCGGCTGGCACGCAGCGTCTCGCCATTCAGGAGCGCACCCTTGCCGCGCTGCGCGACCCAAAGCTCGTCGAGCGCGGGGGCATAGAGGACCCCCAGCTCGGGCTGACCGTCGACGACGAGGGCGACCGACACGCACCATCCGGGGCGGCCGCGGATGAAGTCGCGCGTGCCGTCGATCGGATCGACGCACCACATCGCGCGGCACGACAGGCGATCCGCATTGTCGGCGGTTTCCTCGGACAACCATCCCGCCTCGGGCACCATTGCCCCCAGCACGGCCTTCAGCCGCGCATCGACCGCCAGGTCGACATCGCTGACCGGATTGTCGTGCGACTTGTGCCAGACGTCGACCGGGCGGCCTTCGCCGCGCCATCGCGCCATCGCCATATCGCCGACCTCGCGGGTTGCGGCGATCACGGCTTCGAGGTTGCGACCCGGCATGGCGGCTTACCCGCTCGCGACGGTCATGCCGTCGATGCGCAAGGTCGGTACGTTGGTGCCGTGGCGGAATTCCAGGTCGTTCGCGGGGATCAGCGCGGCGAACATGTCGACGAGATTGCTCGCGACGGTGAATTCGGCGATCGGACCCGCGATCCGGCCGTCGCGAATGACGAAGCCCGAGGCGCCGCGGCTGTAATCGCCGGTCACCGGGTTGACGCCCTGGCCGATGAGTTCGGTGACGTAGATGCCTTCGCCGATGTCGGCCATCAGGGCCTCCGGCGTCGCGCTGCCCGCGGCGAGGTGCAGGTTGCTCGCGCTCACCCCCGATGCGCCGCCGCCGCGGCTGGCATGGCCGGTGGGCGCAAGGCCGAGCTGCTTTGCCGACGCCGTGTCGAGCAACCAGCCGGTGATCCGGCCGTTCGCGACGATGTCGCGCGCGGCGGTGGGCAGGCCTTCTCCGTCGAAGGCGCGGCTGCGCAGGCCGCGCGGGCGGTGGGGGTCGTCGCGGACGATGATGCTGCTGTCGAACAGCGCCTGATCTTCCTTGCCGAGCAGGAAACTGGTGCCGCGCGCGATGGCGGGACCGGCGATCGCGCTGAGCAGGTGGCCGACGATGCTGCTGCCGACGCGCGGATCGAGGATGACGGGAAGCTTGCCGGTCGGCGCCTTTCCGGGGTTGAGGCGGGCGACCGCGCGGGTGCCGGCGCGCGCGCCGATCTGTTCGGCGCTTTCCAGGTCGGACAGATAATGCGCGCTGTGCCAGCCATAGTCGCGCTGCATCGACGCGCCTTCGCCCGCGATGACGCTGGCCGACAGGCTGTGGCCGCTCGACCCGTAGCCGCCGGCGAAGCCGTGGCTGGTGGCAAGTGCGAAGCGCGTGCGGCTGTGGCTTGCGCTGCCGCCCTCGCTGTTGGTGACGCCGGCGATCGCGCGCGCGGCTTCCTCGACCGCGAGCGCCGCGGCGCGCAGCGCCTGCGGGTCGGCCTCGCTTCCGTCGTCGAGATCGAAATCGGGCGCGGTGCCGCGGAACAGCAAGTCTTCGGGCGCGAGGCCGGAATAGGGATCCTCGGGCGCCTCGCGCGCCATCGCGACGCAGCGTTCGACCAGCTTGGCGAGCTCGCCCGCGTCCATGTCGGCGGTCGATACGCTGGCGCTGCGCCGGCCGACGAAGACGCGGAGCGAAATGTCCTGTCCTTCGGAGCGCTCGACATCTTCCAGCGCGCCGAGCCGCATCGAAACCGACGTCGCGGCATTGCAGTAGTAAAGCGCGTCGGCGGCGTCGGCGCCGGCTTTGGTCGCGGCGTCGCACAGCAATTGTGCGCGGTCGAGGGCTTCGGCAACGGTCAGCATGGCCGCGCCCTATACGGCGCGCGGGCCAGCGTCAAAATCTAAAGTCCGGATCAGCGGGTGATTGCGGCGATCGCGTCGGTTGCGGCCATCGCGCCGCTGACCCACAGGAACGGCAGCGTCAGCGCGGCGATCCACAGGCGACGAAGGTCGCGGCGGAAGCGCGCGTGCAGGCCGCGGCTGGCAAGCGCCTGGCGGCTGAGATGATACCAATGGCGTTCGGTCATCCGTGCGATGGGCAGCGCGAGCGCCAGAAGCATGATCAGCGCGATGAAGATCAGCACCGAAGGCGCCCCGGCGGCGACGGCGCTGAGCACCAGCCAGACCTGAAGCGCGGCAAAGGCGAGCAGGGCCGCGGCGGCGTGCCACGTCATGCGGCGGCCGAGGCTGCGTGCCGCGGGCACGCTTGCAGTCGATCGGCGCCATAGGCGCGGTCCGAATGTCGATGCCATGTTTTCAGCCTCCCCGGCCGGCGATTCCCAGAAACCGCACGATTTGCCCCAAAAATTCCCAAGTCAAGACAGTCTGAACGCGATTCGTTAATTTTTGCATTCGATTCATCGCGGATTCGCAACAAAATCGCGTCGGAGTGCCAAAAATGCTGCAAAATCGGCACTATTTGTCGCTTTGATGCCCCAAAAACGCGGTCGATGGTCGAGCGCGACGGACCGTTGGTCGACTTGCATCCAAAGGGATGTCCGGTAGCGTCTAGCCCCTGTTCATTCGCTCTCATGCAATCTGGGGAAATCATCGATGCGTTATCTTGCCGTTCTGGCCGCCCTGACTCTTCCGCTCGCGCCAGCGCTCGCCCAGGAGGCGACGACGCCCGCGGTGGAGCCCAAGCCGGCTGCGCTTATCGCCGACGGCGTGCCCGAAGTGCCTGCCGCGCTGACCGCTGCGACGCGTCCCTATATGGAAAATCGCGGCGCGGGCTTCGTCGGCTGGAATCCCGTCGACCGGTCGATGTTGATCGCGACGCGTTTCGCCAACACGACGCAGATCCACCGCGTCGCGATGCCGATGGGCGCCCGCCAGCAGCTTACCTTCGAGGCCGAACCGGTCGGATCGGGCGCCTGGTCGCCGAAAAGCGCCGACATCATGCTGGTCCAGAAGGACGTCGGCGGCAATGAATTCTATCAAATCTATGCCCTGAAGGACGGCCGGCTCAATCTTCTGACCGATGGCAAGAGCCGCAACGGTTATAATTCATGGAGCAAGGACGGCGCGCTGGTCGCCTATACCTCGACGCGTCGCAACGGCCGCGACAGCGACATCTATGTCATGGACCCGCGCGATCCCTCGACGAACCGGATGCTCTCGCAGGTCGAGGGCGGCGGTTGGGCGGTCAACGGCTTCGCGCCCGACAAGAGCTGGGCAATCGTGTCGCAATATGAGTCGGTGCAGAAATCAGACCTGTTCCGCCTCGACATGGCGACCGGCGCGCTGACCCCGATCGGCGACCACAACAAGGTGGTGGCGCAGAGCGGAGCCGAATTCGCACCCGACGGGACGATCTGGCTGACCAGTGACGAGGGGTCGGATTTCCAGCGGCTCGGCACGCTGGACCCCGCGACCGGCAAGTTCACGCCGCGCGGCCCGGCCGAGAAATGGGACGTCGACAATTTCAACATCGCCGAAGACGGCAGCTTCATCGCCTATGTCGTCAACGAGGCGGGCATGTCGAAGCTTCGCCTGCTCGACCCCAAGAACGGCGCGGTGCGGACGGTCGACCTGCCCGCGGGCGTCATCGGGGGCGTGCGCATCGCGCCGTGGGGCGAGATCGGGTTCAGCTTTACCTCCGCACGCAGCGCCGCCGACGTTTATAGCGTCGATCCGGTAACGCTGAAGGTCACGCGCTGGACGCAGAGCGAGACGGGCGGGCTGGACCCGCAGAAGAATGTCGAGCCCGAACTGGTCAAGGTGAAGAGCTTTGACGGGCTGGAGGTCTCGGGTTTCCTCTATCGCCCCGATCCCGCCAAATTCCCGGGCAAGCGTCCGATGATCATGAGCGTCCACGGCGGGCCGGAGGGCCAGTCGCGACCGGGTTTCCTCGGCCGCACCAACTATCTGATCAACGAGCTGGGGCTTGCCGTCTTCTATCCCAATGTTCGCGGATCGACCGGTTATGGCAAGCGGTTCGTCAGCCTCGACAACGGGCCGTTCAAGCGCGAGGACAGCGTCAAGGACATGGGCGCGTTCCTCGACACGCTGGCGAAGGACAAGGGGCTGGACGCTTCGCGATTTGGCCTGACCGGCGGCAGCTATGGCGGCTATATGTGCTATGCCGCCGCGACGCTCTATGCCGACAAGCTGCGCGCCAACCTGTGCATCGTCGCGATTTCGAACTTCGTGACCTTCCTCGAGAATACGCAGGAATATCGCCGCGACCTGCGCCGCGTCGAATATGGTGACGAGCGCGATCCGGTGCAGCGCAAGAAGCTGATGGAAATCTCTCCGCTTACGCGCGTCGCCGCCATCAAGAAGCCGCTGTTCGTCGTCACCGGCGCAAACGACCCGCGCGTGCCGGCGTCGGAGGCGGACCAGATCGTCGCCGCGGTGCGCAAGAATGGCGGGACGGCTTGGCACCTCGTCGGCACCAATGAGGGGCATGGCTTCGCGAAGAAGGAAAATGCCGACTATAATTTCTGGGCGTCGCTGCTTTTCTGGAAGCAGTATCTGCTGAACTGACGATCATGCGCCGCCCCCTCGGTTGCCTTGCGGGTGCCGGGGGCGGGCGGACATAATCCGGGACGGCCTGCGCCGCTCCGGATTTCAACGATCAACACATATATCGTGCGCGTCAGTTCTTGGGAGGGACGGGCAGTTCGCCGGCCTGCACATCGGGCGTCGCCGGGGCAGGGGCTTGGCCGCTCGCCTGACGTTCGAGCTCTTCGGCCGCCTTCTGGCGCTCGGCGAGCGCCTTTTCCTCTGCGACCACTGCAGCCTCGACGGTGTCCGCCGCCGCATCGATCCCTGCGACACGCTTGGCGCGCTCGTCGGCGATCATCGTTTGCCAGTCGGTCTTGTCTGCCGCCTTCCGCTCCGCCTTTGCGCCCGCGACGAGCGCCTGCGTGCAGCCGGTGAAGCCACCGAGCCCGACGGGCGAGCAGCTGTCGGTGCCGAAGCGGCCGACGCGCTCCATCGCGGTGACGCGGTTCAGCCAGGCCTGGTTGCGCGGATCGAGCGGATCGCCGCCGCGAAAGATGTGCGGCACGCGATAGCGGTCCTGTTCGGGCAGGCGGTTACAAACGACGATCTCGTCCGCGCTCGACGGTTCGCACTTGTCGTTGCCGTAAACGATGACCTGATTGATCTTCTCGGCATTCGACGTGTCGGCGTCCTGCGCGGCGGCAGGAAGCGCCGCGAAGCTGCTGGCGAGGAAGAGCGCGGCGAGCGGCAGGCGGGTCATCATTCTATCCTTCATCCTGTGTGTCGGGCGGCATGACAGCCCTTGTCTGCATCCGTGCTGAACGGAACGCGTCCTGTCGAACCTTATCAGATACGTTTCGACAGGGCGATGGCTGCACGGCAGCCCGCGCGGATCGCAAAGCTCAAAAGCGGATAGCCGGGCGCGCTTTCGGCGCCGGCGGCAAGCGCGGCTTCCTTATGCTCCAGCTCTTCGGCGCGGAATTCGGCGACGGCGGCGCTGAGTTCGGGGTCGCTGTCGCCGAGTTCGTCGAGCTGGTGCCGGTAATGCCGATCGATTTCGGTTTCGACCGCGGCGGTGCAGGCCATGGCGGCGCGCGGTCCCATCGCGGCGGTCGCGGCGCCGAGCGCAAAGCCCGCGACGTTCCAGAGCGGCTGCAGCGCGGTCGGGCGCACGCCGCGACGCGCGACCATCGCGTCGAAGAATTTGCGGTGCCGCTCTTCCTGTTCGGCCATATGCGCGATCTCGCGCGCCATCGGGTGACGGTCGCCCATCACGGCAAGCTGGCCGGCATAGATGCGCGTTGCGCCATATTCGCCGGCCTGGTCGACGCGGATCATCGAGGCGGCGTTTTTGTCCGTCCGGTTTCGGGCTTCGCTCATGCCGCCGATGTGGGCCGACGGCGCAGCAAGGTCAAGACGAGCGCGGCCGCCGCGAGCGAGAATATCGCGTTGAAGCCCGCGAGCGAAATGCCGAACAATTTCCATTGTGCGACGTCGCAGCGGATCAGCGGCGTCGCCATGATCTGGTCGAGCGTGATCGGGCCGCTGTGCGTCGTGCTGCACGTGGTCAGTCCCTCCCACCAGCCATATTCGACCCCGGCGTGAAAGACGCCGATCAGGCCGCTGACCGCGATCGCGGTCGCGGCGAGCAACGTGAACGCACGCAGAGCCCGATCATTGGCGCGGAGGATCAAGGCGAGCAGGGCGAGCACGATCGCCGCCTGGTGCGGCCAGCGCTGCCAATAGCACATCTCGCACGGGTGCAGGCCGAAGCCGAACTGCGAGACGAGCGCGCCGCCGTAAAGGAGCAGCGGGGCGGCGAGCGCGACGAACGGCGCGGCGAGACGCGATTTTAGCATGACGACTCCGTGCGATCAGTTGCGGGCGGAAGGCTTGGCCGCGGGCTTGCTGCCCTGCGCCATGCGCGGTGCCGTGCTGATCCGTCCGATCGTCTGCAATGCATAATAGAGCTGATAATCGTCGATGCCCTTTGCCTTCAGGTCGGCAGGGGTCGCGGTGAAGCGCGGATCCTCTTTTTCGTCCTTTTCGAGCAGGCTATTGTCCACCTTCTTCTCGTTGATCAGGTGGCGGCGCAGATCGCTTTCGCGGAAACGCGGCCGATTCTTGTAGTCGGGGTCCGAAAGCTGCGGCACGCGGATGTCGGGTTCGATCCCGCCTTCCTGCACGCTGCGGCCCGACGGCGTGTAATAACGCGCCGTCGTGAGGCGCAACGCGGTGGTGTCGGTCAGCGGCAGCACCGTCTGCACCGATCCCTTGCCGAAGCTGCGTTCGCCCATGATCACGGCGCGGTGCTGATCCTGCAGCGCGCCTGCGACGATTTCGGAGGCAGAGGCCGATCCTGCGTCGATCAGCACGATCACCGGTGCGCCGCCCGCCAGGTCGCCGGGTTCGGCGAAATAGCGTTCGATGTCGCCCTTCTTGCGGCCGCGCTGCGACACGATCTCGCCGCGGTCGAGGAAGATGTCGCTGACGTTCACCGCCTCGTCCAGCAGGCCGCCGGGGTTCGAGCGCAGGTCGAGCACCCAGCCGCGCGGCTTGTGCCCCAGCGACTTTTCGACCGATACCATCGCGGCCTTGAGGTCGCGGCCGGCATCGGCGGAGAAGCTGGCGATGGTCAGCACGCCGACGTCGCCCTTCACCTCCCACTTAACCGGCTTCACGTCGATGATCTCACGCGTCAGGCTCATTTCGAGCGGCTTGTCCTGACCCTCGCGCACGACGGTGATATCGACCTTGGTGCCCGGGCGGCCGCGCATCTGGTCGACCGCCTCGTCCAGCGTCATGCCGAAGATCAGTTCCTTGTTGATGTGGGTGATATAATCCCCTGCCTTGATCCCCGCGCGGTCGGCGGGCGTATCGGCGGTCGGCGCGATGACCTTTACCACGCCATCCTCCATCGTGACCGACAGGCCGAGGCCGCCATATTCGCCGTCGGTCTGGGTGCGGAGGTTCGAATAGTCGCGGGCGTCGAGATAGCCCGAGTGCGGATCGAGGCTGGCAAGCATCCCGTTGATCGCGCCCTCGATCAGCTTGTCGTCGCTGACGGGTTCGACATAGTTGGATTTGACCTCGAGGAAGACGTCCATGAAACGCGAGATTTCTTCCTGCGTCGATGCATCGACGGTGGCCATCGCGCCGGTCGCCAGGGGGACGAGCGCGAGCGTCGAGAGAGCGGCGGCCCCCTGCCACAGCGCAAAGCGACGCTTGGGTGAGGGGAGGGTCTTGGTCGATTCGGTCATGGTCGTCTTTCAATCCGCGAGGACAAGCCTCGCCTTATAGTCCCCGTCGCGCCATCGTCCTACGGATTTATAAGAGCGTCAAGCGGTACATCCCGATACGAAACAGACGCCGAAAGCGGGATTAACGCGTCCCTCAACCCAGCATCGCGACGATGTCGACGGGCCGGCCGGCGCGGCGCAATTCGACGGTGATGCGGCTGTCGTCGGAGCCGGCGCGGCCGATCGGCGTTCCGGGGTCGAGCGTGTCTCCCACCCCGACCGACAGGCCGATCAGGCCGGTGATCAGCGAGGTCCAGCCGCCGCCATGATCGATGATGACGATCTTGCCATAGCCGCGATAGTCGCCCGCGAAACTGACGCGGCCGGGCGCAGGGGCGACCACCTGTCCACCGGGACGCGCCGCGATGGTGATGCCGCGCGAGCGCACGCCGCTGTCGTTGACCTCGCCCAGTCCGGCGACGATGCGACCGACGACGGGCAGGCGATAGGCGCCCTGCACCGGATCGGCCTCCGCCGCCGGGGGCGGGGCAGGGCGCATGATCGCGCTGGTCGGATCGCGTGGGCGCGCGATCGGGCCGCCCAGTTCGGCAAGTTCGCCGCGCGTGGAGCTGTCGGCGTCCAGCGTGTCCATCAACTCGACGATGTCGCGCGCCTTTTCGCCAAGCCCCAGCGCGCGTTCGGATTCGAGCTGCGCGCTGCTCATCAGTTCGCGCGAACGCAGGCGCCCCTCGTTTTCGAGGCGGGTGAGCGCATCGCGGCGTTCGGCGAGCTGCACCTTGCTCGACGCGAGCGCCTTCAGCGCGATCGCCTGTTGCTGGCGCGTTGCGCGAAGCTGAACCAGTTCGCGGCGAACGCCCGCGGTGCGCTTTCGGATCACCGGCATCGCGGCGTCGATCACCGCGCGGGCGTGCACCATGTCGCGGAGCGAGCCCGGCTGCGCGAGGACGCTGACCGGCGGCTGGCGCGAAAGCTGTTGAAGCGCGGCGGTGAGTTCCAGCAGCGGCTGTTCCTGTTCGGCAAGCCGCGCCTCCTGCTCCTTCAGTCGCCGCGTGACGAGCGCGACCCGTGCCTCGCCGGCGTTGATATCCGCCTCCGCCGACTGGATGCGCGCGGCGAGCGCCGCGCTGCGTTTCTTCAGCCGGTCGGCTTCGTCGCGCGCGGCGGTCGCCTGCGCCTCCAGCGACGCGCTGCGCGCCATGGCTTCCACCGATTGTTTCTTGGCGGACAGAAGCTGTTGGCGCTCGCGGGCGGCGATCGCCTCGGGATCGAAGACGTCGCTCTGTGCCACGGCATAGGCGCCGCTTGCCGCCGCGAGGCCCAGGATCATCGCGGCGAGCGCGGCCCTCATTGCCGCCCCTCGCGGTGATAGGGGTGGTTCGCGATGATGCTGGTGGCGCGCCACAATTGCTCGGCGAGCATCGCGCGCGCCATCAGATGCGGCCAGGTCGCCCGGCCGAAGGCGATGACCTTGTCGGCGCCCTGCCGCTCCTCGGGCGTGAAGCCGTCGGCGGCGCCCAGGCAGAAGCGTGCCTCACGCACGCCGCCGTCGCGCCATTTTTCGAGGAGCTTGGCGAATTCGAGGGACGAAAGCTGCTCGCCGCCTTCGTCGAGCAGGATGGTGCGGCTGTTGTCCGCCGCGGCGGGAACGCGCCCGCCGGTGTCGGGAAGCTCCGACAGTTTTTGCGCCCAGGTGACGCGCTTCATGTATCGCTCGACCAGCTCGGCCTCGGGCCCGCGCCCGATGCGCCCGCGCGCGATGATGTGCAGCAACATGTCCGCCGCCTAACCGTTAGGCGGCGGTCGCGTCAATTCACTGCTGCGACCGGCGGCGCGTCGCCGAACGACCACATGCGCTCAAGGTTGTAGAAGCTACGAACCTCGGGACGGAACAGGTGGACGATGACATCGCCGGCGTCGATCAGCACCCAATCGGCGTTGGGCAGGCCTTCGACGCGGACGCTGCGGCCCGATTCCTGCTTGATTCGCTGCGCCAGCTTGTCGGCGATCGCCGAGACGTGACGCGTCGACCGGCCGCTCGCGATCACCATATGATCGGCGATGCTGCTCTTGCCGGCAAGCGGGATGGAGATGGTTTCCTGAGCCTGATCCTCATCCAGCTGGTGGAGGATCAGCGCGTGGAGTGCTTCCACGCTGTCGTCCGAAGACTTCGGGGCAGGTGCGGCGCCGGGCGCGGCACCCTTACTGGCGGCTATCAAGCGGTTTCATTCCTTTCATCCATGGCTACACGCGAATGCGTCACAGGGTCGCGCATGACACGACCTGCATAGCTTTCGAACCAGCGGGGGTTGGCCTGCCGTATTGCAGTTGCGGATCGCACATCGGGCGAAAAACGCAGGAACACGAGGGCAGGCGGTCTCCAGTCTGTCCATCGACGTTTCTGGTCCGCGGGCCGGACAAAGCGCCGCAGCCATCCCATCGCCTTCGCAGCGTGGGTCCGGCCATTATAGCCCGGACGCGCGATAACCGCAATCGGCATCAATCGCGCGATCTCCCGCCAGTCGCGCCATTGGGGCAGCTGGGCGAGGTTATCGGCGCCCATGATCCAGATAAACCTGCGATTGGGGTAGCGGCGGACGAGCTTTTTCAGCGTGTCGATCGTATAGCGCGTGCCGAGTTCGGCCTCGATCGCGGTCGCACGGATCGGCGAGCGTCGCGCCATGTCCCGCGCCGACCCGAGTCGCGCGGGAAGCGAAGCCATCCCAGCCTTTGGCTTCAGTGGATTGCCGGGCGAGACCAGCCACCATAGTTCGTCGAGATCCAGCGCCTCGATCGCATCGAGGCTGATCGCCCGGTGCCCGCCATGCGCGGGATTGAAGCTGCCGCCGAGAAGGCCGGTGGTGATCATGTGAAAGTTTGCCAGTCGCTGCGGTTATGCACGAGGCGAAGTATCACAAGCTGTCCCGCGGCAATTTCGTAAAGCAGAACGAAGGGTCGTTCCTTGATCGGCAACTTGCGTATTCCGGCGGATACAGGCGATCCCACAGCGGGAAAGCGTTCGAGCCCGGCGACCTGATTGCGAATCGCCCGGATCGCCTCCGCGGCCTCTCCCGGTTGCCGATATTCGGTCAGCCATTCGTTCAGAGCCACCAGATCGCCAATGGCCTTTTCCGACCAGATTATTCCGGGCATCGGGCCTCATGCTCGGCAATCATGCTATCCATCATTGCCAGGGCGTCGGCGTGGGCGACCGTCCGACCGGCGGCGACATCATCGCGGCCTTCCTGAACGAAAGCGGCAAAGCGTGCTTCCTGTTCTGCGGCGTGCCGAACGGCCTGGGCCACAAACCATGCCCGGCTGCGCCCTTGGTCGGCGACGATCTTGTCGACCAATTCCAAAGTTTCGGCGTCGATCCGAGCGGAAATAACGGAATGCTTGGTCATCGCGACAATGTATCACTTGTATACAAGTGATTCAAGGACGCGTCTGCCCCGTCCCGCGTACCAGCCATTTGTAGGTGGTGAGACCCTCCAGGGCGACGGGGCCGCGGGCGTGGAGGCGGCCGGTGGCGATGCCGATTTCGGCACCCAGGCCGAATTCGCCGCCGTCGGCAAATTGGGTCGAGGCATTGTGCATGACGATCGCGCTGTCGACTTCGGCGAGGAAGCGTTCGGCGGCCGCCGCATCCTCGGTCACGATCGCGTCGGTGTGGCGGCTGGAATGCGCGTCGATATGAGCGAGCGCGCCGGCAAGGCCGTCGACCAGCGCAATCGAAACGATCGCATCGAGATATTCGCAGTCCCAGTCGTTCGCATCGGCGGGGGTGACATGCGGGCTGAGCGCCGCGATTCCCCTGTCGCCGCGGACTTCGCAGCCCGCCGCGACCAGCGTGTCGACGATCGCGAGCGGCGCGGCATAGGCGCGGTCGATCAGGATCGTCTCGGTCGCGCCGCAGACGCCGGTACGGCGCATCTTGGCATTGACGGCAAGCGCGACCGCCTTTGCCGGGTCGGCGGCGGCGTCGATATAGAGATGATTGATGCCGTCGAGATGCGCGAGCACGGGGACGCGTGCCTCGTCCTGCACCCGCGCGACCAGCCCCTTGCCGCCGCGGGGGATGATGATGTCGACCAGCCCCTGCGCCCGCAGCAGCGCGCCGACCGCCGCGCGGTCCTGGGTCGGCACGAGTTGTACCGCATCGGCGGGAAGGCCGCTTTCGGCCAGTCCCGCGGCAAAGGCGGCGTAGATCGCGCGATTGGAGCGCACGGCCTCGCTGCCGCCGCGCAGGATCACCGCGTTGCCCGACATCAGCCCGAGCGCGGCGGCGTCGGCGGTGACGTTGGGCCGGCTCTCGTAGATGATGCCGATGACGCCGAGCGGGACGCGCACGCGGCTGAGTTCCATACCGTTCGGACGTATCGCGCGGTCGATTTCCGCCCCGACCGGATCGGGCAGTGCGGCGACCGCCTCGACCGCGTCGGCGATCGCACCCAGCCGACCCTCGTCGAGCCGCAGTCGGTCGAGCATCGCCGATGTCAGCCCGCCCTCCTGACCGGCGGCCATGTCCTGGGCATTCGCGTCGAGAATTTCGGTCGCCCGCGCCCGCAATTGCGCCGCCGCCGCCCGCAGCGCCGCGGCCTTTTCAGCGGTGGTCGCGACCGCGAGCGCCTTTGCCGCAGCGCGCGCACGGACACCCAGGTCTGCGATCAGCGCATCGGCGTCGGCCAGGCGCGGCGAGGAGAGGGCTTCGGCGTTCATGGCGCGGCCACTATCACGTTTCGCGTCCCTCTCGAAACCCCCGTTGCGCGGCATCGCGTGCGCCACTAGTCAGGGCACATGAGCGGGGACATCGAAAGCATCGGGGCGGCGATCACGGCGGGTCTGGCGGGCGCGGCCGTCGAACCCAGGCATGGCGACGCGGGCGGTCATGGGGGCATGCGCTGCCTGAATTGCGGGACGAGCCTCGTCGGTTCGCACTGTCACCGCTGCGGGCAGAAGGTGGACGTGCATCGCAGCTTCGGCGCGATCGGGCACGACCTTGTCCACGCGATCTTTCATTTCGAGGGCAAGCTGTGGAACACGCTGCCGATGCTGGCGTGGCGGCCGGGCGACCTGACGCGCCGTTATATCCATGGCGAGCGCGCCAGTTTCATCTCGCCGCTCGCGCTGTTCCTGTTCGCGGTGTTCCTGACCTATGCCGTGCTGGCGATGGTCGGCAGTGGCGGCGGGCTGGGCGAAGGGCTGAGCAAGGCCGCGGCCGAGCAGACGCGCACCGCCGCGATCAAGGACAGCATGCAGGACGAGGTCGACCGGATCGACACGGAGCTGGCGAAAAAGGACTTGTCCACGGCTCAGCGGCGGGAGTTCGAGGCCGAACGCGACACGCTGCAGAAGAGCGCCGATTATCTGGGCGTCTCGCGCAGCCGTAGCAAGACGGACCGCGCCGCCGATCGCGCGGAGGGGCCGCCGGTGCTGCAGGACCCGAAGCGCCAAGTGGTCAAGAGCGTCGATTTCATTTCGCAGAACAAGGTCAATACGGGCGTGCCGTTCATCGATCACGGCCTGGAAAAGGCGTTCGCGAACCCGTCGCTGATTCTGTATAAATTGCAGGCGAATGCCCATAAATTCGCGTGGGCGCTGATCCCGCTGTCGCTGCCTTTCATGTGGCTGCTCTTTCCGTTCAGCCGGCGCTTTCACACCTATGACCATTTCGTCTTCGTCACCTATTCGATCAGCTTCATGCTGCTGCTGTTCGTGGTCGTGCGGCTGTTCAACCTGACGATCTTTGGCGAAGTCGCGACGATGTTCGCGATGCTCTATGTGCCCTTTCACATGTATCGCCAGTTGCGCGGCGCCTATCGCTCCTCGCGGTTCGGTTCGCTCGTCCGCGCGAGCATGCTGCTCTTTTTCAGCCTGTTTTCGGTGATCATGTTCATGCTGCTGCTGTTGGCCCTCGGCTTCAGCGGCTGACGACGAGCTGTAACAAAAGCCGCGCAAAGATGCGGCGACACGGGAGAAATGGCCATGCATCCACTATGGGGCGAAATGGACCGCCGCCTGCTGATCAAGCTCGGCACCGCCGGGCTGGCCGCGATGGCGCTGCCGGGGGCGGCGCAGGCGATGGCGGCGCAGGGCTTTACGCACGGCGTGGCGAGCGGCGAGCCGGGGCCGAACAGCATGCTCCTGTGGACGCGCTATGCCGCGCCGTCGGATACGCGCCTGACCGTCGAACTGTCCGAGGCGACCGACTTCGCCCGCGTCGTCGGGGGCGGCAGCGTGACCGCCAAGGGCGACAGCGACCATATCGCGAAGCTGACCGTCGACGGGCTGGAGCCGGGGCGCTGGTATTTTTATCGCTTCGTCGCGCCCGACGGGACGAAGTCGGTGACCGGGCGGACACGCACCCTGCCGCAGGGGCCGACGCGCGCGTTCAATCTCGCGCTCTTTTCCTGCTCCAACATGCCCTTCGGCTGGTTCAACGCCTATGGCCACGCCGCCGCGCGCGGAGACATCGACCTGTGCGTCCATGTCGGCGATTATTTGTATGAGTATGAGGCGGGCCATTATCCCTCGGCCAGCGAGGCGCTGCCCGGCCGGATCATCCAGCCGTCGAATGAGATCGTCGCGCTAGCCGACTATCGCCTGCGCTATGCCTCCTATCGTGCCGATCCCGATCTGCAGCGACTGCACCAGCTTTTCCCGATGATCGCGCAATGGGACGACCATGAGTTCGCGAACGATACATGGAAGGGCGGCGCGGAAAATCACGATGCGGGCGAGGGGAGCTGGACCGACCGCATGGCGGCGGCCGAACGCGCGCATGGCGAGTGGATGCCGGTGTCCGATACGCGCTGGCGTCATTATCAGGTCGGCGATCTCGCGACGATCTTTCTGCCCGAAACGCGCGTCACGGGCCGCGACAAGCCCTTCGACATCGGCGACGTCCTGCGCGGCAAGGGCGGCGATCCGACCGCGACGCTGAAGGCCTTTGCGGCCGGTGAGTATCGCGATCCCGCCCGCCAGCTACTTGGCGGCGAGCAGGAGAAATGGCTGCTCGGCGGTATCGCGAATTCGGCGAAGGACGGCACGCGCTGGCAGGTGTTGGCACAGCAGGTGGTGATGGGCAGCCTGTTCACGCCGCCCGAATCGGCGAACTGGTTCGGTGCCAATCCACCCGACGTTGTGCGCCGCCGCGTCGCCGCGTCGCAGGCGGCGGCAAAGGCGGGATTGCCGCTGAACATGGATAGCTGGGACGGTTATCCGGCCGCGCGCGAGCGCCTGCTCGCCGCGGCGCAACGCGCGGGGGCCGACCTGGTGACGCTGTCGGGCGACAGCCACAATGCCTGGGCTTTTGACCTGACGCACGACGGCCGGCCTGCGGGGATCGAGGTCGGCGGCCACAGCGTGACCTCTCCGGGTTTCGAAGCCTATACGCCCGGCATATCGGACGCGGTGCGCACCGCCGCGCTCCGTGCATCGTCGCCGCAGCTCAAATGGGCGAATACGCAGGATCGCGGCTATGTCACCGTCGCGCTGACACCCGACCGCGTGACCGCGGACTGGCACAATGTCGCGTCGATCCGCGACCATGCGCTGACGCTTTCAGGGTCGCATCGCATGACCGCGGCGCGCGGCCGGCGGAAGTATGACGCCGCTTAGCTGTAAGGCGGCGTATCTTCGAACTCGTCGAACCAGGGATAATCGTTCGCGACGCTGGCGGTGAAATTGGGCGGGCGCTTTTCGAGGAAGCTGGTCACGCCTTCGGCGGCGTCGGGGCTGCGCCCACGCGAGAAGATCACCCGGCTATCCCAGCGATGCGCATGGATCGGGTGCGGCGCGCCGAGCATCCGCCACAGCATGTGACGGGTGAGCGCCACCGACACCGGGGCGCTGTCGGCGGTCATTTCGCGCGCCTTCGCGATCGCCGCGTCGATCAGCGCGCCAGGGGCGTGGACCGACTGGACCAGCCCCTTTTCATGCGCTTCGGCGGCCGAGATCAAGCGGCCCGAATAGCAAAGGTCGACCGCGTTCGCGATGCCGACGAGGCGCGGCAGGAACCAGCTCGACGCCGCTTCGGGCACGATGCCGCGCCGCGCGAAGACAAAGCCATAGCGCGCGGTGTCGCTGGCGAGGCGCGCGTCCATCGGCAGCGTCATCGTTGCGCCGATACCGACCGCGGCGCCGTTGATCGCGCCGAGGACCGGCTTCTTTGCCGCGAAGATGCGCATCGACACGCGGCCGCCGCCATCCTGGACGAGCGGGTGCGACCAGTCGATCGTCCCGTCGTCGGCAACCGGACTGCCCAAGCCGCCGTCGCGCTTGTCATAGTCGAAGGTCGAGGCGCCCGCGCCAAGGTCGGCGCCCGCGCAATAGGCCTTTTCGCCGTGGCCGGTGAAGATGACCGCACGCACGCTGTCGTCCGCATCGCAATCGTCGAGGGCGGCGATGATTTCGCTCATCATCTGTCCGGTGAAGGCGTTCATCCGGTCGGGACGGTACAGCGTCAGCAGCGCGATGCCTTCGTGCTTGTCGAGGCGAATCTGGTCGTAGCTCATCTCTCTCTCTCCTTGCTTCGCCAATCAACGTTGCAAGGGAAAGGAGCGAAGGCAAGCTCTAGTTGACGTAAACGTAAGCTAGCCGCGCCCGCCCTTCGCGATGCAAGCCTTCAGCGTGTCGCGCGCGGCAAGGCCGCCGGTCCATTCGACCTCGGTCACCTGCTTCCCATCCATCGACAGGGCAAAGCGGTGGACGTCGAGCATATTGTCGAGCAGCGCGCTGGCGGTCGGCACCGCCAGGGTGATGCCGCCCAGGCCCGATGCCGGGTTGAAACTGTTGAAGGCGGTGACCGTCTGCGGCGCGTCGTCGCCGGTCTGCATTAGTGTGACTTTCACACGCTTTACGTCCTTCGGTTTGGGCACGCCCGGACCCCAGAAGGTCAGAAAGGCCGTGGTGAAGCCGCCTCCGGGGCCGGTAACCGCGACGTGGCTTTCCTTTCTGGTGAAGAAGGCGGTGCACATCTCGCCCGGCCGGGCATTCGCCGCATCCTGGAAAAAGTCCCAGCCGCCGTTGATATAGCGCTGGTAGCGCGGGTCCTTTTGCAGCTCGATCTCGCGAATTTTTCCGGCGAGCGCCATTTTCTCCATCTCGATCGCGAGTTGCAGCCTGCGCGCCATCGGATCGGGGCTGGGGCGAAAGCTGGCGGCGATGTCATCCGCGCTCTGGTCACCGCCATAAGCGGCATTCGCATCAGGCGCGCAGAGCGGCGCGCCGGCGTCACCTGGGCCGCGGCCGATGCCGACCTGCACTTCGCCTGGACCGGGGCCGCCGGGGCAGACATAGGTTTGCGCGTTCGCGGGCACGGCCGCGGCGAAAATGCCGGCTGCCGATCCGATGAATATGCCGATGATTGCCCGCTTGTTCATGCCGTCCCCGCTTGCCAGTCTTGTCATCTATCGCATATTTCCTCGCTGGAGCAATGCGATAGCGGTGGATTTCTGGCAGGATCGCGCGGCATTCACTGTGATCCCGATCACATCGCGCATGACGGGTGACGTGCGGTTCCTTTGCCGCTATAGCGCGCCCGACCGCCCCGGCGCTGCGCCTCTTCCTTGAGTCGTTCCCGCCGGGGCCATTCATTTGGTTCCGACAGAAAGTTTGCGCCATGGCCCGTCGCCGCCAGATCTATGAAGGCAAAGCGAAGATCCTTTACGAGGGTCCCGAACCCGGCACGCTGATCCAGTATTTCAAGGATGACGCGACCGCATTCAACGCGCAGAAGCGCGGGACGATCAACGGCAAGGGCGTGCTCAACAACCGGATTTCGGAGCATGTGTTCACGCTGCTCGGCAATATCGGCGTCCCGACGCACTTCATTCGCCGTCTCAACATGCGTGAGCAATTGATCCGTCAGGTCGAGATCGTGCCGATCGAGGTGATCGTGCGCAACGTCGCCGCGGGCACGCTGTCGAAGCGCCTGGGGATCGAAGAGGGGACGCAGCTTCCCCGCACGCTGATCGAATATTGCTACAAGGACGATGCGCTCGGCGATCCGCTTGTGGCCGAAGAGCATATTGCCTGCTTCAACTGGTGCAGCCAGGACGAGTTGCACGATATCCAGGACATGGCGATCCGCATCAACGACTTCATGTCGGGCATGTTCGCCGCGGTCGGCATTCGTCTGGTCGACTTCAAGCTCGAGTTCGGTCGTCTCTATGACGGCGATTACAGCCGTATCATCCTGGCCGACGAGATCAGCCCGGATGGCTGCCGCCTGTGGGACATGACGACGAACGAAAAGCTCGACAAGGACCGCTTCCGCCGCGACCTCGGCGGCGAGGTCGAGGCCTATCAGGAAGTCGCGCGCCGGCTTGGCCTGATGCCCGAGGGCGGCGACAATGCCGTGCTCGACCTGGAAAGCCACCGCAAGAAGAAGAGCTGAGCCGGCGCGCGCCGATGGCGCGCCGTGCTTAATCCTTGATTTACCGTGCTTTGATAGGCCGTCCGCATGACGGGGGTCTATCATTGGCTACGCACGCGGGTTTTCCCGCCGGTGCCCGAGGAGATACGCGACGATGTCGCGGTGCTTCGTGCGCAACGCATCGAAACATTGACGCCCGCGCTCTTCCTGTTGCTGGCCGCGACCACGCCGACCGCCATCTATGCCGGGGTAGCGACGGTCCACCCGATCGTTCGCGTCGGTTTCCCGGTCGTTCTGGCGGTCGTCGGCGTGCTGGGCTTTCTGTTCCTGATGCACAATCGCGGCCGGCGCATGAGCCCGCGCCGTGCCCGGCGCATGATCCTGGAGGCGACGTGGCTGTCGGGTCTCATGGGTGCCATGTGCAGCGCGTGGACGGTGATCAACTGGCTTGCGGCGCCGCCGGCTGCGCACAGCTATTATGCGATGATCATGGCGATGGGGTCGCTCGCGACCGCCTATTGCCTGTCGTCGATTCGGTTCGCGACCTTCGTCAATCTGGGGATCGGGCTGGTGCCCGTGTCCACCCTGATGCTGACGTCGGGTATCCCCGCCGAATTCGCGTCGGGAGCCAGCCTGGTGCTGGCGACGCTGTTCCTGCTGCGCATGGTGGTGCAGCAGCACGGCCAGCTCGTCGACCTGCTTCAGCTCCAGCGCCAGATGCGCAAGCTTGCGCATACCGATCCGCTGACCGGCCTGCCGAACCGCCGCGCCTTCGACCTTCGCCTGGAAGAAGAAATCGCGAAGGCGGGGGCTGGAACCCGCTTTGCCATCGCGCTGCTCGACCTCGACGGTTTCAAGCCGGTCAATGATCAGCACGGCCACGCCGTTGGCGACCAGCTGCTCTGCGCGATCGCGGCGCGGCTGATGCGGGCGTGCGGCGACGATGCGATGGTGGCACGGCAAGGCGGCGACGAGTTCGCGATCCTCGCGCCGGCAGGATCGCCGCTCCTCGCGACCGCGCTGGCCGACCATATCCTGGCCGCGCTCGCCGCGCCCTATCGGATCGACGGGCGCGCTATTCGTGTCGGCGCCAGCATCGGCGTCGCGAGCTGGCCCGTGCACGGGACGACCAGCCGCAAGCTGTTCGAAACCGCCGACCGCGCGCTCTATGCGGCCAAGGCCGTTGATCGCGTCGAAACGTCGTCTGTCGAAAGCGTGGGCCGCATCGCCTGAGCGTGGCTTGACCGCCCCTCGGGCGAAGGCCAAACCGGACCGATGAAGACCAACCTGCTCCGGCGTGCCTCGACCGCGCTGTCGCCCCTGATTCTCCTCGCCGTCAGCGCTTCGCCGGCCTTTGCGAAGGAGAAGGCGAAACCCGCCGTCACCACGACGGTCAATCCGCAGAGCGTCGCGGCCAAGGCCTGGAATTTCGCCGCCAGCGACGTGCCGGTCGATCGAAACATCGTCTTCGGGGTCCTGCCGAACGGGATGAAATATGCGCTGCTGAAGAACAGCACGCCCAAGGACAGCGTGATCCTGCGCATGCGGTTCGACGTCGGCAGCTTTGCCGAGGCCGAGGATCAGCGCGGGCTGGCCCACTTCCTGGAGCATATGGCATTCAACGGGTCGAAGAACGTCCCGGAAGGGGAGATGATCAAGCTGCTCGAACGCAAGGGCTTGGCCTTTGGCGCTGACACCAATGCGTCGACGGGCTTCGACCAGACAGTCTACAAGCTCGACCTGCCCAACGCCTCCGACGATCTGGTCGACACCGGGCTGATGCTGATGCGCGAGACCGCCGGTGAACTGACGATCGATCCCGCCGCGGTCGACCGCGAGCGCGGCATCATCCTGTCCGAACGGCGCGCCCGCGACACCTATCAGCTTCGCAGCCTGATCGATCAGCTCGACTTTCAGATGCAGGGGATGAAGGTCGCGAACCGCATTCCGGTCGGCACCGAAGAGGTGATCCGGACCGCGCCGGCGGCGCGCATCCGCGACCTCTACGATCGCTATTATCGGCCCGAGCGGGCGACGCTGGTGATGGTCGGCGATTTCGATCCGGCGGCGATGGAGGCCAAGGTCAAGGCGCGCTTCGGCGACTGGCAGGGCCGGGGGCCCGCCGGGGCGGATCCCGACATCGGCAATCTCGATTACAAGCGTGCGGCCGCGGCCGACGATTTCGTCGACCCCGCGATCCAGGATTCGGTGACCGTCGCCGCCTTCCGGCCGTGGGTGATCGAACCGGATACCAAGGCGAAGCGCGCGCGCAACCTGGCAGAGGAAATCGGCGAGGCGATCGTCGGGCGCCGCCTGGCGAAGATCGCGCTGGAGGAAAATTCGCCCATCTTCGCGGGCTATTTCAACGACGCCGAGGGCTGGAAGGTTTTCGACCAGATCACGATCGGCGCGGTCGCCAAGGAGGGCGCGTGGAAGGAGGCGCTCGCGCTCGTCGAGCAGGAACTGCGCCGCGCCACGCAATTCGGCTTCACCCAGGCAGAGGTCAACGAACAGCTCGCCAACCGGCGTACCGCGTTCAAGAATGCCGTGGCCGGCGTGACAACGCGCCGCAGCGACGGCCTTGCCGATGCGCTGATCGAGGCCGCCGACGGCGATTTCGTCTTTACCCGTCCGGAGACCGGGCAGGCCTTGTTCGAAGCGGCCGCCCCGACGTTGAACGCCGACACGGTCACCGCGGCGTTTCGCAAGCGGACCGAGGGGTTCAGCGCTCCGCTGGCACGGGTCGCGGTCAAGAAGCCGATCGAGGGCGGTACCGACGCGATCCTCGCGGCGCTCCAGGCGTCGCAGCAGGTCGCGGTGACGGCCCCGACGCAGGCCGAAAGTGCGGCCTTCGCCTACGATGATTTCGGCACGCCGGGGAAGGTGGTCAGCGACACCCGCATCGACGACCTGGGCATCCGCCGTATCCGCTTTGCGAACAATGTGATGCTCAACATCAAGAAAACCGATTTCCAGAAGGACCGCGTCTATCTGTCGCTGCGCGTCGACGGGGGCAATCTGCTCGCAACGCGCGACGATCCGACGAAGGTCGCGCTGATGGGGTCGTTCGTCGTCGGCGGGCTGGAGGCGCACAGCTTCGACGACCTGCGCACCATCCTGGCGGGCAAGACGGTGGGATCCAGCTTTGGATCGGCCACCGACGCGTTCGGCGGCAGCGCGCTGACCTCGCCGGAGGATTTCGCGCTGCAGGCAAAGCTGATGGCGGCCTATCTGACGCATCCGGGCTATCGCGCCGACGGCCTTGCGCTGCTGCGCCGCGTGCTGCCGCAGCAATATGCCGCAAACGATGCGACGCCCGCGGCCGTGCTGGGGCGCGACGCAGGCGGCATCCTGGCGAACAATGACCCGCGGGCGCAGACCCCGTCGCTCGAAACGATGATGGCGCTCGACTGGAACAAGCTGAAGCCCGCGGTCGCGGACAGCCTGGAGCATGGCGCGATCGAGGTCGGCGTCGTCGGCGACATCGACGAGCAGGCGGCGATCGACGCGATTGCGGCGACGCTGGGCGCATTGCCCGAGCGCCGCGCGGCGTTCGACCCGCGCCCGGCGGCGCGCGTGCGCGACTATGCGACCGACCGCAGCGAGCGCACGCTGATCCACAAGGGGCCGGCCGAGCAGGCCGAGGTGCGCGTCTATTGGTCGGCGCGCGACGATAGCGACCTGACCGAAACGATGCGGCTGAACCTGTTGTCGCGCGTCATGCAGCTCATGCTGACAGAGGAGCTGCGCGAGAAGCTGGGTGAGAGCTATAGCCCTGGCGCGGGTGCGAGTCTGTCGGACGAATTTCCCGGCTATGGTCACCTCTTCGCGGCGAGCAATGTCGACTATAAGGATGTCGCCACGACGCGCGCGGCGATCTTTGCGATCGCCAAGGAACTCCGCGACAAGCCGGTCGATGCCGATCTGCTCGATCGCGCGCGCAAGCCGTTGCTGGAAAGCATGACCAAGGCCCGGCGCGAGAACAGCTATTGGCTGCCCTATGTCTCCGAAGCGTCGAGCCAGGAGGCGCGGCTGGACCGCAGCCGCAAGAGCATCGCGATCGTCGAGGCCGCGACGCCCGCGGAACTGCAGGCACTGGCAGAACGGTATTTGACCGACGACAGGGCGCTTGTGATCAAGGCGGTCAGCGACAAGGCGGGGAAATAACGGCTGGCGCTACAGCCCGCCGACACGCCCCGGCGCGCGGGCGCGGACGAAATTCTCCAGCGCGACGAACAGCATCTCGCGCGCGTCGCTGCCCAGCATCTCGCCGGTCAGGCAGTCGAACTGCACCCGGTCGCGCGCGCCGGCCGCGATGACGATGTCCGCAAGCAGGGCTTCGTCGAAGCTGATGCGCGGGCAACAGGGCGGGGCAACGGCGAAGGGGTCGGGCCAGATATGGCCGATCGCTTCGACCACTAGGCGATAGCGCCGCGCAGCCAGGATATTGCCCCAGCGCCGCTCGAGTTCGGGCATCGGATCGCGTTCGCTGCGGCGGCAAAGGATGCAATAGCGGAGCGCGAGAACCGCCTGGGCCGCATCGACGGGCAGGTCGCGAACCAACGGTTGCTCGGTGAATTTCCGGACCAGTTCGCTGCTCTGCATGAAGCCTCCCGCTTATCGACCCGTTGGCTTGGTCCCGCTCCGGGGCCGAAAAAGATGCCGGCCGCTTTGATGCAGCTTGAAGATGCAGCGGCCGGCAGGAGGGGACTGCCCGACTGTGCTATTGAGAATTATTCGCAAATACAAGCGAAAAAAGAGGCGCCCGAAAGCGCCTCCAAAAACCCTTGGTTTTCCGTGCTTCTTGTCGGTCCGGCAGAAGCCGGATCGACATCGACACGCCGATCAATCGTCGCTGACCGGCTTCGACTGGAGCTGAATGTAGTTTTCGATTCCCATGCGCTCGATCATCTCGAACTGCTTTTCGAGTTCGTCGACATGATGCTCCTCGCTTTCGAGGATGTCGGAGAAGAGGTCGCGGCTCACATAGTCGCGCACGCTTTCGCTGTGCGCGATCGCGTCCTTCAGCAGCGGGATGGCTTCTTCTTCGATCGCCAGGTCGGCCCTCAGTATCTCTTCGACCGTCTCGCCGACGCGCAGGCGCCCGAGAAGCTGGAAGTTGGGCAGGCCGCCCAGGAAGAGAATGCGGTCGGCAAGCTTGTCGGCATGCTTCATCTCGTCGATCGACTCTTCACGCTCGAAATGCGCGAGGCGTGCGACGCCCCAATTGTCGAGCATGCGATAATGCAGCCAATATTGGTTGATCGCGGTCAGCTCGTTCTTGAGCGCTTCGTTGAGAAAATCGATGACCTTTGCGTCGCCCTTCATCGGTATGTCCTGTTCTTTTCTGGTGGGAATAACGGGCAGCATTATACCCCCCAGGCCCGATCAGGCCAAGGTCGAAAATGGCGGATTTCCGAGGAAAATCAGGCGGTCGCGGCGACGTCGCTGATGATATTGCGAGCGAATGGCAGGCACTGTCCGCACTTGGGTTTGCGACCCAATTGCGCATAGGCGGCCTTTGCACACCGCAATTGGCCGTCCCGCGCGACATCGCGCAGATCACGTTCCCTTATTGCGTTGCAGACACAGACGACCATGTGCGAATCCTTCTCAACAATCCTCATCTAGGAATAGTGCGACGAATTCGCAACAAGAAAGTTGCGACTGGTTCGCAATCTGAAAAGCGGCATTTTCGTGGGCACGCCCCTTGCCCGCAAAATGATTCGCGGGCATAGGCGCGCCCATATTTCCCAACCCGTTTTCCGACCCTCGCAAGCAAAGGTCCGCCCCGATGAAAGTGAATGTCTATGTGACGCTCAAGCCGGGGGTTCTCGACCCGCAGGGCAAGGCGATCCATCACGCGCTCGAAGGGCTGGGTTTTGGCGGCGTTGCGGACGTTCGCGCGGGGCGGTTCATCGAACTCGATGTCGCCGACAGCACCAGCGATGCCGATCTCGACGCGATGTGCGCAAAGCTGCTCGCGAACACGGTGATCGAAAACTATCGTATCGAACGCGCCTGAGCGCAGGACAGGGAGCCACGCCCATGAAGACCGCCGTCATCGTCTTTCCCGGCTCCAATTGCGACCGCGACATGGCCGTCGCGCTCGAACAGGTCACCGGGCGCGCACCCGCGATGGTCTGGCACCGCGAGAGCGAACTGCCGGACGGCGTCGACTTCATCGCGCTGCCCGGCGGCTTTTCCTATGGCGACTATCTTCGTTCGGGTGCGATGGCCGCGCGTTCGCCGATCCTGCGTGCGGTGTCCGATGCCGCAGGGCGGGGGGTGCCGGTGCTTGGCGTATGCAATGGCTTTCAGGTGCTGACCGAAGCGCAATTGCTGCCGGGCGCGCTGATGCGCAATGCGGGGCTGAACTTCGTTTGCCGCACGGTGCCGCTCACCGTCGCCAACAGCCAGTCGATGTTCACCGCGGCCTATGGCTCCGACGAGGCGATCAATATCCCCGTCGCGCACCATGACGGCAATTATTTCGCCGACGCCGAGACGCTGGACCGGATCGAGGGCGAGGGGCGCGTCGCGTTCCGCTATGCCGACAGCGTCAATGGATCGGCACGCGACATCGCGGGCGTGCTGAACGATGCGGGCAATGTTCTGGGTATGATGCCGCATCCCGAACGCGCGATCGACCGCGCGCACGGCGGCACCGACGGACTACGCCTGTTCGAGGCGGCTCTCGGCGTACTCGCCTAACTCGGGCTTCGCCTCGGCCGGCGCTTTCGGTGCCGGTTGCAGCCAGCGCCCGACGAACAGCAGCACCGTCGGCCAGAACATCGTGTTCCAGATGTCGTGCCAGTGCGCGGCATCGGGCTGAATCGCCGATCCGCCATATTCAGCGGTCATGTCGAGCAATTCGCCGCCGCAAGCCATGGCCAGCACCGCCAGCCACGCCGCGACCCACCCGCCGCGCCCGCGCCATACAAGCCGGATAACCAGGAACAGCGCCATCCCGAAGTAGATGTGAAGCGCATCCTTATCGAGGCCCGTCGCCTCGATGACCGAGAGTTTGCGGGCCTCGAACAGCGAAGCCAATTCTATCAACGTCATGAAAATAAAACCTCGGGATACTCAGACTTTGGCGCCGAAGGGGTTGAAGTCGGTGCCTTCATCGAACACGTCGACACCCTCGCGGCGCTTCAACGCACCAACTACCACATAGGTTACCGGGGTCAGCGCGGCCTCCCATGCAACTTTCATCGCCCAATTGGTGGTAAGCACCAGCAATACCTGTTCGGTTTCCCAGATGCCGAGAAAGGCGATGGGATAAAAGATCAGGCTATCGATGCCTTGGCCTACAACGGTCGATCCGATCGTGCGCATCCATAAATGACGTCCCTCAGTCGCTAGCTTCATGCGCGCGAGGACATAGGAGTTCACGAACTCGCCGGCCCAGAAGGCGGTTATCGATGCAAGAACAATGCGCCACGCCGCGCCGAATACGCTTTCATAGGTCGCTTGACAGATCGTACCGGTTCCGCCCGCCTCGCCCGATTTCAGCGCCAGACTCTCGGTCCCGCTGCACCACCAATCCTGTGCGGGCGGCATGGCGAGCACGATCCAACTCATCAAAGCCATGAACAGCAAGGCTGCGAAACCCGTCCAGATCACCCGGCGCGCGCGCGCATAGCCATAAACCTCGGTTAGCACGTCGCCGATGACATAGCTGATCGGAAAGAAGAGGATGCCCGCACCAAAGGTCAGGCCGCCCACCATCGAAAGTTTGGACGCCCCGATGATGTTGCTGAGCAGCAGTACGGCAACGAACGCCGCCATCACGAGGTCGTAATAGCGAAAGTGCCGGATCGTACCCGCGCGGACATGCGCAGGCGTTGCGGAAGGGGTGGGAGCATCGATCATCGCAAGACGCTGCTTAACGCGCTTTGCGGCCGAGGCAAACCACGCTATTCGCGCTGCCCATAGCCCTGTGCACGCGCCCGTAGCTCAGCTGGATAGAGCACCCGCCTTCTAAGCGGGTGGTCGCAGGTTCGAATCCTGCCGGGCGCGCCATTTCCGAACCAAGCTGCGCACCGATCAGGGCGTGTTTCCAAGGCCCCCGCGCGATCGGCACGGTTGGAGCAGCTTGAACTTGTCGCTTTGGGCGACGCTATTGCCGCTTTGGTCGAGCGCCGTTTGAACGCGAACCCTGTGCTTCGTAAAGTTCGCTTCGATCGGGGCGGGTGGAAGCGGCGCTACCCCAAAACTTTGCCCGCCGCATTTGATGATGAGGTTCCATGTGCCTGTTTGACGGGTGTGATCGCATCAGCCGTCGCGCGTTCGTCGGTGCGGCGTTTGCCGCTCCGCTGGTCGCCCGCGCGCATGAACTCTCGTCAAGCCGCCACCTTGTTCGTCGCGACTATGGCTATTCTCGCGACGGTGCCCGGATCGAAGGCTATGTCGCTTACCGAACGAGCCGTCGTCACGCGCCCGTCGTGACGGTGATGCACGGCAATGCAGGTCTGCCGGTCGACGTCCGCGACACGGTCGATTGGCTGGCGCTCCTAGGTTTCGTTGCCTTCGCCGCCAATCCCACGACACGCGAGCCCGATCCGACCACCATCCCACGTTCGACGTTGACGGGGCGAGGCTTCGGCGATCGCTATATCGAGGACACGCGTGCGGGCCTCGCGCAGATGCGAGAGGAAGGGATTGGCCGAGGTGAGGGACAGATCGCATTGGTCGGCTATTGCGGAGGCGGATATTGTGGCCTGTTGTGGAACGACACTCCCAATCGCGACGAACTTGGCGTCCTGGTGGGTATCCATGTCGCACTTCACAATTTCGGTGGCGACGGCGGCATTTCCACGAGCCGCCCACAGGGCATGGATTTGTACAGGCGCATGATTGCGCCATCTCAGTTCCACTATGGCACCGCCGACCATTTAACGCCTGCGAAGGACATGGAAGAGTTGCGCTCAGAGGGGCATCGCTTGGGGCGCATACTCGAAATCCATTCCTATGAGGGGGCCGATCACGGGTTCGCCATGTCGAGCGACCATGCATACCGAAGCGACTATGCTGCACAGGTGCGCGAGCGGGCGGCCGCCTTCCTGCTTCAGCATTTTCACTAGGCCGTCGTTGATTGCACCGCGCCGCCGCTGTCGGCGCGTCCGATCACGCGGCGGCGATGGTCCCTGAGTGGACCAGCACGTCGATTTCGCTTTGGTCGAACCCGGCCTCTTGTAGCAGCGCGCGGCTGTCGGCGCCCAGCGCGCGGGGCGCGATGTCGGGGGCGGGGGGGATGCCGTCGAACAGCACCGGCTGGGGCAGGGCGCGCTTGATGCCCTCGGGATAGCCGTCCGGGACATCGAAGAAGCCGATCTCGGCCAGATGCGGGTCGTCGAGCAGCCCGGGCAGGTCGGGGACCGCCGAACAGGGGATGTCGCGCGCCGCAAGCGTTTCGAGCCACACGGCGGTCGATCGCGCGGGCAGGCTTTCCGCGACGATCGCGTAAAGTTCGTCGATATGCGCGGGGCGTTCGCGTGGATCGGCGAACCAGCCTTCTTCCGCAATGTCGCCGCGCCCGACCTCCGTGAGGAATGATCGCCACTGCCGTTCGGTATAGGGCAGCACCGCGATCCATCCGTCGGCGGTACGGAACGGGCGGCGGTTGGGGGAGAGGATGCGCGGATAGCCGAGCGCGCCGTCGGCGGCGAAGGTCGCGCCCGCAAGATGCTCGTTCAACAGGAAGGCGGCCAGCGCCTCGAACATCGGCACCTCTACCTTGATCGGCCCCGTGCGGCCGTTCGCGCGCGCGACGAGGGCGGCGAGGATGCCGTACACGGCGTGCAGCGCCGCGACCTTGTCGGCGAGGACCGTGGGCACGAAGCGGGGGTCGCCGCCCGAAGCGGCGTCGATCCCGGCCAGGCCGCTGGCCGCCTGGATGATGTCGTCGAAGGCCGGTCGGTCGCGATAGGGGCCGCGCTGGCCGAAGCCGATCGCCGCGCAATGGATGACTCGGGGATTCACCTCTGCCACCGCGTCGAAGCCAAGGCCCAGCCGTTCGGCCGCGTCGACGCGCATATTGTGGAAAAAGACGTCGGCGGTGCGGATCAGCCGGGCGAGCGCCGCGCGCCCCTCCGGCTTCTTGAGGTCGATCGCGAGCATGCGCTTGTTGCGATTATTGTTGAGGAACAGCGCGCCGCCGCCCGGACCCGCAGGGTGCGCATTGCGGGCGATGTCGCCGTCGAGCGCCTCCACCTTGATCACCTCGGCACCCAGGTCGGCCAGAATCTGACCGGCATAGGGGCCAAGCACGACCGCGCCGACCTCGATAATCCGGACCCCGTCCAATAGCGGCAGCATCGATCTCTCCCCTGCAATTCATCTCCATATAGAGACTAAAATGTCCAAAAATAGAGATAAAATCTTGCAGTTTTGGTGGTGTCCGATACCATGCGCCGATGTATCGCGGCGGCTCCGAAGGTCGATTTTGTCGCGGATACCTGCGGGTAAGCGCGTTGGGGAACGGAAAATCCACCCATCATAGTCCGCATTTACCCGATTTGGGGCAACCACAGATTTTCAAGCAATCTACAGTCGCATGACAGATTGAAGACGACCGAGGGATTCAGGGCTAGATCAACAGAAAGAGAAGGGGGCGTTATGATGCGCGTTTGTCTACATCGTGCGGCGGTGATGCGTGGGTCGATCGGGGTATCGCTGCTGGCGCTGGCATGCGCGCAGCCGGCATATGCCCAGTCCGAGCCGGCCGATCATTCCGATATCGTCGTCACCGGAACCACTGCGACGACTGCGACCAAGACCGACACCCCCATCCTGCGCATCCCGCAGGCGATCGAGGTCATTACGGTCGATGAAATGCAGGACCGCGGCGCGCAGAATATTCGCGAAGCGCTGCTCTATACGGCCGGTGTATCGAGCGCGACGGGCGGGGATGACTCGCGTGGCGATTTCAATGCCATCCGCGGGCATGAATCGGTTCTGTATGTCGATGGCCTGAAGCGCAATTACGGCTTTGTTTTCATGCCGCGCGTCGACATCAATACGCTGGAGCGGGTCGAGGTTCTCATCGGCCCGGCGTCCGTGCTCTATGGCTCGGGAAGCGCGAGCGGCGTCACGAACATGCAGAGCAAGCGCCCGCAGTTCGAATTCGGCGGCAGCGCCAGCGTCAGCTACGGCACCTTCGACCGCAAGGAAGCGGTCGTCGATATCACCGGGCCCTTGAGCGATACGCTGGCCGCGCGTTTCGTCGGCGTCGTGCGCGATTCCGACTCGCGGATGGACTATACGCCCAACGATCGCGTCCTTGCTCAGGCCGCCCTGACCTGGAAGCCGACCGAGCGCACCGACATCACCGCGATCGGCATCTATCAGCACGACAAGAACCCGCCGAACTACAACATCGTCCCGCTGGTCGGGTCGATCTATGCGCTGCCCGGCCAGCGTATCCCGGATTCGCGCTTCTTCGGCGAGCCGGGGATCAACAAGGGCGACAAGGAATATACCGCGGTCAGCCTGCTGGCGACGCACGAGCTCTCGGACGCGCTCACCTTCCGCAGTTCGAACCGTTATACCTGGGCCAATACCCAGCAGGCGGAATATTATCTCGCAACCTATTTCGGTTCGGGCCCGCTCGATCCGTTCTTCCCCGCCGGCACCACGCGCGTACCGCGCAACCTGTATGCGATCGACGTCAAATATAACGTCTTCAACACCGACAACAGCCTGCTGTTCAAGTTCGATACCGGGTCGATCTCGCACCAGCTTGTGGCCGGTGTCGACTACTCCTATTTCAAAAACGCCTATCAACAGGTCTTTATCGGCGGGATCGACACGATCGACGTCTATAATCCGGTCTATGGGACCGGCATCACGCCCGTTTTCGGCGGGACCACGACCGAAGTGCTGAAACAGACGGGCTTCTATGTCCAGGATCAGATCGATTTCGGCGAGATCGCATCGCTTGTCGTCGGCGTCCGTCACGACCGCTATCGGCGCAAGGAAACCGCCAAGCCGCTGGAGGCGACGAACAAGACGACCAAGCGTGCGGGCCTGACGATCAACGCCACGCCGACCTTGGCGCCCTACATCAGCTATGCCGAGTCCTTCCTGCCGATCGTCGGCCAGAACCAGCTCGGCCTGACCTATGTGCCGCTTGTGGGCAAGCAGAAGGAAATCGGCGTCAAGTGGCAGCCGCTCCGGTCGACGATGCTGCGCGTGTCGCTCTATGACCTGGAGGAAAACAACGCCCTGCGGACCGATCCGCTCAATCCGTTTCTCCAGACGCAGACCGGCACCAAGAAATCGCGCGGTGTCGAGTTTCAGGCCAACCATAATTTGCAGGACGACCTGTCGCTGGTCGCGTCCTTCTCCTATGCGACGGCCGAGCTTTCGGGCGAGAATTTTCAGACCGCCGGCATTCCCAAATATACGGCCAGCTTCTTCGGTACCAAGACGGTGGAGTTGACCAGCGACGTGAAGCTGCGCCTGGGCGGCGGCGTACGCTATCAGGGCAAGCAAACGTCGCGGAGCGGCGCGTTCATCGTGACATCGCCCAGCTACACGCTGGTCGATGCGCTGGCGGCCTTCGATTACAAGGCGTGGACGCTGCAGTTCAATGCCGTGAACCTGTTCGACGAACGCTATTATCCGGGCTGTTCGGCCTTCGGGTCGTGCGCCAACGGCGAGCCGCGCACGGTGCAGGGGACGCTGACCTATCGGTTCTGAGCCGGAGGAACGGCCAAGGTCTTCATGGGGCGGCGGCCGGGACATCCCCGGCCGCCGTTTTCTTGAAACGCGCGCGAAGGAAGAGGCAAGACGATGAGCGGACAGCGGGACGACGAACTGCTCGGCATGGGCAGCCGCATCACGAGGCGCGATTTCTTCAACGGCGCGCTGGCGGCGAGCGGTGCCGCGCTCGTCGCGGGCTGTGGCAGCGGCGCGGGCGGCGACAGCGGCGGCCCCTGGGCGCCGTCGGGATCGTCGTGGACCGGCTTTGGCGGCGTCGGCGACTACGCCTGGTCGAACGGCAACACGCAGGCGGTGGTCGACGCCGCGCACGGCATCCGCGACCGGCGCTATCCCGATCCGTCGGCGAAGCCGGTGGACGAGGATTTCGATCTGGTTATCGTCGGCGGCGGCTTTTCGGGCATGACCGCCGCCTATGAATTCGCGAAGCGCGCCGGGGCGGGCGCGACCTGCCTGCTGCTCGACAATCATCCGGTGGTCGGCGGCGAGGCGAAGCAGAACGAGTTCGACGTCGACGGCCGCCGCCTGATCGCGCCGCAGGGATCGAACGGCGCCATCGTGCCGCGCCCGGGCTATGTCCGCGGCAGCTTCGGCGAGGGCACCTACGACATCTTCACCGACTATTATGGCGAGTTCGGCCTGCCGACCCAATATGAGCTGGAACCGCTGGGCGGCGGGGCCGAGAAATATGAGCTGACCGACTATCATTTCGGTCCGATGGCCCCGGCGTGGGAAAAGGCCTATGCCACCGGCTATCATTTTCCCGGCAAGGGCTGGGTCGCCAATCCGACGACCGACGGTTTCGCGAACACGCCGTGGCCCGCGAAGGCGCAGAAGGAACTGGACGATTTCGTCGCCGATCGCCGCGACGTGCTGTCGGGGGTATCGAACCCGGAGGCGTGGCTCGACACGATCACCTATTACGACCTGCTCGACAAGCTCGGCTATGGCACCGAGGTCCGCAATTATATCGACCCCGGCATCGCGGTCGGCAATTACGGCATGTGCGGCAACGCCATCTCCGGCTATGCCGCGCATCGTCTGCGGCTTCCCGGCACGACGATCAAGGGCAAGGTCATTTCGTCGCCCGACATCGGGCTGGTCTCCTTCCCCGGCGGCAACACCGCCTTCATGCGGATCATGCTGCAACGGATGATCCCCGGCGCGATCCGGACGACGGGCGAGGGCAGCCTGGCGCCGATCGGCGGCACGATCGACGCGGCGAAGCTCGACCGTCCGGGCAACAAGATCCGCATCCGCAGCGGGTCGACCGCGATCGACGTCCGGCATCCCGGCGACGCGGCAACGGCCGACCATGCGATCGTCAGCTATGTCCGCGAGGGCAAGGTGCGCCGCGTTCGTGCGAAGGCGGTGGTGATGGCATCGGGCGGCTGGGTGAATCGCAACATCGTCGCCGACCTGCCCGACGGCCACCGCGCCGCCTATGCCGAATTTCACTACGGCCCGGTGATGGTCGCCAATGTGGCGCTCCGCAACTGGCGCTTCTTTGACAAGCTGGGTTTCACCAACACGCGCTGGTTCGAGGCGCTGGGTTGGCAGACGTCGATCCGGCGCAACGTCGCGATGGGCGAGGCGAAGGCCTTCACGCCCGACGACCCGACCGTCCTGACATTCTATATTCCGTTCCTGCACCCCGAACTGCCGGGACCGGCGCAGGGGCCTGCGGCGCGGGCGCGGCTGTTCGCGACGAGCTATGCCGATTTCGAACGACAGCTTCGCGAACAGTTGACCGCGGGCTTCGCCGCCGCGGGATTCGATGCACGCCGCGACATCGCGGGGATCGTCCTTAACCGCTGGGGCCACGCCTATATCGCGCCGCAGCCGGGTTTTTACATGGGACGCAACGGCGCGCCGCCGCCGTCCGACGTCATCCGCCAGCCGCACGGGCGCATCGTCTTCGCGCATTCGGAATTGCAGGGCGAGATGGCGATGGCGCACGCGATGCACGAGGCATATCGCGCCGCGGGCCAGGTCATGGCGATGCTATAGGGAATCGATAGGGCGCTACGGCGAGAGCGGCGTCAGGTTTCGGCCCACATGCGCCACAGGTCGCTGGTGTTGCGCGTCAGCGTGTCGAAGGCCGCCGTCTTTCCGCTTTCGGCGAACATCGTCGCGCGCAGATTTTCGAGCTCGAACAGGACGCGCCGCTTGTCGGCCTCGCGCACCAGGCTTTGGATCCAGCCGACCGCGACGTCGCGCTGTCCCGAAGTCACCTTTGCGACCTGGTGCACCGAATTGGCGGGATAGAGGATCGCGGCGCCGGCGGGCAACTTGAAGGCGCGCGTGCCCGCGGGCTCGTCGATCTCCAGCTCGCCGCCTTCATAGCTCTCGGGGTCGGACAGGAACAGCGTATAGGCCAGATCGATGCGCGTCTGGGGCGCCTCGCCCATCAGGGCATTGTCGACATGCGGGCCATAGCCCATGCCGGCGGTATAGCGGCTGAAGAGGATCGGGCGCATCGCGCGCGGCATCGCGGCCATCGCGAAAAAACGATTGGCCGCCAGCGCTTCCGAAACCATCGCCTGCATTGCGGCATAGTCTTTGGAAGTGCCGGCGACCTGTTTGTTTTCCTTCACCCCGGCAGCGGCCCAGCCAGCGGTTTCGCGTCCGTCGATGAACCGCTGCTTGTCCATCAGGGCGACCAGCCTGGAAAGCTGGTCGCCGGTCAGGATATCGGGGATACAGATCAGCAAATTACGTCCTTCGCCGTCGCTACATGTCGGGCGCCGCACCCTTTTTAAGGGCATGCGCCTTGCCCGAAACGGTGCCGTCGGGCTTCACCATGGCGACGCTATCCATCACGAAGAACATTGTATAGCAGCCAGTGATCTGCGTCTTGCCCGCCCATGCGATGTCGACGCAAAGCTTGTTGTCCTCGGCCTTCCACGTCCCCGTGACGGGTTCGTTGACCTGTGCGCTGCACACGCCCTCGTACAGCAGGAAGCCGTCGCCGGGGATTTCCTTCTTGGGGCATTTCTTGACGTCGACCGGGTCGTAACGGATGTTGTAGCCGCCGACCTTGCCGTCCGCGCTATACTGGTGCGCATAGTGATAGGCGATCGCGAGCGTGTTACCGGTCAGCGCCTTGTTGATCTGTTCGGTGGTGAGCGCGGGGAAGGACAGCGTCGGCCAGACGCGGTGCGAGCCGATGCCGTTTTCGCCGCCTTCGCCTGCAAGCATCAGCGACAGCGCCTTGTCGAAACCCGTCGGATAGACGAACTCGCTGGGGGCCGGAGACGTCGGCGCATTGGGGTCGGCCATGGCGCCGGCCGGCACCGCCATCGTCGTCGCGGCCGCAGCGCCCGCCGCGACCGTCCATAGCTTCATCGTGAATTTCTGCATCGTCATGACCTCCCTATTTGAAACGACCAAGCCGGCGCCTGATGCGCCGAATCCGCCCTTTGCAAACACAGCATAAAGGGGCGGGGTGGTCAGCAGGGTCTTTGGGTAAGTGGAAGGTACGAAGGGTAAATATGGCGGGCGCGATGCCCGCGCCTACGACGTCGCGCCGCGCCGCCGCCACCAGAGCAGCAGCCCGAGAATGATCGTGACGACCAGCCACGCGCCGACGGCGAGCGTCAGGATGCGCCCGGCGATCCCCAGGCTTTCGCCCGTGTGGAGCGGATAGAAGGATCCGACGAGCGCCTGTCCGAAACCCGCCTCGGTCGCGGGCCAGGCGCCGCGAATGCTGCCGTCGTTGGCGTCGACGATGACGAGGCTGCCGCCATAGCCGCCGCGATAGAGTTCGCCCGGCGCGCGGACCCATGCATAATAGCTGGCGTCGGCCGTCGACGGTATGGTCGTGCCGACGAAGCGGCTGCCGGGAATGGCGGCGACCGCCGCGCGCGCGGCCGCCGCGAAGCCCACGGCATTGCCGGTGGCCGGATTGGCGGGCAGGCTCACCTCCTCCGCGCCGACCAGGTGGCGAACCTGTTCCTCGAACAGGATCAAGCTGCCCGTCCCCGCGATGACCAGCGCCGGAATGCCCGCCCACAGGCCCAGCGCCTTGTGCCAGCCGTAAAAGCCGGCGGTCGACCCCCGGCGGCTGCGCGGGCGGAGCGCGTGGCGCCATTGGCCGCGACGCGGCCAGGCGACGACCAGCCCGAAGACCAGGTTGGTGAAGAGCAGCAGACCGCTCACCGCGAGGATCCAGTGCCCGGCCGTTCCGGCGACGAGCGTCAGATGAACCTCGCGCATTAGGCCCAGAAAGCTGTACTGATCCGCCGGGCGCTCGCGCAAGATCGCGCCGGCGCCGTCGATATAGGCCTTTCGGCTGTGGCCATCGGTACCGTCGAACAGGATGATGTAGCGATCGGCCAGCCCCGCGGTCGTCCAGATCCAGCTGACCTGCGCATTGCCGCCGGCGGCCGCGAGCCCGTCGATCCGCCGCTCGATCGCGGCAAGGTCGGTCGGCTGGTGCCGTGTCGTCAGCATCGCGTCCTCGGCCTCGAAATGAAAGGCCAGCAGGATGCCGGTCAACGCCTGTACCAGCCAGATGGCTGCGGCGCCCAGGCCGAGCCAGCGGTGCAGCTTCACGAAACTACGTCGGGTCGCGCCATTCTTTGGCGGGTTGTTCGTCATTCCTGTTCCCTTTTACGCGCTATGGCACTGCCGACCGCAGCAAGCGCAAGGCGGCAAGCTGCTCGCCCGCATCCAGACTGGCGAAGCCGACGCGCAGACCCCGGGGGGCGCTGTCGCGTTGCCGATAGGATTGCGACGGCGCGAACAGCAGCCCGCTTGCGGCGGCGCGCTCCTCCAGCCTTTCGATATCGGTGCGAAAGCGAAGCCAGAAGGCAAGGCCGCCGTCGGGCGTGCGATAGTCGACGAGATCGCCGAAGACCGCGTCCAGATTGCGCGAAAAGGCGCTGCGCCGTTCGGCATAGATCTGGCGCGCGCTTCGCACATGCCGTTGCAGCTCGCCCTCGGCGATCAATTGCGCCACTGCCTCTTCCTCCAGCGCGTTGCCCATGCCGTCGGTCAGCGACACATGATGCGCGATCGCGTCGACGACCGGGCGCGGCGCGACGGCGAAGCCCAGGCGCAGCGTCGGCAGCAACAGTTTCGACATCGACCCGACATAGATGACCTGTCCCGGCGCATAGGATGCGATCGGCAGGTGCGGCTGCGATTCGAAGTGGAATTCGTGGTCATAATCATCTTCGATGATCGCAAACCCATTCTGGCGGGCAAGCTCGACCAGTCGCAGGCGGCGTTCGGGCCGCATGACGACGGTGGTCGGAAATTGGTGGTGCGGCGTCACGAACACCGCGCGGACACGGTGCAGCCGGCACGCCGCCGCGACATCCTCGACATCGATGCCGTCCTCGTCGACCGACACCGCGATGACCTTTGCCCCCAGCGCGCGCATCGCCGCGACCGCGGGTTCATAGGTCAGTTCCTCGACGATCACCGTGTCGCCGGGCTGCAGAAGCATCTGGCACGCCAGATGGATGCCGTTCTGGCTGCCGCGGGTGATGCAGACATTGTCCTCGCCGATATCCATGCCGCGTTTCGAGCACAGCATTTTGGCGATCGCGCCGCGCAAGGCGCGGGTGCCGCGCGGGTCGCGATATTTGAAGCCATTGGCCCGCGCGATCCGCTGCGCGGCCGAGCGATAGCTTTTGACGAGCAGATTGTGGCGAAACAGGCGGCCGTCGGGGGTGCCTTCGTCGAGCCGCACGCCGGGGCCTTCGGGAATCGAGAGCGCGCGGGCCGGGGGCACCGCATAGGTGTAGCCGACCTTGTCCGGCCCGGGATCGGAGGGTGCTGTCGTCGCCGGCACCTCCGGCAGGGTCGAGGCGACCGCCGTCCCGCGCGTGCCGTCGGCCTTCCACTG
>JAFKLT010000076.1 GCA_017309275.1 Sphingomonadales bacterium | reverse complement strand
GGTCCGGTGATCCAGCGGCTCGACCCGTCGGCCAGTGCGATGCAGCCGTCGAGCGACGTCGCAAGTTTCAGCGTGACGAACGGGCGCCCTTCGGCCCGCCGCGTCCACCAGGGGGCCATCGCGGCGCGCGCCTCGGCGGGCAGAACGGGGGTAACAACCTCGATCCCCGCCGCGCGCAGCCGCGCGATTCCCGCGCCGTCGGTGCGCGGGTCGGGGTCCTCGGTCGCCACGACGACGCGCGCCACCCCCGCGGCAATCAGCGAATCGCTGCACGCCGGCCCGCGCGCGCTGGCGTGGGCGCAGGGTTCCAGGCTGACATAGGCGGTCGCGCCGCGTGCCGCCGTACCCGCTGCGGCCAGCGCGACGGCTTCGGCGTGCGGCCGGCCCCCGGCCTGGGTCCAGCCGCGCGCGATCACCCGCCCATCCTTGACAAGCAGGCAGCCAACGTTGGGATTCGGCGCCGATGCGGGCCGGCCGCGCCGCGACAGCGCGATGGCGGCCCCCATCCAGTCGGTGTCGGCGGGCGGTCGCTGCATCAGGGCTGGGTCGGACCGGCGGGACCGCGCGCCGCACGCTCGGCCAGCGTCGAGCGCGGCGTCTTCGGCGGCTCGGGCTTCTTGCCAGCGGCCGCGGCGGCTTCGTCGCCCAGCGTCTCGCGCGTTACCTTGTCGGCCTCGGTCGAATCATATTCGACCCCCAGGCTCTTGGCGAGGCGCTGGTACTCGGCGCGCTTTTCGGCGTTGCGGAGCGTCGTTTCCTTCGCGCGGGCGACCCACTCGGCCCGCACCTCGGCTTCGCTGCGCGTCGCCTTCCAATTTTCGAAATAGATGATCCGCGCCTTCGGCTTCTCATAAGGGATCAGATATTCCGATACGCCGTGAAAAACGAGCCAGGTCAGCGCGATCGCCACGCCCCAGATCGCCCAGCGATGCGGGCGCGGTTCGCGGATATAGCCCCAGAAATCGCTGAAGCCGCCCGTCACATCAATCTTGTTGAACATTCCCATGCCGCCAATTTAGGGGATGTCCTCCCATATTGCGAGCATCGGATGACCTCGCACGGGATGCGTCAAACGCAAGCAACCGGTCTCACGATTGCAAAAAATGCAATAGCAGATGCTCATTTCGCAGTTGCAACATTCATTGTGCAGTGCAATATCACACTTGCCTTTTAGGCATCCTCTCCCAAAACTTTCACGGGCCACCTTCGGGTGGCCCTTTTTTTTCGACTGTTTCGGTTGAGAGGGTCGATTCGGAAAAAAGCGACTCAGTCCTGCGCGGGCGTCCGGGATTCGAAACGACGCACTTCGGCGATAAAGCTGCCGGGCAGGGATGTGGGCTGGCCGCTATCGCTGTCGATATGGGCGTAGCTGATCTCGATATCGGTAAGCCGCTCCGAATCGCGGAAAATTCCGCAGTGAAGCGTAAAGCTGGTCCGCCCGAATCGACTGATTCGCGCCGCGATCGTGATCAGCTCGTCCAGGCGCGCGGGCGCATGATAGTCGATTTCGCAATGCGTCTCGCGAATGTCTGTACCATATTGGTGAAAATAGGGGCCGGGCTGCCCTTCGCCGAGCGCGCGGAAATATTCGGTCACGCCAATGTCGGCATAAACGAGATAATTGCCGTTGAAGACGATATTCTGGCCGTCGATCTCGTTGAAACGCACGCGCACGCGTTCCTGCACGCGGAAATCGGCCAGCGGCACCTCGCTGCGGATATCGGTCATCGGACGCTCAGGCCGCGAGCGCGGCGGGGGCGCGATCGAGCGGCGCGCACGCCGCCTCCAGCCACGCGCGCTCCTCGCCTTCCATCCCCGCGCCCAGCTTGGCCAGGACGTCGGCGTGATAGGCGTCGAGCCAGTCGGCCTCTGCGGGCGACAGCAGCGCGACGTCGACCAGATTCTGCGCGATCGGCGCAAAGGTGATCGTCTCGAACCCCAGCATATCCTCTTCGGCCCCCGCGATGCTCTGCGGCTCGACCACGACCAGATTCTCGATCCGGATGCCGAAATGCCCCGCCTTGTAATAGCCGGGCTCGTTCGACAGGATCATGCCGGCGTGCAGCGGCTCCTCGGTGCCCGCCTGTCCGCCCGCGGGCTTCGCGATGCGCTGCGGCCCTTCGTGGACCGCCAGATAGACGCCCACGCCATGGCCGGTGCCATGCGCATAATCGACGCCGTCGGCCCACAGATATTGGCGTGCGAGAATGTCGAGCTGACTGCCGCGCGTCCCCTTCGGAAAGCGCGCGGTGGCCAGCGCGATATGACCCTTCAGCACCTGGGTAAAGCGGCGGCGCATTTCGGCGGTCGGCGTGCCGATCGCGATCGTGCGCGTGATGTCGGTCGTGCCGTCGGCATATTGCCCGCCCGAATCGACCAGATAGAGCGTGCCCGTCTCGATCGCGCGGTTCGTCGTCTCGTCGACCTTGTAATGCGGCAGCGCGCCGTTAGGGCCGGCGGCGGAGATGGTGTCGAACGACAGATCGCGCAGCGCGCCGCTGTCGTCGCGGAACGCGCGCAGCCTTGCCGCCGCGCCCAGCTCGTCCAGCCCGCCCTGCGGCGCGACCTCTTCCATCCATTTCAGGAAGCGCGCGATCGCGACGCCGTCGCGGACATGCGCCGCGCGCGTTCCGCCGAGTTCGGTCGGATTCTTGATCGCCTTGGGCAGCACTGCGGGGTCGCGGTGGCGCTCGATCCGCGCGCCGGCGGCTTCGAGCGCGGTAAAGATCGCCGCGACCGCGCGGTCGGGGTCGACCGCGACCTTCTTGCCCGAAAGATCCGCCAGCGCCGCTTCGAAGGCGTCGCGATCGTGGATCCGGACGCTGTTGCCCAGGTGTGCGCGCACCGCGTCGGTAACCTTTTCGGGCGCGATGAACAGGTCGGCGGTCGCATCGGCGTGCAGCAGCGCGAAGGCAAGCCCGACCGGCGTGTGGCTGACGTCCTCGCCGCGAATGTTGAACGTCCAGGCTATCGAATCGAGCGCGGTCATCACCGTCGTGTCGATGCCCTTCGCCTTCAGCCAGTCGGCGATGACCTCGCGCTTGTCGACCGCGCTCTGTCCGGCCAGCGCGACGTCGTGGACCGTCACGACCGCGTCGCTCGGCGCGGGCTGGTCGTCCCAGGCGGCGTCGAGCGGATTGCTTTCGACCGCCACCAGGCTCGCTCCCTTGGCGGCCAGTGCCTTTTCCAGGCCGCGCACCCAGTCGATGCCGTGCAGCCAGGGATCGTAACCGATCTTCTGTCCGGCGCTGACGTTGGCGCCCAGCCATTCGGCGACGCTCGATTGCGGCACGCTGACATAGTCGAACAGCGATCCGTCGACCTGGTCGCGCACCTGCACCGTATAGCGTCCGTCGACGAAGACCGCGGCCTTTTCGGGCAGCACCGCGGCGGTTCCCGCCGATCCGCCGAAACCCGTCAGCCACGCCATGCGCTGCGCATAGGCGCCGACATATTCGCTCATATGCTCGTCGCTGATCGGCACGACGAAGCCGTCGAGTCCGCGCGCGGCGAGTTCGGCGCGGACGCGGGCGAGACGTTCTGCATGGACGGGGCTGGACATGCCTGGTTCCTTGTTCCTACATCGCAGGCAATCCTGCCCGACGGGGCGATGCTGCGGGAGATTGTCATGCGCGCTATTTGGATGTTTCTGGCCGCAATTACCACCCCGCTTGTCGCTGCCCCGGACGCGTTCGCCGAAGAGAAAGAGAGCAAATTGACCGATAGCCCCGCCCTGCCCGCCGCGCCGGTCGCCGACAAGCGGCCGCACGAATTGACGCTGCACGGCAAGACGCTCTCCGACCCCTATTTCTGGCTGCGCGACCAGAGCTATCCGACGATCGATGACGCCGACATCCTCGATTATGTGAAGGCCGAAAACGCCTATTTCGACGCCGCGATGAAACCGCATGCCGCCCTCGTCGAAACCCTTTTTCAGGAGATGAAGGGCCGCATCAAGGAGGCCGATTCCAGCGTGCCGCAAAAGGACGGCGACTGGGTTTACTGGGTCGAATATGAGGAGGGCGCCGAATATAAGAAATGGTACCGGCGGCCGGTCGCGGGCGGCGATGCCGTCCTGATCCTCGACGAGGTGGCGATGGCGGCGGGCAAGGAATATTTCCGCCTCGCCGAGCTGTCGATCAGCCCCGACGGCAAGCTGATGGCCTATTCGTTCGACGATAACGGCTCCGAACGCTTCGAGGCGCGCATCCGCAATCTCGATACCGGCGAACTGCTGCCCGACGTCATTCCCGGGACGCTGTCGTCGCTCGTCTGGACCTCGGGCAATGACGCCATCCTCTATGGCCTCGCGAACGAGAATTGGCGCACCGACAATGTCCGGCTGCACAAGCTCGGCACGCCGGTCGCCGACGACAAATTGCTCTACAAGGAACCCGACATCGGCTTCGGCGTCGGGATCGGCAAGACCGCGGCCGACAATTATATCGTGATCGCGACGGGCGATAACGAGACGAGCGAGGTCTATCTGCTGCCCGCCGACAATCCGGAAGCGAAGATGCAGCTCGTGTCGGCGCGCAAGAAGGGGCGCGAGTACAGCGTCGACGAGCGCGAGGGCACGCTCTACATCCACACCAACGACGATCATCCGAACTTCCGCGTCGCGACCGCGAGCGTGAAGAAGCCCGGCGAGTGGAAGACGCTGATCGCTGGATCGGATCACAGCTACATCACCGGCGTTTCGGTTTTCCGTGACTATTTCGTGATCGAAGCGCGCGAGGACGGGCTCGACCAGGTCGATATCCGCAAATATGACGCGCCGTTGACCCCCGGCCGGATCAAATTTCCCGAGGCGACCTATGTCGCGGGGCTGGGCGACAATCCCGAATATCATCAGGACAAGCTGCGGCTCGACTATGAATCGATGGTCACGCCCGACACCGTCTATGACTATGATCTGGCGAGCGGAAAGCTTGAGACGCTGAAGGTCCAGGAAATCCCTTCCGGTTACGACGCGACGCAATATGTAACCGAACGGGTTAATCTGCCCTCGCGCGACGGCAAGACGCTGATCCCCGCCTCGCTCGTCTACAAAAAGGGGACGAAGCTCGACGGCAGCGCGCCGATGCATCTCTATGCCTATGGCTCATACGGCTACCGCGTCCCGCCGGGCTTCTCGACGACGCGGCTCAGCCTGGTCGATCGCGGCATGGTCTATGCGATCGCGCATGTTCGCGGCGGCGACGACATGGGGCGTGGCTGGTATCTCGCGGGCAAGACGACCGAGCGCAAGAACACCTTCAACGACTTCATCGACGTCGCAAAGGGCCTGATCGCCAGGAAATATACCGCCGCGGGCAAGATTTCGGTCGAGGGGCGCTCGGCGGGCGGACAGGTGATGGGCGTGATCTACAACGAGGCGCCCGAACTGTGGGGCGCGGTGCTCGCGGGCGTACCCTTCGTCGACGTGATCAACACGATGGTCGACGAGACGCTGCCGCTGACCCCCGGCGAATGGCCCGAATGGGGCAATCCGATCACCGACAAGGCGGCGTTCGACTATATGCTGAGCTACAGCCCCTACGACAATATCACGGCAAAGGCCTATCCGCCGATGCTGGTGTCGGCGGGCCTCAACGACCCCCGCGTAACCTATTGGGAGCCCGCCAAATGGGTCGCCAGGCTCCGCGCGACGCGGACCAACGACGCGACCCTGCTGCTGCGCACCAACATGGGCGCGGGCCACGGCGGCAAATCGGGCCGCTGGGGCGCCCTGCGCGAAGATGCCGAGGAATTCGCTTTCGTGCTGACGCAGTTGGGTGTGGAGAAATAAGGCTGTGGAACAGCACCCGCTCTTCGTGATCGGGGGCGAGGATGATGAGCAGATTCTGATCGCCCTGAATCGCGACGCTGACAGTTGCCGGCTCACCTGCACGGTACGGAGCGAAACCCATCATGCCGAGGCGTCCGACTATTTTTCGGCACTCCAAAAAATTCGCAAACAGGCGTTGGAGCCCAAAGGCCTAATTCCCTTTTGCTACGGTGCGAGTCTGAAGGTTTGGCCATCAGCCATGGCGCGCGATATGGGCAGAGGCTTGAAGGCCTATAAAATCGAAACCGGCACTCCGGCCACCGAACTCGTCGGAATTTTCGACGAGGGGCCGGACATCATTCCTGCATCGGTAGAGAAGCAGGAAGAGTTTTCACGGGATTGGTTCGAATCGCTTCGACGATTGATGCGCTAAGTCAAACTCGGCAGATAGCCCCGCCTCACTAGTTCACGTTCCAGCGTCGCCGCGTCGATGAACTGGTGCCCCGCAATGCCGACCGATTCGGCGCCCGCGACATTTTTCGCGACATCGTCGATGAAGATCGCGCCCGCCGGGTCGATGCCGAATCGTTCGATCGCGAGGCGATAGATGGCGGGATCGGGCTTCACCATCTTCTCGGTGCCCGACACGACGATATCGCGGAAGCGGTCGAATATCGGCTGGGTCGGGCGAAAGTCTTCCCAGAACTCGTGCCCGAAATTGGTGATCGCGAACAGCGGCACGCCCGCGCGGTCCAGCCGCTTGACCAGGTCCAGGCTACCGGGAACCGCGCCCGGGATCGTCTCGTTGAAGCGCGCGGCATAGGCGTCGATCAGCGCGTCATGCCCCGGAAAGGCGGCCTTCAGCTCGGGCAGCATCTCGGCGAGCGGGCGGCCGGCGTCGTGCTGGAAATGCCATTCGGGCGTGACCACATTCGTGACGAACCATTCTAGCTCGTCCTTGTCGTCGATCAGCTTGGCGAACAGGTGCCGCAGGTCCCAATCGAACAGGACGCGGCCGACGTCGAAGATCACGCATTGGCGAATCATGGGGACTCCGGACACGCGAAAGCGCCGCCGGAATCATCCGACGGCGTCACGCTAACTCGCAATTGCGCGCGGGGCGAAGAACGCCCCGGCAGGGCCATTAGCCCTGGCGCGCCTTGAAGCGGCGGTTGGTCTTGTTGATCACATAGGTGCGGCCACGGCGGCGGATAACGCGGTTGTCCCGGTGGCGGTCCTTCAGCGACTTCAGGCTGTTGCGAATCTTCATTGGTCTGTTCCGTAAAAGCTTTGGCGTTGTACGCGAAGCGGCGCAACTATGGGGAAGCGGCCTGAAAGTCAACCGCCTTTCCGGCCAAAATCAGCCCGCCAGCGCCTTTTGCCGGCGCCGCTGTACCGACGAGCCATAGCCCATCGCCTCGCGATATTTGACGACGGTCCGCCGCGCGATGTCGTGGCCCTCGCCCGAGAGTTTCTGCGCGATCGTCTCGTCGGACAGGATGGCCTTCGGATCCTCGGCCTCGATCATCGCCTTGATTCGGCTCTTCACCGCCTCCGCCGATACCGCGCCGTCACCTTCGGTCGCGGAGATGCCGGACGAGAAGAAATATTTGAGTTCGAACAATCCGCGCGCGCAGGACAGATATTTGTTGCTCGTGACGCGGCTGACGGTCGATTCGTGCATGCCGATCGCCTCGGCGACCTGGCGCAGGGTCAGCGGGCGCATGTGCGCGACGCCGCTCAGGAAAAAGCCTTCCTGCTGCTTCACGATCTCGCTTGCGACCTTGACGATCGTGCGCTGGCGCTGGTCGAGCGCGCGCACGAGCCAGTTGGCGCCCGCAAGCTGTTCGGACAGCCACGCCTTGCTCTTGGCCGCGGCGCCCTGCGTAAGCTCGGTATAATAGCGGCGATTGACGAGCAGGCGGGGCAGCGTGCCGCTGTTGACCTCGACCGCCCAGCCCTTTGCCGTCTGACGGACATACAGGTCGGGGACGACCGCCTGCGTGCCTTCGCCGCCGAATTTCAGGCCGGGCTTGGGATCATAACCGCGCAGTTCGCGAATCATGTCGGCAAGATCTTCGTCATCGACTCCGCAGATGCGCTTGAGCTGCGGAAAGGCACCTTTGGCGACCAGATCGAGGTGCGCGATCATGCATGCCATCGCGGGGTCGTATCGGTCGGCCTCGCGCGCCTGAATCGCTATGCATTCCGCCAGATCCCGCGCCCCGACCCCCGAAGGATCAAAGGTCTGAATACCGCGCAGAACCTCCTCGATCAGCGCCAGCGGCACCCCAAGCTGCGCGGCAACTTCGCCAACTTCCGCACGCAGATATCCCACCTCGTCGATCAGCGCGACAAGCTGCCCCGCAACGATCGCCTCGATCCCGTCAAAGCGCTCGCCAACCTGCGCTAGCAGGTGATCGTGCAGCGTGCCCTCATGCTCGGCAAAACTGTCGAAATCGATATCTTCGCCCATCCCCGACAGACCGACCGAATCGCTGGCGCTGTCGTGGTGGAAACGCTCCTCGTTGAAATCGACGTCGAGGTCGTCCGCGGTCCCGGCGTCCGACGAGAGCGCCTGGTCGGTGTCGGTTTCACCCGATACGCTCGCGACCGGGGCCTCCTCCGCGCCGTCATCCGGTCCGTTGTCGTCGCGATCGGCCGGCGACGCGTCGAGCAGCGGATTGCCTTCCAGCGCCTCGGCCAGATAGGCTTCGAGTTCGAGGTTCGACAGCGCAAGCAGCTTGATCGCCTGCTGCAGCTGCGGCGTCATCACCAGCGATTGCGACTGGCGTAAATCAAGGCGCGGACCCAACGCCATCAGCGACTATCTGCTCACAGGGAGAAGCCCTCGCCGAGGTAGAGGCGGCGAACCTCGGGGTCGGCGACAAGCTCGGCCGGCGAACCGGCAAGCAGGACCTTGCCGTCGTAGATGATTGCGGCCCGGTCGACGAGGTCGAGCGTCTCGCGCACGTTATGATCGGTGATCAGCACGCCGATTCCGCGCGTTTTCAGGTCGGCGACCAGATCGCGGATGTCGCTGATCGACAACGGGTCGATGCCTGCAAAGGGTTCGTCGAGCAATATGATCGAAGGATTCGCCGCCAGCGCACGCGCGATTTCGGCGCGCCGCCGCTCGCCGCCCGACAGCGCCATCGCCGCCGAATCGCGCAGGCGCGCAAGGCCGAATTCGTCGAGAAGCTCCTCAAGACGGCGTTCGCGCGATACCTTGTCGGGCTCGGCGAGTTCGAGAACGGCCTCGATATTCTGCGCGACCGTCATGCCGCGAAAGATCGAGGTTTCCTGCGGCAGATAGCCGAGGCCGAGGATCGCGCGGCGATACATGGGCAGCGCGGTGATGTCGGCGCCGTCGAGCATGATGCGCCCGGCGTCGGGCTTCACCAGTCCCATGATCGAATAGAAACAGGTCGTCTTGCCGGCGCCATTGGGGCCGAGCAAGCCGACGACCTCACCCTTGCCGACCGAGAGCGACACGTCCGACAGCACGACGCGCTTGTCATAGCTCTTTGCGATCGAGATGACCGCCAGGCCATTGCCTGCCGCCGCATCCTCCTGGACATGCGCTCTGTGTTCGGCGACGCCATGGTCGCCTTCGGAAAGCGTCGTCACAGTGGATTCGTCGGTCATAGGTCGATCTGTCCCAGTTCTGGCCCCCATGCGCGCGTTACCTCAGCGACGCGGCCGAGGTCAATCTGGCAAGATTTTTGCAAGGCGGCTTTGCCGCGCTTAATGCCCCGCCTGCGGCCCGCGCTCGACGCCGGAGAGTGCAAGTTGCTCGTCGATTGCCGCCATCAGCCGCTCGAGCGCGGCTTCGTCCTTCGCCTCGGCGCGTGCGACGAGCACGTCCTGCGTGTTCGACGCGCGGAGCAGCCACCAGCCGTCGTCGGTCAGCACGCGGGCGCCGTCGGTGCGGTCGACCGTCGCGCCGGACGCCGCGAGCCTGGCCAGAACCTCGTCCACAATGGCGAACTTGCGTATCTCGTCGACCTGGAAGCGCAACTCGGGCGTGTTGATCATCGCGGGCATTTCGCCGCGCAATTCGGTGACGCTCTTGCCCAGCTTCTCGGCCGCCTCGATCAGCCGCACCGCGGCATAGGGCGCATCGTCATAGCCATAATAGGTGTCGGCGAAGAAGATATGCCCGCTCATTTCGCCTGCCAGCGGGCTGCCGGTTTCCTTCATCTTCGCCTTGATCAGGCTATGCCCGGTCTTCCACATCAGCGGCTGCCCGCCCAGTTCGGCAACGCGGTCGAACAATGCCTGGCTGGCCTTTACATCGGCGATGATCGTCGCGCCGGGGCGTTCCTTCAACAGCGCGGCGGCATAGATTTGCAGAAGCTGGTCGCCCCAGATGATCCGTCCTTCGCCGTCAATCGCACCGATGCGGTCGCCATCTCCATCGAAAGCGACGCCGAAATCGAGGCTCTTCTCCGCGACAAGCTTGCGCAGGTCGGCCAGATTTTTCTCTTCGGTGGGATCGGGGTGGTGGTTCGGGAAATGCCCGTCAATGTCCGTAAACAGAAGATGATGCTCCCCGGGGAGCCGCGCAGTCAGCTTTTCGATGACGGTGCCTGCGGCGCCATTGCCTGCATCCCAACCGATGCGGAAGGCGCCCCCAGCGAAGCCTTCGACCAGCCGATCGACATAGGCGTCGACGATATCCAGGCTCTGCGACGTGCCTTCGCCGCTCTCCCAATCGCCCGCAGCGGCCAGGGTGCCGATCTGCTGGATGTCGGCGCCAAAGAACGGACGCCCCTGAAACACCATCTTGAAGCCGTTGTAGTCGGGGGGGTTGTGGCTGCCGGTTATCTGTATGCCGCCGTCCACGTCCTGCGTTGATGCCGCATAATAGAGCATGGGCGTCGGACCGAGCCCGACGTTCAGCGCGTCGATGCCGGCCGCATTGATTCCGTCGATCAGCGCATCTGCGAGCATCGGTGAGGAAAGTCGTCCGTCATAGCCCACGGCGATCCGCGCGCCGCCGGAACGCGCAATCAGGGTCGCGAAGCTGCGCCCGATTGCATAGGCGTCGGCCGCCGACAACGTGTCGCCTACGACGCCGCGAATGTCATATTCGCGAAGCATCGTCGGGTGGAAATCGTGGGTCATGGCTAGTCCTCTTGGGGGGAGAGAAGGCGGTCAGGCGGCGGCGAACAGGTCTCCGTCCGGATGCAACCGCTCACGTGCCGGAAGGTTCAATCCGGCCATCGCCTCACGCAATTCCTGCCGCGCGACGACATGGCCGATCCCCATGCCGCCAAGGTGCGTCTTGTCGAGCAGCGTCAAGCCGGCAGGGAAAAGTTCGCGATAGATGACGCGTTCGCCCAGCCCTGGGATGACGCGAAAGCCGACACGGCGCGACAACTGGGTCAGCGCCTCGCCGACGCGGCGCATATTGTGCGCGTCGACATGCTGAAGGCGGTTACGCAGGATGATCCAGTCGATCGTCCGTCCGTCGGTCTTGGCGCGCGCCTTGCGCGTGTCCCAGATGAGTTCGGAATAAAAGCTGGGGCGCGTGACCTGAAACGTCTCGGGATCGACCTGACCAATCAGGTCGAAATCGATAAAACTGTCGTTGATCGGCGTGACGAGCGTGTCGGCGCTGGTGGCAAGGTGCCGCGCGAACACATCGTCGCGGCCCGGCGTATCGGCGACGAAATAATCGACATCGGCGCTCAGCCGCGCGACCTGCGCGTCGAGTTCGTCGATCGTCGACCCCTCGAAGACTTCGAATTGCGGGGTCGGCAGGTCGATGCCGCGGCGTTTCGCCGTGTTCACACGGTTTTCGAGATAGCGATGGAAGGTGCGCTGACGCGGATCAAGGTCGATTCCGGCGACGCGCCACCCCTGGCTGGCAAGCGCGACCGCGAAATGCACCGCACAGGTCGACTTGCCGGTGCCGCCCTTTTCATTGGCAAAGATGATGCGGTGCGGTGCGGGCTTCGAATCTTGAGTCGACATGGAGCGTTGCGATTTTCCGGTTGGCGGCGCATGGGAGCCGCTTGGGTGGTGCAGTTGCGCCGCCAATATCGGAGGCTGGGCAAGCGTGCAAATCATCCGTGACATCGCGATGCTGCGTCGTGCCGTTTCGGCACTTCAGCAAGGCGGAAAGAGCGTCGCGCTGGTGCCGACGATGGGCGCGCTGCACGAAGGCCATGTCTCGCTGGTGCGCATGGCGGGGCGCGTGGCAGATCATGTCGTCGTGTCGATCTTCGTCAACCCGACCCAGTTCGGCCCGAACGAGGATTATGCGGCCTATCCCCGCGACGAGGCACGCGACGCGGCGCTGCTCGCCGGCGAAGGCGTCGCCCTGCTATGGGCGCCCGATGTCGCGACGATGTATCCCGGCGGTCACGCGACGCATATCGAGGTCTCCGGGCTTGGCGCCGACTATTGCGGCGCCGCGCGGCCCGGCCATTTCGACGGCGTCGCGACCGTGGTCGCAAAACTGTTCAACCAGGTGCGGCCCGACGTCGCGATCTTCGGCGAAAAAGATTGGCAACAGCTCGCGATCATCCGCCGCATGGCGCGCGACCTTGATTTCGCGCTGGATATCCTCGGCGCGCCGATCGCGCGCGACAAGGACGGGTTGGCTTTGTCTTCTCGGAATGGTTATTTGTCCAAGGACCTGCGCGAAGCGGCGGTGGCTTTGCCCGATGCGCTGAAGGCCGCGGCGAAGGCGATCGCGGGTGGGGGCGAGGTGGCCGCGGCGCTGGCCCAGGCCGAGGCCGATATCCTGAAAGGCGGGTTCGACAGCGTCGATTATGTCGCGCTCGCCGACGCCGACAGCCTGGAAAGGCTGACCGAATTTCGCAAGCCCGCCCGCCTGCTCGCCGCCGCCCGCATCGGAAAAACGCGCCTGATCGACAATCTTCCCGTCGGTTGATTAACGCAAGAAACGGCGGTTTTCCGGGACTTCCCCGCGATATCCACAAAAAAGTCGACCCGCGGTTAACGCTTTGTTGACCATAAGCCGCAAGTTTGGACCCCGAGGTCTCCATGTGGGGTGGAGGCAAAGGGGGTTATCATGGCTAATAGTCTGAAGTCTGCCCAGTTTCTGATCGAGAGCCGACTGCTCGACGCCGCCCGCGGCGACGCCAACGCCTATTTCGATCTGGGTATCGCCTTTTCGACCGGAACCGGCGGCGTCGACGTCGACCTGATCCAGGCGCACAAATGGTTCAACCTGGCCGCGCTCGGCGGCAACCGGGAAGGACAGCAATGCCGCGCCGACCTGTCCGACGAAATGTCGCGCGACGAAATCGCCGAAGCGCAGCGCCAGGCGCGCGCGTGGCTGGACGAAACGGCGCGCCGCCCGGCCGCCCGCCGCTTCGCAGCGTAACGACCGGACCGCCGCGAAACCGGCCTAGTCCGATCGCCTGAAGGGCGTATGCCCCGCCAGCCACTCCATCTCGACCTCTTCGGCGCGCCGTTCCTGGTCGAGATAGTCCGCGACCGCGCGGCGAAATCCCGGATCGGCGATGAAATGCGCCGACCAGGTCGCAACGGGGCCATAGCCGCGCGCAAGCTTGTGCCCGCCCTGCGCGCCCGCCTCGACCCGGCGCAGCCCGCGCGCGATCGCGATGTCGATCGCGCGATAATAGCATAGCTCGAAATGCAGATAGGGGATGTCGCGCAGACAGCCCCAGTAGCGGCCATAGAGGGTGTCGGCGCCGACGAAGTGCATCGCGCCCGCAACCGCCCGCCCGTCCTCGCTGGCCAGGACCAGGATGATGCGGTCTGCCATCCGCCGCCCCATCAGGTCGAACGCCGCGCGCGTCAGATAGGGCTGCCCCCATTTGCGCGCGCCGGTGTCCTGGTAAAAGGCCCACATCGCGTCCCAATGTTCGGGACGGATCGCATCGCCGGTCAGTTCCTCGACCTGCAACCCTTCGATCGCGCGCGCGCGTTCCTTGCGAAGCTGCTTGCGCTTTTGCGAGGTCAGCGTGGCGAGGAAATCGTTGAAATGCGCATAGCCCGCATTGGCGAAATGAAACTGGATGTCGCGGCGAACCAGCCAGCCCGCCCGTTCGAAGACCGGCATCTGGTCGGGCGCGACGAAGGTGGCATGGGCGGACGACAGGCCGTTCTGTCGGACCACCGCCTCGGCCCCCCGGATCAGCAGCAGCGCCGCCTCGTCATCCTGCGCGAGCAGGCGCGGACCCGGAACCGGCGTAAAGGGCGCCGCGATCTGGAGTTTCGGATAATAGTCGCCGCCGGCGCGCGCCCAGGCATCGGCCCAGGCGTGGTCGAAGACATATTCGCCCTGGCTGTGCGACTTCAGATAGGCGGGAGCGGCGGCGACCAGCGCGCCGTCGCCATCCTCGACCAGGATCGGTGCGGGTTGCCAGCCGGTGCCGGGCCCGACGCTGCCCGATTCCTCAAGCAGCGTCAGAAAGGCGTGGCCGACGAACGGATTGGCATCGCCCGCCAGCGCATCCCATGCATCGGCATCGACCGCGGCGACGCCGGTGCCGAGCGAGATGGTCCGGGCGGGCGGATCGGCCTCTGCCACCGGAATCCTTAAGCCGGCTTCACCGCGACGATCGCGTCGACCTCGACCGCCGCACCCAGCGGCAGCACCGACACGCCGACCGCGCTGCGCGCATGGCGGCCGGCATCGCCGAAGAGCGATTCCATCAGTTCGGACGCGCCGTTCGCAACCTTCGGCTGCGCGGTGAAGCCCGGATCGCTGTTCACGAAGACGCCGAGCTTGACGATCTTTTCGACGCGCGACCAGTCGCCGCCGAGCGCCTGGCCGATCTGCGCCGTGAGCATCAGCGCGCAGCGGCGCGCGGCGTCATAGCCCGTCGCCTCGTCCATGTCGGCGCCGAGGCGGCCGGTGACGACCTGGCCGTCGCGGAACGGAAGCTGGCCCGAGATGTGAAGCAGGCCGCCCTGTTCGACGACGGGCACATAGGCCGCGACCGGCGCGGCCGCCTTGGGCAGTTCGAGGCCGAGTTCGGCAAGCTTGGCGGTGATGTCGGACATGATGATTTCCTTATACGAGTTCGGAGCCGGGGGCCGGGATATTTTCGTCGAGCCGCGCCAATATCCACTCGCGCGCTTCGTTCCAATCGTCGATTCGCGCATGCGCATGCTTTGCCGGCCGCACCTTGTCGGCAATCGCGGGTTCGCCGACGAAATGAAGCCGCCAGACTGCCGGCGCCTCGATCGCGACCGAATGATGATGGTTCGGCAGATCGTCGATGAAGATCGCGACCGGCGGCCGGTGTTCCTCGATCAGCGCGCGCACCGGTTCGCCCTTGCCGCCGCGGCTGCCGATCACCGGCGCATGAAAGCCCAGCGCCGCGAGCTGCGCGCTGCGCGCCGCCTGATGGTCGGGGCCGACGTTGGTGAGGACGATGATGTCGGCATGTTCGGCGATCGCCGCCATCGCCGCGATCGCGCCGGGAATTTCGGTCTGGCGCCCCATTTCGGTGCGGAAGAAGCCGTCGAGCAGGGGCCACACCTCGGCCGCCTCCAGCGGCGTGCCGCATTCCTTGCGCTTGAGCGCGCCCGCGAAACTGGCGTCTTCCATGCGGAAGAGCACGCCATGTTCCTCGTCGACCCATTTTGCGAAGGGGACGACCATGTGCATCAGCACCTCGTCGCAATCGGTGATGACGAGCGGGCGGGTCATAGGTCCATCCTTTCATTGCCTTCCAGTCGGCGCGCCGCCGCGGCAAGGTCTTCGGGTTTGATATCGAGCGCCTCGGCACAGGCCATCAGATCGGGCTCATGCGACGCCAGGAATGACAATATCGCGGCAAGCGTCGCGCGGTCGTCGAGCGAGGATCGCAGCGAAGCGGGATCGAGGCCGGTCATGCCCAGCAACCGCTCGGCGCGGGGTTCGTCACCGAGTATCCAGCCGAGCGCATGAAGCGCCAGCGCCGCGTCATTATCCTGCAAGCCGGATTTCCTTCACCGCGAGGCAATTGAGTCGTGCGGCCGATTCGCCTAAACCGCTCGCGCATGCAAGGTGGGGAACGGAATTAACATGGGCAAGACCATCCTGGTCGTCGAGGATAATGAGCTGAACCTCCGCCTGTTCTGCGACCTGCTCAACGCCCACGGCTATAGCGCGCACCCGGTGCGCGACGGGCGCGACGCGCTGGCGCGGGCGCGCGAGGTGTCGCCCGATCTGATCATCATGGACATTCAGTTGCCGCACGTGAGCGGGCTGGACCTGATCGGCCAGATGAAGGCCGACCTGACGCTGCGCGCGGTGCCGATCATGGCGGTCACCGCCTATGCGGGAAAAGGCGACGAGGAACAGATCCGCGCCGCCGGGGCCGAAGCCTATGTTTCCAAACCGATTTCGGTGATCAAGTTCATCGAAAGCGTCGGGGCGTTTGCGTGACGCCCCGATCGTAACCTTCGCGGAACTCAGCGCGCGGGACGGTCCCAGGGCGCGCGATAATGGACCGCGACCGCAGCGGCAGAAACTTCCACCACCGACGTCCAGAAGCGCTGGATCCAGTTCGATTCGGGTGCGTTGCGTGCCATGTCGTGTCTCCTGCTGCCGACACCGGGGGAGGGGAAGAGAGCCGGTGGCTCGACCGGTGCGGACAGCCCCGTTCTAGGGCGCGCGGGGCGGCTATTGGCGCCTAAATTGACCGTTACCGTGACCAATTTTTGCGTTATATCCTGTTATATGCGAAAAATGATCGATCTCGATCGGTTCGACCGCCATCTGCTCGAACTGGTGCGCCACAATAATCTGGAGCCGGCACGAGTCCTGGCGGACAAGGTCGGGCTGTCGCTGTCGGCGGTCCTGCGACGGTTGCGGCGGCTGCGCGCCGAAAAAATCATCGTCGCCGACATCGCGGTGGTCGACCCGGCGCTGACGGGGTCGGCGCTGACCATGCATGTCCTGGTACAGATGCAGCAGGCGGGTCCGCAGACGATGGACAATTTCGCGCGCGATATCGCCCGCCATCCGGAAATCACGGCGGCGTGGGACGTCACCGGCGACGATGATTTCCTGCTGAAGGTCCAGGTGGGGTCGATGGAGGAATATGACGTCTTCACGCGCCGCGCGCTGGGCGAGGACAAGGGCGTCCATTCGTTCAAGACGCTGATCACGATCCGCCACATCATCGAGAATGAGGCGGCGCGGCGGCCGCTGCGCGATTTCTGACGCGCCCGGCGGCTTTTTCGTCTTTCGGTCTTTCGCGGTCGATCGGGCCGCGGCGCGATATCCCGAAAAGAGGGGCCGCGAAAAATGGGCGCCACGAAAAAGGGCGGCTCAGCGCCGCCCTTCCTGATTCCGGATCGGGTCCGGAACAAAGCAATACCGTCCCGCATGCCGATGGCGCACGGGGGAAGGCGTTACTTGATCTTCGATTCCTTGAACTCGACATGCTTGCGCACGCGCGGATCATATTTCCGCACCGACATTTTTTCGGTCATCGTGCGCGGGTTCTTCTTGGTGACATAGAAGAAGCCCGTGTCGGCGGTGCTCACCAGCTTGATCTTGACGGTCGTCGGCTTGGCCATGGCCCTGTTCCTCGAACTATTGGCACATCCGCCGGACGTCCGGCACATGTGGCGGGACTTGGGGCCCCGGCGGTTGCTGTGAAAAACAAAGAGGGCCGCGCTTGGGCGCCGCCCCCATTTATCCGCGCGCCATTGGCCGGATTCGCCGTCGCTGTCAAGCAAAAGGCGCGGGCGGACGGCAGGGGGCCGTCCGCCCGGGAGGGGTTAAGTTGCGGCCTTCAGGCCTTCTTGATCTGGAAACGGACGGTCATCACCTGCCAGCTTTCCTCGGCCACGCCGCCGCGCGTCGCGGGTTTGAAGCGCCATTTGGCCAGCGCCCGCCGTTTCGTTTCCTCAAAGAAGCCGGGGCTGTCGGTGCTGACCAGCTCGACCGCCTTGACGCGCCCGTCGGTGCCGATCAGCACGCGCACCTTCGTCAGGCCCTCGATCTCGCGCCGCTGTTCGCTGGCGGGATAATCGGGCTGGAAGCTGCCGGCATAATTGGGATCGAGCTTTGCCAGCACCAGCGCGGGCTTTGGCGGGTCGAGCGGCGGCGCGACCGGCGGCTTGAAATCGGGGATGACCGGATCGATCGTCTTGGGCCCGGTGTCGACGACATTGTCGGTCGATGTCGGGGTCGGGATGATCCGGTCGACGGTTTCGGTCGTCGACGTGGCGCGCGGCTTTTCCTTGGCCTTTTCGGTCGCTTCGGGGGGCTTTTCGGGTTTCGGCTTTTCGGCAAAGATCGTTTCCCAAGTTTGGGGAGCGATCTGCGGTTCGGGCTTCACGATCATCGGCGACAGCGCGACCGCGACGACCAGCGCGGCGGGCAGGCCGATCGCCAGCATCGCGGCGACGGGCCGATGGCCGGCACCGGGATTATAGGCTTCGCGGCCGAACGCCGCCGGGCCCGCGGGGGCAGCCGCGCCTTTCGGCGTCGCGATAAGCGCAGACATCATCGGAATCAGGGTCATGGCACCTCTCCTTGCCTTGTCGTGACCCGCCCTGCGCGTCTGACCGATGCTGCCGGTCGAGTCTGGTATTGTGATAATATAACATAACTATTTATGTCAAGTGGAGAGGTCGGGAAGGAATTGGTCCGTTTTTTTTTGGAAAGCCCGGCGCTTGCCGGGCCGTGCGTCAGGCGGCCGACAGGCGTGCCAGCGCCTGATCCTTGTCGATCAGCGGCAGCAATTCGGCCATGTCGGGGCCATGATCGCGCCCCGTCAGCGCGCGGCGCAGCGGCAGGAACAGCGCGCGGCCCTTGGCGCCCGTCGCCTCCTTTACCGCGGCGGTCAGCGCGGGCCAGGGGTCGGCGTCCCACGCGATGCCGGGCGCGGCGGCGGCGGCGGCGGCGAGCACCGGGCGATCGCTCTCGTCGGCGGCGGGCGGATCGAACGGCCCGTCGAACACCGGGGCCCAATCGGCCGCCTCCGCGACGGTCATCAGGTTCGGACGTATCGCGTGCCAGCGCGCGGCGTCGATCGCCAGCGGCAGCCGCGACGCGACCGCGGCATGATCGGTATGATGCAGGATCTTCTGGTTGAGCAGTGCCAGCTCGCCTTCGTCGAAGCGCGCGGGGGCGCGGCCGAAGCGGGCGAAGTCGATGCCCTGGACCAGCGGTTCGACGCTGGTGACCGGTTCGACCGGATCGCTGGTGCCGAGGCGGGCGAGCAGCGCGACGAGCGCGGCAGGCTCTATCCCCTCGTCGCGCAGGCTGGCCATGCCCAGCGAACCGAGGCGTTTCGACAGCTTGCCCTCGGTGCCGACCAGCAGCGCCTCGTGCGCGAAGGCGGGCGGGGTTGCGCCCAGCGCCTGGAACATCTGGATCTGCGCCGCGGTGTTCGACACATGGTCCTCGCCGCGCACGACATGGGTGATCGCCATCGCGATATCGTCGATCACGCTCGGCAACAGATAGAGCCAGCTTCCGTCGGCGCGGCGCACGACCGGATCGGACATTGTCTTTGGTTCGAAATGCTGATCACCGCGAACCAGATCGGTCCATTCGATCGGCGCGTCATGATCGAGCCGGAACCGCCAGTGCGGCGCGACGCCGGGCGGGACGGGGGCGTCGGCGGGCTTGCGCTCATAGACCGGGGGCAGGCCGCGCGAGAGCAGGATCTTGCGGCGAATGTCCAGCTCTTCGGGGGTTTCGTAACAGGCGTAGACGCGGCCGGCGGCCTTCAGCTTTTCGAACTCGGCCTCGTACAGCGCGAACCGGGCCGACTGGCGCTCCTCGCCGTCGATGTCGAGTCCCAGCCAGGCAAGGTCGGCGCGGATCGCGTCGACATGCTCCTCCTTTGACCGCTCGACGTCGGTGTCGTCGATGCGCAGCAGGAAACGCCCGCCATGCTTGCGCGCCCACAGCCAGTTGTGGAGCGCGGTGCGGACATTGCCGACGTGGAGCGTGCCGGTCGGCGAGGGGGCAAAGCGGGTGACGACGGTCATGTCGCGCGCCTATAATCGCTTTTGCCGGAAAGGCGAGAGCGGTCGGCGCCGCACTCGCCCCGGCGGCGGTTAGAGCTCGCCGCCGAGCGCGCCGTATTTCGCCTCGAATCCCGCCTTGTCGCCGCGCGCCAGATAGCCCGCCTGGTCGACGATATTGTCGCGCGCGATCCGGCCCTGAAACGCGCCGAGCTGCGGATCGATCGCCGCGACGTCGGCGTCGGTCCAGTCGGCGATCTGGCGAAAGCTGGTGACGCCCAGCCCGTTGAGCAGCCCGACCATCTTGGGGCCGACGCCCTTGAGCAGTTGCAGATTGTCGGTGGTGGGTGCGGGTGCGGGTGCGGGTTCGGGAGCCGGTTCCGGGGCGGGCTCGGGGGTCGGCTCGGGCGCGGGGGCGGGTTCGGGTGCGGGTTCCGGGGTCGGTTCGGGCGCCGGGGGAACGGTGGGCTCTTCGGGGATTTCGGGTGCGGGCTCGGGCGCGGGGGCCGGTTCCGGTGCCGGGGGCGGCGTTTCGGCGACGGGTTCGGGCGCCGGGGGCGGCGCGGGAGTCGGCGGCGGGGCCGCGACCGGTGCGGGGGCGGGGGCGGGCTCCTTCGGCTTGAAGCGCGCGGGTTCGGCGGCGACGATATCGGGCTTCACCGCTTCCAGCGGCTTGCGCGGCTCGGCGGGCGGGGCGACCGGGGTTTCGATCGTCTCGGGCGCCTTGCGGCCGAACAGCCACCACAGCAGCACGACGGCGACGACAAGGCCGACCACCGCGATAATCCAATTGTCCTGAAGCCAAGCCATGATCGTCTCCCTGTACTTCCCGTCAGCCTAGGCGCGCGCGGTCGCGGCGTCTATTCCGCTTCGCGCGCGACTTCGCGCCAGCCGATGTCGCGGCGGCAAAAGCCGCTGGGGAAGTCGAGCTTGTCGACCGCGGCATAGGCGCGGGCCTGCGCCTCGGTGACGCTCTTCCCCGTCGCGGTGACGTTGAGCACGCGCCCGCCCGCGGCGACGAGCGTGCGCTCCTCGCGCGCGGTGCCGGCGTCAAAGACGCGAACGCCGCCCGCCTCGGCATCGGCGATCCGGCGGATCGCGCCGCCCTTCTCGGGCGTGCCGGGATAACCGTTCGCCGCCATGACGACGGTCAGGGCATAGTCGTGCGCAAAGGCCGGCGCCTCGGCCGCGGCGAGCGCGCCCGTCGCGGCGGCGTGGAGCAGCGCGGCGAAATCGCCCTTGAAGCGCATCATCAGCACCTGGCATTCGGGGTCGCCGAAGCGGCAGTTATACTCGATCAGCTTCGGCCCCTCGTTCGTCAGCATCAACCCGGCGAAGAGCACCCCGACATAGGGGGTCCCCTCGGCGGCAAGCGCCTTGACGGTCGGGCGGATGATGCGGTCCATGACCGCGGCCTCCAACTCGGCGGTGAGGACCGGCGCGGGGCTGTAGGCGCCCATGCCGCCGGTGTTCGGCCCGGTGTCGCCGTCGCCGACGCGCTTGTGGTCCTGCGCGCTGCCGAAGGCGATGACGTCGGTGCCGTCGGAAAGCGCGAAGAAGCTGGCCTCTTCGCCGGTCATGAACTCCTCGATCACGACCTCGGCCCCCGCGCCGCCAAAGGCGCCGCCGAACATGTCCTCGATCGCGGCTTCGGCATCGGCCCGCGTCTCGGCGATGATGACGCCCTTGCCCGCGGCGAGGCCGTCGGCCTTGATCACGACGGGAAGCGAAAAGCCCTCGATCACCGCGAGCGCTTCCTCGGCGGTCGTGCAGCGGACATAGGCGGCGGTGGGGATCGCGGCGCGCGCGCAGAGATCCTTGGTAAAGCCCTTCGACCCCTCGAGGCGCGCGGCGGCCGCGCTGGGCCCGAAGGCGGGAATGCCGATCTCGCGCAGGCGATCGGCGAGGCCCGCGACGAGCGGCGCCTCGGGACCGACGACGACGAAATCGATCGCATGCGCCCGGACGAACGCGATCAGCGCGTCGATGTCATCGGCGGCGATCGGCACGCATTCGGCATATATCTCGATCCCCGGATTGCCGGGGGCGGCATAGAGCTTGGCGCAGCTTGGCGATTGTGCCAACTGCCAGCTCAGCGCATGTTCGCGGCCCCCCGACCCGATGAGCAGGATATTCATGTCAGTCCCTTTTCCCGATACGGCGTCCGACGATGGCACCGAAGCGCGGCTGTTAGCCGAGGCCGCGCCCGGCGACAATGCGCCTGCCCTTTCGGTGAGCCAATTGTCGGCGGCGATCAAGCGCACAGTCGAGGACGGCTTTGCGCGCGTCCGCGTGCGCGGCGAGCTGTCGGGCGCGAAACGCGCGGCCTCGGGACATTTCTATGCGGCGCTGAAGGACGATAACGCGCTGATCGACATGGTGATGTGGAAGGGACAGGCGGCGCGGCTCGCCTTCCGGCCCGAGGACGGGATCGAGGTGATCGCGACGGGCAAGCTCACCACCTATCCCGGCCGGTCGAAATATCAGCTCGTCGTCGATACGCTCGAGGTCGCGGGCGAAGGCGCGCTGATGCTCCTGTTCGAAAAGCTGAAGGCGCGGCTGGGCGGCGAGGGGCTGTTCGACCGCGATCGCAAGCAGCCCCTGCCCTATCTGCCGCAGGTGATCGGCGTGGTCACGTCGCCGACCGGCGCGGTGATCCGCGACATCCTGCACCGGCTGGCCGACCGTTGCCCGACGCGGGTGATCGTCTGGCCGGTGCTGGTGCAGGGCGAAGGCGCCGCGGCGCAGGTCGCCAATGCCGTGCGCGGTTTCGATGCGCTTCCCGTCGGCGGCGCGGTGCCGCGCCCCGACCTGGTGATCGTCGCGCGCGGCGGTGGGTCGATCGAGGATCTGTGGGCGTTCAATGAAGAGGTGGTCGTGCGCGCGATCGCCGACTGCCGCATTCCGACGATCAGCGCGGTGGGGCACGAAACCGACGTGACGCTGGCCGACTATGTCGCCGACGTGCGCGCGCCGACGCCGACGGCGGCCGCCGAAATGGCGGTGCCGGTGCGCGCCGAACTGCAGGCGCAACTCGCGGCCTGGAACGGCCGGATGATCGGCGCGGCGAACCGGCAGCAGGCGCTGCGCGGCGAGCGGCTGACCGCGCTTGCCCGGCATCTGCCGAAGCGCGAGGCGCTCTATGCGCCGCAGCGCCAGCGGCTCGACGACAATGGCGACCGGCTCGACCGCGCGCAGCGAAACCGGCTGTCGGTCGTCGCCGAGCGGCTCGCGACGCGCGCGGGCGCGCTGCGCCCCGCGCTGCTCGAGAGGCGTTGGGACCGCGATCGGGCGCGGCTCGAGGGATTGGGGCGGCTGCTCGGTTCGCTCGATCCGCGCGCATTGTTGTCGCGCGGCTATGCGATGGTACGCGATGCCGAAGGCGCGATCGTGACCAACGCCGAAAAGGCGCGTGTCGCCGGGCATCTGCGTCTCCAGTTCGCCGATGGCGAGGTGCCGGTGCATATATCGGAAGACGGTGCTGCGCCGCCGCCGCCATCGTCGTCGCTGTCGTCGCCGAAGACGGCGCAGTCCCCCGCGATGCCCCCCGCGATGCGCAAGGCCGCGCGCAAGGCGCCGCCGGATGCGCCGAGACGGGGGCAGGGCGAGCTTTTCTGACGACGGTGGGGGTGGCCGGGCGCGGCTTAGCTGGTATAACCCCCGCAATGACTTACGCTCGAACGGATTTCGAATCATGCTGATCGCCAGCCGCAACCGCCTTGCCCGCCTGCACTATGGACCCAATGGGTTCCGCGTCCTGGCGCCAGGCGACCATGTGCTTTGCGCGGTCAGTGGTGCTCCGATCGGGCTCGACGAGCTCCGCTATTGGTCGGTCGCGCGGCAGGAGCCCTATGCGACCGCCGCCATTTCGGTACAGGCTGCGCTCGACGCCAAGGCATGATGTCGGCGACATATCGGCCGCGCCTGATCGCGGCGCTTCCGCTGCTGATGCTCGCGGCGAGCTGCGTCGCCGCCGCAAAGCCGGCTGCCTCCCCTCCCCGGCCGGCTCCATCCGCAACGATTCCGCCTGCACCGCCCGCACCGCTGCCGCCGCTGCGCACCGACTTCGGGCTGCGCGGCGTGCCCGAACAGGGCGCGACGCTGGTCGGCCAGCTTCCCGCGGGAACGCGCAGCCTGACGCTCGACGGCAAGCCGATCCCCTTTGCCGCTGACGGCGCATTCCTGATCGCCTTCGACCGCGATGCCGGCCCGACCGCGCTGCTTGCCCTGACGCTGGCCGACGGGCGTTCCGCCGAACGGTCGCTGGACGTCGCGCCGGGCCGCTGGCGGATCGAGGCGATCAACGCGCCCTATCGCGGCAGCGCGTCGAGCGACGCCGAGTTCGAGCGTCGCCGCCCCGCCGAACTCGCGCAGATCGCGGCGGCGCGCGACACGAAGGTCGAATCCGACGGCTGGCGGCAGAAATTCCGCTGGCCGGTCACCGGGCGCCTGTCGGGCTTTTTCGGATCGCAGCGCGTCTATCAGGGCAAGCCCGGAACCTATCACAGCGGCACCGACGTCGCGGTGCCCGCCGGCACGCCTTTCGTGGCGCCTGCCGACGGCGTCGTCGTGCTGGCGGCAAGCGCGCCGTTCACGCTGGAGGGCAATCTGTTGATCGTCGATCACGGCATGGGATTGTCGAGCGCCTTTCTCCACTGCCAGCGGCTCGACGTGAAGGTCGGCGACCGCGTGATCCAGGGTCAGCGGCTGGGCACGGTGGGTCAGACGGGACGCGCCACGGGCCCGCATATGCACTGGGGATTGAAGTGGCGCGATGCGCGTCTGGACCCCGGAAAACTGGCCGGACCGATCGGCGGCTGAGGGGTTTTGCCTCCTTGGAGAATTCGTTTCTCCTGAAACAAAATTTCTCAAATGTCGCGGTGCAGCAACATAGTATGTCGCGGATTCTCGCGGTTGTTGCAAATACGTCACAATGGGTTCCGAAACCACCGAATGGGCGGCAAATTCCCTTTACTCGACATGAATGAGGGATCATCCCGCACGCTATCGGGGCATCTGTGTGCCGGCTTCGCGCCGACGCAAGGGGGCTCGGGTACCATCACCATCAGTAGCAAGGGACTGCACTGTGAAGACAACCCAATATTCCAAGCTGAAGCTTGGCGCCGCACCGCTCGTACTCGGCGTGGCGCTGGTTTCGGCTCCTGCCTATGCGCAGGACGCGGCCGAAGAAGGCACCGCGACGAGCTCTGAAATCGTCGTCACCGGTACGCTGATTCGCAACCCGAACCTCGAACAGTCGACCCCCGTCAACGTCACCACGTCGGACGCGATCGAACTCAAGCAGTCGAACGTCGCGGAAGAAGTTCTGCGCGAACTGCCCGGCGTCGTTCCGAACATGGGTTCGGCCGTCAACAACGGCAACACCGGTGGTTCGTACGTCGATCTTCGCGGCCTCGGCTCGACCCGCAACATCGTCCTGCTGAACGGCAACCGCGTCGCTCCGTCGGACGTGAACGGCCGCGTCGACCTCAACAACATCCCGCTGGCCCTGATCGAGCGCGTCGACGCGCTGACCGGCGCGGCGGTGACCACCTATGGTGCGGACGCCATCACCGGCGTCGTCAACTTCGTCACCAAGCGCGATTTCGCGGGTCTGGAAGTTTCGGCTTCGGAACAGATCACCGAACAGGGCGACGGCAACGTCTTCCGCGTCGACGCCACCATCGGTGCGAACTTCGACGATGGCCGCGGTAACGCGGTTCTGAGCATCGGTTACCAGCAGGCCGACCCCGTCTATCAGGGTCAGCGTCCGTTCTCGGACAACACGCTCGACAGCTATTCGGACACCTTCCTGGGTTCGGGTACCTCGGTTCCGTCGCGCTTCTCGGGCACCCGCCCGCTGATCGCCGGCACCAACACCCCGAACACCACGCCCGACCCGGCCGGTACCGGCAACGGCGGCGTGCGTCAGGTCAATGCCGCCGGCCAGGCCGTCGGCACGTTCGCCACGTACAACTTCAACCCGTTCAACATCTTCCAGACGCCGTTCCAGCGCTATAACATCTATGGCCAGGCGAACTACGAAGTGTCGGACGCGATCGAAGTCTATGCGCGCGGCATGTTCTCGAAGAACCAGGTCTCGACGATCATCGCACCGTCGGGTTCGTTCGGCGGCACCGTCACGATCAACCTGAACAACCCGTATCTGCCCGCGACGCTGCGCAACCAGTTCTGCGCATTCAACACGGGCGCTGCCGGCACCTACACCGCGCGCTTCACGCCGGGCGAATGCGCCGCGGCCGCAACCGCGACGGGCCGTACCGACCCGAACTATCGTGAAGTCACGGTCACCCTGAACCGCCGTACGCCGGAAGTTGGTCCGCGTATCAGCGAATATCAGACGACCTTCTTCGACTATCGCGTCGGCGCCCGTGGCGGCATCACCGACTCGATCGACTGGAACGTCGAAGGTTCGTACGGCGAATCGGAAAACATCCAGACGATCAAGGGCTACACGCTGCAGTCGCGCTTCCGTCAGGGTTCGCTCGTCGACGGCACGCTCGCCAATCCGGTCTGTCAGAACACGGCCAACGGCTGCGTTCCGATCAACCTGTTCGGCCCCGAAGGCTCGATCTCGCCGGCTGCTGCCGACTTCCTGTCGGAAAACAGCTCGACGACCAACCGTACCTCGCTGTCGCAGGTTCGCGGCATCATCTCGGGTGACCTCGGCTTCGCGTCGCCGGGTGCAGTGCAGCCGATCGGCTTCGCTCTCGGTGCCGAGTACCGCAAGTACAAGGCCCAGCAGGCTTCGGATCTTCTCGCCAAGACCCCGGGTGAACTCGGTGGCGCCGGCGGTGCGGCTCCGGACATCGACGGTGGCTATGACGTTTATGAAGCTTATGCCGAAATCGTCGCACCGCTGATCGAAGACAAGCCGTTCTTCGAAAGCCTGACCCTCGAAGCCGGTATCCGTTATTCGGATTACAGCATCGAAGGCGGCACGGGCTACAACACCACGACCTGGAAGGCCGGCGGTAGCTGGGCACCGGGCGCTGGCGTCAAGTTCCGTGGTAACTACAGCCGCGCTGTTCGCGCTCCGAACATCGGCGAACTGTTCACGCCGCTTTCGGTCGGCCTGACCAACCTCGGCATCGACCCCTGCGCCGGCTCGGCGCCGGTCGGAGCGACTGCCGCGGCGACCAACCTGCGCGCGATCTGTCTTGCACAGGGCGCGCCGGTCGGCACGATCGGTTCGATCACCAACCCGACGGCGGCTCAGGCCAACATCACGGCTGGTGGTAGCCTCGCGCTGCAGCCGGAAAAGGCCAACACCTGGACGCTCGGTGTCGTGTTCCAGCCGGAGTTCATGCCGCGCTTCAACCTGTCGCTCGACTATTACAACATCAAGATCGACAACGTCATCGGTGCGCCGCTGCCGGGCGATCTGATCGCGGCGTGCTTCGGTAGCGTTACCGCAGCAAGCGCAGCCGATCCGGCTTGTACGGTCATCCGTCGTAACCCGATCACCGGTGGCCTCGACGGCGACCCGGCGACCACGGGTGGTCTGTTCGGTCAGACCAACAACAACGGCCGCCTGTTCACCGATGGTTTCGACCTTCTGATGAACTACAACATGGATCTGGGCTTCGCGAGCCTCGACTGGTCGTTCGTGGGTAACTGGACGCGCAGCTCGAAGTTCAACGCAACGGCGAACGTTCCGGGCTCGGTCGGTCGCGAATGCGTCGGCTACTACAGCGTGAACTGCTCGTTCACGGGCTCGATCCAGCCTGAGTTCCAGTTCTCGCAGCGCTTCACGCTCGGCTTCGACAAGGTCGATCTGTCGCTGCTGTGGCGCTGGCAGGACTCGGTCGATTTCGAACCTGCCCAGCTGCAGGCCGATATCGACGCGGCAATCGACGCCGGCACCAACCCGACCACGGGTTGCCCGGACCCGACGGGCACCGACCCGAACGGTTGCGTCGTCGATCCGAAGTTCCGCCACATCAAGTCGGCGCACTACTTCGATCTGACCGCGCGCTTCAACGTGAGCGAGAACCTGACCTTCACCGCGACGGTTCAGAACCTGCTCGACAAGAAGCCGCCGATCGTCGGCAACACGATCGGTTCGACCACCTACAACAGCGGCAACACCTTCCCGTCGTCCTACGACGCGCTGGGTCGCCGTTATGCGGTGTCGGCGAAGCTGAAGTTCTAGTAGACTTCAGATCGACAGGAATCGGGGGCGGACAGCAATGTCCGCCCCTTTTTCTATGCGCGAAGACTAAGTGCGGACCCGGGCGTGCCCCGGGCTTTCGGGTCAGCGCGGCAAAAGCGGCTGGGGCAGGGTGAGTGGAATGCCGGCCTGGTCGGCGACGGCGGTTGCCCAGCCGACGACCTGTTCGATCTCTTCGCCATAGGCGGCCTCGGCGGCGGCAAGGTCGCGTTGCCGTTCGCCCGCGACAAAGGGCGCGCCCGACTTGCTGTTCCGGCCAAGCGCGGGATGCGCGGCGATCGCGTCGCGGTCTCCTGCCAGGCCATAATGGTCCATCGCCGCCGCGACCGCTGCGACGGGGTCGCGCGTCAGCGTTTCGCTGTCGAGCGACAGGATGCGATCGGGCGTCCAGGCGATCAGCGCGGCAAAGGCCTGTTGCTGGGCGAGCCAGCCGACCGCCGCGACCTGAAGGTCCGACTGGCGGAAATAGTCGCGCGCCTCGAACCCCAGCTGGACATAGCCGTCGGCGAGATAGGATTCGAGCAGCTCGCGGCACCAGAGCCGGCACCACATGCCCTTGCGCGCGACCGACAGCAGGAAGGCGCGCAGCGGCGCGTGGAGCAGGATCGCGCGCGCCTGGGGCTGCAGCATCAGTGCGCCGCGCGCGAGCGGGTTGAAGATGTTTGACGGCTTGACGACCACCGCCTCGCCCGGGACGAAGGCGCGCCCGAGCATCGCCAGCATATCGTCCATCACGCGGCCGTGCGCGCGCGGGTCGGCGCCGCGGCGGCGCCAGCCGACCATGTCGTTGAGCAGCACCGGCTCCGACAGGCTGGTCGCCGACCCGGGCTGGTCGAGCGCCTGCGCGAGCATCGTCGAGGCGCAATAGGCCGAATGAAAGAGGAAATGGATCGGCGCCTGGATGGTCTGCGCGGGCGTCCGGCAGTCGTCGCGCCGCAGCACCACGGGCGAGGCTTCCTCGCCCAGGTGCAGGTCGGTCAGGAAGGGGATGCTCGCCCGTTGCTCGCGTGAGACGGCGCGGAAATGGACGGCGTCGTGGCCGGGGTCGTAGCGGTGCGCCAGCCACGCGGCATCGCCTGCGACAGCCGCGCTGGACGGGGGTGCTGCGAAGGGCGCGCCGGTCATCAATCGACCTTGCCGATTGCCCCGCCCGATGGCAAGCATGGCCATGACCAGCTCAAGCCCTCCCGCCTCGGCCATAGAGGCCAATCGGCTCGGCATTGCCGCGCTGCAGACGGGCGATCCGCAAACCGCCGCTGCGCATTTCTCGGACGCCGTCGCGGCCGATCCGCGTTCGGGCGCGTTGCAGCGCAACCTCGCGTCGGCCTGGCGGGCGCTGGGCGATCCGGCGCGCGAGCTGGCGGCGCTGGACGCGGCGCTCGCGATCGACCGCCGCGACCTGGTAGCGTGGATGCGCAAGGCCGAACGGCACGAGGCGGCGGGCGACAAGGGCGCGGCGCTGGCGGCATGGAGCGCCGCGGTGGCGCTGGGCGCGCAGCTCGACCCCGTACCGCCGCCGCTCGAACCGCTGCTCCGGCACGGGCAGGCGTTTATCGACGGGGCGACGGGCAATATGTTCGCGGCCGCGTCCGATGCTTTCGGGCAGATCAGCGCCGGCCTGTCGGACACCGAACAGCGGCGCGGCGAGGCGTTTATCGCCAGCGCGCTGGGCCGCCGCCGCATCTATCAGAATGAATGCGCGGGCATCTATTACCCCTTTCTGCCCGCCGACGAATTTTTCGACCGCAGCCACTTTCCCTGGTTCGCGGAGGTCGAGGCGCAGACAGACGCCATTCGCGCCGAGCTGATGGCGTTGCTCGCCGATCCGGGCGAGGCGCTGCGCCCCTATGTGCGGATGGACGCGGGGACGCCCGATTCGATCTGGACCGACCTCGACAACCGGCTCGACTGGGGCGCGTGCTTCCTGTGGGAATATGGCGAGCCGAACCAGCCGGTCCTCGACCGCTGCCCCGCGACCGCCGCCGCGCTGGCCGCCATTCCGGGCGCGCGCATCCCGGGCCGGGCACCGAGCGCCTTTTTCTCGATGCTGAAGCCGCACACGCGCATCCCGCCGCACACCGGGGTGACGAACACGCGCGCGATCGTGCACCTGCCGCTGATCGTGCCGCCGGGATGCGGCTTTCGCGTCGGCGGAGAGACGCGGGCCTGGGAAGAGGGCACCGCTTTCGCTTTCGACGACACGATCGAGCATGAGGCGTGGAACGACAGCGACGCGCTGCGTGCGGTGCTGATCTTCGACGTCTGGAACCCGCACCTGACGGCCGGCGAACGCGACCTGCTGCTCCGCTATTTCGCGTCGGCGGATGCGTCGGGATATGCCGTGCCGCGCTAGGCCGCCGCCCGTCGGCAGGTGGCTGTCATTGGCCGAAATTCAGCTTTGCGAAAGACCATATGCCCAATAAGATGCGGTCATGAGGCTGCGGGCGATGGCCCGCGCTAGGAGGACTTCTATGAACCGGATTTTGCCGACCCTTGCCGCCGCCCTGATGCTGGCCGCGCCGGCGCTGGCCGCCGACGAAACGGCGCCCATCGATCGCGCACCGCCGTCGAAGCCGCCCTCGGCGATGACGCCGACCGAGATCAAGGCCTATAATGCCGGGCTGCCGGAAACCCATCCCTATTACATCAAATGCCGCAAGACGGTGGAGCTGGGCTCGCTCGTCAAGAAAAGCCGCGTTTGCTATACCAATGAAAAGTGGAAGGACGTCGTCGCGAAGAGCAGCCAGAACGCCCGCGACACGACCGAGGCTTTCGTCAGCAAGGGCGGGAATTCGTCCAACTGACCAGCCGGACAAGGGAGGAAAGGATGCGCAGGACTTCAGCCTTTGCCGTTTTGATGGCGCTTTCGATCGCTTCGCCCGCAATGGCGACCGAAACCGATACGCCGCTGGCCCGCTCGCCCTCGGAGATGTCCGGCGCGGAAATCGACGCCTATAATCAGGGGCGTGCGGCGAACGATGCCGACTATATCCGCTGCCGCCGGGTCGAGCAGGTGGGCTCGCTCGTCAAGAAGCTGCGCATCTGCAACACCAATGCCGAGTGGCGGCGGATCACCGACAAGAGCAACCAGGACGCGCGCGATTCGATGGCGTGGATCGAACGCGGCTTCAGCAGCTCGCAGGAGCCGAAGGATCAGATCATGCCGGCGACGGGCCGGCCGCAATGATGGGGAACCGGTAAAATGCTGGATATGATGATGGTGCTGGCGCTCGCCGTGTCGAGCGCGCCTGCGGCGTCCGCCGACACCGACCGCCGCCCGGCGCTCGACCGGCCCGCGTCGACGATGACGGGGACCGAAATCAAGGCGTATAATGTCGGGCTGGCGCCGACCCACCCCGACTATATCAAGTGCCGCAAGATCGAGGAGATCGGCTCGCTGGTGAAAAGGGCGCGCGTTTGCCACACCAACGAAGAGTGGAAGCAGCTTTGGGTCCAGGGCAACCAGGATTCGCGGGACACGATGGACGCCTATGCCAGCAAGGCGGGCGATTGCCGCGCGACCGGCACCTGCTGACGCCCGCGACCCGGACAAAGAAAAAGGGCGGCATTTCTGCCGCCCTTTTCGTTATGCGGGGGTGAGTTTCAGGGCACCGTCGCCCTCGTCCACCTTGATCGTCGCTCCGTCGCGCACCTCGCCCTTCAGGATCAGGTCGGCGAGCGGGTCCTGCAGATATTTCTGCACCGCGCGCTTCAGCGGCCGCGCGCCATAGACGGGATCATAGCCGACCCGGCCGAGCCACGCGCGCGCGGCGTCGGTAAGGTCGAGCGTCACCTTGCGGTCGTCGAGCAGCTTTTGCACGCGGGCGACCTGGATATCGACGATACCGCCCATATGCTGCTGCGCCAGACGGTGGAACAGCACGATCTCGTCCAGCCGGTTCAGGAACTCGGGCCGGAAATGGGAGCGAACGACCTCCATCACCGCGGGTTCGGCCTGTTCGACCGGCGCGTCGTCGGGAAGCGCGGCGATTGCCTGGCTGCCGAGGTTCGACGTCAGGATGATCAGCGTGTTCGTAAAGTCGACCGTGCGGCCCTGCCCGTCGGTCAGCCGACCGTCGTCGAGCACCTGGAGCAGGATGTTGAACACGTCGGCATGTGCCTTTTCGACCTCGTCGAACAGCACGACCTGATAGGGCCGGCGGCGCACCGCTTCGGTGAGCGTGCCGCCCTCTTCATAGCCGACATAGCCTGGAGGCGCGCCGACGAGCCGCGCGACGCTGTGCTTTTCCATGAACTCGGACATGTCGATGCGGACCATCGCATTGTCGTCGTCGAACAGGAAACGCGCCAGCGCCTTGGTAAGCTCGGTCTTGCCGACGCCCGTGGGGCCGAGGAACAGGAAGGAGCCCAGCGGCCGGTTCGGATCCTGAAGGCCCGCGCGCGCGCGGCGGACCGCGGTCGATACGGCGCGCACCGCCTCGGCCTGCCCGATGACGCGCTTGCCGAGCGTTTCCTCCATGCCGAGCAGCTTCTCGCGCTCGCCTTCCATCATCCGGTCGACCGGGATGCCGGTCCATTTGCTGACCACCGCCGCAATGTCGTCGGCGGTGACCTCTTCGCGCAGCATGGCGTTGCCCGCCGCGGCCTCGGCTTCGGCCAGCCGCTTTTCGAGCCCAGGGATGGTGCCATAGCTGAGCTCGCCCGCTTTCGCGAGGTCGCCGGCGCGCTGCGCCTGATCGAGCGCCGAGCGCGCGGCGTCGAGTTCTTCCTTGATCTTGGCCTCGGCGTGGATCTTTTCCTTCTCGGCCTGCCACTTCTGCGTCAGTCCGGCCGACTGCTGCTCGAGATTGGCGAGTTCGGCCTGCAGCGTTGCCAGCCGGTCCTTGGACGCGGCGTCGCTTTCCTTGCCGAGCGCGGACTCCTCGATCTTCATCTGGATGATCCGGCGATCGAGGCTTTCGATCTCCTCGGGCTTCGATTCCACCTCCATGCGGATGCGGCTCGCGGCCTCGTCCATCAGGTCGATCGCCTTGTCGGGCAGGAAGCGGTCGGAGATATAGCGGTTCGACAGCGTCGCGGCGGCGACGATCGCGCCGTCCGTGATCCGCACGCCGTGGTGCAGTTCGTATTTCTCCTTGAGGCCGCGCAGGATCGAGATCGAATCCTCGACCGTCGGCTCACCGACGAAGACCGGCTGGAAGCGGCGCTGAAGCGCGGGATCCTTTTCGACATATTTGCGATATTCGTCGAGCGTCGTCGCGCCGATGCAATGCAGTTCGCCGCGGGCGAGCGCGGGCTTCAACAGGTTCGACGCGTCCATCGCGCCGTCGCTCTTGCCCGCGCCGACCAGCGTGTGCATCTCGTCGATGAACAGGATGATCTCGCCCTCGGCCGATTTCACCTCGTCCAGAACGCCCTTAAGCCGCTCCTCGAACTCGCCGCGATATTTCGCGCCCGCGATCAGCGCACCCATGTCGAGCGCGAGCAGGCGGCGATCCTTCAGGCTGTCGGGGACGTCGCCATGGGCGATGCGAAGCGCCAGACCCTCGGCGATCGCGGTCTTGCCGACGCCGGGTTCGCCGATCAGAACCGGATTGTTCTTCGTCCGGCGCGCGAGGATCTGAACCGTCCGGCGGATTTCCTCGTCGCGGCCGATCACGGGGTCGAGCTTGCCCGCATGCGCGACTTCGGTGAGGTCGCGCGCATATTTCTTCAGCGCTTCGAAGCTGTCCTCGGCGCCCGCGCTGTCGGCGGTGCGGCCGCGGCGCAGGTCGTTGATCGCGGTATTGAGCGCCTCGGCCTTGACGCCCGCGTCGGCGAATGCCTTGCCCACCGGCGTGGTTGCGGCAAGCACCATCGCAAGCAGCAGCCGCTCGACGGTGACGAAGCCGTCGCCCGCCTTGGCGGCGATCTGTTCGGCCTGGTCGAGCAGGCGCACCGCGTCATTGTCGAGGCCCGGCGTCTGCTGCGCGCCCGATCCCGACACGGCGGGTACCTTGGCGAGCAGTGCGTCGATACCCTGGGTCGCGCGCGCGGCGTCGCCGCCGCTCTTCGCGATCAGGCCCGCCGCCATGCCTTCCTTGTCCTCGAGCAGCGCCTTGGCGACATGCTCGGGGCTGATCCGCTGGTGGTTCATGCGGATCGCAATCGTCTGCGCCGACTGGAGAAAGCCTTTGGCGCGATCGGTGAATTTTTCGAGGTTCATAAAAGAACGCCCCTTTCTTGCCGAGCAAGATAGTGTTGCCATTTAGCAACACAAGGGGCGTTCGGAACTTCTTGGGCGGGCTCAGTCGCCGCTGCGCGCAAGCTGATCGAGCAGGCGAACGCCAAAACCGGTCATGCCCTTCGGCACGAGCGGCGACGCCTTTTCGCTGCGATTGACCCCGGCGATGTCGAGGTGCGCCCACGGCGTATTCTCGTCGACGAAAAAGCCGATGAAATGTGCGCCCAGGCTGGCGCCCGGGCCCTGGCCGGTCGCCGAATTGCGAATGTCGGCGATATCCGACTTCATCCGCTCGGCATAAGCCTTGTGGAGCGGCAATCGCCACAGTTCCTCGCCGCTGACGGCGCCTGCCGCGAGCAGGCGCGCGGACAGGGCCTCGTCGCGCGCGAACAGGCCCGCATAGCTGTCGTCGAGCGCGCCGACCACCGCGCCGGTCAGCGTGGCGATGTTGACGATGGCGCGCGGTTTATAGGCCTTTGCGACATATTCATTGGCATCGGCGAGGACGAGGCGGCCTTCGGCATCGGAATTCACCATCTCGATCGTCTTGCCCGACATGGTGCGGGTGACGTCGCCGGGGCGCTGCGCGTTGCCGTCGGGCATATTCTCCGCCAGCGCGGCGACACCGACGACATGCACCGGCGCGCGCGATTTGGCGAGCGAGACGACGGCGCCCATGACCGAAGCCGCGCCCGACATGTCGCCCTTCATATTGCCCATTCCCGCACCGGGTTTCAGCGACAGCCCGCCCGAATCGAAGGTGATGCCCTTGCCGACGAAGGCGATCGGCGCGTCGGGCGCACCTGCGCCGCGATAGCGCACCAGCATCAGGCGCGAACCGCGCGGGCTGCCCTGCCCGACCCCGACCAGCGTGCCCATGCCAAGCTTGCGCATCGCCGCCTCGTCGAGCACTTCGATGCTGACGCCGGGCGCACCGGCCAGCGCATCGCGGACGCGCGCGACGAAGCTTTCGGGATAGATGACGTTCGCGGGTTCGTTCGCCAGGTCGCGCGACAGGCGCACACCCTCGGCCAGCGGCTTCCAGCGGTTGTTGAAGGCGGCTTCGGCCGCGGCGGGATTCGCGCCGACCAGCGTGACGGCGCCGGTCGCCGGCGCCTTGCTGTCGACGGTCTTGTACCGGTCGAAGCGATATTGGCCGAGCGCGAAGCCATAGGCGACGTCGGCGGCGGATGCGTCGCCATAGGCGCCCGCGACCGTCACGGCATGCGCCTCGCTCTTCAGTTCCTGCGCGGCCTTGCCGCCGGCTTCGGCCAGAGCGAGCGAGGAGGGTGTCGTGCCCGTGCCGACCAGCAGGATGCGGGGATGCGCGCCGATGCCGCGCAGCGACAGCGTCGACCCCGCCTTGCCGTCAAAGCTCGCCGCGGCGATCGCCGCGCTCACTGCCTGGCGCTCGGCGTTGTTCAGCGTCACGCCGTCGAGCGGCGGCAGCGTCGCATCGGTCATCACGATCACCAGCGCGCTGCCGGCAGGGGCGGACGCGGCGAAACCGATCGCGCGCTCGGCGCTGTTCGCGGCGGTGGCCGGCGCCACCCCCGACCCGGTAAAGCTCTGCGCGGGCGCGGCAGGCGCCGGCGATAGCGAAAGGCAGGCAGCAAGAAGCAGGCTTTTGGTGCGCATTTTCATGAGGTTCCCCTGATCGATAGACTTGCCCTTATGCATAAGGCTGTTGCGTACAGACGCAAATTCGCGTCGACGAACGACAGTTGCTTGCCATCGGACAACAGGCTCGTCAGACAGGCGCGGACGAGCGGATGCGAGAGGACCCGAGATGTTGCGACGGATTTTGCTGGGGTTTCTGCTGCTGATCGTCGTGATCGCCGGGGGCCTTGCGCTGTGGGAGCCGTTGACGGCGAAGGCGCCGGTGGCGCCGGTCTTCAAGCCGACCGATGTCCAGATCGCGCGCGACAAGTTCGGGGTGCCGCACATCTTTGGAAAGACCGACGCCGATGTTGCCTATGGCGTCGCCTATGCGCACGCCGAGGATGATTTCGCGACGTTGCAGGAAGTGCTCGCGATGACGCGCGGGCGCGCGGGGGCGATGCTGGGCGCGGATGGCGCGAAGGTCGATTATGCGGCCGAACTTCTCGATATCCGCAAGACGACGGCGCGCGACTGGCCGCGCTTGCCCGAGGATGTCCGCACGCTCTTCACCGCCTATGCGGCGGGGCTCAACCATTATGCCGACAAGCATCCGGGCGAGGTGCGGTTGTCGGGGCTGTTCCCGGTGACCGGCGAGGATGTCGTGGCCGGTTTCGTGCTGCGTTCGCCCTTTTTCTTCGGGCTCGATTCGGTGCTGGGCGGGCTTACCGAGGACAAGCCGCTCGGCCGTGAAGGCGGGCCTTCGCTCGACGCGAAGGGCAAGCTGGTCCCGCGCGAACTCACCCCCGTCGGCCGCGATCCCGAACATAATGGATCGAACGGCATGGCGGTCGCGCCATCGCGATCGACCGACGGCGCGACGCGCCTCGTCTCCAACTCGCACCAGCCGTGGACCGGCGGCGTCGCCTGGTACGAGCTGGTCGTGCATTCGGGCGAGGGCTGGGATTTCGCGGGCGCGAACTTTCCCGGATCGCCTTATCCCTTCCTCGGCCACAACAAATATCTGGGCTGGACCAATACCGTAAACCGCCCCGACCTGATCGACGTCTATAAGCTGGTGCTCGACGACAGCGGCAAGACCTATCGCTATGACGGCAAGTGGCTGCCGCTCGAGGAGCGGCGCATCTGGCTGCGCGTCAAATATGGGCCGTTCGTGATCCCCGTGCCGCGCACCATCTATCGCTCGGTCCACGGTCCGGTGATCAAGAACGACAAGGGGGCGTTCGCCATCCGCTATGCCGGCATGGACCAGGCGAACATGGTCACCCAATATTACCGGCTGAACAAGGCGAAGAATTTCGGCGAGTGGCGCGCGGCGATGGCGGGGCAGGGCGTGCCGGCGACCAATTTCATCTATGCCGATGCCGCCGGAAATATCGGCCTCTTTTATAATGCCATGTTCCCCGACCGTCCGGCGGGCTTCAACTGGCGCGGGGTCCTGCCGGGCGACACCTCGGCCGACCTGTGGACCAGGACGCTGCCGTTCGACCGCGTCCCCGCGCTCGTCAATCCGCGCTCGGGCTATGTCATGAACGCGAACAACACGCCGTGGGTCGCGGCGGGACCGGGCGACGAGCTCGATGCCGCGGCCTTTTCGCCGCTGCTGGGGATCGAGGACGACATGACCAACCGCGCGACGCGGCTGATCGAGTTGTTCGAGGCGTCGGGGCAGATCGACGAGGCGCGGCTCAAGGCGATCAAATATGACACCGCCTATGCGAAGACCGGCTATGCCAAGGCGTGGATGGACCGGCTGCTCGCGCTCGACGTCAAGGGCGATCCCGCGCTGGCCGAGGCGCAGAAGCTGCTTCGCCAGTGGGACTGGAACCTCGACGGCAAGGGCAAGGGGGATGCGCTGGCGCTGATGGTGCTGCGCCCGGCGAACGGCAGCCATTACCAGCGCAAGCCCGACCCCGATCCGCGCGAGGTGCTGCGCGACACGGTGAACCATCTGCAGGAGCATTTCGCGGGGCTCGACCCCAAGCTGGGCGATGTGCTGCGGCTGCGGCATGGCGAGGGCGCGTCGCGCGTCGACCTGCCGCTCGATGGCGGGAACGATACGGTGCGTGCGTCGACCCTGTGGGATGTCGAGCCCGACGGGCGGTTGAAGGTGCGCCACGGCGACAGCTTCATCATGTTCGTGACCTGGGACGCGGCGGGCAAGGTGCGTTCGGAATCGATCCAGCCTTTCGGCGCGGCGACGACGCGTCCCGACAGCCCGCATTACAACGATCAGGCACCGCTCTTCGTCCGCCATCGGTTGAAGCCGGTGCTGTTCGATCCGGCGGCGCTGCGGGCGAGCGGGGCGCGCTTCTATCGGCCTTGAAAGCCCGCGCGGGCTGCCTTAAACCACTGATACAGTGCCGTCCGGCACCCGGTCACAGCAGGCGTCGATCGCCTTCGTCGGTTACCAAGAGGAATTCCATGCCCCGTTTTCATCGTTTCGCCCTCGCCCTTGCGGTGTCGACTTCGCTCGTCGCGGCCGGACCCGCGCTTGCCAAGGCCAAGGAAGCCAAGCCCGCCCCGGTCGCCGACCTGGTGAAGGCCGTCGACATTCCGTATCAGAGCTTCACGCTCGACAACGGACTGCGCGTCATCGTGCACGAGGATCGCAAGGCGCCGGTCGTCGCGGTGTCGGTGTGGTATCGCGTCGGATCGAAGCATGAGCCCGCGGGCAAGACCGGTTTCGCGCATCTTTTCGAACATCTGATGTTCAACGGTTCGGAGAATTCGCCGGGCGACTTCTTCGAACCGCTGCAACAGGTCGGCGCGACCGACAGCAATGGCACGACCAATGTCGACCGCACCAACTATTTCGAGACGGTGCCGACCGGCTCGCTCGATCGCGCGCTGTTCCTGGAAAGCGACCGCATGGGCCACCTGCTCGGCGCGGTGACGCAGGACAAGCTCGATAACCAGCGCGGCGTCGTGCAGAATGAAAAGCGCCAGGGCGACAACAACCCCTATGGCCTGCTGCGTTACGAGATTTTCGAGAATCTCTTTCCCAAGGGGCACCCCTATCATCACAGCACCATCGGCTCGATGGGCGACCTGAACTCGGCGAGCCTCGCCGACGTGAAGAAGTGGTTCACCGACAATTACGGGCCGAACAATGCGGTGCTGGTGCTTGCCGGCGACGTCGATGTCGCCACTGCAAAGGCCAAGGTCCAGGAATGGTTCGGCGACATCCCCCGCGGACCCGAAGTGAAGGCGCCGCAGACGGCGGTCCCGACGCTACCCGCGCCGCTGGCCAAGGAAGTCCGCGACCTGGTTCCCACCACGCGCATCTATCGCATGTGGGCGATCCCCGGCCTCAACGACGCCGACGGCGTGCCGCTGCAGATGGCGACCGCGGTCCTCGGCGGTCTGTCCTCGTCGCGGCTCGACAATGCGATGGTGCGCAAGGATCCCGTCGCTGTGAGCGTGGCCGCCTTTGCCCAGACGTTCGAGGATGCGGGCATCCTGCTTGTCCAGGCGGACGTGAAGCCCGGCACCGACGTTGCGGTCGTCGGCCAGAAGCTCGACGCCGAAATCGCCAAATTCCTTGCCGAAGGTCCGACCGCCGACGAGCTGCAGCGCGCGGCGGCGAGCTATCTCGGCGGTACGATCGCCGGCCTTGAATCGGTTGGCGGGTTCGGCGGCAAGGCGGTGACGCTGGCCGAGGGCGCGCTCTATTCGAACGATCCCGCCTATTACAAGGTCGAGCTCGACCGCCTTGCGAAGGCGACGCCCGAGCAGGTGAAGGCGGTTGCGCAGAAGTGGATGTCGCGCCCGGCCTTCTCGCTGACCTATACCCCCGGCGAACGGACCGAGGGCGGTGAAAACCGCGGTGGCGCCGTGACCGCCGGCAAGGCGACCGAAGCCGTCGCGCCCGATCGCTATTGGAATCCCGCGCTTGGCGATGTCGGCCCCGACACCGGCATCGGCGCGTCGACCTCGATCGCCGACCGTTCGCAGCTTCCCGCGGTCGCCGATCTGAAGGCGCTGGATTTCCCCGCGATCGAACGCGCCAAGCTGAAGAACGGGATCGAGGTCGTCTTCGCGCGCCGTGCAACCGTGCCGACGGTCAACGTCGTCGTCAGCTTCAACGCGGGCTATGCCGCCGATCCGCACAGTGCGCTGGGCACGCAGTCGCTGATGCTCAGCCTGATGGACGAGGGCACGACGACGCGCGATTCGATCGCCTTTGCAGAGGCGAAGGAGCGTCTTGGCGCGCAGATCGATGGCGCGGCCACGGCCGACGAGACGGTTTTCAGCCTGTTCGCGCTCAAGCCCAACCTTGGCGCATCGCTTGGCCTGCTGTCCGACTATGTCCGCAACCCCGCCTTTGACGCAGCCGAGCTGGACCGTGTGCGCGCGCAGCAGCTCAACCGGCTGAAGGCCGAACTCAACAATCCCAACGCGATCGCCAGCCGGCTGATGATGCCGGTGCTCTATGGCGCCGACCATCCCTATGGCATTCCGCCGTCGGGCCTAGGGACCACCGAAGCGGTGACGGCCGCGACCCGCGATCAGCTGGCTGCGTTCCATTCGGCGTGGATCCGTCCCGACAATGCGCGCATCTTCGTGGTCGGCGACACGACGCTGAAAGAGGTGACGAAGCAGCTCGAGACGGCGTTCGGCAACTGGAAAGCGCCCGCGACGCCGAAGGGCACCAAGCATTTCGAAACCCCGATCCCGGCACCCACGCCGCGCATCCTGCTCTTTGACCGGCCGAAATCGCCGCAGTCGGTGATCATGGCCGGCAAGGTGCTGACCGCGAAGGGCACCGACGATATCGAGGTGCTGCGGTCGGCGAACGACATCTTCGGCGGCAACTTCCTGTCGCGCTTCAACATGAACCTGCGCGAGACCAAGGGATGGTCCTATGGCGTGCGATCGCGCATCTCGAACGACAGCGATCGGTTGACCTGGGTCGCCGTCGCACCGGTCCAGGCCGATCGCACCGGCGATTCGATCAAGGAGTTCCAGAACGACCTGAAGGCGTATCTGGGCGACAAGGGCACGACGAAGGAAGAGCTGGAGCGGACCGTCAACGGCAGCGTTCGCGAACTGCCCGGCAGCTTCGAAACCTCGACCGACGTGCTGGGCGGCATGCGCCAGATCGTGAAGTTCGGCCGGCCCGACAAATATTACGAGACGCTGCCGGCCACCTATGAAGCGATGACGACCGAAGAGATCGACGCGGCGGCGCGCAAGGCGCTGAGCACGGGCGATCTCGTCTATGTCATCGTCGGCGACGCCGCGGTGGTGAAACCGCAGCTTGACGGGCTGGGTCTGCCGGTGGAAATAGCGAAACCCGCTAACTAACATCAGTTTCAGTAGGAGAGGTTTTATGTCTGGGGTCGATGGCAACTACGAGTGCATCACCAAGTCGCCGATGGGCGATCAGAAGTCCGTGTTCACCGTGAACAGCAGCGGCGGCAGCTTCACCGGCCAGAACGCCGGTGCGATGGGCTCGCTCGATGTCGAGAATGGCAAGGTCGACGGCAACAAGCTGACCTGGGTCATGAACATGAAGGTGCCGATGCCGATGACGCTCGAATGCGAAGCGACGATCGACGGCGACACGCTGACCGGTACGATCAAGGCGGGCCCCTTCGGCTCGATGGCGATGACCGGCACGCGTCAGGCCTGATCTTTCGGCAATCCGAACAAGCGAAGGGCCGCTCCCGAAAGGGGGTGGCCCTTTTGCTTTGCATAGCTTTTCGGTTTCAAAGGGCTATCCAAAGCGGCGGCAGAAGAGCATAGCGCCGCTGCAATGCACAAAATGGCCGAATCCTCCCAACGGTCCCGCATGCCCGGCGAGCGGGAAATGGTGATCATGATGGCGATGGTGATGGCGCTCAACGCGCTCGCCATCGACTCGATGCTGCCTGCTCTTCCCGCGATCGGCGAGGGGCTGGGCGTCGCGATTCCGAACGACCGCCAATATGTCATCTCGACCTATCTCTTCGGCATCGGCGCGGGGTCGCTCTTCTATGGCCCGCTCTCCGACCGGTTCGGGCGCAAGGGCGTGCTCGTGCCGGCGCTGTTCGCCTATGTCGCCTTTTCGATCGGATGCGGGCTGGCGACGAGCTTTCCAATGCTGCTCGCGCTGCGTTTCGGGCACGGGGTGATCAGCGCGGCCCTGGGCGTGATCGTCGTCGCGGTGATCCGCGACCTGTTCTCGGGCGATGCGATGGCGAAACGGCTGTCGATGATCTTCCTCGTCTTCATGATCGTTCCCGCGATCGCACCCACGATGGGTGCGGGGGTCGCGGCGATCGCGGGCTGGCGGTCGATCTTCATCGTCCTTGCCGTGATGGGCGTCGTGATGCTGTTCTGGCTTCGCCGCCTGCCCGAGACGCTCGATCCCGCCGATGTCCGCCCGCTCGACTTGCGGACGATGATCGCGGGCTGGGCGACGGTGACGCGGCATCGCCGTGCCGCGGGCTATATGATCGCGTCGGGCATGATGCAGGGCTCGCTTTACGGCTATCTGAACAGCAGCGAGCAGATCATCGCCGACATCTTCGACGCGCGCAGCTTGTTTCCGCTCGTCTTCGCCTGCGTCGCGCTGGGAATCGCGACGGCGAATTTCTCGAACGCCGCGATCGTCGAGCGCTTTGGCGCGCGACGCGTGTCTCAGAGCGCGACCTTTGCCTTCATGTTCACGTCGATCGCCCAGATTC
>JAFKLT010000075.1 GCA_017309275.1 Sphingomonadales bacterium | reverse complement strand
GGTCCGCTATCGCGCACGTCCGCTTTTGGGCAGCATCTCGCTATCCTAGCATCAGCGCAAAACTGCTTTCCCCATAGCTCAGCCCATGATCACCGCGGTTCGGGCACCGAAGACTTTCTGACGCCTGACGGCGTCCGAAACTCTCAACGGTTGGAGACAGTCAGCTTTTGTGTGCAGATTGGGAATACCGGCCAATCAAAAGGATTTCGCACTTGGGGCCTGAATGGTGGCCTCTCCACACATAGGCGAAACTCCGGCATTCAGGACGTACGGCGCGAAGATGCTGATACCGATCAGGCCGGCACCCACTGCACTCACGAGGACGGCTCCGGCTGCAACATCTTTGGCGGCCTTGATCGCCGGATGAAAGCTCTGGCTGACGGCATTACAGCATTGCTCGACCGCCGTATTGAGGGCCTCTGCGGCGATGACAAGGGTCACCGCGACGATCAGCCAGCGCCAGTCGGCTGCATCGAGCCCTAACCACAGACCGAGAATGGTGACGCACAGCGAGGCCCCAGCGTGGATTCGCATATTCGGCTCGTTGCGCAACGCAAAGGAAAGTCCTGAAAGGGCGTATCCAAAGCTGCGGATCCGGGCCGTCCAGGCCGCCGGCTTCGGCTCGGGCTGGCCATGCGGCCGCCACGCCAGCGGACTCGGTTGCCACAGGGCGACGGGGAAAAAGGCGAGCGCCAGCAGGCCCGCGATCAATGTGCAACAGACCATACTGCCTCCTCAGACGAACAATTCGATCGACAGCTGCGTCCGGCCATGAAGGGGTACGTCGATCGTCGCAGCGCCCGAAGCGTCGGCGCGCAGAAATTTCTGCGCGGCAAGGCCGGTCAAATAATGACGGCAGGGCAAGAGGCCCGCGATCCCGATCCTCGACACCGTCGCATCGGCGCCGGGATACAATACCAGATCCAGCGACCGGGGACCTGCCACAGCCCGCGCAACAAGAACATCCGGATAGCTTGCGCTGGCCAACCGGGGGCCTGCTGTCCGCGGCCGGGCGGCAACCATCGCGCGCAGTCCGTCGCGGCCGACACTACGCGCGATCATCTCGAGGCAATGCGCCCACAGCGATGCACGATGCCGATGGAGCACGCCGCCCTCGCTACGCAGTGGGCATTCAGCCTCCAGTCTTTCAAAGCATTCGCGCATCACCGCTGCGTCGCCCATCTCGGCTGCCGCCGACGCCGTCGCAGCATAGCCCGCGACGCGGCTGAAGCCGTAATTGCCGACGTCGATCGGCCAGAAGAGCTTTTTCCAGTCGCCCCGGTCGAGTTCGCCGCGCACCATATGCCACTGTTCCTGCGCGAGTTCGGGATCGAGCGCATTGAGGAAGAAGCAGGGAAAGCTCTGCATTACGATCCCCCCAGGCGCCGGCGGCGCGATGCCGGTCAGTGCCGAACGGAAGGCGATGAATCGTCCGTCGGCGCGCATTCCCTCCCGCAGCAGGGCACTGCGGAACTCCCCGGCCATCGCCGGCCAACGGGCGCGGTCGTTGCGGGTGTCGGATGCCTTGATCCCCGCGGCGGTGATCAGGTTGCAGAGCGGATAGATCCAGTTGGGCTCGCAGGCCAGCAAGCCATAGGACGACGCACGATACTGATCCGCCAGACGCCCCGCGATGTCGTCGAGAGAGTAGCGCCGCCATTCACGGCCCCGCCGATGCAAAATCAAATCGTCGTGCAGGCCCGACAGCGCCATCTGCAGCGCAGTGAAGCCCGAGTACATTATGTTCTCGTCGGGAACGGGATCGGCCTCGAGGCGAAGCCTCCCCCACGCATTTTCGAGCTGCCAGTATTGCCACAGGCGCCGATCACCGATCTTGTGCAGCAGCTTCTCCTGTGCCTCTTCGAAACAGGCATCGGCAGCCGGGGCATAGCGCGCGCGTGTGGTGGCAAGGGCGTAGGACAGAAAATTGACCTGATAGCGGACCGCAGCAGTCTGGAACTGGTCGCGCCACTCAAAGCCCTGGAAACTCTCGACAGGCTGGAGTGCCCGGTCAAGCAGAAGCCGCTGGCGCTGGAGGTCTTCGAGCGACAATTCGTCCGGCGCACTGGGCACCGGCGCCTGATCCCAGCCCGTCGATATCGTCCGCGCTAAAGGCCGCGGCGTTCGCATTCCGGACGCGAGCCAGGCGATAGCCGCGATACAAAAGAGCGCGGGGCCCACCCCGACCAGCGCGGCGGGCGCCAGCGGGACGGGATCGAGCCCTACCCAGTCGGGGCGGCTCGCGGCCAGCGCCGACGCGCTCCACAGGGCCGGCGGCGCAAGGACGTTGCCGGTTCCAAACCAGATCGCCAGTGAAAGGCCAAACGCGGACAGCGATATGGCCATCCAACCGAGCGCGAGCCAAATTTGATTTCCCGACGCCCAATGCGCAAATCCGAGGCCGGGAAAGGCGAGACCGAGAAGCCCTGCCCTCACCCCGTCGTCGGCATCGCCAGACAGGCTGGCCATCGCAGCGAACCCGACCACGAGGCCATAGAGGAGAAGGGTCCGGCCTTGTTGCCGCCGGGAATGCCTCGGCTGCCTATGATTTTTCTTATGCAAATAACTTTGTATTGCAAAGTAAGTGAATAAAAAAGGGGCGGTAGCTCGCCGGGCCGCAGACGCGGCTCCTGTTCTGCGGGCGAGTCTGCGATCGATCATGCCGGTTTCCCTTCCTTCGGCCGGGCGCTGCCCGACACGGCATCGCCGCGGGCGCGGAGCAACACCTGCTCCAGAACCGCGAGATAATCGTCGAAGCGCTGCCGTCCCTCCGGCGTCAGTTTGCAGTTCGTGTGCGGGCGCCGCCCCTCAAACCCCTTCGTAACCTCGATCAGGCCGGCCTCCTCAAGAATCTGCACGTGGCGACTGAGATTGCCGTCGGTCAATCCACAGAGATCGCGCAGCTCGCCGAAGCTCAGCCCCTCACGATAGTCCGCGAGCGAGGTCAATATCCCTAGCCGCGCCTTTTCGTGAAGGACGCGATCGAGGCCTTCGAAGGCGAAGGGAGCTTCCCTGCGGTCAGTCATGGGGCGTCCTTCCAGAAGAGACGTAAAGCGTAGCAGCGACTAGAAACTGTCCGATACCGAACGGTAGCCCCATCAGCCAGGCGGTATCGATCAAGGCATCGCCGCTTACCGCAAGGCTGATCGTTCCGGCCACAAAATAGAAAGCGGCGGGCCACCGCATCGCCGCAGGCAGATTGCCAAGTGCGGCGCAGATTCCGACCGCCATCAGCAACTGCCAAAGTCCGGGGAGAAGTCGGACCTGTTCGGGGAATTGCAGGAGGATAACGAAACCCACGATCGCACCCGCAAGCCCGACTGGAAGAAAGCGCTGCAATGTGCTGTTGATCAGCCGGTCAGCCATCGCCCGGTGCACGGCGCGCGCGCGGACAATCGCCTCCGTCCCGATCATCAGCGCGCAAACCAGAGCGAGGATGATCCACGCCAACAAGCTGGCGGAGCGGCCATGCACCTGCCAGGCAGAAAGTGCGAACGCGAAGACACCAGTCAGCGCCACGATTCCGGGCGCGAAGCCTTCAAACCGCGTACCGTCCGCCAATCTGTCGCGAATTCGCTGGATGTCGCTTAGCGCCGAATCGATATCGTTCATTCAACTCATATAGACAAACTACTTTGCAATGCAAAGTCTATACGATGTCATTCGTCTCCCAGCACCTCTCATACACGCGAGCTTGTCGACGAATAGCCGGCTGGGGACGGTCCACTTTTGGTCGTCAGCATTGAAAAGCTGAGATTTGCTTCGTCGAAGACATGTCGGCCGAACCGAGACTTCGAATAGGTTTGTGGGCCCGGTTCGCGCATGCAGAAGCTTTCCGTCCTACGCGCGTAAATTGGAAGCGGGAGCGTAGACCATAGGTCGAGACCCGCCGCGATCCGGCAGCAGCCACGCTGAAGGCGGATGCTCGCGCCTTCATTGCAAGCCCACCGCGTCGACCGGCACGCCGCTAAAACTCGGCGTCGTTCGCGGCATCGAACAACAGATGCTCCTTGTCGGCGCGCCGGGTCATTCGCCAGTACTTATCATTTCGCCAAGGCGTAATCGTCGTCACGCGCCCGCGCGAATTGCGATACCAATTGTCCGATCCCTTGTGCGACCAGAGCAGCTTTTCGTGCATCGCATCAACCTCGTCGCGATAGCTGTCGTAGACGTCCTGGCGAACTTCGACCGCATCGGCGCCGCAGGCCTCCATTTGCTCGATGATCGAAAGCGCATAGTGGATTTGGTTTTCCATCGTGCGCATCATGCTGCCGCCGTGGCCAGATCCCGTGTGCGGACCGGTCAGAATGAACATGTTCGGAAAGCCCGCGACGAGCGTGCCAAGGAAGGCATCGACATTGTCGCCGTCCCAATATTCGCGCAGGACTCGGCCTTCACGGCCGATCACCTCATAGGAGGATAGAAGCGCCGACGCGGTAAACCCGGTCGCGAGGACGAGGATGTCGGCCTCGGCGGTTGCCCCCGATGCAGCGACCAGCGTCCCGTTTTCGACCTTTGCAAGACGGTCCGGGATCAAGCGCACATTCTGCTTGGTCATCGTGCGGAACCAGCCATTGTCCATCAACATCCGCTTGAGATAGGGCGGATAATCGGGGAGCAAGTCTGGCAGCAGGTCCTGCCGATCCCCCAGCTCCTCGCGGATATATTGGGTATAGAATTCGCGGTGCCGATCGTTGGTCTGATTGATCGACCGATCCTGATGAGGCCAGTCCGGATCGCGGAACAAGGTGCGGTAGAGTCGGTCGTTGAACATCCACGCGAGCCGTTGTTCGAACCAGTCGCGATAGAGGGGAATAAGCGCGGTAAGATATCGCACCCCATCGGGCACCGCCTTGCGGAATTGCGGGAACGGCGCCGCCCATTGCTTCGAGCGCGCGAACACAATCAGTTCCTCGACACGATCCGCCACCTCGGGAACGATCTGCATCGCCGACGCGCCGTTACCCACCACGGCGACACGCTTGCCGGCCAGATCGATGTCCTTCGGCCAGCGGCTGCTGTGGATCACCGGCCCGACAAAGCTGTCGATTCCCGGAATGTCAGGATATTTGGGCGTATTGAGCAATCCGACGGCACTGAACAACAGGTCCGCGCGATGGCGTTCGACCTCGCCTGCCGCGTTGATCGCCGTGACCTCCCAGCAATTCTCAGCCTCGATCCATTCAGCCCGCTCGACCTTGGTCTCGAAGCGCGTCGAATCGTACAGACCGTGTTTGCGGGCAGTCTCCCGGATGTAGCGATCGATTTCCTCACGCATCGGGAAATAATTCGCCCAGTCATTGGGCTCGAATGAAAAGGTATAGGTAAGGTTCGGCGTGTCGACGCCGCAACCCGGATAGCGATTTTCCCACCAGGTTCCGCCGAAATCCTCGTTCTTTTCAAGAAGTAGATATTCGGCACCACGCCGGTGCATCTCCACCGCGGCGGCGATACCGGAAATTCCCCCGCCGATCACGATTGCCTTCTTGCCCGCAAGCGTCGGTTCGACCTCCTGCGGGTCGAGTTTCATCCACGAGGCGATGATCTCACCATATTCGGGCGGAACCTCCTCGCTCATCGACACGGCAAGCATGTTCGCCAGTTCTTCATTATCCGGGCGAGCCAGGGCGAGCGGACGGCCCTTTAGCCAATTCACGATAGCGTCGAAGGCAGCAGCGCGGATTACAGCTTGAATTTCAGGCGACAGACCGCCGTCGTCATTATTGTCGACGCCGCGACCGCGTTGGGGCGCATAAGGATCGGCGAGCCATTTCCGATCGCCCGTCATCTGCACGAGGCACATGAGAAGCGCAGGAATGTTGGCCTCCTCCACACCCGCACGGAGCCGGTCCCAGTCGATCCCGGCCTGTTCCAACAGATTATCCCCTGCCGCCGATGCCATCCGCTCTCACTCCAAAACTCCAAGAAGAACGCAGTCTGCGGACGCGTCTTCGGATCACTTTCTCTAGCCCCGCCCCTTCACGCACCTCGCATGAATGGGACATTTGTCCTTATCATTAGGACAATTGGCCATAACGGTCAATTGCCGCCGCTACTATGGCCCTCTCTCACGCGACCGGCTCAGCTGCGCCGGCATAGGGGACATTCTGCCCTCCGTGCCGCCGCACGCGGACGTTCGCCTGCTCACCATGCCCCGCGAAACCCTCAAGCGCACATAAACGGCTGCAGTAGCTACCCATGATCGTCGACGCTTCGTCGGTTAGGACACGCTGATATGTGCAGGTTTTCAGGAATTTCCCGACCCACAGTCCACCGGTGTACCGCGCGGCCTTGCGCGTCGGCAGGGTGTGGTTGGTGCCGATTACTTTGTCTCCGTAGGCGACATTTGTCCGAGGACCTAGAAATAGAGCGCCGTAATTCGACATGTTTTCAAGGAAATAGTCCGGATCGGCGGTCATGACCTGAACATGTTCCGACGCGATTTCGTCAGCAATGCGCACCATTTCGTCAATATCGTCGGCAACGATCACCTCGCCATAGTCGCGCCAGGCGCGCCCGGCATGGTCGGCGGTCGGCAGGATCGTCAGGAGCCGGTCCACCTCGCGCATCGTATCCCGCGCGAGCTGCTCCGACGTCGTGAGGAGGATCGCCGGGCTGTCGGGACCATGCTCGGCCTGCCCCAGGAGGTCGGTCGCGCAGAGTTCGCCGTCGACCGTCTCGTCGGCGATGATCAGCGTCTCGGTCGGCCCCGCGAACAGGTCGATCCCGACGCGCCCGAACAACTGGCGCTTCGCTTCGGCGACATAGGCGTTGCCCGGTCCGACGAGCATATCGACGGGAGCGATGCCGGGCGTCCCCACCGCCATCGCCGCGATCGCCTGCACACCGCCGAGGCAGTAGATTTCATCCGCGCCGGCCATCGCCTGCGCCGCGACGATCGCGGCGGCGGGCTTTCCCTGAAAAGGCGGCGCGCAGGTGACGACGCGCTTCACACCGGCGACCTTCGCGGTGATCACGCTCATGTGCGCCGAGGCGAGGAGCGGATATTTGCCGCCGGGAACATAGCACCCCGCCGCATTCACCGGGATATTGCGATGGCCGAGCACCACGCCCGGAAAAGTCTCGACCTCGACGTCGACCATCGATCTGCGCTGGATTTCGGCAAAGCCGCGCACCTGTTCCTGCGCGAAGGCGATATCCCTGCGATCCTGCTCGCTCAGCGAGGCGATGCATTGATCGATCTCGCTGTCGGTCAGTCGATAGCTGTCGCGGTCCCAACCGTCGAAACGGATCGACAATTCGCGGACCGCATCGTCGCCGCGCGCTTCGACGTCGGCGAGAATTTTCTCCACCGTTTCACGTACCTGCCGGTCGACATTGCCTCGCTCCGCGGTCGCTGCGCCCTGCTTCAATATGCGCGCCATATCTCAACCCCTCCCAAAATTCGGCGATTGCCGGTGTCAGCGGGCAGCCATGCGGATACCGCCGTCGAGGCGGATATCCTCTCCGTTGAAATAGCCGTTCTCGATCAGGTGGACGGCCAGCGCCGCGTAATCGGTCGGATCGCCGAGACGCTTCGGAAAGGGCACCGACGCCGCAAGCGCACCGCGCACATGTTCGGGAAGCGTCCCCAGCAGCGGCGTATCGAAGATGCCGGGCAGGATCGTGTTCACCCGAATCCCCTCCCCCATCAGGTCGCGCGCGACCGGCAAGGTCATGCCGACAACGCCCGCCTTCGACGCCGAATAGGCCGCCTGGCCCATCTGGCCATCCTCCGCCGCGACGCTCGCGGTGTTGACGATCGCCCCGCGTTCGCCATGCTCCAGGGGATCGAGGGTCAGCATCCCCGCCGCCGATGCCGCGACGCAGCGAAAGGTACCGATGAGGTTGATATCGATCGTGCGAACGAAGGTCTCGATCGGGAAGACCTTCACCTCGCCGCTTTGCTTGTCGCGGCCGACCGTCTTGATCGCATCGCCGACGCCGGCGCAGTTCACCAAAATGCGCTCCTGCCCGTTGACCGCGCGGACCGCCGCGAAACCGGCGGCGACATCGGCGTCGGAGCGGACATCGACGCGCGCGAAGGCGCCGCCGATTTCGGCCGCCAGCGCTTCACCCAGCTCGGCATTGAGATCGAAGATACCGACCTTTACCCCGCGCGCCGCGAGCGCCCGCGCAGTCGCGGCGCCCAGCCCCGACGCACCGCCGACGACGACCGCCGCCACATCCTTGTTCAACAACATGTCCCGTCTCCCTCAATCCATCGGCGCGATCGTGACGCGCATGCCCTCGATCTCCGGCCCGACCGGAATCTGGCAGCTCAGTCGCGAATTGGCCGCGCGCGCGTCCGAACTGTCGAGCAGATCGTCCTCGTCGCCCGTCGGCGTCCCCACCTGCGCCATCCAGTCGGGGTCGACATAGATGTGACAGGTCGCGCAGGCGCAGCAGCCGCCGCAAAGCGCCGCCAGTTCCTCGAACCCGTTATCGCGCAGCGCCTCCATCAGGTTGCCGCCATCCTCGGCCTCGATCGCCCGCTCGACGCCGTCGGCGCCGGTCACAAAAATTTTCGCCATGGTCGGTTCCTCAGAGCGCTTCGACGATGGTGACGTTGGCAATGCCGCCGCCCTCGCACATCGTCTGGAGTCCGTAGCGCTTGCCGCGTGCGCGAAGCGCATGGACGAGCGTGGCCATCAATTTGGTTCCCGACGCCCCGAGCGGATGCCCGAGCGAAATCGCGCCGCCATTGACGTTGAGACGATCGGGATCGGCACCGATCGCCTCCAGCCAGGCCAGCGGCACCGGCGCAAACGCTTCGTTGACCTCGTAAAGGTCGATGTCGGCGATCGACATGCCCGCGCGTTCGAGCGCGCGGCGCGTTGCCGGAATCGGCTCCTCGAGCATGATCACCGGGTCGCCCGCGGTCACGGTCAGATTGTGGATGCGCGCCAGCGGAGTCAGGCCATGCGCCTTCAGCGCGCGTTCGTTGACCACCAGAACCGCAGAGGCGCCGTCGCAGATCTGGCTGGCATTCGCCGCGCTGATCCGCCCGCCCTCCTGCACCAGCTTGACCGCACCGATGCTCTCAAGCGTCGCGTCATAGCGAATGCCTTCGTCGGCGATGTGCAGTTCGCTCGCCCCGTCGGCGCCCGCGACCTCGATCGGCACGATCTCGCGCTCGAACGCGCCGGCGCGGGTCGCCGCAACCGCCTTTTCGTGGCTCGACAGCGCGAAGCGGTCGAGCGCCTCGCGGCTGTGGCCGTATTTCTCGGCGATCATCTCGGCGCCGACGAACTGGCTGAAGCCATCGACGCCGAACCGCTGTTTCACCCTGTCCGACCAGGGACCGACGCCGATCCCGGCCCGTGCGGCAAGGCTGGTGGGGAGCCCCATCGGCACGCGGGTCATCGATTCGACGCCCGCCGCAAGAACGACGTCCTGCGTTCCCGACATCACCGCCTGCGCCGCGAACTGGATCGCCTGCTGCGACGAACCGCACTGGCGGTCGATGGTGACCGCGGGCACGCTTTGCGGCAGCCTCGAAGCGAGGACCGCGTTGCGGCCGATGTGGAAGCTCTGCTCGCCGGCCTGGCTGACGCAGCCCATGACGACGTCCTCGACCGCAGCGGGGTCTATGCCGCTGCCATCGACGACGGCATCGATCACCCGGCCCGCCAGATCCGAAGGATGCCAGTCGCGCAATCGGCCGTTCCGCCGACCGCCAGCCGTCCTCAACGCCTCGACAATATAGGCTTCCACTCGTTCGCTCCTCGTCCCAAAAATCAGTCGGCAGCACATTCAGTACGACTGTCCAGTTAATTAGGACAAGTGTACTTAAATTTGCAACCCGATTTTTGTGACAAGCGTCCTATCGAGTGAAATGCCCGGTTTTACGGCAACGGCAGAGCCAGCGCGGCAAAGAGAGAGGCCACCCACTCGGAGGTTGGACGGCGCGAAAGCGAATCGCGGACCGCCGCGCCGAGCAGGGCGCAGTACAGCGTCTCTGCCTTCTGTTGCGGAGCCTCGACGTCGCACCGTTCGAGCAGGGTCTGGAAAAAGGCCGAACCGCGGTCGGACAATTCCTTCACCGTTGTGATGTTTCCGGTGCGCAGACTCTGCGCGTGAAATTCGAACCAGATCATCGGAGCGTGCTGTTCGCCATGCTCGCCGGTCGCGCGGATACTGTCGCTCGACCGTTCGAAATAGGCATTCGCCGCCGCCCACAGGGCGCGAACAGGATTTTCATGCCGCGCCGCCGCGCTTTCGATGAGATCGAGAAAGCCCTCCATCACCGAGCGGAACGCCAGATCGAGAATCTCGTCGGTATCGCTGAAATAATAATGCATCGCCGAAGTCGACATGCCGCTTTCGGCCGTAACCGATCGTGCCGTGCACGCCGCGATACCGTCGCGCACCATTACCCGGCCGGCGGCCTGGATGATCTTCTTGCGCTTGGCGAGCTGATTGGGACTGAGATCATTGGGATCTAGCAGGCTGGGTTTGGGATTTACCGTCATCGCGTCCGATCTTCGTCCATATTCTTGCGAGCCACGGAGTGCCTAACACGCCTTTGCGTGCTTTGCACTCCCGTCACGCAACCATAACGAGACGCGCGTCCTATTTGTCAACACGTGGTTCGGGCGGAAGCCCCAAAACGCGCTCGGCGATGATGTTCCTCAATATTTCGTCGGTCCCGCCCTCGATCCGCGTCGCCGCCGAACGGAGCAGCATCGTCTGGAATCGCGCCGCGGCCTCGGCCTTTCCATATTCGGACACCACGCCCATCGCCCCCTGCATCTCGATCGCCAGCGCGGCGACCTCCTGCATCATCGGTCCCGCGACCAGCTTGCCGATCGAACTGGCGGGACCGGGCGCCTCGCCGCGTTTCAGTCCCCCGACCAGCCGCAGCCCGGTCAGCCGCAGACCGCTTTCACGAACCGCCAGCGAGGCAAGCTTCGCGCGGACTGCCGGATCGTCGATCGGTCGCCCGCCCGCGCGATCGGACTGGGCAAGATCGAGCAGTTCGGGAAAGCCCGTCGGCATACCGGTGCCGTGCGAAAGCCGTTCGTTCATCAGGGTGCCAAGCGCCACCTTCCAGCCTTCGCCCGGCGCGCCCAGCCGCTGGCTGTCGGGAATGCGCACATCGGCAAAGAACACCTCGTTGAATTCGGCGCCGCCGTCGGCCTGGCGGATCGGCCGGATGTCGATGCCCGGCGATGCCATATCGAGGAAGAACATGGTCAGCCCCTGATGCTTGGCGACGGTGGGATCGGTCCGCGCAAGCAACAGGCCGAAGTTCGAGAAATGCGCCCCGCTGGTCCAGACCTTTTGCCCGTTGACGACCCAGTCGTCGCCGTCGCGCACGGCGCGCGTCTGAACCGCCGCGAGATCCGATCCCGCCGTCGGCTCGGAAAAGAGCTGGCACCAGATTTCATCGCCCGAAACGATCGGCGGCAGGTAACGACGCTTCTGCTCTTCGGTCGCATGGTCGATCAGCGTCGGCCCGCACATATTCTGACCGATGAAGAACAGGTGCGAGAGATTGGCGTAAATCCCCTCTTCCTGTTTCCAGATGATCCGCTCGACCGGCGACGCGTCGCGGCCGCCATAGGCGCCGGGCCAGTGGATGCACGCCCATCCGGCGTCGGCCTTGCGGCGTTGCCATTTGCGCGATTCCGCAAGCAGGTCGGCATCGCGCAGGCTGTTCGGCGCGAACCCGAGTTCGGCAAGTTGCGGCGCCAGTTCGACCGGGCGATTGGCATCGAGCCAGGCGCGCGCCTCCGCGCGAAAGGCGGCATCGCGGGCGTTGTCCGAAAAATCCATCAGGCGGCCTCCCTCTGCCGGGCGAGCGCGTCGATCAGATCATCCTGCCAAAGGCGCGCCGGCCCCGACTGGAGCGCAAGATGGTGCGCGCGGCGATAGCGAAGGTGGCAATCGAGTTCCCAGGTGAAGCCGATCCCGCCATGAACCTGGATCGCGTTGGCGGCACAGTGGCGCAGCGCGTCGGTCGCGGACAAATGCGCCGCGGCGGCGGCGGCCGTCAGGTTCGCATCGCGCGTCGCCAGCGCCCAGCCCGCATAATAGCTGTTCGACCGGGCGATCTCCATTTTGACATACATGTCGGCGAGCAGATGCTTGACCGCCTGGAACGACCCGATCGCGCGCCCGAAGGCGTATCTTTCCTTGGCATAGGCGACCGCCCCATCGATCGCGGCCTGACACATGCCGACCTGTTCGAATGCCGTGAGCACGGCCGCCCGCTGTCGCAGGAACCGGATGGCATCCCGCACGTCGCGCTCGCCCATCGGCTCCGCCGCGGCGCCCATCGGCTCCGCCGCGGCGCCCATCGGTTCCGCCGTCGCGCCCGTCAGCGCGACGTCGGCGCTCGGCTGCAGAAGATCGAATGTTTCGAGCGCCGTGCGCGCGACGCCTTCATCCTCGGCCTCGATCAGCCATGCGCCGCCGGGCGCAACGACGACGAACAGGTCTGCCGCCATCGCATCCGCGACGACCGAGAAGCGGGCCGTCAGGCGGCCGCCCGCGATCTCAGGTTCGGCGAACGCGTGCGCGGCGACATCGACATAGGCAACGGCAATGTCGCCAGCCGCAATTTTCGTCAGCCACCGCTCTTTCTGTGCCTCGCTGCCGAGCAATTCGATCGCCGCCGCCGAGCGCCATATCGTCGACCCCAGCGGCGCGCGCACGAGAAAGCGGCCCGCGCATTCCGCGACGAAACCCAGTTCCAGGTCGCCAAGGCCCATGCCTCCATAAGCCTCGCCGATGGAGAGCCCGGTCACGCCGAGCGAAGCCAGCCCCCGCCAGAGTTCGCGATCATAACCGTGGGGCTCGCGATCGAGCGAGGCGCGCGCCGCCTCCGGCGTCGCAGCATCGCGAAGATAGCGTTCGACGCCCTCGACCAGCTCGCGCTGCAGATCAGACAGTTGAAATTCCATGTTCCACCTTTCAGCGCGGCGCGGCATGCGAAGGGCATCGGATAATGCCCGGGCCCCATGCTTCGCCTGCCTTGTCCTGCTTTATCGGGAGGCGACCAGCAGCGCCCTCGCCTCGTCATTGATCGGGGCGGGTGCGTCGTCCTCCATCCAGACATTGACGGTCTTCGAGCGCACCGCCACCGTGTCGCCGTCCCAGATACTCAGATCGAGTTCGTAGGAAGACCGGCCGATATTCCCCACGCGAACATGGACCTCGATATCGGGGCTCCAGAGGATCTCGCGGGCGAAATCCATGCTGATGTGGACGATCATCTGGTCGCCGAAATGCTGTACCCCCTGCATCCGGCCGACCAGATACCGGCTGAAGCCGAGCCGCGCCTCCTGAAACAGGCGCGCGAACTCCAGGTTTCCCACATGCCGAAGCCCGGCATATTCAGGATCCACCGGCAGCCGTACCGACCATGCCGGACGCCGAAGCAACGGCGCGTCAGAAACGGTCGGCATACACATCCTTTGCCACGCGCCGCATCAGCTTGCCCGCGGCGTTCACCGGCAGCGGATCGTCGACGAGCAGGATCTGCGCGGGCTTCTTCACCGGCCCGACATGCTGGCGGCACCATTCGATCAGCGCCTCGCCATCCAGTTTCGAACCGGCGTCGAGCCGAACCACCGCAACCGGCGCGCTGCCCCATTTCGGATCGGCTATGCCGAAAGCCACCGCCTCGACGACCTCGGCATGGAGGTTGAGCGCATCCTCGATTTCGGACGGCGCGATGTTGAACCCGCCCGAAATGATGATGTCGTCCATGCGGTCGACCACGAACAGGAAGCCTGCCTCGTCGATCCGGCCGAGATCGCCGGTGCGGACCCAGCCGTCGGCGGTAATCCGCTCCGCGGTTGCGGCGGGGTCGCCATAGATGCCCTGCATCGCGCCCGGGCTGCGGCCGACGATCTGCCCGACTTCGCCCACGCCCAGGATCGCGCCGTCGGCCCCCTCGATCCGCACCGCGGTGTTCGGCGTCGGCCGCCCCGCCGATGCGAGGCGCCCGGTCGGATGCTCGGCCTCCGCCCGGTGATCGGCGGGCGTCAGACAGGTGATCGGAACGATTTCGGACTGACCATAGGATTGGCTAAGCACATCGCCGAAGGTGTCGAGCGCGCGGCGGATCAGGTCCTGCGGGATCGGCGCCGCGCCGTACACGATGCGGCGCACCGAACTGAGATCGGTCGTGGCGCAGCGCGGCGAGGAAAGCAGGCGCTGGATCATCGTCGGCACCAGAAAGAGCGTCGTCACGCGGTGCCGCTCGATCAGGTCGAGCGCGGCGTCGGCATCGAAGCCGCCGCTCATCAGGACGTGCGAGGCGCCCGCGCGCACGAACGGCCAGATCAGATTGCCCGAGGCGTGCGAATAGGGCGAAACCGCCAGATAAACGTCGTCGGGCGCCAGCGGCGCGGTGCTCGACAGAACCTCCTCGTTCGCGAGGCAATAGGCGCGCTGCGAATGGGCGATCGGCTTCGGCATCCCGGTCGTGCCGGCGGAGAAGCGGATGACATGGGTTTCATCGGGATCGGCTTCGGCGCGCGGGTCCTGCGCGGAGCTGCTCGCGAGCGCGGCTTCATAATCGATCGCCGGCGCCGCGGCATCGGGGCCGCTGTCGCGCACGAGGACCAGCTTCAGCGCAGCGCGCCCCTCGGCTCCCAGCGCTTCCGCCAGCGGCGGCCAGCACGCGGCGTCGACGATCAGCGCGGCGGAGCGCACGCGCTGCAGCATGAAGGCCTGGCGCTGGGGCGCATCCTGCAGATACAGCGGCGAGCGGACGAACCCGCCAAGCGCGACCGCGCCCAATTCCTCGATCGAGGACAGCCGGTTTCGGCCCAGCGACGCGACGCCCTCGCCCGGCGCGACGCCATGCTCGCGCAGCAGATTGGCGAGGCGGCAAGCGCGCTCGTAAACCTCGGCATGCGTCAGCCGCGCGTCGCCGAAAACGACCGCCGGCCGATCGCCATGACGCTGGGCCGTTGCGCGCATCATATCGCTGAACATGCGAATCCTTCTTCCACAAATATTCGGACACTTGTCCTAATATGCATTTTCGCAGCTGGCAATCGCCCTGTTGCCCGGACCCGCGCCAATACGCGCGCAGGTCAGAGCAATGCCGATCCTCCGTCGATCAGATATTCGGTGCCGGTGACGAAGCCAGCCTCGTCCGACGCCAGATAGAGCGCGAGGCCGGCGATCTCTTCGGGCTGCGCGACACGCTTCAGCGCGGTCGCTTTCGCAAAGGCCGCCAGCGTCGCCTCGCGGCTTCCGAACTGGTCGACATAGGCGTCGAACAGCGGCGTCTCGGTCACGCCGGGGCACAGGCTGTTCGCGCGCAGCGGCGGCGACAGCGTCGCCCCGTGCAAGGCGATGCAGCGCGTCATCTGGATGACCGCCGCCTTTGCGGTGCAATAGGCGAGCCAGCCGGCCTGCGGACGAAGCCCGCCGACCGACGCGATATTGATGACCGACGCCGATGGCGCGGCGGTTCGACGGAGCGCCGGCAGCATCGCCTGCGTCCCTAGGAAAACGCTGTCGCAGTTCAATGCCATGCCGCTGCGCCAGCTTTCCGCGTCCAGCGTCTCGATATTGCCCTCGACCCCGGCGCCCGCACAGTTGACCAGAATGTCGAGCCGCGCCTCGATCGCCAGCACGAAGGCGCAGGCGGCGGACCAATCCTCGGCCAGCGTCACGTCGAGGACCAGCGGACGGACGGACGGGCCGAGCTCTTCGGCCAGGCGGTCGAGGCCGTCCGCGTCGCGGCCGGCGACGATCAGGCGGCCGCCTTCAGCCGCAAACCGCCGGGCGATGGCCGCACCTATCCCCGAGCTTGCGCCGGTGATCAGTGCGACCCGGTCGTCGAGACGTCCCCCCACGACCAGCCCCGTCAATATTTGGCCGACAGCGTCACGCCATAGGTACGCGGCGGCGCGAGCTGGCCGGCATCGCCGAAGCTGTTCGGCGCAAGACTGGTCAGATAGCGCGTATTGGTAAGGTTGCGCCCGAACACCGCGATCGAAAATTTGTCGCCCGCGAAGTCATACCGGATCTGCGCGCCGGCGACCGCATAAGCTTTCTGCCGGGTCCGGTTCGTCACCTCGAAGAAATAGGAGTCGGAGAAATAGAGCGACGCCGAATTGTTGAGGCTGCTTCCGTTCGCGAACGGAATCTTCCAGTTCACGTCGGTGCTGATCGTGATCGGCGGCGAGCGGACCAGGTCGTTGCCTGCGACGTCGAGCGTCACATTGCCGTTCCCGGGAACACCGGGTCCGACGAGGACCGTGTTCGGGACGAAGGCACCGCTGCTGATGAAATCGGTGTAGCGCGAATTGAGATAGGTGAAGCCGAGGTTGAAGGTGAAATTATCGCTCGGCGCCGCCGTCAACTGCCCCTCGATGCCCCAGATACGCGCCTTGTCCGCCGATTCCACCAGCGCCTGGCCGGTCGTCGTATCGGTATATTGGACCTGCACATTCTTGTAGCTGTAATAGAAGCCGGCGAGATTGAAGCGCAGCGTGCGGTCGAGCCATTCGGACTTCAGGCCCACTTCCAAAGAATCGATCGTCTCGGGCTCGATATAGAGGCCGGGCTCGGCCGCGACGACCGATCCGCTTTTGAAGCCGCTTTCGAACTTCGCATAGAGCATCGCATCGCCGAGGTCATATTGCGCGAGCGCCTTGAAGGACACATTGTCCCACGACCGCGACGACCGCGGGGTCGAGACGATCTGCGTGCCGTCGGTCAGATAGGTGTCGAGGCGATCCTGCGTCTTCTTCTCGTTCGAATAGCGGATGCCGCCGGTGACCGAGAAACGGTCGGTCAGCTTGTAGGTGAGTTCGCCATAGGCGGCGAACGCCTGGGTATCGATATATTGGTACGAGTTGGTCGCCGGTGTCGTGCCAAGCAGGACCAGCAGCGGATCGAACCGCGCCGACGCCTTTGCATAAGTGCCGCCGACGACAACGCTCGCGTCGCCGAAATCGCCCGAATAATAAAGATCCTGCGAGAAATTCCGGCCGGTATCGACCGCCTGGAAATCGAAGATCGGCACGTCGGTCGATACGAAATCGGGACCGATGAAGGCACGAGCGCGCTGGAAGGCCGTGATCGACGTGAGCGTCCCCTGCCCGACATCCAGATTGAAGCGCAGGTTACCGCCATAATCGCGGATACGGTTGATCAGCGGATAGGCGGTGTAGACGTCGTGGGACAGCAACGACACATTGCCGCCGAACGCGCCCGGCGCCGGGATCGAACCCCAGCGCGGGTCATAGGTATAGGCCATGTTCGAATCGTCGTTGCGACGGAAATAATAGCCCGACAGCAACACCTCGAGCGTGTCGGTCGGATTCCAGCGCAGCTTGGCCCGGATATATTTGTAATTTTCGCGGTTATAATCCTCGCCCGTGGTGAGGTTGGTGCCATAGCCATCGCGCGAGCTGATCGCGCCGGCAACGTTGAACGCCAGATTGTCACCGAGCGGAACCGAGACATAGATGCGCCCAAGCTTGGCGTCGAAATTGCCATAGCTGAAATCGCCCTCGGCGACGAAATCCTTGTCGGGATTGCGCGTCTGGACGTTGATCGCGCCGCCCGTCGCGTTGCGACCGTAAAGCGTGCCCTGCGGCCCCTTCAGAACCTCGATCGACTCGATCGCATTCAGCACCTGGACGCCGACGAACGGAAAGGGCTGATACACGCCGTCGATGAAGGTGGCGACGCTCGACTCGCTGCCCGGCGTCGTGATGTCGGTCCCGATCCCGCGGATATAGGGCTGCGCGAAGCTGCTGTTCTGGTTGAAGGTCAGGCCCGGCGTAACCTGCTGCAGCGCGATCGTGTCATTGATGCCCTGCGTTTCGAGCGCATCGCCGCCGATCGCGGTGATCGAGAGCGCCGTATTTTGCAGGTTCGTCGCGCGACGGTTCGCAGTGACGATGATCTCACCGAGCGGCCCGGCGTCATCCTCCCCCTGCGCGGCCGGAACCGGCGACGCCGACTCGTCCTGCGCATGCGCGGCGAGCGGCGTGAAGAGAACGCCAAGAGCCACCCCGCAACGGAGAATTTGATGATATGATTTTGCCATGAAGCCGTCCTCCCTATCCAATATCATGCCGCTCTCTGGCGGAGTGATTGGGACATATGTATTAAATTGAAGGACGACCTGTCAAGACCCCGTCACAAAACGCAATATGGTGCATTATATGAAGGAAATCCGCCGTTTTTTATCGACCGACGCACGACTGGACATCGTCAATCACTTTCGCTAGTGAATCGAAATAGGGACAAGTGTCCGAATATTGGGAGAGCATCTGATGAACGAGTGGTCGGACTTCCACCGCCCCGCCTTCCGCGACAACCGCTGGCTCGAGACGAGCTGGTTTGGTTTCTGGGTGCCCGAGCACGGCATCCGCGGCCATGTCCGCGCGGCCTTCCGGGTCAATCAGGAAGTCGTCTATCATATGGTGAACATCTACTCGCGCGGCGGCGATCTGCTCGACATGGATTTCTATGACAGCCAGATGCACGTCCCGCTCGCGTCGACCGATCGCTATTCGGACTTCTCGCTGACCAGCGGGCTGTCCTACAAGGGTCATCCGGCGCCCGAGAAATACACCGTCAAATTCGTGTCGCGCTGCAAGCGGATACACCTCAATCTCGAATATGAGGCGCTGATGCCGCCGGCCGACCTCGAATTCACGACGCTGCCCGATGGCCCCGCCGGTTTCGCCGCCTTTCACCGCGACTCCGGCGTCGGCGTGCCGACCGGCCATATCGACCAGACCTTCAGGGTGCGCGGCGAGCTCTGGATGGACGGCGACCGCTATGATGTCGACTGCGTCTCGAACCGCGACCAGTCGTGGAGTCCGCGCGCCGAGTTCAACAGCCTGCCCGGCACGTTCGACAATCTGCACTTCGGCGAGGAAATGAGCTTCTCCGCGCAGGCGCTCGAAACGCCGTTCGGCAAGGCCGCGGTCAGCGGCGCCTATATCCTCCTCGGCCGCGACCTGCGCCGCGTGAAGCGGGCAGAGGTCAGCTATCAGCGCAAGGGCTTCCTGACCGAAAGCCTCCGCTATGAGTTGGAGGACGAAACCGGCGAGACGCACGAGATCGAAGCCGACACAAGCTATGCGATCACGCAGGATCAGGGATCGAACGGCATTACCGTCATGCACTATTGCGTCCCGCGCTGGCGCGGCAAAACCGGCTATGGCGAGTGCATGTGGCACTGGGACATTCCCGAAATGCAGCGCATCGTCCGCCATGCGCGCAAGACCGACCCCGATCTTTCGGTCGAAGCGATCTTCGAGGCGCTGAAGCAGAACCCCGACACGCTGCCCGCCAAGGCACGTTGGAAATGACCGGCCATCCCACCTTCAACGCCGACCTGCTCGCCGGCCGCACGATCCTTGTGACCGGCGCGACCTCGGGCATCGGCGCCGCGACCGCGCGCGCCCTCGCTGCCGTCGGCGCGCGCGTGCTGGCGTCGGGACGCGACGAGGCAAAGCTCGCGGCGCTCAGCGCCGACCTGCCCGGAAGCATTGTATTGCCCGCGGCGCTCGATGAAGCGGGCGCAGCCGACAAGCTGGCGCGACAGGCGCTCGAAACCGGCGATGTCGACGGCCTCGTCAACTGCGCCGGCTTCGGCCAGGTGAAGGCAAGCAAGCGCTTTACCGAGGAAGAGATCGACCGTCACTTCGCGGTGAATGTCCGGGCCCCGATGTTGATCGCGATCGCACTCGGCGAAGCGATGAAGGAGCGCCGTCGCGGCGCGATCGTCAACCTTTCGTCGGTGCAGGGCGCGGTCGGAACGCCGCACCAGATCGCCTACGCCTCGACCAAGGGCGCCGTCGACGCAATGACGCGGGCGCTCGCACGCGAACTTGGTCCCCACGGCATTCGCGTCAATGCTGTCGCTCCGGGCCTTGTCGCCACCGAAATGTGGGGCGCGGCAACCGAAGACAAGGCCTTCATGGACGCCGCCGCCCAAGGCAATGCGCTGCGCATGTGGGCGACGCCGCAGATGATCGCCGATACGATCGTCTTCCTCCTCTCCGACGCCGCGGCGTTCATCGCGGGCGAGGTGATCGTCGCCGACGGCGGGTTCGTTCACACCGGGAACCTCGTTCCCGAAACCGCTTTCGGGCGCGGCTGATGTCGGCTCGCCCCCCTGAACCGGTCGCGCAGGCGATCGAAATTTTGGCCCGCCGGCACGATGCCGTGCCCGCCGATGCCATCCTGGACTATGAACTGCTTTCCGGCGGCAATTCGCACATCACCTGGCGGCTGCTTACCGGCGACCCCGCCCGCGACCTGGTGGTCAAGATCGCCCAGCCCGACGGCCCACTCGCGCCCTATGACGTAAAGCACGAAGCCGCGATGATGGCGCAGGCCGAAGCGGCCGGGGTCCCCGCGCCCGCGCTGGTCGGCGTGCACCACGAAGGCGACGTGCAGTTCATCCTGATGCGCCGGGTCGAGGGCGACTCCCCGTCGCTGTGGGAGGTGCGCGAATGGCTGAAGGACCGGCCCGATACCGACCGTATCGACATCGGCCACAGCCTGTTGTCGACGCTGCCGCGCCTGGCCCTCGCCTCTCGCGGTCCGCGGACCCAGCAGGCGATATACACCGACTATCTCGGCGATCTCGTCGCGAAGGTCGAGGAAGCGGCGGACGGGGTCCTCGCGCTCCCGCCGACGATCCGGGTCGTGCACGACTGGCTGGTATCGCGCCTGCCGTCGATGGAGGCCCCCACCGTCCTGTGTCACGGCGACTTCCGCCTCGGCAATGCGGTGTTCGACGGCGGCGACATTGCGGCGCTGCTCGATTGGGAACGCGCGATGGAGGGGCACCCGCTCCACGACCTCGGCTTCCTCTGCCTTCCCGGCATGAAGATCGGCGATCATATCTGCGGGGTGCTGACCCAACAGGAACTGGCCGATGCCTGGCTCGATCTGACAGGGACCCCGCTGGACCTTCGCGCCGCCGCCTATTTTCGCATCCTCGCCATTTTCGGCGAACTGTGCCTGATGGTCCGCGCGATGGCGCGGCTCGCGCAGGGCCGCGGCCGGCTTACCGGCGTGCGTCCGCTGCCGCTGATCGGCCGGCTTCATCACGACCTCGTCCGCGCTGTCCGGAGCTTCGAAAATGACGACTTTACTCTCTGAACTGGTGCGCTGCCTGTCGCAGGCCGCCGCGCGCGAGCTTCGCGCCCGTGCGGACGGCCCCGCGCTCTCGCGCGCCGAAACCGTGGCATTGGCAACGTTGCACGAGATGAGCGCCGCCACGCTGGCCGTCGGCGCCCCGCCGGCGGCGCTGGCGGGCGCAACCGACCTTGCGGCACTCGAGGAACTGGCCGCCTTTGACATGCGGATCGTCGAAACGGCGAAAGCGCGACCGCCCCGCTAATTGCCAATTGCATTATAAGGACACTTGTCCTAAAAATTATATCCAACGCGTCGCAGCACCGTCATTCCCGATTCCCGGACCGCAGCGACGGATTGAATTTCGACCGGCCACAGCCGGCACGATCGAACGGAGAGACGTATGAGCAAGATGCCCGGTTTTCCGCACAAGGGTTTCCCCGAAGGATGGTTCGGCGTCGGCTGGTCGTCGGACTTCGCGGTGGGGGAGCCCGTCCTGCGCCGCTATTTCGGCGAAGACATGGTTCTGTATCGGGCGGAGACCGGCCGGATGGTCGCGGTATACGCCTATTGCCCGCACATGGGCGCGCGTCTCGACGTGGGCGGCAAGGTCGAGGGCGAATGCATCACCTGCCCCTTCCATCGCTGGAAATGGGACGCCGACGGCAATAATGTCGACATTCCCTATGCCGAAAAGACGATGAAGGCGAAGCTCAAGACCTATCCGGTGGTCGAGAGCGGCAACATCGTGTGGATGTGGAACAGCTGGCGTTCGGCCGAGCCGACGTGGGAAGCGCCCGACCTCGACTTCCTGAGCGGCCCGGAGTTCTTCTGGGACGATGAAGCCTCGAAGCGGGTTTGGACAAATGTCCGACTGACGCCGCAGATGGTCGCCGAAAATATCGTCGACGGCCCCCACATCGAATATGTCCACCTCGCCGAAGATGGCGGCCATATCGCCAATATCGACATCAAGGGGCCGGTCTTCAGCGTCGAGGTCGACCAGACCTTCCGCACGCGCCGCGGTCCCGTGCTCGGCAAGACCTATAATGACTCGCTGGGCGTCGGCACCCAGATTTCAAAGATGCAGTTCGGCGACTATCGCGTCGTCAACGTGCTGACGACGACCCCGATCGAGGAAGACCGCTGCGACATGCGCGCCAGCATCTTCATCACCCTGCCCGCGGGTCTGGAAAAGCCCGAAAAGGCGGCGGACCTACCCGAAAAGATGCAGCGCCTGATCAAGTCGCACCTCGACTCGCAGGAGCAGGATCTGCCGCTGTGGGAAACGATGGTCTACGAGGCGCACCCCCTGCTCGTCGCCGAGGAAATCCAGGGGCATGTCAAACTGCGCAAATGGGCGAAGCAATTCTACGAACCGGCCTGAAAAACGAAAAGACAGGGGCCAAGTTTGTAACGGGAGAGTTTTGAACGTGAGTGAGACAAGCGAAAATCTGGAGGCGCGGCTGCTGGCCTTCATCGGCGACCCCAAGGCGCGCACCGACCCCTATCCCTTTTACAAGGCGATCCGCGAGACCTCACCCGTCGTCCGTTCGCCCGACGGCACATGGTGGGCGTTCGACTATGCAAGCTGCGCCGCGCTGACCCGAGACAAGCGGTGGTCGCACCAGAACCCGGCGATGGCAAAGGCCAGCGGCTGCCCGATGGGTCTGGCGCGCACGATGGTCAACGAGATGGTGCTGTTCCGCGATCCGCCGCACCATACGCGGCTGCGCGACCTGCTCGGCCGCATCTTCATCATGCCGGCGGCCGAAAGGAAGCGCGAGGAGTTTCGCGAGCATATCGAACAGGTGCTTGCCGACGCCGCGGCGCAGGGGCCGGTCGATTTCAAGGAGGGCATCGCCCGCCTTATCCCAATGTACATGATCTGCGACGTCCTCGGCATTCCGCAGGAACGCTACGAAGACCTCGTCCGCTGGTCGAACAGCTATGCATCGATGCTCTCTTTCGAGGTTACGCCTGAAATGGAGCAGACCGCCGACCGCGAATTCGACGAATTCTTCGCCTATCTCCAGCCGACGATCGACGCGCGCCGCAAGGAACCGCGCGAGGATCTGATCAGCGAGTGGGTCCGCGCGCACGAAGCCGGGCTGATGAGCGAAGAGGAAATCCCGAGCTATGTCCTCTTCACGCTGGTCGGCGGCCAGTCGACGACCACGACGACGATGACCAACGCGCTCTATACGATGAAGCGGCACCCCGATCAGTGGGCGCGCTTCCTGACCGATCCCGAAGGCTTCAAGAAGACCGCCGCCGACGAAATTCTGCGCTTCGAGTCCGCGGGCCGCGCGCTCGTCCCGCGTTGGGCGACCGAAGATACCGAACTCGCAGGCGTCGCGATCAAGGCCGGCGAGATGGTCATCGGCGTCGAAAGCTCCGCGAACCGCGATCCCGCGATGTTCCCGGATCCCGAAACGTTCGACATCGGCCGCAAGGTGAACCGCCACCTCGCCTTCGGCGGCGGCATCCATATCTGCCCCGGCCAGTTCGTCGCGCGCGTCGAGATCCAGGAAGTACTCGCCGCGATCGGCACGCACTACCCGGATATCGAGATCGGCGACCCGCGCGAGTGGCTCGACGACTGGATTCTGCGCGGGATAACCAACCTGCCCGTCACGCTCCAACCGACCGAAAGGGCGCGCTCCGCCGCCTGAACCGCCGACAGGGCGACATTTACCGAGGTGATGAATGACATCCGTTGAAGGAAAGAGCGTGATCGTGACCGGCGCTGCCGGCGGGATCGGCAGGGCGACCTGCGAGTTGATGGCGCGCCAGGGCTGGAAGGTTCTGGCGGTCGACCGCGACGCCGAGAAACTGGCGTGGACCGATGCCAGCGACGGCATCCGTTCGGCGGTCGCCGACATTTCGAGCGAGGCGGACAACCAGCGCATCGTCGCCGAATGCGAAAGCGCGTTCGGCGGCGTCGACGCCGTCATCCTGAACGCGGCGCTTTCGCTGAACGGCGGCATCGACGATTTCCCGATGGAGGATTTCGACCGCCTCGTCGCAGTGAACCTGCGCGGCACCGTACTCGGCATTCGCGCCGCGTTGCCCGCACTGCGGCGGCGTGGCGGCGGATCGATCACCGTCACCGCGTCGGCGCACGGGCTGGGCGGCGACGTCGGCTTCTGGGCCTATTCCTCGACCAAGCACGCGGTCGTCGGCGTCGTAAAGTGTGTCGCACGCGAAGTGGGCTGGGAAGGCATCCGCGTCAACGCTGTCTGCCCAGGGCCGACGCGCGCGACCGGCCTCAGCACCGAATTCGAGGAGCAGGCCCCCGACGTATTCCATGGGCTTGCCAAGGCGATTCCGGTGCAGCGCTGGGGCGAACCGCAGGAAGTGGCGGCAGCCCTTGCCTTCATCGCCTCGCCCGCCGCCAGCTATATCACCGGCATCGCGATGCCGGTCGATGGCGGCACGATTTCCGGCTCTGGCTGCCTGCCGCCCGCCGCAGCCCCCGACAGCAATTGAGGACAGATTATGCGCGCCACCTTTGACGAATATAGCAAGCGTTACGAAAGCTTCGCGATCCTCACCCGCGACGCCGACGGCATCCTCGAAGTCCGGCTGCACAAGGATGGCGGCCCTGCGGTGTTCGACGGGCCGATCCACATGATGATGGGTGACCTGTTCGAGGATATCGGATCCGACGCCGCGAACCGGATCATTATCTTCACCGCGACCGGCGACCGCTTCCTGATGTCGAGCGACATGGACATGTCGATCATGGAAGAGTTCCTGCCCTATACCCCGGCGATGCATTCGCACACGATGCCGGAGAGCATGCGGCTCATCGAAAATTACCTGAAGATCGAGGTGCCGGTGATCGCCGCGATCAACGGGCCGTGCACCACCCATGCCGAAATCCCGGTCCTGTCGGACATCGTGCTCGCCAGCGACGACGCCTATTTCGCCGATCCCTTCCATTTCCAGAACGGCATCGTTCCCGGCGATGGCGTGCAGGTGATCTGGCCGATCATGATCGGCCTCAACCGCGCGCGCTATTTCCTGCTGACGGCCGAGAAGATCTCGGCCGAAGAAGGCAAGCGGCTCGGTTTCGTCAACGAGGTGCTGGCCGGCGATGCCCTGATGCCGCGTGCCTATGAGCTCGCCCGCCTGCTTGCGAAGCAACCCGACGTCACCCTGCGCGGCACGCGCTATCTCTTCACGCGCGTCCTGAAGCGCGCCATCGCCGAAGACCTGCCTTTCGGCCTCGCGCTCGAAGGTCTCGGCAATATCAATCACTGGCCGCTCTCGTTGAAGAGCTGAACCGGGCGATGCCAACGATCGAACGCGACGGCGCGACGCTCCATTTCACGGAGCGCGGCTCCGGGCCGGCGGTCATCCTGCAACACGCGCTCAGCGCCGATGCGCGCTCGTGGGATGCGATCGGTGTCGCCGACGCGCTCGTCGCGCAGGGCTTTCGGGTAATATTGCCCGACGCCCTCGGCCACGGACGGTCGGGACCTGCGGATCCCGGCCGCGTCGACCTGGACAGTCGCGTCCGTGATCTGATCGCGGTGGTAGACGCCCTCGTCCTCGATCGTTTCCACTATGCCGGCTATTCGATGGGCGGGTGGCTCGGTATCGGCCTCCTCCGCGATGCGCCGGAACGACTGCTTTCCCTGTCGATCACCGGCTGGGACCCGATCGACGGCGCGCGCCGCTTCACCAAATTCACCGACATGGCCGAGCGCCGCGGCGAATTCATCGACCGGATCCTGGCACTGACGGCGCAAACCGCAGGCCGATCGCAGCCTGACACGGCCCGTATGGCCGGCTATGCCGATACATATGAAAGGCTGTTCCGCGACCTGCCGTCGATCACGACCCTGATCGAGCACGACGTCCCGATCATGCTCGGCGTCGGCCGCGACGACCCTTATCGCGAACCCGTCGCCTCCGCCGCCGATGCATTGGGCATCGAACCGATCGAGATTCCGGGCGATCACATCACGGCCTTCCTCGATCCCGTCTATGCCGCAGCCCTCGTCCGCTGGATCGCCGGGCAGCGATGACGCGCTGGAAGATGCTGTCCGACCGGGTCGCCGTCGCGCGCTTCGTCCCTTGACCGGCCTTCGAAATTTCCGCGACTTTGCCGCTGGCGCGATCGCGGGTTCGCACGCGCTGCCCATCGGGCGTTTTTTTCGTAGCGGCCACCTCGCCCGCCTCGATCCGGCAAGCCGCAACGCGCTGCTCGCACATCGATGGCGCCTGGTCATCGACCTGCGCTATCCCGACGAACAGCTCCGCGATCCCTCGCCCTGGCCCGAAGGAATGCAGGGCCGATTGGGGCTTAGCGAAGGCTCGGCACGCGAAGCCCCACACTTCGAAATGTTCATGGCGGCGCGCGCGAACGCCGCGAGAATGGACGAGGTCTATACCGCCTATTACCGCGACCTGCCGTTCGATCCGCTTTACCGCCCGCTTTTCGCCGAGGCGGTCCGCCGGATTGGCCAGACCCGTGGGCCAGTGTTGATCCATTGCACGGCGGGCAAGGACCGCACCGGCATATTGGTCGCGCTGCTCCTCGAACTGATGGGCGTCGATGCCGACGCCATCAGCGCCGACTATCTGCGATCGGCAGAGGTGGTCACCGCCGAGTTCACCCGCGCCGTCGGCCGCCAATTGTTCGAGCAATCGGGCGAACAGCCAGCAGAAGAAGAGGTTCGCGCGATGCTCGCCGTCGCGCCCGCCTATCTCGCCGCGGCGCAGACCGGGATCCGCGACCGGTACGGTTCGGTCGAGACCTATCTACGCGCGTCGGGGCTGACCGCGGCGGATATCGACGCGGCGCGACATTGCATGGCCCGGGGCGACGACGCCGATTGAAGCCGACACGGGCGGAATAGGGAGAAGAGAGACATGTCGGTCAAATTCGCGCCCGGCGCGGTCGAGGAAATCACGGCCGACTGGCTGACCGCCACACTTGGTGCACGATATCCCGGCACCGTGGTAACCGCCGTCCAGCATGGCACGATCATCCGCGGCACGGCGACCAAGGTACGGCTCCTGCTCGACTATAACGAGGCCGGACACCAGCACCGCCTGCCCCCCACGATGTGGTTCAAGGGCGGGCTGGAGGATCACAGCCTGACCGACGACATGCTGATCGTCTATGCCGGCGAAGCCGCCTTTTTCAACGAGGTGGCGGCAACACTGGAGATGGATATTCCGAAAGCCGTCGTGGCGGCGATCGATCCCACGACGAACCGTTCGTTCCTGCTTCTGGACGATCTTCTATCGCGCAACGCCAGCTTCGGCACCGCGCTACGTCCCTTGTCGCCGGCCGACGCTTCGGTGCTCGTCGAGGAGCTCGCGAACCTGCACGCCGCCTATTGGCTGTCGCCCAAGCTGAAGACGATGGGCTGGCTCGGCGGCGGCGGATCGCTGTTGCAATCATGCGAGATTCTCCTCAGCCGCGAAACATGGGAACGATGCATTCGCCTGCCGCGCGGCGAATTTGTCACACCGCCGTTTCGCGAATTCGAAAAGCTGCGCGATCCGGTGCTGCGCGCGCTGCGCACCGACGTCGAACGCGCACACTGTTTCGTGCACGGCGACAGCCATGTCGGGAATACCTTCACGACACCCGACGGATCGGCGGGCTTCCTCGACTGGCAATCGACGATGCATGGCTTCTGGGCGCATGACTTTTCCTATTTCCTCGTCACATCGCTCAGCATCGAGGACCGCCGCCATGCCGAACGCGACCTGCTCGACCGCTACCTGACCGTTCTGGCGCAACAGGAAATCCGGCTCGACGCGGACGAGGCGTGGCTCGAACATCGTCGCCACGCCATGTACAGCTGCTCATGGGCCATGTGCCTGCCGGAGTGGCAACGCGAAGACATATGCTGCGCCGTCGCCGAACGCGCCTTCGCAGCGGTCGAGGATCTGCAAACCCTGGCTGCGTGGCGTTAAGCGCGGAATGGGCCGGTTGCGGGCTGTCCGTGTTTGATCCCGCAGAGCAAAAGCCGGCGGCATCTGGTGCGTCCGCAATCCTCTATGGCTTCAGATAACGGCTCGGGGCAACGCCTAGCATTCGCTTGAACATCGTCGAAAAATTGCCGGGACCGTCATAGCCGAGATCATAGGCGATCGAGGTAATGGCCTCACCCGCTGCAAGCTTTGGCAGGGCCACCGACAAGCACGCTTGCTGACGCCACTCGGCGAAGCTCATTCCCGTCTCGCGCCTGAAGAGCCGCGTGAAGCTGCGCCGGTTCATCGCCATTTCCCATGCCCACTCGTCGATCGTCGCCGCCGCATTCGGCCGTTCCAGAAAGGCATGACACCGGCGCGCAAGGACCGTGTGGGTCGGAAACGGGACGGCTAGCGGGATCGACGGTGCGCGCTCGATCTCCGCGAGCAGAAGACGCATCACCAGCCCATCGCGACCTGAAACATCATATTCGGGCGGCACGTCGGCGGCAGCGCCAAGCAAGTGACGAACCAGCGGCGACACGCCGACAACCTGGCACTCGTCGCCGCGGCCCGTACATTCCCCAGGTTCGATAAGCACACTGCGGGTTTGCACCGCGCCGACCATGCGAACCGAATGCGGCGTGCCAGCTGGAATCCAGACCGCACGTTCGGGTGGGGCAACCCATGATCCGTTGGGCGTGCTGACGGCCATCACGCCGGTGGCGGCATAGAGAAACTGGCTGCGGCGATGGCGATGCTCGGCGAGTTCGTACGAATCGGGATAATCGTGCCCGATCGCGATCAACGGACGGGCGACATGATCATTATCGTCGGGATAAAAATCCATCATGTCCCATTCGCAGAAAAGTTTGGCTCATACAACAAAGCGGGAAATGGTGCCGGTTGGTAGGCGCGCCGGACATTTCGAAAGCTCTCCCCATGACCGACACGACCGCCAACCTGCCGAACACTCCAGACCTGGTTCCTCCCACTATTACCCGGCAGGATGGACCGAAGCTTGTCGTGCAGATCGTCGGCGCCGTGGCCATTGCCCACTTGCTGAACGACCTGATCCAGGCCGTGCTTCCTGCCATCTATCCGATGCTCAAGGACAAATATCATCTCAGCTTCGGCCAGATCGGCTGGATCGCCCTCGTCTACCAGTTCACCGCCTCGCTGCTTCAGCCGTGGGTCGGTCTCTATACCGACAAGCGCCCCCTGCCCTATCTGCTGCCGCTCGGAATGTTCGTGACGCTTGCCGGCGTGGGGTGGCTCGCGGCCGCCAGCAGCTATTCTTCGCTGATTCTTGCATCGGCAGTGATCGGCATAGGGTCGGCGACATTTCACCCCGAAGCCTCTCGCGTGGCCCGCATGGCGTCTGGCGGACGCTTCGGCACCGCGCAGTCCGCCTTTCAGGTTGGCGGCAACACGGGGTCCGCCCTGGGGCCGGTCGTCGCGTCGGCGATCATCCTGCCCTTTGGCCAGACCGCCGTCGGCTGGCTCGCCTTCGCCGCTATCGCGGCCATATGGGTGCTGTTCGGTGTCACCCGCTGGCGCCTGACGGGAGCCGGCGCGCAGTCCGTCAACACGGGAACGACCCAGACATCTCCGTACAACCGCCGCGAAATCATCGGCGCCTTGTCAGCCATCGGCATCCTGATGTTCGCGAAGTTCATCTATATCGGCGCCTTCACCAACTATTTCACCTTCTACCTGATCGAGCGCTTCGACCTCAGCGTGCGTGAATCCCAGTTCTATCTCTTCTGCTTCCTCGCAGCGGTCGCTGCCGGCACCTTCGCCGGCGGTCCGGTGGGCGACCGGATCGGCAGAAAGGCCGTAATCTGGGCCTCATTCCTTGGCGTCGCGCCGTTCGCGATGATCCTGCCTCACGCGAACCTGTTCTGGACGGCAGTTTTTGCCATTTCGATCGGCCTGATCATGTCGTCGGCCTTCGCGGCACTCGTCGTCTATGCACAGGAGCTGGTGCCGGGCCGCGTAGGCCTCGTCTCGGGACTGATGTTCGGATTGATGTTCGGGATCAGCGGCATCGGTGCAGCCGGCCTTGGCCAGCTCGCCGACATCTACGGCATCGTGTGGGTATACAAATTCTGCGCCTATCTGCCGCTGCTCGGGCTCGCCACAATCTTGCTCCCTGATGCAAAGCGAGCTGTTTAGAACGACAACGCCAGATAGATTGCGCGGCTGCGGCCAGGCCTTTCAGCCGCGAGCCTCAAGATATGCAAGATGCAGCGCCTGCGACGATGACTTGGATCGCTTTGCCGCCCTATACTGCGACGGCAACGGCGGTACCGATCGCATCGACGGAGGGAGAAGCGAAGGTCAATTGCAAATCGGGACCCCTCGCCTCAAGCTTGACCGGACTGTTGTCGGCCAGACGAATGCCCTTGCCGGAGAGGGAGAGGTTCCTGATCACCAGCCGGTCGGAGGCCACGGGCCCCTTGACGATCAGATTCACGTGCCCCGGCGCTGCGGTGAAGCGTACCGCAAGCCCGCATTCGGTCTCGCCATCCGATCGCGTCCATGGCCGCGTGCCATAGATGGCGTCGCCGTTCGCGCGGAGCCATGCGCCGAATTGCTTCAAACGGCGAAGCTGTTCGTCGGGAATTCCGGCATCGGTCGCGCGCGGCCCGACGTTGAGCAGCAGATTGCCGTTGCGCGACACGGCATCGATGAAATCGTGGATCAGCGCTTCGGCGCTCGCATAGTCGCTTTCATCATCGTTGCGGTTGAAGCCGAAAGAGTGGCTCATCCCGCGGGTCGCTTCCCACTTCTTCGCCTGGATTTCGGCGAAGGCCGCATATTCGGGCGTTCGGAAGTCGCTGTGCGGAATTTCGGGCGGGATGATGCCCTTCGATGCGTCGGCGCCCTGTTTGGCAACCGCCGCCTTGATCTTGCGATCAACATAGCGCCGTACCAGCGGCACTTTGAGAAGGTCGCGCTGCAGGCTGGTCGCCACCCAGCGATCGTTGACCACGCCGTCGGGAACCGCGCGATAATAGTCGGCAAACAGCCGGTAGAGCGGCCCCGGCCGCGTCGGCCAACTGATGTCGTTCCACAACACCGACGGCTCATAGCGATCGATCAGTTCACGCACCTGCGCCATCGCATAATCGGGATAGTCGCCGCCGGGCGTCGAAGCGATGAAGTCACCGAGCGTCCGCAGCGGGCGTCGGTTGAAGGTCCAGTCGATTCCGCCCGAATAATAGACCCCGAACCGCAGCCCAGCAGCGCGCACCGCGGCGGCGAGTTCGCCGACGATATCGCGTCGGGTCGTCCATCCCGCCTGATGCGGGTTCGCGATCTGGCTCGGCCACAGGCAAAGCCCGTCGTGATGCTTGGTGACGAGCACGACATAGCGTGCGCCGGCATCGCGAAACGCCTCCGCCCACGCGGCGGGATCCCAATGGTCGAGCCCTGCCTCGAACGGCTGCTTGAAATCCTCATAGGGCGCATCGCCATAGTGGGTGCGGTGGAATTCGGCCGAGGGGCTGCCCGGCACCTTGATCGCGTTGCAATACCATTCGGTATAGGGGACCATCGCAACCGCGCGATCATAATCCTTGGCAAAGGCCTCGCCGATCGAACCGAGACGCGGAGCGTAGCCGGGGATAGCGAAGGCGCCCCAGTGGATGAAAATCCCGAACTTCGCGTCCTGATACCAGTCGGGGACGGCGCGCGCGTTGAGGTCGGCCAGCATATGGGCGTTGGAGGTCATCGGACGGAGGCTCCGTTGATGGATGCCCCGTCAGCGCCCCGCCGGTCCACCGCGCACCGATATCGATCCATCCTGCCTCTCCCCTGTCCCGCGCCCTTCAGGGCGACGGCTTATTTCGACCCGTGGAGGCGAGCCGATCGAGTTGATTCTATAATAGTTGAAAAATATATTATGCAATGACAATATCGTCCGCGGCCGAAATTGCCGGAGCGGACATCGTCGATTTGCCAAAGATATAGGCCGAAAGCGCCGGGAAAACCGCGTGGATCCGCCAGGACGGTCACCCTCTCCACTAGTCCCGTCCGATAAATATATCATTATAGACTAATCTACAAAACACCTATAACGATGGTCCCCGGGGGATGTCGCATGACATTTCACCGTACATAGCGTGGGATCCGCATCAGCGGGCCCATCGCGCCAATAATCGACCAGCAGGATCGCTGGCGGCGGGAGAGGCGTGGTATGCGAAATATATCTTGGATGTTTGCGAGCGTCGCAATCATGGCGATGCCGGCTGCGGCCCTTGCACAGGGCACGGCCACTACCGGGGGCCAGTCCCCGGCGGCGGAAGAAGGCGTCGGCCTGACCGAAATCGTCGTCACAGCGGAAAAGCGCACCGCCAACCTGCAGGAGGTGCCGCTGGCCATATCGGCCTACACCTCCGATGCCCGCCAGCTCGCCGGCATCAACACGCTTCAGGATTTCGCCAATTTCACTCCCGGGTTGAGCTATTCGGCCGGTAACGACCGCGTATTCATCCGCGGCATCGGGCGCCAGACCAACACCAACGGCAGCGACCCTGGCGTTTCGACCTACACCGACGGCATCTACGACTCCTCGACCACGTCGATCGCGGCGTCCGATTTCTTCATCGATCGGATCGAGGTGCTGCGCGGTCCGCAAGGCACGCTGTATGGCCGCAACTCGATCGGCGGGGCGATCAACGCGATCTCGAAGCGGCCGACCGAGAATTTCAGCGCCGACCTGCGCGGCACGGTGGGCAACTATGGTCTCTACACGCTCGAAGCCTCGGCCTCGGGCTCGCTGACCAAGGGGCTGCGCACACGGCTGGCCGGTGGATATTCGAAGCAGGAGCGCGGCTATTTCAAAAACGAGGCCGGCGGGGTCAGCGAAGGCGGCCGCGGCGAGCGCCGCTATGTCGAACTGCAACTCGAGGCGGAGCTGGGCCCCGATGTGACGGCCTGGGCAAAGGTCTTCTCGGGCCGCACCGACCTCAATCCCCGCCCGCTCAACCGCGTCGGCCCATATGACTTTTTCCCCTATCCCACCGGAGCCATCACCCCGGGCGCCGGCTTCGGTTACCTGATCCCGGGCGTGGTGGCGCTAGATCCCGATCCGGTTCCGCCTGGCGCGACCAACATCCGGCGCTTCAGCGCGGACACGACGCAGACCGAACGCCTGCGCGGCAATTTCGGTGCGACGGGCGATATCAAATGGTCGCTGCCGACCTTCGACGTCCGGCTGCTCGGCGGCTATCAGGAGTACCGCATCGACAACACCTATGAACTCGATGGGACGAGCGTGATTTCCTATGCCTTTCCGCTCGCTCCCGGCGGTGGCATCTGCGCCTTCATCCCCGGTTGCGGACCGCTCACGGCCTTTCCGTCGACACAGCTAAACCTGCACAACGACAAAAGCTTCGGAAGCGGCGAACTCAACCTGACGTCGAACACCGACGGCCCGCTGCAATGGGTCGCTGGCGTCTATTATTATCAGGAAACGCTGGCGCAGGAATCGCATTTCAACGCGCCCAACCAGCTGCAACTGCGCGCGCCGGTCAACGGCCCCGCCAACCCGCTCGGCGATTTCGTCTATGCCGCCTCGACGCTGACAACCAAGTCGTCGGCGATCTTTGGCCAGGTCGATTATCGCTTCACCGACGCGCTGCGCATCACCGCCGGGCTGCGCTACACGCACGACAAGAAAAGCGGCAACGAAGCCTTCCGCATCCTGTGCTTCGGCTGCGGCGGCTTCTCGCCCGACCTCTATGGGTCAGCCACCCCCGCTCTCGACATCACCGCGTCGCAAATCTCCACGCTGGCCGCACCGGGGGTCGCTTCGGCGGTAACCATCGACCCTGCGACGGGCATCGCGCGGCGTGACCTCGCCAACAGCTGGAACGCGGTGACCGGAACCGTCGCCGTGGAGTGGCAGCCCAGCGACGACCAGCTTGCCTTCCTCCGCTACAGCCGCGGCTACAAGTCGGGCGGATTCAACGCCGGCGGCATTTCGGTGCTGCCGCAAACGGGCGCCGAGCATGTCGACGCCTTCGAGGTGGGCTACAAGCATTCGATAGGGCGGCGGTTGCGCGTCAATCTCGCGGGCTTCTATTATGACTATCAGGGGCTTCAGGTGCCGCTGACGGTATCGCAGCCCGGCGGCGCGCAGCTCACGCAATTCTTCAACCTCAAAAGCTCGAAAAGCTATGGCGCCGAGTTCGAGCTTGCCTGGCAACCCGCCGACGCGCTGCAACTGTCGTTTAACTATGGCTATGGCCATTCGCGGATCGACAGCGGATGTTGCTTCGTCGACGGACAGGATCCGTTGGCGATGCAGCCCGGCGCGCAGCCGTCCGGTCCGGCGGTGGGCGGCCAGCAGCCGCAAAGCGTCGTGGGCGCGCGATTGTCGGACACCCCGCGTCACAAGCTGGCGCTGAATGCGATATACAGCATCGACTTCGAACCGGGGACGCTGTCACTGTCGGGCAATTATGTGCTGCGCAGTTCGGCCTACAGCAACATTTTCAACCGCCCCTACAACCGGATGCCCTCGTGGGATCAGGTCGACCTGCGCGCGATCTGGACGGGAAGCGGCGACCGCTATCGGGTCATCGCCTTCGTCAAGAATCTGTTCGACAGCAAAGGCTATGACAGCGCGCAGGGCAATCTGCTCGCGTCGTCGCCGACGCTCGAGGTTGCGCAGTCCTATTCGTTCACGCCGCCACGAACCTATGGCCTTCAGCTCGAATTCCGGTTCCGTTAGGTCGCCGGCGTGGAGAGGATCGACGCCCGCCCGGCCGACGCGCTGCCACTGAGAACGCGGCTGCTCTACGGCTCGGGCACGATCGCTTTCGGCATCAAGGACCATGGCTTCAACGCGCTGCTGATGCTGTTCTACAACCAGGTCGTCGGGCTTCCCGCCGCATGGGTGGGAACGGCGATCATGATCGCGATGGTCGCCGATGCGCTGTTCGATCCGCTGCTGGGGCAATATTCGGACAATGTCCGCACGCGCTGGGGACGGCGGCATCCCTTCATGTACGCCGCCGCCCTGCCCATCGCGCTCTTCTACCTGTTGCTCTGGACGCCGCCCGAGGTGGCGCACGGCGCGCAGTTCGCGTGGCTCGTTGCCACTGCGATCCTCGTGCGCTTCTCGATCAGCCTCTACGAGATACCCTCCACCGCGCTGCTCGCCGAATTCACCAGCGACTATGACGAGCGGACCAAGCTCGTGGCGGCACGTTATTTCTTCGGCGTGTGCGGCGGCATCGGGATGACCGTCGTCACCTTCAGCTATTTCCTGCGCCCGACCGCGGCGCAGCCGGTCGGCCATCTGAACGCCGGCGGCTATGTCACCTATGCCTGGGTGGCGGCGGCGATCATGATGCTGTCGGTCCTGATCTCGTCGCTGGGAACGCAGAAGGAGGTCCTGAAACGCCCACCACCGCCGCCGGTCGTCCAGGTTCCGGTCGGGCGGATGCTGCGCGATATGCTGGGGGTGCTCGTCCACCCCGCCTATATCTCGATCCTGCTCGCCAGCCTGTTCTTCGCCGTGGCATCGGGGCTCAGCCTGTCGCTCGGCGTCTATTTCTCGACTTATTTCTGGGAATTGAGCGCCAGCCAGATTGCCACCGTTGCCTCCACGGCGATTGCCGGCATCCTGCTCGCCTTTGTGGTTGTCCTGCCGCTGTCGGCGCGTTTCGGCAAGAAGCCGGCGGCGATGCTGATGTTCAGCCTTTCGCTGATCGCCAGTGTGTTGCCGCTGGGGCTACGCCTTGCCGGCCTGTTTCCGGCCAATGGCGACCCGCTGCTGCTGTGGCTGCTGATGGGGCAATTCGCCTTCAACATGATGACGACCATCGCCGGCGGCATATTGGCAGTGTCGATGGTCGCGGACGTGACCGACCAGATCCAGCTCGAAACCGGCCGCCGTTCCGAAGGCCTGCTCTTTTCGGCCGCAACCATGGTCAACAAGGCGATATCGGGCATGGGGATCATGTTGGCAGGATTGCTGCTGTCTTTCGTCGGTTTTCCCGACAATGCGCAGCCCGGCCAGGTCGGCGCAGATGCCCTGCACGGACTGGCGACCATCTATATCGCGGCGCTATCGGTCGCGACCGCGATCGCGATCATCTGCCTTGCCTATTACCCGATCAGCCGGTCGAGCCATCAGGAGAATATCCGGCGGCTGGGTACCGCTCCGGCCGAATGATCGCATGGCCGGTAGTCGGCGGATGCCCGCGCTAGATACCGTCGCGCCGGATCAGGGGCAGGCCACCGGCAAGTATCGCTTCGGCGGCGTCGAGCAGTCGCTCGTTCTCGGCGACCAGATCGCCGGCACGGCCGCTTTCGATCCAGCTGTCGAATGCCATCCGCCCACCTGCGACGAGCATCGCGGCCGCCATTTGCGGGCGGCGGTCGTTCGCGGGATCGGCCCCGAGTTCGTCGGCGATATAGTCGGTCATCAGCTCGATCTGGAGCCGCTGATGCCCATACCATACGGGGAGCAACTCGGGCTCGCCAGCGAGCGCGCGGCCGAGGTTGATCTGACCATCGCCGTCGCGCTCATAGGCGTGAGCGAGACGGACCACCTGATTGCGCCAAAATGTCAGCACCGGCACGCCCTGCGCGCGCTGCGTCGTGACCACGGCTTCGAATCGCGTGCCAGCGGTGACCGCAATCGCCGCAGCGAGATCGCGCTTCGAGGCAAAGTGCGTGAACAATGTCGTGATGTGGATGTCAGCGGCTTCGGCAATCGCCGCCATCGTCGCGTCGGCATAGCCCAGAGTAACGAACAGGCGCCGCGCCGCCTCCTCGATACGCTGGCGCGTCCGGGCCTTTGCCGCCGCCCGCCTTGGGAAACTGACTTTGGTTGGTTCGTCCATGCGCCGCTTATAGCCATTACCGCGCGAAGTGCCAGCTATATAAGTTGATCATTCTATTCTTATAGTGTAATCTCTGATCCGGATAGAAATCTGGAGGCTGATGGCCATGATCGACATGTCGTTGCGCAAGGAATTCGAACAGTGGGTCGAAACGGCCCGGCCGCCTCTCGCCGACGAGCCGGCGCTGGGCTTGGCGGCGCTGATGACCACTGCCGCCTTCGTCGATCTCGTCGCGCAGGTGCCGATATTCGACGCCATTTCGGATGCCACCTCGGCCAGCGGCGACCCCACCGAACGCGCGACACGGATCGCGGCCGCGCTGCCGTGGGTGGCCGAGGGCAAGCCACGCGTCGCCCTGCCGCGTCCCCTTTGGGACGGTTTCTGGGACATCATCGGCCGCCCTCCCTCGCCCGGGGACGGCGAACTCGACCTGACGCTCGCAGTCGTTGCGCTCGGCAATCATTATGACCAGCGAATGATCGACGCGTGCGAGGCCGCGCTGCTCGAATTCGAAAGCGTGCACGACCTGATCGCACAGCCGGAGGTGCGGCTGACCACCGCCGACCTCGAACGGCATTCGACCGACAGCCTGGCGCACGACCTCCTGTCGATGCTGACCGCCAATGGCTATGATATCGAGGTGATCGACGCCGACACCGTCGTCTTGCCCGGTGACTACCCGGCGCAGAACCGCACGAACCGGCGCATCCTTCAGCTACACGATATCTGGCACCTGGTCGGGGGCTATGGCTTCACCCCTGCGGGCGAGGTTGCGATCTCCGGATTTCAGATGGCGCAGTTCGGCCAGAATTATTCGACGCGTTTCCTTGCGACGGTGGCCACCAAGGCCGCGTTCGACATGCCCGCGCTGATGGACATGCTCTTGTCGGTTACCTTCGATGGCTGGCGGCATGGCCGCGCGACGAAGGAACTGATCGCGGTTCCCTGGCACCAGCGCATCGCCGACCCGATCGATCGCGTCCGCACCGATCTCGGCATCCGCCCGCTCGACAGCGCGGCGGTGCGGATGATGGACGCCCTCGTACCTACCGTTTAGTCCGCGTTTGGCCGGAACCAAGCGTCAAGATTGGGCGTCGCGCTGGCCATATTGCCCAAAGGCTTTGAGGATCCGGTCCATCTCGGCACGGTCGAGCAGTTGCGGGCCGCCGATCGCAAGCGTGCCGCAATAAACGGCCCCCTGCTCCTCGATTTCCTCGGCGATCGCCATCGCGACGGACAGCTTCGGTCCCAAGGCTATCAGACCGTGGTTGGCCATCAGGCACGCAAAACGTCCATCGAGCGTCCGCACGACACCCTCGGCCAGTTCCTCGCTACCAAAAGTGGCATAGGGCGCGACCGGGACGTTCGGACCTCCGCTGACGGCGACCATGTTATGCAGGGGCGGAATCTCGCGGTGCGCACATGCCAGGATCGTCGAGTGGCGGCCATGGCAATGCACGATCATCGCGGTGAGCATCATGTTCGGTTTCGTTTGGCTGTTCACTCTGCCCTTTTTCGCGGGCTGGCTGATCGAAATCGACCCAGGCCGCCGTGCCGTCCTCTACCTGACCGCATTCCAGCTTGGCGGCGCTGCCCTGCTGCCCTCGCTGGCCGGCATTGCCGTGGACGCCCATTCGATCAATGCCGCACTGGCGTTTGCCGGCTCCGCCTTCCTGCTTCTCGCAGCCGCGGCATGGGCCTCGACGAGAATAGCGTCCTTCACATAACATCGTCCTATTGCGGGGCGCGCCGGAGTATCGTTGACCCGCCTGTCGCCGCAGCCCCTCCTTGTGTCTCAATATGAGACAATAATTGAATTAACGCGATCTCAATGAGATGCTAACGTCGGCGAATCGATTCCAAGGACCTGGATGGGGGATTTTCCGATGAAGTTCGCATTGACCGCAATTTCGGCCGCAGCGCTTGCGACCGTGGCCGCTCCGTCGGCACAGGCGGCGACTGTCGTCAATCTGGACGGCGTGACCAACGCTTCGCTCAATGGCTCGAACGGCGTTACGCTCAATCTTGCCGCCGGCACCTATAGCCTGTCGTTCATCCAGGACGCCTACACCGCTTTCACCCGCTTCAGCTCGACGAGTGGCTGCGACGGCGCAGGCATGAACTGCGCGCTGGGCTGGGAGAACAGCGCCCGCTACATTATCGGCAACACCACCTACCTCTTCGGTGATGGCGCCGCATCCGGCGGGATCGGCCCGCTTGGCGTTGGCGACGGCTATTACAACACGGCCGCACTGTCGTTCGCGAAGTCGAGCATTTATAACGGCTCGTTCACGCTGAACAGCGCAAGCGCAGTGACCTTCTTCATCTACGACGACAATCTGGGCGACAATTCGGGCGGCGTATCGCTGTCGGTCGGTGCCGTGCCCGAACCGGCAACCTGGATGATGATGATGATCGGGATCGGCGCCATCGGCGGCCTTATGCGCCGCAGGCGCATTTCGACGACCGTCCGTTACGCATAAACAGATCGACGTACATCTCGGCGAGCTAACCGCCACCCGCGACCCGTGTAAAAGCGGGTCCGGGCGCGGTTCGGCCGTAAAAGAACCCGCTTAGGCGGCAATCACCTCAGCATGTCGAGTGCCACGTCGACGATCATGTCTTCCTGTCCGCCGACCATCTTGCGCCGCCCCAGTTCGACTAGGATCGCACGCGTGTCGAGGCCGTGGTCGGCGGCCGCCTTTTCGGCATGGCGCAGGAAGCTGGAATAGACCCCCGCATAGCCGAGCGTCAGCGTTTCGCGATCAACGCGGACCGGGCGGTCCTGTAGCGGCCGCACCAGCTCCTCGGCGGCATCCATCAGCGCGAACAGGTCGCAGCCGTGGTTCCAGCCGTGGACATCGGCGGCGGCAATGAAGACTTCCAACGGAGCATTGCCCGCGCCCGCGCCCATGCCGGCAAGGCTGGCGTCAACGCGTATCGCCCCGTTCTGCACCGCGACGATACTGTTCGCGACCCCCAGGCTGAGGTTATGATGCGCGTGAACGCCGCGCTGGGTTTCAGGCTTCAGCACCCGGTCATAGGCCTGCAGCCGCGCGGCATATTGGTCCATCGTCAACGCGCCGCCGCTGTCGGTGACATAGACGCAGTGCGCACCATAGCTTTCCATGAGCTTTGCCTGCTGCGCGAGCGGTTCAGGCTCCGTCATATGGCTCATCATCAGAAAGCCGGAGACGTCCATGCCGATCCCGCGCGCGAACTCGATATGCTGTTTGGCGACATCGGCCTCGGTGCAATGCGTTGCGATCCGGACCGAGCGCACACCCATTTCATAGGCATGTTTCAGGTCGTGGATCGTCCCGATGCCCGGGAGCAGCAGCGTGGTGAGCACGCTGTGCTCGAGCACCTCGGCAACCGCTCCGATCCAGTCCCAGTCGGTGTGGGCGCCAAAGCCATAGTTGAAGCTCGATCCCTGCAATCCGTCGCCATGCGCGACCTCGATCGCGTCGACCTTTGCCTTGTCGAGCGCCCGCGCGATCGCCTGCACATGCCCCAGGCCATATTGGTGCCGGATCGCGTGCATGCCGTCGCGAAGCGTGACGTCCTGGATATAGAGCTTGGTCGTGGTCGGGTCGAAGCTCATGCCGCGATCCTCTCTGCAATTTTTTCCGCGGTCTTGAGCGCCGCAGAAGTCATGATGTCGAGGTTGCCCGCATAGGCTGGCAGATAATGCGCCGCCCCCTCGACCTCGAGGAAGACGCTGACTTTCAACCCGGTGAAGATGCCGCCCATTTCGGGGATGCGCAGCGGCGCGTTGCTGCCGATATTCTCGAACTGCACCGCCTGCTTCAGCCGGTATCCGGGAACATAGGCCTGCACCTCGGCCACCATGTCCTCGACGCTGGCGCGGATCGCTTCGCGGTCGCCGTCGTCGCAAAGGCAATAGACGGTGTCGCGCATGATCAGCGGGGGTTCGGCGGGGTTGAGAACGATGATCGCCTTGCCGCGCGTCGCGCCGCCGACCTCGACGATCGCCTGGCTGGTCGTCTCGGTAAACTCATCGATATTGGCGCGCGTGCCCGGCCCGGCGCTCTTCGACGCGATCGATGCGACGATCTCGCCGTAATGCACCTTGGCGACGCGGTTCACCGCCGCGACGATCGGAATCGTCGCCTGCCCGCCACAGGTCACCATGTTGACATTCGCGGCATCGAGGTGCGCGTCGCCGTTGACCGGCGGGATCGTATAGGGACCGATCGCCGCCGGCGTCAGGTCGACGACACGCTTGCCATGGCCGATCAGTACGTCGCTATGCCGCTTGTGCGCGCCCGCCGAGGTCGCGTCGAAGACGATGGCGATATCGGCAAAGCCGGGCATCGCGACGAGCCCGTCCAAGCCCTCGGCCGTGACCGGCACACCAAGCCGTTCGGCACGCTTCAACCCGTCGCTCTCCGGATCGATCCCGACGAACGCGCCCATTTCGAGCGTTTCCGACAGCCGCATGATCTTGATCATCAGGTCGGTACCGATGTTGCCCGACCCGATGATCGCCACTTTGACCTTCTTCGTCACGCCCTCAGCCCTTCGCATAGGTGAAGCTGCAGCGGCCGATGCCGGCAATCCGCGCCTCGACATGATCGCCCGGCGTCAGCGCGACCATCGGCCCCAGCGCACCCGCGAGCAGTATGTCCCCCGCCTTCAACGGCTCGCCGCGCGCCGCCAGCGTTTGCGCGAGCCACGCCGCGGCGTTCAGCGGATTGCCCAGCGCGGCGGCGCCAACCCCGGTCGACGCAGTCTTGCCGCCGACGTCCATTTCCATCGCCGCCCCTTCGAGATCGATCCCCGCAAGCGGCAATCCTTCGCCGGCCAGCACGAAGAAGGCCGACGAGCCATTGTCGGCGACGGTATCGGCAAAGCTGATCTTCCAGTCGGCGATCCGGCTGTCGACGATCTCGATCGCCGCGTGGACGCTTGCAACCGCTGCTGCGATCTGATCCGCCGTCGTCGCCGGATCGGGAAGATCCGCTCCCAGAACGAAAGCGATCTCGGCCTCGGCCTTGGGCTGGATCGTGCGGGCGGGATCAAGGCGTCCGCCGTCCGCGACCCGCATATCGTCGAACAGGACACCGAAGTCGGGCTGGTCGACGCCAAGCTGCGCCTGGACCGCCTTCGCCGTCAGCCCCGCCTTGCGCCCCACGATCCGTCGCCCCTGGGCCTGCCAGAAGCGCGTGTTGATCGTCTGCACCGCATAGGCACCCTCGGCATCGGTCGGCTCCAGCGCATCACGCAGCGGCGGCACGACCGCGCCCGCATAAGCATCGCGCAGGCGGCGAGCGACGGCGTCATGGGTCGCAGTCATCATCAAGCCTCGGCCGTCGGCGCATGCTTGCCGGGATGCACCGCGCCGCAATGACCACAGGTGCGCAGCTCTTCGCTGGCATAGAAAGCCTCGAACAGCGGCGGCAGATCGCGGACGATGCTCTGAAGCTGAACTTCGACCCGGTGGACGATATTGCCGCAATCGTCGCAATACCATTGAAAGGCATCGACCAGCCCGTCGGGCCGCTTGCGCTCGATGACCAGGCCCACGCTGCCCGCGACCGGGCGCTGCGGCGAATGCGGGACGCGCGGCGGCAGCAGAAAGATGTCGCCCTCGCGGATCGGCATGTCCTTCGGCCCCTCGG
>JAFKLT010000074.1 GCA_017309275.1 Sphingomonadales bacterium | reverse complement strand
CGATGGCTCACATCGACTTCTGGCCCTCGCCGAGAGCGGGGGGTGAATGGGCAAATGGGGCCGATCGGGGGGGAGGGGGATCGCCCGCCCTGCACAAGCCGCAGGCGCGGAAGGGTGGGGAGACCGCCCCGATCGCCAAGCGGAGCGCGTCACGCGCGGAGACGGTCCAGCCCTTGCACAGAGGGGGGCGGCGCCCCCTTCATCCTCAGCGCCGCCAAAGCGGTGCCGTCGGTATTGCGGCATTCTGCCGCGCAGCGTCACGGCCGCGGCCAACTTGGGGCCGCGCACATCAGCGCCGCGATCCGCGACGCGGATCTCGCTTCACCTCGTTCGTGCTTTCGAGAACCGCTGCACTCTCTGGGCAGGCGGGAATAGGGAGCCGGCAAGCCCGAAGGCTTGCCGTCCGTTTCAGGCGAGGATCGTCACCCGGATGGGACGAAACCGCTTGCGGGTTCGGTCGGAGCGCAGCGTAGATAGAGCCGTGCCGAAGGCCGCCCCCGCCCTTGCATCTTATTGCTGATCCTGATCCTGCTTGTCGGACTTTGCCAGGATCGAGAAGGTATCGGCGATCAATTCCGTCCGATATTGCAGATTGTCGGGCTCACCATGGCTGCTTTCGCGCACGCGGCCCGTCACATGCACCAGGTCTCCCTTCTCCGCATTTGCGGCCTGCTGGGCGACATTTGAGAAGCACACCACGCTATTCCAGAGCGTCTCGCTCTTCCACTCCTCACCATCCCGGCGATTGTAGGTCGCGCCGACGCTTACATACGTCACCTTGTCGCGCTCGCGCTTATTGCCCACATTCCCGATAACCCGAAATTCTGCGATGTTCCTCGGCATAGTCTTCTCCTCCTTCAACAAATGACACGAAGAAAACGGGAAATAATTGAGCTAATCCGCTCGCTGTTCATCATGACGGAAATGGTATTTCGCGATGTTTTCCGGCGTTGCGTAGGTCTGATACGCCTTCGTCCAATCCCGGCTAATTGCCTGTTGCGCGGTTTCGAGTGGCACCTGATGCGTGCAGACCAACCGCCAAAGCACATACGCCAGGACGTTCTTGTCCGCCGCGTTCGCCTGCCCGAGACGCGGTTGCAGCCACAAATCCTTCATGTCGAGCGGAGCGCCGCCGATGGAAATGGGGATCAGGTGGTCAAGCTCATAGTTAGCCATGCTTTCGCCAGGATGCTGCTGATCCATAAGGCGGCGCTTCATCGGCCCGGTGATCGAATAGGGAGGCCGCGCCGCTTTCGCATATCCGGGCCGGCAAATCGTGGCGTCGATATTGGCCTGATTGATGGCCGGATCGACGGCGCCGGTGACTTCGGGGGGCGGAAGGATGCTCGCGCGATTGAAGGGCAAGATCGGACTGCGGAGCGATTTTGAGAAGCCGGCGACGGCATCACAAAATTGCGTCGCTCCTGTCGCGGCGCAGCCGGTCGGATCGTTCGGCCGTGGGGCACGGTGATCGGCCGAAGGCCGGTGCCAAAGCATAACGGCCACGAGTATCGCGAAGCCGCCGAGAAGCGCCCGCGCTCTCAAGCGCGGGCAGCCAGCTTCGCCATCAAGGCGTCGTTCCAGTCGCAACGGGGGGGAGGGGGGACGATGACCACCGATCGGCCATTGCGGGTGAGGTTTTCCCGGCCGCGCTCGATCCCCTCGGCCGCGGCCTTTCCGTGCTGCGAGTAAATCACGATGCGACGCACATGGTCGGGAATGTAGATCTCGCGATAGCGTTCGACGCCGCACACGGCCGCGCAGCCGGAAAGGTCGTTGAGCACGATCGCGGATTCGGCGTCCTCATAGCCTTCGGCCAGGTTCATCGTATCATCGGGCGGGGCGCCGATCTGGACGACACTGCCGCGCGGGTCGGCGAGCGTGCGCTTGGGCTCCTCCAGGGCGCGGGCCTTCTGGCCATCGCGATCGATGAATATGCGCAGGAGCGCCCGAAATCTCCGGCCCTCGTGCATCGGTACGAGCAGCGCCGGCAGGAGCAATCTGCGGCCTCGCTCATAGGTCATGACGCTTGGCGAATATCGGGCGATCGTGGTGTGGCCGATGCCGCGCCCGTCCGCGTAGAGCTGGGCCGGGGTGCCGGCGATCGGCATGGCGCGGGTCCAAATATCCTCGGCGAGCGGAGTGAGGTCGCGCGCGGGGGCTTCCGGCGCCGAGCTGGGCGCGTCGATCGCCGGATTGATACGCTGGTCGCGCAGCGCCGAGATGATCTCGTCCTGGGTGCAGCCGGCGAAACAATGGAAAAGGACTGCCTTGCGGCCCGGCGTGACGGACAGCGAAGCCGTCTTGTCAGCGTGCGCGGGGCACCGGACCATGCCATGCTTGCGATGCCATGTGCCCTTCAGGTCCGCGACGATCTTACGCGCTGCTGTTTCCGGCGTGTGCGTCATGGTGTCCAAATAACAATATAGGACGAAAATGGACAGAGATTTTTCGCCGACGGGTGATGGGATGGCGATCCGCCGAGGCGCGTCCGAGCGCGAAATTGAGCGCCAGTATTTCCCTCTGGCCTATCAAACGCGCGATCTCGTCGCCTTCGATCCCGATTTCGACGATCGGGAGCCACGACGGTCGCCATTTGAGCGCAGGTCAAGCCGCTTGCTCCCGCTGGGGAGCATTCCGGCGCCGCAGGCGACGGTCCGACAGTTGATCCAGTCGGTGAGGTTGCGGTTTTGGCGATGCGGTTAGGCTAGGCGGGGCCCGTCAGGGCTAAACGTATCGGCCGTCCAGGCCGATTCCGCTTCTCCCTTCTTAGAATATATAGACTTCCTAAGAGGAGCAGTGTTTTTCTGACACTCACGGGCTGCGAGTTCGAGACGTTGACGCTGATCGAGCCGGAAGGCGGCATTGGCGAGGTCGGTGCGGGCCTTGGGATCTTCAGGCATCAGCCGACGCCGTTCGCCGCCCGACGTATTGGCGAGCATCGCCGCATGATCCTCCAGAACGGTTTCGCGGCGCACCTCCTCGTCGTCAGGGATGGGGACGTGAAGGCCGATCAGCTTCGCCAGCCATTGGGGAAGCGCGAAGCGATAAAGGTTGGAGGTCTGCTCGGAGCGCGCGCCGTTCGTGTCGTCACGCGAGTAGATGAAGCGCCTGATCCAGTCGACCAGGCCGATCGCCTTCAGGATGCCGAGCGAGCGATGCACGGTCGAACGCGAGAGGCCGGTCCACGACATGATCGCCTCATAATCGGGGGTCAGCCAGCCTTTTCGGCCCTGCTCACGCCGCAGCATGGCCGTGAGGACGCGCTGACACGACTGCGTGAATTGAACCAGGGCCTCCTCCCTCTCCGTAAGGGTACGCAGGCCAGCGCGGGCTTCGCTCGCCAGCTTGCGACCAAGGTTGAAGGTCAGCTCGCCGGCGACATAGAGCCGCTTGCGAAGATCGTTCCCGAGGCGCTGGGCGAAGTCGGCCTCCTCGGCGCTTTCGGTCCGGACGCTGTTCGCCCATATTTTGCGGCGCGTGATGTGGAGCCCGCCAGTCGGCCGCCCCCCCTTGGGGGTGCCGACGATCGCGCGGGTCGCGTTGAGGAGGACATTGCTGCTGGTGCTCTTGTGCTGCTCAAGCCCACATATCACGCGCAGGGGCAGAACCGGCACGCCGGACTGCCGCTGGGTAGCCTGCAAGTCCAGTGCGGTGCGAATGTCTTCGTAGGAAATCCCTTCGGCGCGCAGCTCGTCCACCACGGAGTCAGCCGGCACCGTCGATTGTCGCAGGGTAAAGTCCATCGTTCGTCCCCTCGTGCAAGGGGCCGTCAGCGAACAAAGCAGATGCGTGGCGCGAATCGCGCATCCCTTGAGCCTGCGCTCGAAATGCTCTAGGAGAGGGGCTGTCTGATGGCCCTTGGCATCGTTTGGCGACGATGCTCCTAGTTCATCGGGTGCCCGGCCTTCGTGCCGGGCATTCGTTTATGTGCTCACGGCCCACATACCCCTTGGATTGGCGGGGGCCGCCCTTCGGCCCCGCAATTTCATGACAATGAATGACAGCCCGCGCGGGAGCGCGGAAGCATCGGAAACTCGTGCTTTCGAGAACCGAAGGCACAAAAACTCGTGCTTTCGGAAACCGAAAGGCGCCCCCTTCGTGCTTTCGAGAACCGTTTGTTCGTGCTTTCGAGAACCATTCTGTGCGCGGCTATCGGGTTTGACCGAATCACTAGCCAGGCGCACCGCGATCAGCATGGGGGTGCGGTGGTCCTCGGGATGATCGTCACCTTGGCGGAGCCGGCGCGAGGGCCGCGCTTTCTCTTAACGTCCTCGTTGGTATTATCACCTAATACGATGCGATAATCGGGTATAGAGTCCTCTTCCGCTATGCCCTTCAAAGCATGGCGAAAATTCTTTACGGGATTTTGATACCCAATTTGCAGACGTAGGTCTTCGATATCGACGTCAATAGCGCCATTTGCGCACGAAGCGCGCGCGACTTCATAAAGACGGCGTTCAACAGGCCCGATCTGAAAGTAATTCGGCGAGTAATCGAGAACTTCCCGGTCACGCAAGATCGCGCGATAGAGCCAGTCGCAGAGCCGGACGCGGACCGCCTTGAGACGCCGATCGCCGGTGCGCGTCTTGGTATAGGTCAACCGCGCTTCGGAGAGCCAGGAGAAGAAACCCGCCTCGCCCTCGCCACCAGCCTCGATGTTGGTCTTGATCTGCGTGCCTTGCAGACGCTCAAGCGCGTCCGATAGGCGGGCGTAGGATCGGGCTGAGCTGTTGACCCCGGTTACGCGAAACAGGTCGTGCGCGGTAAAGTAGAAGTCCTGCGAGACTTTCTCGCCCGAGTCGAGCTTTGCTACAAGCAGACTCGCAATATAAAGCAGGACTTCCTTGTCGTAGATAGTCGCGACACCGCGCGGACCCGGCCCAATCTCGATGGAAACGGCGTCCGTCCTATAGGCCAGCGGCTTCATCCACGCCGTTTTAGTCAGCGCAAAGAATGGATAGGCCATCAATGATCGCTCGCCGCGGACCTCGGTGAGCAACGGGCTATCAAGGCTGAAAAGCTCGCCCTGAGTCGTAGGGAGCGTCGTCATGCCGGCGCCGCCTTTCTAATGGTCCCCGAAAGCACGAACGGGGAGGCGATCTTCGTGCTTTCGAGAACCATTCCGGCCGACTCTAACTGCACGCGCTCGGCCGCGATCGAGGCCGAGCGGCTCACCATCACTGCTCACCGCCTTGGATGAGTTCAAGCTGGACAGCAGGGTTGGAAAGGTCGCTGCCAATCTCGGCGAAAATCATTTCGAAGACAGGGCCATAAGGCATATTCCGAAAGCGGCGTTGAACCTGCTGCACATAGTCAGCCAGTTCGTTCGCGACGATCGGCGAAATGCGGCGCAGCGTCGCATCGCCATCGGCCGCACGCTGCACGAAGTCGTCGGGACTGACGGTCGCCATGCACTTGCGGATGATCCGGGCGACGACGGCATCGCGAGAGCGCAGCCGATACCGCTTCTTCAAGGTGTCGATCTCGTCGATCAGCCCCGAAGGCAGCGCCATGTTGAGATTCTGGTGCCCTGTCGCATAAAGCTCGCCCCGCTGTTGCCGGACAAGCTCCTTTACGGTCATTCTCCGAGTCTTGGTGCGCGGGCGTGCCATGAGTCCAATTAATGAGCGAATGACGATTCTGTCAAACGCTCCCGCACGCGATGCTGTAAATTAATTTTTCTCGCGCGACGAACCGTTCCCGATATAAGCTGTAGCATTGAGAACACGGCCAATCGGCCGTGATGTCGCACCGATAGAGACCTTTTGGATGCCGAAGTATCTCCAACTGGAGGAGGTTGGAACACCTGCTGCGCAGCTTTTCGGGAAGCGGCTGAAGGAACGCCGACTCTCGCTCGGCTATACGCAAGCGCAACTGTTCGAGCAGACCGGCATCACGGCTGCATATATTTCCTTCATCGAGCGCGGAAGAGCCAATCCTACCCTCGACATGATGGTCAAGCTGGCGGAAGCCGTAGGCGCTGAGGCATGGGATATGATCCGCCCATGTGACGAGGAAAGCGCCAAAAACCCTCCAAAATGAACATACTTATTGCGACGGAATATCATTGCACTGCGGTCGCGACATGAATTAGACACACATAGATCAATCGGCGCCACCTCACGAGACGCCACGGAAGAAGAGGTCGCGACCGAACCACAGGGGCCTATCGGGGGGGAACCGAGGGAGTTTGTGTGGCTAAAGGCGTCGTTTTGCGGTCCCGATTCGGGGATCGTGTGAAAGTGTTGCTTAATGAGACCGGGATTTCGACTGAAGAACTGGCCGAGCGTAGCGCAATCCCGGCCAAGCGTATCCAGAATATGCTAAACGGGTCTTTTATCCGCATCACGCTTCGGGACATGAGCATCATCGCCGCGGCCCTCAACACCCCCCTTTACAACCTTCTTGCCCCGACTGATGCGCCGCTCCCTGTCGTATCGTTCGAGGTAGTTGAAAAGCGTGGATCTCGCGACTCCTAGCTCCTGCGCCACGTCGGTCGCGGTCGCTCCCGGCTTGTCGAGCTTTGCCCTTATCTCGGGAAGTTTGTCGGGATCGAGAAGGCGTTTGCGACCCTGGGGCGCGGTGTCTGCCGGGTGGGTCTTGATACCATGGATATGCCTGTAATGGCCGTCCAGGGTATCAAGCAAAACGTGCATCTCGCTTGTCGCACCGGGTTCGATGACAAGCTTTTGTGACACGATCTCAACGCTGATGCCGGCACGCAACGTCTTAGCCAGCACGCGAATGAGCATGTTCGTTGAAAGCGCCAGGCATGATAGGTCGAAGACCTTGATCCGATCTCCAGAGGCGAGCTTGATGCCGTTGCGTGCGAGCAGTTCGCCGAGCTGGTTGAAACTCTTTTTCCCCGCCTCCACAACGATGTCATCAGGGCTTAGGACCGCCTTTTGATCTTCCAGGGTCGCCGAACCGGGTGTTTCCGCAAGGAAAGCGACGGTTGTTCTCAATCTTCTGCCCTTTGCGCGATACGCCTCACCGAAAGGGGCCGTCAGCCCAAAGGCTCCGGCTCCCCTAAAAGCCATGTTTTCTATGCTAGGCTTGCTGTCTCGGCAACATGGTGAACGAGGGGAGGGGAGATGAACACACCTTCGTAACGGCTCAAAATCCAATTCCCCGGATGCGATTGAGTGTTGCCATGATCGTCAGTATCGTCCACTATTTTTTATGGACTGTATCTGACGGAGCAGGCGTTCATGCTTCCAGCGGTGCTTACGGCAAAGGCGATTCAGCTCTGCGCAGCAGGGTTGGGCGCTGCCGTGACCACCCCGGCACCGCCCTACGCGATCATCGTTCACACGGGCGCCTCGCTGACCCGTCAGCCCGACAATGAGGCCGACGCAGAAGCGACAGTGCGTGATCTGCTTGCGCTCGGCGCGGACTTCGATGCCGGACCGCTTGCGATCAAGGGCCGGGACTTCGCGACATACGGCATCACTCCGGCATCCGTGTTCGACCCGTGCGCGCTGGCGCAGGTCGATGATGGTTCGCAACGGGCCTCCATCCCCACCACGGCTACGGTATCGGGGGTAACAGCGCTGCTACGGCGGGCGTTTGCCGCCCGCATCACCGACACAATCAGGCCCATGAACGCGACATACGGGGCGCGTTATAGCTGGCACAAATTCGGGCAAGCCGTGGATTTCGTCCCTGCTGCCGGCGTCAACTCGATCACGCGCGACCAAATCCGCGCCCTTATGGGGCAAAGCGGCATCCGGCTCATAGAGCTGCTTGGGCCGGGGGATCGGGGTCACTCCAATCATTGGCATATCGCGTTCGCGCGCCCTGGACAGGTCATCGACCGCATCCGGCCCGTCGAAGAGGACGAGGACTGGATCGTCAATGTCGCCAGTGCCGACGTTCGCCGTCCATCTGCAATCTCTGGAACCGATGCGCCCTCCGCGCCCGTGTCGGCCCTGCAACCCACCGAGAAAGCGCCGCCCCGATGGGACGTATTCGCGGCGGAAGAGTGGCGCGTATCTCATGGAGGTGGTTCATGATCGGGCGATTGTTGAACAAGCTGGGGGGCGCCTCGGGGGCGCTTTCCTTGTGCGGCGCTGGGATTGTGGCGGTCGCCGCGCCGCAACCGGCCTATGCGTCGGATTGGGGTTGCCAGGTGGTTCTCTGCCTCGCCACCCCCGGCTCCCCCACGAAATATGCGCAGTGCGTCCCGCCTATCACGAAGCTCTGGAATGTCCTCGCCATGGGCGGCTCGTTCCCGACATGCACGGGCGTCGGCATTCGCACCAAGAAGGTGAAGCACGGCTATAATCTGACGGTCACGCAGTCAGACGGTGCCGTGTCGAGCTACGCGCTCGACACGCGATACCAGACGGTGACACAGCAATGATCTACGCGGTCGCCGCCATTGCCACGCTGGCGCAGCAATGCGCGCCGGAAATCGCGACCGAAGCGGTTGTGCCGCTCGTCATGACGGAGAGTAGCGGCGACTCCCTCAAGATCAACGTCAACAAGGGGCCGCGCGTTCGTGCCGGCTCCGTCGCTGAAGGCGCAGCGATCGTCCGTCGCTATGTCGCTGCTGGCTACACCGTCGATGTCGGCTTGGCCCAGGTCAATTCGGCCAATTTCGCGCGCCTCGGGGTCTCGGTCGAAGAGGTGTTCGATCCTTGCACCAATCTGCGGCTCGCTTCCGCTGTGCTGCAAGAAGGCTATGGTCTGGCAACCCGGCATTACACGGGCCTCGATGCGATCTCCGCGACCTATTCGCTCTACAATACCGGAACGCTGACGCGGGGATTTCGCAACGGCTATGTCGGCCGCGTGTGGTCGGCCGCGGCCGCGCTGGGTTCCGTCCAGGCGCCGCCAGCTCTCCCCGTTCCTTCCACGCCCGCGAGCGACACGCCGGCCTCGAATAACGGGCCAGCGAACGATCGCGATAGCTGGGTGGTCGGCCAAATTGCTTCCAACGATATCGAGGTCTTCAAATGAGCGAGACCAATTCCATCGCGCCCAGCACGCGCGCCGATACGCGGCTCGTGGTCAGCAGCTTTTCTCCCAGCGCCGACTATCGCGACCAAGAGCAAGTCGCGATCTATGCTGGGAAGGATGCGACTTTGATTGCCACCACGGGCAACAGCCGCGATCCGCTCGCCGAAGATCGCGCCCGGAAGCTGGTGGCGGACCCGGATTTCAAGCGTCTGGTGGAATCGAGGGCGCCGGAAGCCAAAGAGGCTCTGGGCGTCGGCACGCATATAGACGGACAGGGCGGCGTTCGCCTGCCCGAGCAAATGTCAGCGCTGAGCCGGCCCGGTTCGGAAGGCGCTCCCGATGTGGTGATTGCCGAACATGGGGCCGATCACGGCAAAGACCTTGCCGAAAGCCTCGCCCAAAGCGCGTCCATCCAATCGGCGCTTGCGCAGGCCGCTCCCGAACGGTCCACGTTCGAGATCCCGCCCGATATGGCGAAGCGGTACTCCATGCGGGTTGTCGAATCCCCCGATGGTGGCAATCGACGCCTCGGCGTGTTCTTTGCCGGGGATCGGTTGAACCCGTCGCTCGAAATCATCGATGACCGGATCATCGCCCGCGACGAAGATCCCGAAACGATAGCTGCGCTGGTCAGACTCGCGCAGCATAATGGCTGGGAAACGATTGACGTTCATGGGACGCCCGAGTTTACCAAGGCGGTATGGGAGGCCGGCTCCCGCGCCGGTTTGACGGTCAAAGGTTACGAGCCGTCGTTCGCCGAAGCCGAGCGGATGGCGGGCCTGCGGAGCCGGGAAGAGGAGCGCAGGCAGGAAGCGGCGACGCGTGGAGCGCCGGCCAACGCCGCCCAAACCGCCGAGCGGGCCGTGCAGGCCATGGAAACGGTCGCGAGCGCCGCATCGGAAAGCGATGGCGCCGTCGGCTCCCCGGAAGTCGATGCGAGCGCCCAGCGCAGACCTTCTCCGGCCGCAGCTCGCGAAGCCGGCGAGAGGGCCGCGCTCGACGAGCGGGCGATCGTCGAGCGCGTGTTCGAGCGGGGAATCCGGGAGCTGGAGACGAGCGGCGATCCGCGTGCGCGCGCGGTCCGCGAGACGGCATCGGCGCTGGTCGATCAGATCTATGGGGCTCAGGAGGAGCGGGCGGTCGCGCGTTCGACACGCGATCAGGATCGCCAGCCCCAGCCCGAGCGGGACGCCCAGGTCGTTCGCGAGGAGCGCCAGCGATCAGAAGAGGCCAAGCGGCATCGCGATAGCGAGGAACTGGCTGACTTATTTCTCCACGGTGCTGCCGACACGATCGCGGCCGAACCGCGCCTTGCCAACGCGCTCCAGGCGCAGGCGGCCATGGAACAGCATATCGCCGAGGTCTTCAAAGGGGATGCGATGCAGGTTGCGTCGGAGACCCGTGACAGTCGGCAGATGATCTCGGACGTGCTTCGGCGCGGCCTTGATGTGTCGGTCCGCGAACCGGCTCCCGTTCGGCGAATAGAGCCGGTCCAGTCCTCCCCAACATTGGAGAGGTAATTCCAGCCATGGAGTACCGTATGAAATTCACATCGAAGTTGGGCCGGATGATGTCCGATCGCCGCGCCCGCCAACTCGTCGGCTTCGCCGGCGCCCTGGCCCTCATCTCGATCGCGCAGCCGGCCCTTGCGGACGGCACCGCCATCGAGAGCGGCCTTACGACCATCAAGACATGGATGACCACGATCGCGTCCGTGGTCGGCATCATCGCCGTGATGGCCGTCGGCTATGCAAAGCTGACCGGCCGCATGGATTGGGGGCGGGCCGTCACCGTGCTGATCGGGATCGGCATCATCTTCTCGGCCGCGACCATCGTGGGCTGGATGGGCGGATCGGGCAGCTAACATGGACAAGCTGGCCGAGGATAAGGTCTTTCTCGCCCTGACCAGGCCATCGGTGTTCATGGGATTGCCGCTGGAGGCGATCCTGCCGATCATCATGGTCTGCATGGTTTTTTGGGGGATCATGCACAATCCCTTCTTCCCCCTGGCCATGTTCGGAGCGCTCTACTTCCCGGCCCGCATGATAGTCCACTACGACTACAATGCGTTTCGGCTGTGGGGCCTTTGGTTTCAGACCGTATTTCTCTCCAAAAACCGCAAATTCTGGGGGGGCGGGAGCTACTCTCCCGTCCGCCTGTCCCAAGGCGTGAAGCGGAAGCAATTCGGCAATGGCTAAATTCACCCTGAAGCACAAACAGGTCGCCCTTCGCGAAGCGGATGACATCAAATTCATCCCCTACACGCGGCATGTCGATGACACGATCGTCGCGCTGGAAGACGGCTCACTCATGCGGATGTATCGCGTCGACGGGCGGCCGTTCGAGACGAGCGACATCGCCGATCTCAACACATGGCATAACAAGCTCAACATCGCGTGGCGCTCGATCGGTGACGATCGGGTTGCCCTCTGGACGCACCTCGTCCGCACGGCGACGGACCCTATCCTTGAAGGCGAGTTCCATTCCGATTTCGCCCGCACGCTACAGGAGCGTTACGCGGAGCGGCTGAAGGAAAAGGTTCTCTACCACAACGAGTTTTACGTCACGATCATCGTGCGGCCCTCGAACATGGCCGGCGACCAGGTGACACGCCTTTTCGCCAAGCGCCAACCCGGTGCGGAGATTGACGATCGCGCTCTCGCGATCATGGCAGACAAATGCCGCGATTTTGAATCGCTGCTGGCGGACACAAGCCCGACGCCGCTCTCGCTCTACGAGCATAACGGCAACCTTTTCTCGCAACCCATGGAGGTGCTGCACTTCATCCTGACCGGCGACCGCATCCGCGTGCCGCTGTTGAACGGGCGGCTCGGGCAGGCCCTCTATACGTCGCGGGTGATCTTCGGGCGCGAGGCCGCTGAAATTCGGCTCCCCGACAAGTCGCACTGGCTCGGTATGTTCGGCGTCCGCGAATATGTCGCCACGACGCGGACGGGGCAGTTCAATAGCCTGCTGACGCTCGATTTCCCGTTCGTGCTGACGCAGAGCTTCGCGCCGCTGGTAAAGTCCGTGGCGAGCGAGCGCTTCACGAAAAAATACAAGCAAATGGTGTCGTCCGACGATGCCGGCGTCAGTCAGGCCATGGAGCTGCTGGATGGCGTCGATGATCTGATGGCGAACCGCTTCGTCCTGGGCGAGCATCATTTGTCGATCGCGGTGATGGACGATGACAAGCGGCGCCTGCTCGATCGACTCTCCATTGCGCGTTCCGCCGCGGCCGATACCGGCATGGTGATGGCCCGCGAGGACGTGGCGCTGGAAGCGGCGTTTTGGGCGCAGCTTCCCGGCAATTTCAAAATGCGGGCGCGGCCTGCGGTCATCAACAGCCGCAATTTCGCAGCCCTCAGCCCGTTCTACACCTTCCCTGCGGGTCGCAAGTCGGGGAACCATTGGGGCGAGGCGGTGACGCTTCTCAAGACGCGCGCCGGCTCGTCCTTCTGGTTTAATTTCCACCGGCAGGACATCGGCCACACGCTTATCATCGGCCCCACCGGCGCAGGCAAGACGGTGCTGCAAAACTTCCTGCAAGCACAGCTTGAAAAGACAGGGGCCAAGCAGGTCTTTTTCGACAAGGACCGGGGCGCGGAGATCTTCGTGCGTGCCTGTGGCGGCACCTATCTGGCCTTGAGGAACGGCGAACCGACGGGTTTTGCCCCGTTGAAGGGTCTCTCGCCGACACACGAAAACATGGCGTTTCTCCGCCAGTTCATCCGCGTGCTGGTGCGGCGCGAAGGGCGGCCGCTCACGGTCGGCGAAGAGAAGCTGATCGACGATGGCCTTGATGCGGTGATGAAGCTCCCTGCCGAGAAGCGATCATTCCACGATCTGCGTGAGTTGCTAAGCTACTCGGACGCGGAGGGCATCGGTGCGCGGCTCGAACGCTGGTGTTCGGGCGGCCCATTGGGCTGGGCGTTCGATGGCCCGGTCGATGAAGTGTCGCTGGCGGCCCGCTTCGTCGGTTTTGACATGACGGACTTCCTCGAAAACCCGGAAATCCGCACGCCGATGATGCTCTACCTTTTCCATCGGGTCGACGAGCTGCTGGACGGCCAGCGTGTCGTGGTGGACATCGACGAGTTCTGGAAGGCATTACAGGACGACGCTTTCCGGGCCTTCGCACAGGACGGTCTCAAGACCTTCCGCAAGCGCAATGCGTTCATGGTCTTCGGCACCCAATCCCCGGCTGACGCCCTGCGCTCGCCGATTGCGCATTCGATCATCGAACAGACCGCGACGAAGATCCTCCTGCCCAATTCCGATGCCAAGAAATCCGACTATTGCGACGGTTTGGGCCTAACGGAAGCGGAATACCGCCTGATCCGCGAGGATCTGACACCGGAGAGCCGCTGCTTCCTCGTCAAGCAGGGCCACACGTCCATCGTTGCGAAGCTCGATCTCGGCGGAATGGGCGATGAATTATCCGTGCTTTCTGGCCGCGCCGAAACTCTGGCGGTCATGGAAGATGCCATTGCCCGAGCGGGCAACGATCCTGCGGCGTGGCTGCCGCTCTTCTACGCACATGAAAGGAGAAGCTGATATGTCGCTCAAGCACATCATCATGTTCGCAGCGGCGCCCTTGGCGCTCGCTGCGACCGCCGCCCCGGCCTCGGCGCAGGGTATCCCGGTTTTCGATTCCACGGGCTACATACAAGCCCTCGCGACCGTTCAGAACACGATCAAGATGATCGAACAGGGCGAGCAGCAAATCTCGACCGCCACCAACACGCTCAACTCGCTGCAAAAGCTGACGAACGTGAACAGCATCGCATCGAGTCTCTTCAATTCTCAGACGCGCAACCTCCTGCCAAACACGACCATCGACGCACAAACGCTGTTAGGCGGCGATCTGACCAAGATCGGCTCGCTGGGCTCGCTCGCCAGCAGCATCCAGTCCCGCTACACGATTTCGTCCTCCGGGTCGGACGCGGACACCGCCTACAACCAGGCGCTCAAGGATGCGACCGGCTCTGCCGCTGCTACGGCCGCCTTCGGCGAGAACACGTTGAACGTGACGCAGCAGCGGATGCAGCTCCTCGATCAGCTCCGCGAGCAACTGTCGAGCGCCAAAGACCCCAAGGACGTGATGGACCTGAACGCCCGTATCTCGGTCGAGCAGGCGCAGCTCCAGAACGACATGCTGAAGTTGCAGGCGATCCAGACGGCTCAGTTTGGACACGCGAACCTTGCGATCGCGACGGCGCAAACCTCGGCTGCCCGCAATGCGGCCTCATTCTACGACGCCAACACTCTCAGGAAGTAACCCATGCGAAAGCTGCTCGTCTTGTGCTTCGCCCTGGCCGCTGCCGGCTGTCAACAACAACCCCCTGCGGTCCCGACAACGGACGAGCTGATAAAGAATCCGCAGCTTCTCGCGGAATGGAAAACGAAATGTGACAGCGGGGAATACAGCAATCTCCCTGCCGATCAGAAGGATAATCTTTGTTTCACGACGCGAGAAGCGCGGCGCTCGATCGCCATGCAAAAGATCAACTCGAAATGATCCAGCCACTTTGAACAAGGTATAAACCGATGGCAGGAAGTTCGCCCAATCTCATGGTCCTTTTCACGACCATGTATGGCTATGTAGAAAGCGCAATTACATCGGCCGTGGCGAGCTTCGGGTCCGGTCTTGTCAGCTTCGTGGCTGCGCCACTCGGCGTCGCCGCGACAATCTACTTCCTGCTTCTGGGTTTCGCGGTTCTTCGCGGCGCAATCCAGGCCCCCTTGCGCGAGCTGGTATTCCAAGCCGGCAAGGTCGGCTTCGCGATAGCAGCAGCCAGCGCCGTCGGCTACTCGGCGCTCGTCGTGAACGTCGCCACGCAGCTCCCGTCCGACATCATTTCGGCGGGATCGGGAACGCCTGTCACTAACCCCGGCACCACTTTCGATACCTACGTCTCCGATACCGGCAAATTGGCGTCGCGGATGGAACAGGCGAACGCGACCATCCAGCAGATGCCTTCACAGGGAATCACCGATTTCCGCACGCCGCTGATCCAGTTGCAGTCCGCGCTTGTGACCTATGGTTGCATCGGCGTCCTCTATGTGTTCGCCTTCCTGTCGGCCGCCGTCGGGTTCTGCATCGTCATCTTCGCGAAGCTGGCTGTGTCGATCTGCGTTGCGCTCGCGCCGCTCGCGCTCGCCTGCCTCTTATTCAACTCCTCGCGCTGGCTCTTTGATGGCTGGCTCAAACAGACCGCGAATTACATCCTCCTGATGGTCGTCATGGCGATCATGACGAAGTTCATCACCGGCCTTCAGGAAGCCTCCATGGACGGCATCATGGGGTCGATCGGCGATGCGTCCAACTTTGTCCAGATGGAGGATACCTACGCGGTCCTCAACACCGACCTGATGATTGTGGCGACCGTCGCGTGCTGCGCGATTTACATCGTCGGCACGATCTTCTTCTTCCAAGCGCCTTCGATCGCTTCGGGCATCGCGGGCGGAGCGTCCTCGGGTGGCCATGGCTTCCTGCAAACCGGCATGAACATGGCGGCCAATCGCCTGATGTTCCGACGCTTGGCCGCGAACACGCCCCGCGCTGGTGGAGCCCCCGCGACTGGCGGCTCCGTCGCTCGATCTGCTTCCGGGGGCGGCTGACCGCTCTCCACTCATGAACCTTGGGAACATCGCGGAAAAGACGGACGGAGATTCTATGAAAAGGCTGACTATCGTGGCGTTAGGTGCCCTCGCACTTAGCGGATGCACCGGGACTCACATCAAGCCCGCTCCGGTATGCGACGGCAAGCATCGCCGCCCCGCCAATCTCTACGGCACGATTCTGCCGACACTCCCTGTCCCGCTGCCCGCATCGCAAGGTGGAGGCGGACAGTCCATGGTGGCTCCACCGGCAGCCTCGCCCGCACCTGATGTCCCCGGCCCGGCGCCGCTGCCGGCGCCGCCAGCATCAGCCCCCGACGCCGGCCAGGAACCCGCCACGCCTCCGAAGCGAGGCGCCATGAACACTCTACCGTCAGCGCCGGGGACGTCCCAGCGGGCCGTTGCGCTGTCCTACCTCCCCTGCTGACGAAGGGATCGACGCCATGGCTACGGTGAAGGCAGAAGATAAGGAAAAATACCTCGAAAGCGCGAGGACGTGGGAATACGACCGAATGCGCGCGGCGATCCAGTCCCGGCGCGTGGCGTGGACCGTCGCGGGAGGGGCATGTGCGCTCGCGGTCGCGTCTGTGGCGGCTGTCGTCATGCTCACACCTCTCAAGACCGTACAGCCCTATGTGATCCGGGTTGATAAGACCTCGGGCGAGGCAGAGATCGTGACGGCCCTCAAGGGGCCTCAGCCCCGCACCTACGACGATGCGGTCAATCGCTATTTCATTTCGCAATATGTGCGGCTGCGCGAGGGCTGGTTGAACGATGCAGCTCGTGAGAACGCCTATACGGTGATGCTAATGAGCGACCAGGCTGAAGGCGGCCGTTATCTCAACGGCGTTCAATCTGGCAACAGCAATGCCCCGTCGAACATCTACGGCGACAAAGGCTTCGTCTCGATCGCAATCCGCACGATCAGCTTCCTGAGCCCGACCGTGGCGCAAGTCCGCTACACGAAGATCATCACGATGGGGCAGAACACGCCGGTCGCGCAGAACTGGAACGCGATCATGACCTTCAAGTTCACCACGGCCCCCGAGCATGAGAAGGATCGCAACCTGAATCCTCTCGGCTTCCAGGTCGTGAATTATCGCTCTGACCCGGAGGCGTGACATGACCGAACAGCCGAAGACCATGGACGGCGCCGATCGCGTCGTGATCCCCTTCCTCCCCGCGCTCCGCAAGAAGCTGGGCGAGCGCCTCTCGCCTCCGGCAAGCAAGCTGGTGGTGACGGATAGCGGCGCCAAAAGCCGTTTCTGGCGTGGTGTCGGGGCGGTGTGGCACCGGCTCGTCGTCTTCTCGGTCGTTGGGGCCGTGGCCGTCACGCTCGCTCCGCATCCGGCTATCGCATCCGAGACGCCCGTTCCTGGCCCAAAGGATGCGCGGGTCCGCAACGTCAACTACGATCCCGATCAGGTCGTGACGATCGTGGGCAGTTTTCGCCATGCGATCGAAATCCAGTTCGGCCCCAATGAAACCGTGACGCAGGCGGCGTTGGGCGACACGATCTCATGGCAAATCGCGCCCGTCGGCAACATCGTGTTCCTCAAGCCGCGCGAGAAGGCTGGCGGAACCAACCTGATCGTCGTCACCAACGTCAACGGCGCGCCGCGCACCTATCATTTCAATCTCACTCTCGGCGCCGGCGAGGCAATGTATGGCATCCGGTTCCATTACCCGCGCGAGGAGCGAGCTATGGCGACGCTTCAGACCCAGCTCGCCGAGGTACAGGCCGCGCGCGCGGTCGAAAACAACATCACCACAGCCGCGCTCGATCATGCCGTGATCGAAGGAACGCGAAACATGAATTACACGGTGCAGGGCGACTCCTCGCTCCAGCCCACCGAGATCTCCGACAATGGCGAGTTCACGGTGCTGCGCTACCCAGGCCACGCCGACATACCTTCAATTTTTGCCGTTGACGTGGACGGGACCGAGACGATCGTTCCCTACGACGTGCGCGAGGATTTTGTCGTGATCCATGCGGTCTATCGGCAGCTTCGGCTCCGTCGCGGCAACGTGGTGCTGTGCATCTACAATGAAGCGCCCCCTCGCAACGATCGCGGCGATCGGACGGGGACCGTCTCCAACATCGTCGAACGTAAAGTGAAGGGGCAGTAAGATGGCCGATAACCTCATTGACCGCGGCGGCGAAGTCGGCGCCGATACCGTCCCCCCCAGCGAGCAGAGCAGCCCCATTGCGCGCAGCGGCGGTTGGGGAAATATCGCTTTCCTCGGCGCCGGCCTCGCACTGATCGGCACCATGGGCGGCATTGCGATCGGCTATGGTGCATTCCACCATTCCGGCTCCGCAAAGCCCGCCGAGCAGCCGGCAAAAGCCAGCGATCGGGCCGTGGCCGATGTGATGGGATCACCGAACGCGCAGCGCGCGCAGCTCGCCGGCCAGCTCGGCCAACCCAATGCCCCGCAAACCGATATGTTCGGCCGCCCGATCGCGGCGACGCCTAACCAGGCTACCGATGCGAACGGGAATCCGGCGCCGGTGTCGGCGAATGGTCAGGAGACGCCAGAGCAGAAGCGAGCCGAACAGGCACGCTCGATGGCGGATGCTGCGCGCCGATCGCCGATCATGGCGTTCGGCAGCACGGGTATCGCATCCGCCGGATCACCGGGGACAAGCCTCGTCTCGGCCGAGCAACCGCAAGGGAATGGCCAGCCTCAAGGCGATGGGCAGGGCCAAGGGCAAGGCCAGCCAGGCGGCCCGCGCAACTTCGGGGCCAGCGGCTTCGGGCAGAATGATGATGCCGGCCCGTCGGGTAAGGGATCGACCGATTTCAGCGATCAGCTCAACCATGCGGCGATCCAGACAGTACGGGCGAGCGTGATCCCCGATCGGAGCCTTCTGTTGAGCGCTGGCACGGTCATACCCTGCACTCTGCAGACGGCCATCAACTCGACGCAGGCGGGCTTCGTGAACTGCGTCATCAATCATGACGTCTATTCGGAAAATGGTCGCATCGTCCTGCTCGACAAAGGGACGAAGGTGCTGGGGCAATATTCGGGCGGCATCACACAGGGGCAGGCTCGCTTGTTCGTCCTATGGACGCGCGCACTCACGCCGCGCGGTGTGGCGATCGACTTGGGATCGCCTGCGGCTGATAGCCTTGGCCGCGCCGGCCTGCCGGGAGGCGTCGATACGCAGTTTTGGGCGCGCTTCGGCATGGGGCTTGTGATCTCGGTGCTGGAAGATGCGTCGAACATCGCCAGTCGCGCCGTCGCCGGCGAAGGCACCTACTCGACACAGGTTCCGGGCAATACTGCACAGACGGTCCTCAACCAAACCATGCAGATCAAGCCGATCCTGAAGAAGAATCAGGGCGATACGGCTGCAATCTTCGTCGCCAAGGATTTCGATTTCCGGTCCGTCTATGACGTGCGACTGAGGCGCTGATTTGTGGCGTCGTCGATATACCAGCACAATGCGGCGCCGATAGAGCGTCACCTAGCCCGCGAGGACGTGACGGAGCTGGTCATCAATGAGCCGGGCCTGATCGGCTTGGAGACGCGCAACGGTTGGGAATGGCATAAGGAGCCGGCATTGGACAATGCGGCCCTCATGACGCTCGCGAAGCTCATCGCAGGTCTGACCAAACAGGATGTCACCGCCGAATATCCGATCGTCTCCTCGGTTCTTCCGGGAGGCGAGCGCGCGCAGGTCGTCGTCCCCCCTGCCGTGGAGCGGGGCTTCGTCTCGATCACGATCCGGAAAGCGTCGGGCGTCTCTATGGACATCGACGATTTCGACCGCGCCGGGCTTTTCAGTGAGGTCCGCGCTCATGGCCTGCATGAAGAGGTCGACTCCGCGCTGATGCGATTTCGCGAGGCCGGCGACTGGAAGGGCTTCTTCCGGCTCGCGGTCGAATCCCGCAAAAATATCCTGATCTCCGGCGCCACGGGTTCCGGCAAGACGAGCTTCTCCAAGGGCCTGATTAGGCTCATTCCCGATTACGAGCGCATCCTGACGATCGAAGACACCCGCGAGCTGGTGGTGCCACAGCGCAACCACGTCCACATGATGTATTCTAAGGACGGAAAGGGCCTTCAAAAAGCTGGCGCAAAGGAATTGCTGGAATCGGCGTTGCGTATGCGACCCGATCGCATCCTGCTCCAAGAGCTACGCGACGGCACCGCCTTCTTCTATCTGCGCAACGTCAATAGCGGCCATCCAGGCTCGATAACCACGGTCCATGCCAATACGGCCGAAGGTGCGCTGGAACAGCTTACGCTGCTGGTCAAGGAATCGGAAGGCGGCAACGATCTCGATCGGCACGACATCCGCGCCCTGTTGCGCTCGCTGGTTGATATCGTCGTGCAGATGCACCGCCTTCCCCCAGGTGACGGGAAGCCGGCGCGCTATCGTATGACGGAAGTGTGGTTCGATCCTGCGGGCAAGCCTCGCGATTAGATTCGAGCGGAGGATCGCATTATGAGCGGCAAAATGGTTCGCAACCAAGGGGCGTCCGAGCCGGCCGCCATCGCGTTCCTCGTCATCATAGGCTTGATGATAAGCGCCGCGATCGGCGCCGTGGTGGTCCTTTGGAAGGCGCATCTCCTCTCGGCGCACACGCCCTGGGCGCGCGTTCCGGGTGCATTATGGTCGATGCGCCACTTGCCGATCGTGTGGAAGCCGTTTCTCGCCGGTTTCTTCATCGCCTTCGCGGTCTGCCTGATCGGTATCGTGTCGTCGCTTTTCACGGGCCAGAAGCTCCACGGCGAAGCCCGCTGGGCGCGGATCGGCGAGGTCCGCAAGGCCAAGCTCTTGGAGGATGCCGGCATTCTCCTCGGCCGCATCAATGGCAAGTTCATGCGCTTTGGGGGAACCGAGCATGTCTTGCTCGAAGCACCCACCCGCGCCGGCAAGGGCGTCGGCGTCGTGATCCCGAACCTTCTCCAATGGCCGGATTCGGTTGTCGTCCTCGATGTGAAGCAAGAGAATTGGGCGGCGACAGCAGGCTTTCGGATGACGAACCTTCGCCAGCAAACACTCTTGTTCAACCCGCTCGATGCCCACGGTCGCACATGCCGCTACAACCCGCTCGCGTACATCAACCGACGCGATCAGGTCGAAGTCGTCAACGAGCTGCAAAAAATCAGCGTCATGCTTTTTCCCCTGCCCCTGCAGGGCGAGACGTTTTGGGCGGAAAGCGCAAGGACGGCGTTTCTCGGTGTCGCGGCCTATGTCGCCGCCACGGTGGATGATGGCGACGATGCGCTCCCCTTCACCATCGGCGAAATCTACCGCCAATTCGCCGCCGGCGATGCACAAAAGCGATTTCCCAAAATCATCTCGCAGCGCGAGCGGGAGGGCAAACCGCTATCAGGGGCGTGCGTGTCGGCGCTGCGGGATTGGATCATGGCCTCGGCCAATACCTTCACGTCAACCCGCCAGTCCGTCACCGCCAAGATCAATCTGTGGCTGAACCCCTATGTCGATGCGGCAACGGCTGTCAGCGATTTCGATCTGCGCGAGTTCCGCGACAAGCGGATCTCGCTCTATCTCGGCGTCTCGCCGGATGATCTGGATCGCGTGGCACCGATCTATGGCCTGCTTTTCCAGCAGCTCATTGACCTCAATGTCCGCGAGCTGCCCTCGGGCAACAAGCACCAGGTTCGCTTGCTGCTCTTGCTCGACGAGTTCTCGCGCCTCGGCCGCGCGTCGGTGATCGCCAATGGCTTCAGCTATGTCGCCGGCTATGGCATTCGCCTCCTCCCCGTCATCCAGAGCGGAGCGCAGCTCGAGAACGTCTATGGGCCGAAAGTCGCCACGGAGATTGAATCCAACTGCGGCGTCCAAATGGTCATGCGCCCCGCGACCAACGATGATGCGAAGGATATTTCCGAACGGCTTGGCACTTATACGTTTCGCGCCAAGTCGCGCTCCTTCGGCATGTGGGGCCGTGGGGGCGGCTCGGTATCGGAATCCGATCAGCGCCGGCCCCTGATGCTTCCTCAAGAGCTGATGCAGCTCCCCGAAAAGGACATGATCGTCCTGCGCCTCGGCATCCCGCCCGTCTATGGCAAGAAAATCCGCTATTATACGGAGAAGGCCATGGTCGCGCTGACCAAGATCCCCGCACCGCAAATGCCGAACATTCGACCCGATCCCACCGCACCGATAAACAGCCTGCGGGTGATCGCCGCGGCCGAGGCGGATGATAATGGCGCCCTTGGCTCGGCCCCGCCTGCTCATGGTCCTGGGCCGCAATCCGGAGGCGGAGGCACGGCCCCGACCCACCATCGCTTGAACCAAGCCGCGATCGCCGCCGCCATGGCCGCGCCTGCCGGGGAACGCACCAGCAAGCTTTTCCAACATATTGTCATGGTAGGCGAGCCAAAGGTCGCTTAGCGTTATGTGATCTTACCCTCGTCGGTGCGGTGACGCGAAGGCGGATCGGCTGCACAAGAGAGGCAGGCGCCTTGAAACCGATGGCAGTTTTTGCCATAATGGTAGTGAGGTGATTTATGGCTTCGATGAACGTCTCCCTTCCGGACCCTATGCGGGATTACGTCCAGCGCCGCATCGACAGCGGGCATTATGCCAGCGTGAGTGATTATGTTCGCGATCTCATTCGGCGCGATCAGGGCGAGACGCAGGATGTCGAACGGTGGCTGCATGATCTTGACGCCTCGATCGAACGCGGCCTTGCCGATGCCGAGGCGGGGCGCACCCACGACCTCGACGACGCCTGCGATGCTATCATCGACAGGATTCGGACACGGGCAAGCGCTCAGCCGCAATGAAAGTCATCCTGACGCCGGATGCGCTGGCCGACCTCGATCACATCGCCGAGCATATCGAAAAGGACAATCCCGCGAGAGCCATCAGCTTTGTTGAGGAATTGCGTGAGGCGGCCCGTCGCCTTGCCGATCTGCCCCAAGGCTATCCTCTGGTGCCTCGCTATGAGCGCTACGGTATCCGTCGCCGTTCCTATCGCCGCTATGGCATCCTCTACCGGCCAGAAGCCCACCGTATCCTGATCCTGCGCTTTCTTGGCCCCGGTCAAGATCATGATCGCGCGCTCCAATTGGTGTGAGCGATCGCTTGCTAGGGATTGATCGGAGCGAAGGCGGGCCAGTCACGACTTTTGAGGCCGGGCTGTGACAGGAAGCTCGGGCCGTCCAGCAACAGCGTCATGCGCGTGTAGCCGATCCTGAGGGATTCGAGCGGCACCGCTCGCAATGTCTCTTCAAGACCGGCATATCGCTCGTCCGAGATCACCACATAGTTTATCCTGCCGGTCGAACATTCGATAAGGGCCTCGACAACCCGGCCCAGATTCATCCCGCTCTTGTCATCAACCGCCATGCCGATCAGGCCGGTCGCGGTGAACAGGTTCGGCGTATCGGATCTTTGGCTGGCTGTTTCGGCCGATCGGCCGCCATCCTCATATTTGGTCTGCTGCCCCAACCATCGCCAGATACCAACTAGGTTCGTCAGCATCAGGAATCCATTGGTGGCAACCAAGGCTGTCTGTCCTGTGGCGTAGCCCAATGTGGTCCAGCAAACCGAGCTGATGCTGAACACCACGAAGCCCCAGCCCGTCACGCGCGCGCCCAGGTTGGAAGCCGTCATCATCGCCGCGATCATCGTCGCGATCGTGGCGATCCAACCGACGAGACTTATCATTGTCCCACCCCTCGCTGCGGCCCGCGTGCGGGCGGCGCAACCGGCAACGCCTTCACGCCGGCTGCGCCGACGCTTCCGTTGTCGGGAGCGAAACAGCCGCCTCGCTCGTCAACAGCCGGAAGGTGAAGCTCTCTTGCAGGTACAGCTCGACCGCCTCGGCGGTGTGGCTGAGATAGCCGATCGACAAATCCTGTCCGAGATCGAGTTCGAAATCGCCGCCCCGCGTTGTCAGGACGACGCCGCCCATGATGCCCGGCGCCCAGATGATATCGCCGTCCACCAGACGATTGATGTGCTGGAGCACCGGATAGCCCTCCTCGCTGCCGCCGCTGATCGCGGTGAACGGATCATCGCCCAGCACCAGTCGATAAGGCCCCTCGACCCCGGCAAGGCGCAACCGATCGACGGCTTGGGCGACGATGGCGGGATATCCGGCGACGGCCGTGGGCAGCGGCACCGGCTCGTTGCTCGCGCCGGGACGGATGCCGCCGATATCGGCAGCGGCATAGCCATCAAAGATCGCGCGATTTTCGGCAAAGGCGATCGTGCGGGCGGCTTCCTTGAGCGGTTGCCAGTCCGAATCCTCGGAGCCGCGCTCCACATCGTCGATCGCCGCGCGGGTCAGCGTGAAGGGCACGCGCAGTTCGACCACGGCGTTGACCGCACGCCGCACGGCTTGGACGCCATCGCTGGGCGCATCGATCGGCTTGGTGTGGCCCGTTCCCACGGCCGCGAGCGTGGCCCCCTTCGGTTCCGGCACGTCCACGACGCGGCGCGCGGCCAGATAGCGCTTGAGAGTTCGGGTCGCTTCTTGGTCGATTTGCGCCCAAGCGGCGTCGGAGATGGGGGCGAGTTCGCGATGGAGGTTATTCATGTCCTGCCTCATCTTTGAGTGATCCAATGCGCAGCGATCCATCCGATGCTGACGAGGGCTCCGGTGCCGGCGCCGTGGATGCGGGCGCCTCGGCTACCGCCTCATCGCCATCGGCCGTGGCTGGCTCCGGCGTTACCTCGTCCAGAAAATCAGCCGACGGCACGAAATAAAGCGAGCCGGTCACGGCCCGGCTAACATCGAGCAAGCGATCGTAATTGCCGGGTGGCAAACCGATGAACATATTGTCGAGCATCCGCTCGATGCGGGTCGGCGAGCGGGCGTAACCGATGAAATAGGTGCCGAACTCGCCCTTACCAACATCGCCGAACGGCATGTTATCGCGCAGGATCTGGAGTTGCTCGCCGTCCTCCTCGATGTTGGTGAGCACGTTATGCGCGAAGCTCGGCTTGGCCGCCTCGTCCAGCTCGATGTCCGACAGCTTCTCGCGCCCTACGATCTTCTCCTGCTGCTCCACGGGAATCGCGTTCCACTTGTCGAGGTCGTGGAGGTATTTCTGGACGATCACATAGCTGCCGCCAGCGAAGACCGGATCGTCCGCCGCCCCGATCACCGTGGCATCTCTGGCTCCCTGCTCGACGGGGTTTTCCGTCCCGTCGACAAATCCCAGCAGGTCGCGATCGTCGAAGTAGCGGAAGCCATGCACCTCGTCCGTCACCGAGGCGAAGCCGGCGAGACGCTTCACGATCTGCGCCGCCATCTCGAAACACAAATCCTGACGCGCGGCGCGAATGTGAAACAGCAGGTCGCCGGGCGTCGAAGGCGCATGATGGACGCCGCGGATTTCCCGGAACGGATGCAGTTCCTTCGGCCGCGGCGCTCCGAATAGCCGGTCCCAAGCATCGGAGCCGATCCCCATGATGCAGGAAAGTCCGCCGTCTGCCGCCCGGAAGCCCACGCCACGAACCAGCGACGACAGGATGGCGCAAAGACCCCGCACCCCCGCTTCCGGCTTCTCCCCGGCGCCCATCGAGACGACCAGAAAGATCGCAGCGCGGGTAAGCCGGGCATCGACGGCCTGGGAACGAGCGGTAACATCTTGAGAGACGGTAGAAGGCACGTTCAACTCCCTGAATGGTCGGGCAGGACCATCGCTATCACATCCCAGCAAGACATGGCCGGTGCTCGATCATCGGGATCGCCACACCCCAATCGACAAGACTCACCATAGTCCCACTCCCCCCTGTCGCCGGCGTCCAAGCGGCTAAAGCGCCGCCTTTAGATAAGGCGCGGTCAGGCTGCCTTGCGCTTCGGCAACATCGTGAGGGACGCCGCTCGCGATGATCCGGCCACCATCTTCGCCAGCGCCAGGCCCCAGATCGATCACCCAATCCACCTGTGAAATAGCTCGCATGTCATGCTCGACGACGACGACCGTATTGCCGACATCGACAAGGCCCTGCAGGTGCCGCATCAGCCGATCAGCGTCGGAAGGGTGAAGCCCCGAAGTCGGCTCGTCGAGGATGTAGATGGTGTTGCCACGCTGGGCGCGTTGCAGCTCGGTCGCGAGCTTGATGCGCTGGGCCTCGCCGCCCGACAGTTCCGTCGCCGGCTGTCCAAGCCTCAGATAGCCGAGGCCAATCTCCCGCAGCACATCGAGCGAGCGCATGACGGACGGTTCGCTCGCGAAGAAGTCGCACGCCTCGTCCACCGTCAGCTCAAGCACCTGGGCGATGTTGCGGCCGTTCCATTCGACTTCGAGCGTCTGCGGATTGTAGCGGCTGCCATGGCAGGTCGAGCAGGGCGCATAGACGCTGGGCAGGAACAACAGCTCCACCATGACGAAGCCCTCACCCTCGCACACCGGGCAGCGGCCCTGTGCGACGTTGAAGGAGAACCTGCCCGGGCTGTAGTGGCGCCGGCGCGCCAGTGGGGTGTTCGCGAAGATCTTGCGCACATGATCGAACAGGCCGCTGTAGGTGGAGAGGTTCGAGCGTGGAGTGCGGCCGATCGGCTTCTGATCGACCCGCACCAGCCTGCGCACATGCTCCATGCCCGCAACGATGCGGCCTTCGGTCTCTTCCCGCGCAACATCGAGCAGCGGATCGGTATCCTCCTCCTCGGCAGCCGGCGTGCCGCCGAGTTGTTCCGTCACAAGCTCCGGAAGTGCCTGGCTGACAAGACTGGACTTGCCCGATCCTGAAACCCCGGTGACGGCGGTGAAGCAGCCAATCGGTAGCGCGACGTCGAGCCCGTGAAGATTGTTGCGGGTCACACCTTCAAGACGGAGCCATGCTTTTGCTTCGCGCGGGGTCCGGTCATGGGCGTCAGGTTCTGCGAACAGATAGCGACGGGTGATCGACGCCTCGACGCCGGCAAGCCCTGCGATCGGGCCGCTGTAGAGCACTTCGCCGCCCTTTTCGCCGGCACCTGGCCCCACATCGACCAGCCATTCGGCATGGCGGATCACGTCAAGATCATGCTCGACAACGAACAGCGAGTTGCCCGCCGCCTTCAGCCGCTCAAGGATGGTCAGCAACGCTTCGCCGTCTGCCGGGTGCAGCCCCGCCGATGGCTCGTCCAGCACATAGACCACGCCGAAAAGCTGTGACGACAATTGAGTGGCAAGGCGCAGGCGTTGCAGCTCGCCGGAGGAAAGCGTCGGCGTGCTGCGGTCGAGCGAGATGTAGCCAAGGCCAAGGTCGATCAGCGGGCCTAGCCGTTCGAGCAGCTCGGATGCGAGACGCTGCGCGGCGACCCGCTTCTCATCGGAAAGATTGGGCGTGCGGCGCACGTCAGGCGCTGCCTTGTGTGCCGAGCCTCCCGCCGCGACCCTACGTTCAACCGCCGCATCGCGGGCCGCCTTGCCGAGAACATGGCCCTTCAGGGTCGTCGAGGCGCTACCATACTCGCCATGGGCGACGGGCGTGAGCAAGTCCCGGAGCTTCAGCACCGTCAGGTCGCCAAACTCGGCGATGTCCAGGCCGGCAAACTTCACCGACAGGGCCTCGCGCTTCAGGCGCTTGCCGTCGCAGGTCGGGCAATCGCGGCCGATGATATATTGCGAGACACGCTTCTTCATCAGCGCGCTTTTGGTGTTGGCGAAGGTCTCCAGCACGTAGCGACGGGCGCCGGTGAAGGTGCCCTGATAGCTCGGCTCCATACGACGCTTGAGGGCAACGCGCGTCTGTTCGGGCGTCAGACCCGCATAGACCGGCACCGTCGGCGTCTCGTCGGTGAAGAGTATCCAGTCACGATCCTTCTTCGGAAGATCGCGCCATGGCGTGTCGACATCATAGCCGAGCGACACAAGGATATCGCGCAGGTTCTGGCCGTGCCACGCCGGCGGCCATGCCGCGATCGCCCGATCGCGAATGGTGAGACTGTCGTCGGGCACCATCGTCTCTTCGGTCGCGTCATAGACGCGCCCGATGCCGTGGCAGGTCGGGCAGGCCCCGGCCACGGTGTTGGGGGAGAAGTCCTCCGCATAGAGCATCGGCTGATTGCGCGGATATTCTCCGACGCGCGAATAGAGCATCCGCACCAGGCTGGAGAGCGTCGTCACGCTGCCAACCGAAGACCGCGCATTGGCCGAGCCGCGCTGCTGCTGCAACGCGACCGCGGGCGGCAACCCGTCGATGGCGTCAACCTCCGGCACGCCGGCCTGATCGATCAGGCGGCGGGCGTAGGGCGCGACCGATTCCAGATAGCGGCGCTGTGCCTCGGCATAGAGGGTGCCGAAGGCGAGGCTCGACTTGCCCGATCCCGATATGCCGGTGAACACCACGAAGGCATCGCGCGGAACGTCCACATCAACATTCTTGAGGTTGTTCTGCCGCGCGCCGCGCACTTGTACGAAGCCGGATCGCGGCGCGCGTTCCTTGCCGGGGGTGGTTTGAGGCTCCTGATCCTTGCTCATTCGGTCACTTTCACCCGGCGCGTCACAGATAAATGAACTGACGGTAGAGGCCGTCCAGCTCGCCCCGGATCGTCTCGGCCCGATCCTCTTGGCCGTGATCCACCGCCGCGAGCAGCGCCTGTTCCTTCTCCGTGATCCGGTCGCAAAGCTCGTACAGGTTCTCGCAGAAGGCTTCCGAATGGACCGACGGCTCTTGCCCGTAGGGCTGCGCCGACGCCAGGCCGCGAACCGACGAGAGCGGTGTGACGTCGTTCTCCTCGTTGAAGGCGATCTGGCGCTGTCGCCGGCTCTCGGTCTCATCGATCGCGGCCCGCATCGCCGGCGTCACCATATCGGCGTAGAGGACAGCGGTGCCGTTCACATTGCGCGCGACGCGGCCGATCATCTGGATCAGCGCCTGGGCCGAGCGCAGGAAGCCCGCGCGGTCTGCATCGAAGATCGCAATCAGCGACGCTTCTGGGATGTCGAGCCCTTCGCGCAGCAAACTGATCCCGATCAGCACGTCGAACTCGCCCACGCGCAGGCCCTCGATGATCGCGACCCTATCCTCGACCTTGATGTCAGAGTGCATGTAACGCGCGCGAATGCCTTCGCTTTCGAGGAAAGCGTGCAGCTCCTCGGTCGCAACCTTGGTCAGCGTCGTAACCAGCACGCGCTCATCGCGCTGCGTGCGCTGCGCGATCTCGCGTAGCAAATCGTCACGCGCGCCTTGGGACGGGCGGACTTCCACCTTCGGATCGAGCAGGCCGGTCGGCCGCACGATCTGTTCAACCACCCTGCCTTGCGAGGCCTTTACCTCATAAGCGCCGGGGGTGGCGGACACGAAGATCGTCTGCGGCTTGACCTGTTCGAACTCGTGGAAGCTCAGGGGGTGGCTGTCCTTCGAAGACGGCAGGCGGAAGCCATAATCGATCAGCGTATCCTTGCGGGCCTGGTCGCCCCGGAACATCGCCGAGATCTGTGGGATCATCACATGCGATTCGTCGACGAACAGCAGCCCGTCCTTGGGCAGATAGTCGAGCAGGGTTATGGGCGGGAGCGCAGGGTCACGACCGCTCAGATAGCAGGCGTAATTTTCCATGCCCGAGCAATATCCGACCTCGCGCAACATCTCGGCATCGTTGGTGATGCGATCATAGAGGCGCGCCGCTTCCGTCAGGCGGTTTTCGCTGGTCAGCCGTTCGACCTGCGTTTCCAACTCTTCGAGGATCGCCGTGGCGGCCTTGCGGGCCTGATCTGCGGTCGCCGCCAGAACAGTCTTGGGCGAGACAAGATAGTGATCGGCGCTTTCCATCGGCTTGCCGGTCGCCGCATCGAACCATTGGAGCGACGCGATCACGCCGTTTGCCAAACCGACGCGCAGCGCCTTATATTCCGAATCCGCCGGGTAAATCTCAACAGCGTCGCCATCAGCGCGATAAGTGCCGCGCTTCAGCTTATGCTCGGCCCGATCATATTGCAGGCGCGCCAGGCTGCGGAAAAGCTCTTCCTGTCCCAACCGCGCGCCCTCGGTCAGCGGAACCTGGAGCGCGCGATAATTGTCGGGATCGCCCATGCCGTAGATCGACGATACCGAGGCGACGACGATCGTATCGCGGCGCTCGATCAGCGATTTTGTCGTCGACAGGCGCAACCGTTCCAGATGCTCGTTGATCGAGGAATCCTTCGGAATGAACTCATCGCGGCCCGGCAGATACACTTCCGGTTGGAAATAGTCGTAATAGGAGACGAAATACTCCACGGCGTTTTCAGGGAAAAATCGCCGCATCTCGTCATAGAGCTGCGATGTCAGCGTCTTGTTGGGGGCAAGGATCAAGGTGGGGCGCTTCAGACGATGGATGATGTTCGCCATCGTGAAGGTCTTGCCCGAGCCCGTGATGCCCTTGAGGGTCTGGTGATGTGCCCCCTCTTCGACGCCGGCGATCAGGCGCGCGATCGCTTCGGGCTGATCGCCTGCCGGCGTGTATTGCGAGTGCAGTATGAAAACATCGGTCGACACTGGAAATCCTCCTGCCGGTTTCGCCCCCGGCGCGCGCTAGACGCACGGAGGCGATAAAGGGATCATATCTGCTTTTTTGCGGGCGGCGGTCCATGGTCGCTGTGCGCGTTCCTGATCTGTCGAACGGTCCACCAGACACCAAGGACGGCAAGGGGAACCAGAGCGGCGATCACCAGCTCGGGCGCCACCATGTCGTGAATCCCCGGTATGCCCTTGATGAGATAGGAGAGCAGGCCGATCACATAATAGGAGATCGCCGCGACAGACAGGCCTTCCACGGTCTGTTGAAGCTGCAATTGCAGCTTCGCCCGATTGTCCATCGAGGCCAGCAGATCGCTGTTCTGGCGTTCGAGTTGCACATCGATCCACGACCGCAGCAGCGTGGTCGCGCGCGCCAGCTTGTCGGAGAGATTGGCTTGCCGTTCCTCGATCACGCGACAGGTCCGCATGGCGGGCGCGATCCTGCGATGGAGGAAGTTGCGCCAGCGATAGCAGCCCGGGACGAAGGTTTCGCCGAGCGCTGCAAGCCGCTCCTCGACGATTTCATAATAGGCACGGCTCGCACCGAAGCGGTAGAGGCTGGACGCCGTGTCCGCCTCCAGCTCGGCCGAAAGGTCGGTCAGCCGGGAAAGTAGCCCCTCGCTGTCGCGGCGTGCAGATTTGCGCATCTCGTTGGTGATGGCGGCAAGGCGCTTCTCTATGCTGCGCAGATGCGGCCCCAGCGATTGGGTCAGTGGGATGCCGAGCAGGGCCAGCGTCCGATAGGTCTCGATTTCGAGGAGCCGCTGTGCCAGCGCGCCAAGCCGGATCGGCGTCAAACCGCGATCGAGGATGAGGATGCGGGTTAGCCCATCGGCGTCCTGACGGAAATCGGTGACGATATCGGCCATGCCATCCTCGACGAGCGAATGACACCGGCTGATCGGGTCGAAGCGATCGATATAGGTCGCGGTCTCTTCGGTCCACGTAACAACGTCCAGGCGGACGCCGCAAATGACCGGCCCGGGCGGCGTAAAGCCGTGCTTGAACGGATCTTCACCCGCCAGCTCCCCGGTGCCCGGATCGAGGGGCGCACTCCACAAGTAGGTCGAGAACTCGGTGTGCTTCTCACAGTGCAATTTACCCTGATCCCAGGTCAGGCCATGAAGAGGTGTGTCCTGATCCGGCAGCGGGGCGCCCATCCGGCTCGATATTTCCGCGAGGGTCGCCTTGTCCTTCGTCAGATTGCCCTCGTTCATGAAGGCGAGCTGCACCAGGGCACGCGGCGCATCTATCAGCAAATAAGGGCGCGCATGAACCTCGTCGATGGCAACCCGCCTATTCTCATAGGTGGGCATTCCATAGACAGTTGAACCGCTGTTCTCGGCGCTGCCCTCTTCACTCAATCGCCTTCCCTCCCCTTGTCATGGTCCTGCCCGGCATCGTGCTGAGCGAGATCGCTGTAAGTAATCAGACGCGAGCCACGATATCCTATGCCGTGGGTCCACATCCAGCTTAGTGCAACACTCATCCGATTTTGCGTCCCGATCAGGAAGTAGATGTGGATCAGTTTCCACATCCACCACGCCAGAACACCGCGCAATTTGAACCCGCCCATATCGACGACCGCAAGGCTGCGGCCGATCGTCGCCAGATTGCCTTGATGCCGGTAACGGAACGGTTCCGAAGCATTCTGCCCCTTAAAGCGCTGGCGGATCAGCCGGGCCACATATTGTCCGGCCTGCTTTGCAGCCGGCGCGAGACCGGGCACCGGCTTGCCGTCATACCCGTTCGAGGCTGCGGTATCGCCGATCACGAAAATGTCGGGGTGTCCTGGCACTGTCAGGTCCGGCCCGACGACCACGCGGCCCGCGCGATCGGCTTCAGCGTTCAGCCAGCGCGCGGCGGGCGAGGCCTGAACGCCTGCTGCCCACAAAATCGTTTCAGCGGGAATAGGCACACCGTCGACCACGACCCCATGCTCGGAACATTCCGTGACCGGCTTGCCGAGCTTGATTTCGACACCGAGCTTTTCAAGCGCCTGAGCGGTATAGGCCGACAGATCTTCCGGGAAGACCTGCAGGAGCCGCTGCCCGGCTTCGACCAGCACCACCCGCGTCGCGCGCGGATCGATCGACCGGAAATCGCGCACCAGTGTCAGACGGGCAAGCTCCGCGATCGTGCCGGCCAGTTCGACGCCGGTAGGCCCGCCGCCGATGATAACGAAGGTCTGCAAGGCCGCACGGCGCGCGGGATCGCTCTCGCGCTCGGCTTCTTCGAACGCGACGAGAAGGCGCCGGCGAATGGTGGTCGCATCTTCGAGCGATTTGAGGCCCGGAGCATAAGGCTCCCATTGGTCATGCCCGAAATAGGAATGCCGCGCGCCCGTCGCGATGACGAGTGTGTCATAGCCAAGCGTCGAGCCGTCTTCGAGAACGACGCGCCGGTTGCCCGTGTCCACGCCTTCGACCTCACCGAGCAGAGTCCGAACGTCCTTGCGCTTGGCGAAGAGCGAGCGGATCGGCCAGGCGATCTCCGATGGCGACAGCGACGCGCCCGCGACCTGATAGAGCAGCGGCTGAAAAAGATGGTGGTTGCGGCGATCGACAAGGGTGATGTCAACGCCGCTCCCCGCGAGCCGCTGGACGGTTTCGAGGCCGCCGAAGCCCGCGCCCACGACCACCACGCGATGGCGACCGGAGGCGGGGTCATTGCTGGACGCGATTTCGCGCATGGCCGAGGATGCCGCCGCGCTCATTGGAACAGCGCCTTGGCATGATGGCCGATATGCTCGCCGATGAAGCTAGCGATGAAATAATAGCTGTGATCGTAGCCGGGTCGCAGGTTGAGGATCAGCGGGTGCCCCGCAGCCTCGCAGGCCGCCTTCAGCAGATCCGGGCGCAGCTCGCGATCCAGAAACTCATCATCCATGCCCTGATCGACGAGCAACGGCAGGCGCTCGCTGGCGGACTTGATGAGTTCGATGGTGTCGTAATGCTTCCACCCGGCGCGATCGTCTCCGAGATAGGCCGTCAGAGCGCGCTCGCCCCAAGGCACCTGGCTCGGCGCGACGATCGGCGAAAAGGCCGATACGCTGCGATAGCGCCCCGGATTGCGCAGAGCGGCAACGAGTGCGCCGTGCCCGCCCATCGAATGACCGGCAATCGCCCGGCGATCATCGGCCGGAAATGTGGCTTCGATCAGCGCCGGCAATTCCTCGACGACATAATCGTACATGCGGTAGTGGGCAGCCCAAGGTTCCTCAGTCGCGTTGACGTAGAAGCCGGCGCCCTGTCCCAGATCATAGCTGGGATCGTCGGCCACGCCTTCGCCTCGCGGGCTCGTGTCCGGCGCGACGAGGATGATCCCGTGCTCGGCAGCGAAACGCTGCGCGACAGCCTTCGTAATGAAATTCTGTTCGGTGCAAGTCAGGCCGGACAGCCAATACAGCACCGGCACGCGACCGTCCTTCACCTGGGGAGGCAGATAGACGCCGACCTTCATCGGGCAACCCAGGCTGATCGAGTCATGCTGATAGACGTCCTGCCAACCGCCGAAGCTGGCGTGATGTTCGACACGTTCCATTTTTGTTTCCTTGCTTCGACGGTTGGTGGACGGTGTGGTGATAGGCGCCCTTTTCCTGGCTGTGGTGCGGGGGGAAGCGCCGGCGCCTGTTCCAGCGCCGGCGACAGCCAGTCATAGGGTTGCCGGTATCGCCCTCACCTTCCGGCTTTAGATGAAGGTGTACGAGCAGACCTTGGTGCCCGCCGGATCGCGCAGATAGGCCGCATAGGCACCCGGCAGGTGGCCCCGCGGGCCGGGCTGGCCCTCGTCGGTGCCACCAGCGGCGAGGCCGGCCGCGTGGAAAGCGTCCACTTCGGCGGGCGTCGCGGCGGCGAAGCCGACCGTCACGCCGTTGCTGGAGGGCGCTTCGCCATTGCCGGGACGGGCAATGATGAAAGCAGGCTTTTCGCGGCCGTAGAGCACCCAACCATTGCCGAAGGGGCCGAGGTTCTTGACGCCCAGGGCGCCCAGAGCGGCGTCGTAGAACGCTGCCGACTGCTCGACATCGGCCGCGCCGATGAAGACGTGCGAGAACACGCCGTTGCCGGAGATAACGGGATCAGCCATGATATTCTTCCTTGAGGTTAACTATTGAAATTGAAGGTTAGAGTTGAGGGATCAGTAGTGGATCACGGTGCGGATCGACTTGCCTTCGTGCATCAGATCGAAGGCTTCGTTGATCTCATCGAGACCCATGGTGTGGGTGACGAAGGGCGCCAGATCGATTTCACCCTTCATGGCGTCCTCGACCATGCCGGGAAGCTGGGTCCGTCCCTTGACACCGCCAAAGGCCGACCCCTTCCAGACCCGGCCCGTGACGAGCTGGAACGGACGGGTGGAGATTTCCTGGCCCGCGCCAGCGACGCCGATGACGATCGACTGGCCCCAGCCACGATGCGCGGATTCCAGCGCGGCCCGCATGACATGGACGTTACCGATGCACTCGAACGTGTGGTCGATGCCCCACCCGGTCATCTCGATCAGCACTTGCTGGATCGGCTTGTCATAGTCCTTGGGGTTGATGCAGTCGGTCGCGCCGAACTGACGCGCCAGCTCGAACTTCGTCGGGTTGGTGTCGATCGCGATGATGCGTCCTGCCTTGGCCTGACGCGCGCCCTGGATCGCGGCGAGACCGATGCCGCCCAGACCGAACACGGCAACCGAGTCACCCGGCTGCACCTTGGCGGTGTTGTGGACCGCGCCGATGCCGGTGGTGACGCCGCAGCCCAGAAGGCAGACATGCTCGGGGTTCGCTTCGGGGTTGATCTTGGCGAGCGAGACTTCGGCGACGACGGTGTATTCGCTGAACGTCGAGCAGCCCATATAGTGATAGAGGGGCTGGCCGTTGTAGGAGAAGCGCGTGGTGCCGTCGGGCATCAGGCCCTTGCCCTGCGTTTCGCGAACCGCGACGCACAGGTTGGTCTTGCCGGACAGGCAGAACTCGCACTTGCCGCACTCGGCGGTGTAGAGCGGAATGACGTGATCGCCCGGCTTGACGCTGGTGACGCCCTCGCCGACCTCGACGACGATGCCCGCGCCCTCATGGCCGAGAACGACCGGGAAAATGCCCTCCGGATCGTTGCCGGACAGCGTGAAAGCGTCGGTGTGGCATACCCCGGTATGCGTGACTTTGATGAGCACTTCACCTTTCTGGGGCGGTGCGACATCGATCTCGACGATTTCGAGCGGCTTGCCTGCCTCGAAGGCTACGGCGGCGCGAGATTTCATGTTTGGATCTCCCTCTTTTCTAGAACCGGACCGCCGGTTGCGAGTCCCCGTTTCGATATCTCGATTCGGAGCCAAGCATACTGGCTGGGAGTATGTATAAGATACTCCTAGCCAGTATGCAAGAGGGATAATGTCTGAGGGTGGTGAAAGCGCCCGACAGGGCGTTACGGCTTCGGAAAAGCGCAGCGCCATGGCTGATGCTGCGTTCCAGAAGGGGGCGGCTTGCCGATCCGGGGGGGTGTTAGATCGACAAGCCGGAAGGGGGTGTGCGTGCGGCAAGCAGTCCGCCCCCAACGGCTCAGAATGCCCCCCGACATGACCGGGGGGCATTCCGGGTTAGATGGTCAGGCCGCCACAGAGCCGTGCGGATCGATGACGTACTTGAACGCCGATCCGTCATCGAACTCCTTGTAGGCCGCCGGCGCGTCCTCCAGCTTGATGATCTTCGTGTTCATCATCGGAGTCAGATAGGGCATCCGATCGTTCAGGATGGCCCGCATGAGGGCGTGGTTGTAATTGGCCGTCGGCGACTGGCCTGCCGACATCCGCGGCGACTTGATCCAGCCACTGGCCCAATCGACTTCCATGCTGCCCTTCTTGTTGTCCCGATTCTTGGAGATCGGATTGGGGCAATATACGCCGACCGTGCTGGTCATCCCGCCGAAGCGGACATATTTCAGCAGGGCGTTGGTGACGGCGTTCTCGACGATCTGGTCGGACTCCGCCCCGAACCCGCGACAGTCGAGGCCCACATAGTCGATGACGCGATCGGCCTCGCGCTTGCCGGTGATCCGCTCCAGATGATCTTCGATCGGAATGCCGTCCGACAGGTTGATGGTCTCGACGCCGTGCGGCTTGAGCAGATCGAGCCGCTCCTGAATGAAGTCGGCGACGATGATGGCGCCGGCACCGAGGAGCTTCGCACAGGCGGCGCCCGCGCGGCCGACAGGCCCCGCGCCGAAGATCAGCACATTCTCGCCGACGATATAGGCCGGTTGCGCCGGCCAGTCGGGAGCGGCGAACCCGTGGAACGCGGTCGGCAACACGTCCGAAAGGAGCGTCAGATCACGGATCTTCGCCATGGCCGCGTCCTTGTCGGGGAAAGCCAGCAGATTGAAGTCTGCATAGGGCACGAACAGGTAATCCCCCTGCCCCCCGGTCCATCCACCCAGGTTAAAGCCATAGGCGCCGCAGTCGACTTCGGGGTTGGTGTGCTCGCACACGTCCGAGCGCATGTGCTTGCAGTTGTAGCAGCGTCCGCAGCCGACGTTAAAGGGAACGGACACGATATCGCCGACCTTGATATATTCGACGTCGGAGCCGACCTCGATCACCTCGCCGGTCATTTCGTGGCCCATCGTCATCCCCTTGGGGACTTCAAACGAACCTCGGTAGATGTGAAGGTCGCTGCCGCAGATGTTCGTGGTGACGATCTTGAGAATGGCGCCGTGGGGAGCTTTTTTGCCCTGTGGAGTAATCAGCTCCGGGAATTTGAAGGTGTTGACCTTCATTTCCATCGGTTTCTCGAAGGTTACGATCCGGTTGCCTGTAGCCATCAGATATCTCCTGCGTTTTTTCACGCCCCCCCAAGTATTGACGAGAGTAGGACTTGACACGGATCAACATGCCGCACCGAATTAATTCAGCGCAGCATAGTAGTGTCGTTGCCAGTCTCATCATTACCGTCTTGGCAGAATGGCGGCGCTTCTCCTTCGGAGCAAACTCGAAGATTCTATCCCAAGATCGGAAATTCCTATGACCAAGCTACAGGAGAATGACTGCCGCAATGCAACAAGATGATATATCATATTCCATTGCAGCAAGCATAATGTTTCTGGAAGACAAGGCGCAGTTGAAGTCTATCAGGGTGACGCCCTATGCGCCCGTTCTCTGGACTTGAGTTGTGTTGGCGCAATGGTGCCGGTCTCTCTATCATCCTCTGACAGAAAGGAGTTCTTATGAAACGCGCTATTGTAACAGGAGGATCGGGGCTAATCGGTCAGGCTATATGTTCCGCCTTATTGGATGAAGGTTGGGAGGTGGCATCCTTCGATTTGAAGGAAGGAGCGATCGGTCAACAGATCCATTGCGATCTTGCCAGCGAAGAGTCCGTAGCCGAGGCTTTTCGTGCCCTTGGCTGGGATCGACTGGACTTGCTCGTCAACAATGGTGGGCTTGTTTACGACACATTCATGCAGCTCGGTGACACCTCGCTCGACCAGTGGAACAGCACCATTGGCAGCCATCTGACCGGGGCCTTTCTGATGTCGCGAGCGGCATTGCCCCTGCTCACCGATGGCAGTTCGATTGTCATGATGGCTTCCACCCGCGCGTTGATGTCCCAAGGCATCGACTTTGCCTATGCCGCTGCGAAAGGTGGCATGGTGGCACTCGCGCAGGCGCTGGCGGTGCAACTTGGCGCCAAAATCCGGGTCAATACAATCGCACCTGGTTGGATCACCAATGACACGAATCTGCGCGCCGAGGACGAGGCGCAGCATCCGGTTGGCCGGGTCGGTCGCCCCCAGGACATTGCCGAGGCCGTGCTATATCTGGCGTCCGCCGGCTTTGTTACCGGGCAAACGCTTGTGGTCGACGGCGGGATGACCAAGAAAATGATCTACGTCGAATAGTGGGTCGCGCGACCGTTCATGCTGCGATAGCACGGCATGAACGGTCAGCCCCCTTCGGGTTGGAACTGGCGGTACAGGTCCAGAGCGGCCTCTATCGAGGCCATTGTCTCGGGTGCGCGGACTATTTCGAACAGCGCGGCTGTGGGTGTCGATTTCACCCCATTTCTGGGCATGGCCAATCCAACAGCGGCATCTGCGCCCTCACCTGCGACTTCAACCGCCCGAATGTCGGAAATCCGAGCAAAATAGGTTGCGAGAGATTGCGGAAGGACGGTGGCATATCGCCCACTTGCGATATGGGCAGCGAGAACATCGACATTGTTGGTCCTGATCGACTTTGCGGCACGGTGCCCGAGTCTAGAACGCGCGGCTTTGGGTAGCGCGCAGTCCAAGATGCACAAAGGCAGCTCGGCGACATGATCCCATGAAACCTGTCGCGGGAGCGGGTCGCCGGATGCCTGGAAAACGACGATCCGCTCCCGGTAGAGAAGGTGCGTGTCAAAGTCCTCCTCAGATATGTCTTCGAGATAGACCAGCGCCATGTCCATTTCATGCGTCAGCAAGGCTTTGGTCAGCGACGAGGTTTGCGCTGTGCAAATGCACTGTTCGAGGAGCGGCATCCTTTCAGCGAGGGCAAGGCTGAGGATCGATGCCATGATCGACGTGGCCGACAGCACGCCCAGGCGAATTTGACCTTCCAGCCCACGTTTCTGGGCCGAAAGGTCGCGCTCCAGCCCCTCGCAGTTGCTCTCGATCTTCTTCGCCCAGGCCAGCACAGTCTCACCTTCCGATGTGAGTCCGTCATAACGCCGGCCATGCCGCACGATCTCCACACCCAAGTCCTGTTCGAGCTGCTTGATGCCGGCGGAAAGCGTGGGCTGCGACACGTTGCAGCTCTTGGCTGCCCTACCGAAATGGCCTTCCTGATCGAGCGCAATCAGATATCCGAAATTCTTGACGATCATAACGTGTTCTCATCCAGTTGCGATTTTCCAGTGGAACCACAAATTGCAGTCCCGCAATCAAGTTATGATGCCGGTGGCACGCGAAGCTGAATGAAAATACCAAAGCATGGAACTGGAAAAATGTAGATACGCCGCTTAGGGCGATCTATGAAAATACCAACCCATAAGTCGTACCACGCGAAAATTGGGCGCACCGTCATTATATTGCCGATCGGTAAAAAATTGTTCTTATAAATCTATATACAGGTACTGCGGTTTCTAAGACCTACTTAAGATAGGTTCGCAATATCCGCATTATACCCTCCATGTCGTCGTCGAATGGGCTGGCTCCATTTTCCCCATGCGCGCCGTTGGCGGGGCCGAAGGTCTCACGGAGATGGCCTTCCATCACTTCTGCCATCAACCCGTTGGTGGCGCCCCGCATCGCCACAATCTGTTGGAGCAAAGGGGCGCAATCCGTTCCGGCCTCGATCGCGCGTTCAAGCGCTTCCGCCTGCCCCTTGATGCGACGCAGGCGTGTTATGGCCCGCTTCTTCTCTTCTGGTGAATGTGGCATCGCGCTTTCCTGACTGTTGATATGCACATACTATACAGGGGGGGAGTTTCAACCCTATCCTGTGCCTTGCGCCGCGCTGACACCTCAAATTTCGGCCGAAGCGAGCCTGAACCTTCCCCTACGCCTCCAGAAACATCGAACGCCAGACCTGGGTTCCTACCCCCTTGATACTGGTGGGGAGTATGATATATTGCCGGCCCGATCGGATCGCTGCACCAAAGGAAATGGCGCGCGTCCGGCCCCCAAGCCCTGTGTTCGAATCGCAAAGCCTCTGCAGAGGACAATCGGACGAACATCGGCGGGACAAAACAGGGAGGAATGTTGGTGATTGAGAATCTCGATCCGGTAATCCTGGCCCGGGCGCAATTCGCGTTCACGGTCTCATTCCACTTCATCTTCCCGGCCTTCTCCATCGGCACGGCAAGCTATCTCATGGTGCTTGAAGGGTTGTGGTTGAAGACCGGCAGCGGTGTGTATGCGAACCTCTATCGCTACTGGCTCAAGATCTTCGCCGTCGCGTTCGGCATGGGTGTGGTCTCGGGCGTGGTGATGTCCTACCAGTTCGGGACGAACTGGTCGGTATTTTCGGCCAAGGCCGGTCCGGTCATCGGCCCGCTCATGGCCTATGAGGTTCTGACCGCGTTCTTCCTTGAAGCCGGTTTCCTTGGCGTGATGCTGTTCGGCATCAACAAGGTAGGCAGGGGCCCGCATTTTTTCGCGACCTGCATGGTCGCCGTCGGGACGCTCATCTCGGCGACCTGGATCATTTCCGTGAATAGCTGGATGCAGACGCCGGCAGGCTATGCGATCAATGCCAAGGGCCAGTTCGTGCCCGCAGGTTCGTGGCTTCCGATCATCTTCAACGCGAGCTTTCCCTATCGCCTCGTCCATACCGTCATCGGCGCCTACCTGACCACGGCAATGGTCGTCGGGGCCGTAGGAGCATGGCACCTTCTGCGCGACCGCGCGAATCCCGGCGCGCGCAAGATGTTCTCCATGGCGATGTGGATGGCGGCGCTTGTGGCGCCGATCCAGATTCTCGCGGGCGATCAGCACGGCCTCAACACGCTTGAGCATCAGCCGACAAAAGTTCTCGCGATGGAAGGTCATTATGAGGCCAGCCCCGAGGGCGCTTCGCTCATCCTTTTCGGCCTCCCGAGCAACAAGGATGCGGTGGTCCACGGCAAGATCGAAATCCCCTATCTGGGATCGCTGATCCTCAAGCACGATCCCAAAGCGCCCCTCCCCGGCCTCAACGACTTCCCGCGCGATCGCTGGCCGCCCACGCCGATCGTCTTCTGGTCGTTTCGGATCATGGTGGCGATGGGCCTCGCCATGCTTGGGTTGGGCCTCTGGAGCCTGCTCGCCCGCTGGCGCGGCAAGCTCTATGACTGGCGCTGGCTGCACCGCGCCGCTCTCGCGCTTGGTCCGTCAGGCTTTGTCGCGGTCATAGCAGGATGGGTGACGACGGAAGTAGGCCGACAGCCCTTCACCGTATACGGCCTGCTGCGAACCGCGGAGTCCCACTCCCCCCTGGCCGCTCCGGCTGTCGCGGCGTCCCTCGTCGCTTTCATCCTCGTCTATTTCGGCGCGTTCGGGGCCGGCACCTATTATTTGCTCCGGATGATGGCAAAGCCGCCCGCAGCCGGTGAACCGGAACCGTCCAAGGTGCCGCAACGCGCGGCGGGCATCACGCCGGCAAGCGGCGTCGTGGCATCAACCGGACGGGAGGCATGAACGTGGAGCACCTCGATCTCACCATAATCTGGGCCGGTATCATCGGCTTTGCTGTCTTCGCCTATGTCGTGATGGACGGGTTCGATCTGGGGATCGGCATCCTCTTTCCGAACCTTTCGGTCGGAGGAGAGCGCGATCAGGCAATGAACTCGATCGCGCCGGTCTGGGATGGCAATGAAACATGGCTCGTGCTGGGCGGAGGCGGTCTCTTCGCGGCCTTTCCTCTTGCCTACGCCATCATCCTTCCCGCGACCTACCCGCTCATCATCGCGATGTTGCTCGGTCTCGTGTTTCGCGGGGTCGCATTCGAGTTTCGCTGGCGAGATCCGCGCCATCGTCCCTTCTGGGATGTCGCCTTCAGCTTTGGGTCCGTTCTCGCGGCGTTCTCGCAGGGGATCACGCTGGGCGCGATCCTGCAAGGCGTGCGGGTCGAGGCCGATGCCTATGCAGGGGGATGGCTGGATTGGTTGAGCGCGTTCAGCCTCTTGACCGGCGCGGCAGTCGTGATCGGATATGCGCTTCTAGGCGCGGCCTGGCTGGTCTGGAAAACCGAAGGGCCGGGCCAGGAACGCGCCCGTCGACTGGCATTTTGGCTCGGCGGGGCGACGCTACTCGCGCTTTTCGCCGTCAGTGCGGCGACGCCGTTCCTGACCTATGACTATTGGCGACGCTGGTTTGCGATGCCCGGCGTGCTTCTCACCGCGCAGGTTCCTCTGCTGGTGGCGATCTGCGCTGCAACCTTCTTCTGGAGCCTGAAGCGCGGCGCGGAGCGCCTGCCCTTCATTATGGCGCTTGGCCTGTTCTTTCTCGGTTTCGTTGGGCTGGGGATCAGTATCTACCCCTATGTTGTTCCCCGCGCCGTCACGATCTGGGATGCAGCCGCTCCCCCGCAAAGCCAGCTCTTCATGCTGGCGGGTGCGGCCGTCATCATTCCGATCATTCTCGGCTATACCGCGTGGGCCTATTGGGTGTTCCGCGGTAAGGTCGGCACGCATGGGTATCATTGATGGACGAGCCTAAACCTCTCGGTCGACGGCTCGCCTGGATGGTCTTAATCTGGGCGGCCAGCGTTTTGGCGCTGGGGGCTGTCGCGCAGGTCATTCGCTTCATCCTCAAACCCTGACGGCAGCTCGTTTCGACGAGCTGCCGATGGAAATGCTGGCAAACAGGCGAAGGACATTCCACGGAATATGATCGTTCGATCGCAACCGAGCTTCCAAGATATCATTTTCACCGTGCATGGCTCGATCCTGCCGCGCATCGCACGGAGGCTGGCGGCGATCGCGGTCGTCAGTGTGATCGCCATCCTGGCCGCCCAAGCCCATCCCGGCATTTTCGCGCGGATTTCGACGATCCCTTTCACCCTGATCGGTATCGCGCTCTCGATCTTCATGAGCTTCCGCAACAATGCCTGCTATGCGCGATGGTGGGAGGGGCGGCAGCTTTGGGGCGAGCTAATTATCTCGGCCCGTTCGTTCGCGCGCGAGACATCGCTTCTCCCTGACGAGGATCGGCGCGCGTTGCTCCATAGCATATGTGGCTTTGCCTGCGGCCTCACCGCACGCCTTCGCGGCGAGGATGAAATCGCCGCCATTGCGCCGTGGGTCGATATCGGCCCGGCGACAAAGAGCCCGAACGTCACGAACCTCGTGCTCGATCGTATGGGGCGCAGGCTGCTCGAGCTAAAGCAGACTGGCGTCATTACGCCGATTCACTATGCCGTCGTGGCAGAAGACATGCGATCCTTCGGCAAGGTTCAGGGCGCTTGTGAGCGGATATCCACGACGCCCGTGCCGTTCGCCTATTCTCTGCTGCTCCATCGCACCGCACTTATCTTTTGCGTGATGCTTCCCTTCGCGCTCGCAGGATCACTCGACTGGTGGACGCTCCTGCCGGTGCTCCTCACCGCCTATACCTTTTTCGGCCTCGATGCGCTGGGTCACGAGCTGGAAGACCCGTTCGGCGTCGAGCCAAACTGTCTGCCGCTGTATGCGATGAAGCGGACAATCGAGCGGGATATGTTGTCGCTGCTTGGCGAAGAGGATCTACCCCCGCCACTGGAACCCCATAAATCTGTCCTGAGCTAAATTTGCACACTCCTTGATACTGGTAGGGAGTACCCTATATTCGGGTGCTGTGCTGGATAGTCGCGTGCTTGGCCCATGCGCCCCCGACTATCTGACCCCCAAGGTCAAAATCGAGGAGCTTGTGGCGATGGCAAATGGATGGGCACCCGATAGTGCGGTGCAGGACCAGATTGATGCAACGATCATGGACGCGGTTTTCGCCGCCCGATCGCGTCTGCCTTCCGGCGAGGGTAGCACCGACTGCGAGGTGTGCGGCGACGAAATCCCGGCGAAACGCCGCACGGCCATACCCGGCGTAAGAACCTGTGTCGCCTGTCAAAGCGAACGCGATAAGCGCCCGACCTTCACCGGCATCAATCGCCGGGGCAGCAAGGACAGCCAGTTGCGCTAATTGCGCTAGGGGGCGGCCAACCACGTTATTCGAGCGCCGCTTTAGCGGCGCTTGGGATGAAGGGGGCGCCGCCCCCCTCTGGACAAGGGCTGGACCGTCTCCGCGCGGGCGCGCTCCGCTTGGCGATCGGGGCGGTCTCCCCACCCTTCCGCGCCTGCGGCTTGTGCAGGGCGGGCGATCCCCCTCCCCCCCGATCGGCCCCATTTGCCCATTCACCCCCCGCTCTCGGCGAGGGCCAGAAGTCGATGTGAGCCATCG
>JAFKLT010000073.1 GCA_017309275.1 Sphingomonadales bacterium | reverse complement strand
CGCGTCATGCCCGCGCCCTGAATGCCCATCTTGCCGCCCGGCACGTTGTTGGTGATGCAGCCGATGGTGAAGCCCTTGGCCTTCAGCGTGTCGAGGGCGGCGACCATGGCGGGGCGAACCGCGCCCGCGATCACCGCCAGCACGTCGGCGCCCTGCAGCTCGTGCCCCAGCGCCCGCGCCTCTTCGGCGAACAGCGCGTCGAAGGTGCCGGCGTCGATCTCCGCCCGTTCGAACTTCGCCCAGGCATTGTCGTCGGGATCGGTCGCGTTGACGCGGCGCACGAAGTCGCGCGGCAGTCCGCGTTCGTCCTCCAGCCGATTGAAGGCTTCGAAGGGAGAGGCGGTGATGACGCCGCCGAAGTCGAAGATGACATGGGTAAAGCGAGACATGGCGCGGCTAGAGCGGGTTTTCCGCCGCGCGTCAAATCCGCTAGGGCCGCGCCGCCTTCTGTTCGGTGCGGCCCCGATCCCCTATTTGGCGATGCGCGTCCCGTACCAGCTCGCATCGTCGATGCTGAGGTCCAGCCGGTCGGGCGAGCGCACCGTATCGAGCAGGAAGGTATAGGGGCCGCTGGCGGCGAGGATCGCATCCATCGCCTTTTCCAGCGGGATGGTGACGGTCGGGATGCGGGCATAGTCCGATTTGACCTCGACCTTGTTCGGGCCGACGCGGGTGACGGTGATCGTCACATTATTCTTTGACGATCCGCGCGCGTCGGAGGCGACGGCCCCCTTGTAGGTGCCGGCGACCTGGTCGGCGAGGTCGAGCTTGCGCGGCGCGGCGGCCGGTTTGGTTTCGGCCTGTGCGGTGACCGGCAGCAACAGGGCGGCGGCGAGGGCGAAGCAAAGCGTACGAGGCATTGGCTGTCCTTTCGGGGCTGGTCAGGGTTCGACGATGATCCCTGCCTTGGGATCGGCGCGACCCGAGAGCATTTCCTTATAGGCGGCGAGCGCGGCCTCTCCGCCGCTGCGCTTGTCGATCCGCGCCAGGCGCGGCGCGACGTCCATGAAGCCGAGCCACGCCTCGGCGATCTTTTGGCCGAAGGCGGCACCGCCCCAGTCGGCGATCCGTTTCTGGCTGCGGCCCGGCGCGAAAAAGCCCTGGCGTTCGGGGCCGGGAAGCGCGGCCTCGCCCGCATCGGCGTCCCAGTGCGACTTGCCGACGATGATCGAGGCTTTCAGATTATTGCCGAAATGGCTGTGCACCGCGCGCGTCACCGCGCCGTTGCCCGCCATGTCGACCAGCGCCGAGGGCGCGCCGGCGTTCAGCGTCATGATGTCGTCATAGGCGACGACACGGTCATAGATGCCCTGCGCGGCCAGGTCGGCGACATTGGCCTTGCTGGTCAGGCCGATGGTCTGAGGGCGCGGGCCCTGTCGCTGCGCGAGCGCGAAGCCCAGCCCGATCGCGGTCTTGCTCGACGCGCTGGCGATCAGGATCTGGTCGGCGCCGTAGTCGCCCTCATCCTCGAACTGGTCGGCGATCAGCCAGCCGGTCAGGAAGAGCGGGCGAAACACCGGCCAATAATCATGGTCGGCGGCGCGATAGTCGTGGAGCGCGTCGATACGCTGATAATTATTATAGATCGGCGGCAGGGTCGTGCGGCGCGGGGTGACGTCGGTGAAACCCGCGGGGCCGACATTGCCCGCGGTCAGCACCGTGCCCGCGGCCATCGGATAATAGCCGTAGAAGCGGTCGCCGGGCGCGATGCCCTCTGCCGCGCTTTCGGTGACGGTGGCGAAGCCCCAGACCGGAAGGCGGCCGGGATCGCCGCGTTCGGCGAAAAAGTCCCAATAGCCCTGGTCGTTGCCGAACAGCCCCGCGGGCTTGCCGAACACCGCATAGGTGATGTTGTTCGCGGTCATCGCATAGCTGTCGAGCCGAACGCGGACCTGCCCGGCCTCCAGCGGCGTCGATGCGTCGTCGACCAGCTCCGCCGCCGTCACGTCGTCGCGGTCGATGTCGATTGCCCAATTCATGTCCGGACCTCTCCAATGTTCTCTGGCAAATGTTCTTTGGCGATGTCTTTTCGCGCTGGCCTTGCCCGCGACCGTCTTGCCGACGCGCGGGCGATGGCCGATAGTCTTGCAGATGGCGAAGGCACTGACAATCGCGGTAAAGCGCATTCATGACGCGCCCAAGGCAGACGACGGCGCGCGTTTTCTGGTCGATCGGCTGTGGCCGCGCGGCGTGTCGAAGGAAAAGGCGGCGCTGGCGGCGTGGTTGAAGCCGCTTTCGCCCAGCGACGGCCTTCGCAAACGCTATCATGGCGAGACGGCGGATTCGGACGAGGCGTGGGACGCGTTCCGCCTCGACTATTTCGCCGAACTCGATGCGGGCGGCGAAGAGGGGGCAGCGGCGCTGTTCGTGCTCGACGCGGCAGCGGCGGCCGGACCGGTGACGTTGCTCTATGCCGCGAAGAGCGCCGAGCGGAACAATGCGATCGCGCTCAGCGAATGGCTGGCGCGCCGCTAGCGTCCGGCGGCTGTCATCGGCGGTCCTAGGCGACGGCCCCGAACAGCGATCCGATGGCGATCGTCGCGACCATCGCCATCGCACCCCAGAAGGTCACGCGCACGACGGGGCGCAGCATCGGCGCCTTGCCGACCCGGGCGCCCAGCGCGCCAAGCACCGCGAGGAAGATCAGCGAGGCCCCCGACACGGTCCATGGCAGCGAGCCGCCGCGATCGAAAAACACCGTCGCGAGCGGCAGCGCGGCGCCGATCGCGAAACTGGCGGCCGAGGCCGCCGCCGCCTGGATCGGCCGCGCCGCCATCGCGTCGGTCATCCCCAGTTCGTCGCGCAAATGGGTGTCGAGCGCATCGTGCGCGGTCAACTGCACCGCGACCTGTTCGGCCAGCGCGCGATCGAGCCCGCGCTGTTCGTAGATCTGCGTCAGTTCCTCCAGCTCGAACTCGGGATCGGCGGCCAGGTGGCGCTTTTCCAGTTCGACGTCGGCCTTTTCGGCGTCGCCCTGCGAGCTGACCGACACATATTCGCCCGCCGCCATCGACATTGCGCCGGCGACGAGCCCCGCGGTGCCGGTGACGAGGATCGACGATGGCGAGGCGCCCGCCGCCGCGACCCCGGCGATCAGGCTGGCGGTCGAGACGATCCCGTCATTCGCGCCGAGGATCGCCGCGCGCAGCCATCCGATCCGGCCTCCGGCGTGATTCTCCTCGTGCATGGTCCCCCTAATGTTGCAGTTTCAGCCCCGGCCGCGCCCAGCGCATCTTCACCAGCCGGCCGCTTCCCGACAGGGTCAGATAGGCATCCTGCATATCGGCGCCGCCGAAGGCAATATTGGTCGTGAAGATATCGTCGGTCGCGACGAACTCGACCAGCTCGCCCTCGGGCGAGACGACGCTGATTCCGCATTCGCCGATCGTCGCGACGCAGATGTTGCCGTTCGCCTCCATCGCCAGGCTGTCGAAGAATTTATAACCCGCGGGGCGATAGAGCGGAATGCCGGGGCCGCCCGGACCCGCCGCGTCATCGACCTTGCCGGGCGCGGTGATGTTGAACTGGGTCAGGCGGCAGGTGTAGGTTTCGGCCGCATAGAGCTTTGTCCCGTCGGGCGAGATGCCGATGCCGTTCGGATTATAGCTGGGGAAGATCACTTCCTCGATGAAGCTGCCGTCGGCCTTGGCGTAAAAGATGCCGACGATGTCGTGGCAGCGCGCGGCATAATCGAGCTTGCCATGATCGGTGAACCAGAAGCCGCCGTGCGCGTCGAACATGATGTCGTTCGGGCCGCGCAGGATCACGCCATTGTCGCCCGACTTGTACAGCGTCTCGACCGCGCCGGTCGCGATATCGATGCGCTCGATACGGCCGCCCGAATAGTCGGGGGCGATGCCGTGCGGGGCCAGATAGCCGTTCGCCTCGACATAGTGAAAGCCGCCGTTGTTGCAGCAGTAAAGCTTGCCGTCGGGGCCGATCGCCAGCCCGTTGGGGCCGCCGCCGGGGGTCGCGATCACCTGTTTCCGCCCGCCGGGCCAGCAGCGCGTGATGCGCCCCTGCTCGATCTCGACGACGATGACGCTGCCGTCGTCCATCACGACCGGCGCTTCGGGAAACCGCAATCCGTCGGCGATCAGTTCAAACTCGGCCATACCCTCTCCCTTGCTCTTGGCTCTTTGCTGTGCTTTGCGGCCATCATGCCCGTTCGTACGCTCTTCGCCACCCATTTTTACGAGGCCGATATCGGCACCCCCGATCTGCTGGAGGAGCTGGAGGAAAGCTGCCGCCTGTTCGCCGAGGAAGACGGCGCGGGCCGGGCCTGGAGCCGCGAGCATGGCTATAGGGGCTATACCAGCTACGCCAGCCTGGGCGACCTGCCCGAGCGCGACCCGGCCTTCCACGACCTGAAGCGCCTGCTCGACAAGGAGGTGAAGGCCTTTGCCAAGGCGTGCCACTTCGACCTTGCCAAGCCGCTGAAGCTCGACAGCCTGTGGGTCAACGTCCTGAAACCGGGCGGCACGCACAGCGGCCATATTCACCCGCACAGCATCGTGTCGGGTACCTTCTATGTCGCGGTGCCGCCGGGGTCGGGCGCGCTGAAGCTGGAGGATCCGCGCCTGCCGATGCTGATGGCGGCGCCGGGGCGCACCGACGATGCGCCCGAACATCTGCACCCCTTCATCTATGCCGAGCCCGCCGTCGGCCGCGTCTTTCTGTGGGAAAGCTGGCTGCGGCACGAGGTGATGCCGAATGCCGGCAAGAAGGATCGCATCAGCATAAGCTTCAATTATCGCTGACGCCCCCTATATCGCCGCCATCCCCCGTTTCCCGACCAAGGATTTCCCATGACCGCGACCTATGACGCCGACCTTCAGCTCTTCATCAACGGCGCCTGGCGGAGCGGCGAGGGGCGCGAGGAGCGGCCGGTGTTCAACCCCGCGACCGCCGGCGCGATCGCCGACCTGCCCGTCGCGACCGCCGCCGATCTGGACGAGGCGCTGGGCGCCGCGGCGCGCGGCTGGCCCGTGTGGCGCGCGAAGACCCCCGACGAGCGCGCGGCGCTGATGCGCAAGGCCGCGGGCCTGATCCGCGAACGCGTCGACCATATCGCGACGCTGCTGACGCTCGAACAGGGCAAGCCGATCGCCGAGGCGCGCGGCGAGGTGCTGTCGGCGTCGTCGCTGCTCGAATATTTCGCCGAGGAAGGAAAGCGGATCGGCGGCCGCGTCGCGCCGCGTCCCGCGGGCCAGCGCGCGATGGTGCTGCGCCAGCCGGTCGGCCCGGTCGCTGCCTTCAGCCCGTGGAATTTCCCGGTCAACCTGATGGTCAAGAAGATCGCGCCCGCGCTCGCGGCGGGCTGCGTCGTGATCGCCAAGGCGCCGGAGGAGACGCCGGGCTGTACCAGCGCGATCATGCGCTGCCTCGTCGACGCGGGGATTCCGGGCGACGTCGTCCAACTCGTCTATGGCAATCCCGACATGATCAGCCGCCACCTGCTGGGCAGCGAGGTGATCCGCAAGGTCAGCTTCACCGGCTCGACCGCGGTCGGCAAGCATCTGATGAAGCTGGCCGCCGATCGCGTGCAGCGGATCACGATGGAGCTTGGCGGCCATGCCCCGGTGCTGGTGTTCGACGATTGCGACCTGGAGGCGACGCTCGACCGCGTGGTGATGCAGAAATTCCGCAACGCGGGACAGGTCTGCGTCTCGCCGACGCGTTTCTATGTCCAGCAGGGCATCTATGACGCGTTCGTCGCGGGCTTTGCCGAGCGGACGAAGAAGGTGAAGATCGGTAGCGGGCTCGACGCCGATACGCAGATGGGGCCGCTCGCCAACGCCCGCCGCGCCCCGGCGCTGGAGGCGTTGATCGCCGACGCGACCGCGAAGGGCGCGCGCGTCATCGCCGGCGGCGCGCCGACGGGCGAGGGCTATTTCTTCCAGCCGACGGCGCTGGCCGACGTGCCGGTCGAGGCCGATGCGATGAACAACGAACCCTTTGGCCCGATGGCGTTGATCAGCCCCTTCGGCACGGAGGACGAGGCGCTGGAACAGGCGAACCGGCTGCCCTATGGCCTCGCCGCCTTTGCCTTCACCGAGAATGGCCGCCGCATCAACCGCATCGCCGACGGCATCGAAAGCGGGATGGTCGGGATCAACAGCTTCGTGATCTCGGCAAACGACATGCCGTTCGGCGGAATCAAGGAATCGGGCTTCGGCAGCGAGAGCGGGCCCGAAGGGCTCGACGGCTATCTCGTCACCAAGGCGGTGCATATTTATTGAGGATCGCCGGCGTTTCTTTTTCTTCGTCACCCCGGACTTGATCCGGGGTCCAGCTTGAAATCGAAGCCGGCCTGCGCCCCTGAAAAGCGGGATCCCGGGTCAAGCCCGGGATGACGAAGCCTGGGACGACAAAGAGCGTGCGGTCAGTCGCGTTCCAGCGCCACGAAGTCGCGGTCCAGCGCCGCGAGATGCGCGCCGCCGTCGACGAAGATGGTCTGGCCCGTGACCGCCTCGGCACGTGCCAGATAGACGACGGCGTCGGCGATCTGGGCCGGGGTCGGCAGCGCGCCGAGCGGCATGCGCTTTCCCAGCCGGTCGACCTGCGCCGCCGAATAATCCTCGGTCGCCATCGTCAGCCCGGGCGCGACGGCATTGACCCGCGCCCGCTCGCCGAATGCGATGGCGAGCGTCCGCGTCGCCTGCCACAGCGCCGATTTCGACAGGCTGTACGCGATCTGGTCGGGCACCGGATGGGCGACGCGCTGGTCGACGATGTTGACGATCGCGGGGCGCCGCCCCTCGCTCGCGGCGACCAGCGCCTTTGCCAGCATCACCGGCGCATGATGGTTGACCTGCATCATGTCGGTCAGCGCGGTGGCCGACAGGTCGGGCCATTCGCCCTCGGCGAACAGCGCGGCATTGTTGACGAGCAGGTCGGGCGCGCGGCCGAAGCGGTCGATCACCGCGGGGATCAGCGCGTCGACGGCGGCCGGATCGGACAGGTCGGCGGCAAAGCGGCGGCACTCGGCGCCGGTCTCCGCCAGCGCCTCGGTCAAGACCGCGTCGGCCTCGCCGGGGCTGCGCTTGTGGATCGCCAGCGCATAGCCCTCGCGCGCCAGCCGCGCTGCGATCGCGGCTCCGATCCGGTGCAGTCCGCCCGTGACCAGCGCCAGCTTCTGCGTCATTTGCGCGACCGCCGCATCGTGATGCCGATCTGTTCGCCGTCCTCGGCGATCGCCAGCTTGACGATCTTCACCTCGACCTGCTCGACCTTTTCGTCCTGCAGGAACAGCGTGTCGATGATATGGTCGGCGACGCTTTCGATCAGCACGAAATGCACGTCCTTGGGGATGCCATCGGTCGCCGCGAATTTCAGGTGCATATAGTTTTTCGACCGGCTGAGCGGTGTGGTCGGATCATAATGATCGGCCATCGCCAGCTTCGCCCGCACCGATATGCGCAGCGGCTGCGGCAGGTGCGTTTCTTCGGAATATATGCCGGTCAGCACGTCGACGGTCAGGCCGTCCACTTCCAGCCACAATGTATCGGTCACAAGAAAATCCTGTCCGTCGGGGCTTTGCAAGCAAGGCCCCGGTCCCTAAAGCGCCGCCGCATTAGCGAAAGGGTGCGCGTTGGTCGAGTTACTTCCATTGTCCGATATCGAACCGCAGGCGGTCGAGGCTCTCCTCGACGCCGCTTTCGGATCGGATCGCTTTGGACGAACCGCCTATCGCATCCGTCTGGGGATGGATGCGGTGCCCGCGCTCAGCTTTGCGGCGGTCGAGGATGGTGTGCTGATCGGCACGATCCAGTGCTGGCCGGTCGCGCATCATGCCGCGGACGGCGCGGCGACGCCGCTGGTGATGGTCGGCCCGGTCGCGGTGCGCCCCGAGGTGCAGCGCGGCGGCCACGGCCGCGCGCTGATGGCGCGGATGCTCGAGGCGGCCGAATCGAAGGCCGACAGCGCGCTGATGATGATCGGCGATCCCGAATATTACGGCCGCTTCTTTGGCTTCACCGCCGACGCGACGGGCGCATGGGATCTGCCCGGGCCGTATGAGAAGCGCCGCCTGCTGGCGCGCGCGGTCAACGGCCATGTCCTGCCGACGACGACGGGGATGATCGGACCGCGCTAGAGCGACGCCGATCATTCTTTCGGCGGTGCCGGTTCGCGCCGGTATCACGCCTTTACTTGAGCGCCCACATTCCTATGTCGGATGGATGGTCAGCCCCGCGCCCTCGCTTCCAAAGGATTTTTCGCAGCTCTCGCTGGCCGAGGCCGCCGAATTGCTCGCGGCGCGCAAGCTGCCGCCGGTCGAGCAATGGCATCCCGAGCGCGAGGGTGACAGCGCGATGGAGATTCGCGCCGACGGAAGCTGGTTTCACGAGGGCGGGCGCATCAACCGCCCGGCGATGGTCAAGCTCTTCTCGACGATCCTGCGCCGTGAACCCGATGGCGGCCATGTTCTGGTCACCCCGGCCGAGAAACTGGCGATCGCGGTCGAGGACACGGCGTTTCGTGCGGTCGAGATGAAGAGCGAAGGCTCGGGCGAAGCGCGCAAGCTGGTATTCCGGCTCGACACCGACGACCTTGTCATGGCGGGCCCCGATCATCCGCTCAGCTTTGGCGGCGATCCCGACGATCCCGACCCGCGCCTGCATGTGCGCGGCGCGATCGGCAACGGTCTGGAGGCCCGGATCGACCGCGCGCTGTACTACGAGCTTGTCGAGCTGGCGCTGGGCGAGGGGGTGGAGCCGCCCGCGATCTGGTCGGACGGCGCGTGTTTTCCGCTGGTGGACGCCTGATGCTGTCGGAAAAGTTGCGCGACGCGCTCGACAATCTGCTGCCCGACGCGGGATCGGACGAATCCTATCTGCTGCATGGCGAGCGGCTGCGCGATGCCGCGGTGCTCATCGCCTTCACTGATCGGCCCGATCCCGGCGTCATCCTGACGCAGCGGCCGCAATGGCTGCGCAGCCATGCGGGCCAGGTTGCCTTTCCCGGCGGCAAGATCGATCCGGGCGACCGCGACGCGATCGACGCGGCGCTGCGCGAGGCGGAGGAAGAGATCGGGCTGCACCGCCGCGACGTCGCCATCGCGGGGACGACGACGCCCTATCGTTCGGGCAGCGGCTATCACATCACTCCGGTCCTGGGGGTCATCCCGCCCGACCTGCCGCTCGACCCCAATCCCGACGAGGTCGAGGATTGGTTCGAGGTGCCGCTCGACCATCTGTTCGACCCCGACAATTACGAACGCCACAGCGCGCATTGGCAGGGGCAGGAGCGCCGCTATTATGACATGATGTGGCAGGGGCGACGGATCTGGGGCGTGACCGCCGATATCATCGTGAATCTGGCGCGGCGCCTGCCCGCGGGATGGCATCGATGACGGCGCTGCCCGATGCCGCCTGGCGAAACGCGCCCGGCCTGCGGCGGATCGTCGCCGCGCTTTCGGCCGACGGCGGCGCCGTGCGGATCGTCGGCGGCGCGGTGCGCGACACGCTGCTCGGGCTGCCGGTGACCGATATCGACCTTGCCACGCCGCTGTTGCCGCAGGAAGTGACCCGCCGACTCGACGCCGCCGATATCAAGGTGATCCCGACCGGCATCGCGCATGGCACGGTCACCGCGATCGCCAGCGGCAACCATCACGAAATCACGACGCTGCGCCGCGATGTCGAAACCGACGGGCGCCGCGCGACGATCGCCTTCGCCGACGACTGGCGCGAGGATGCGGCGCGGCGCGACTTCACGATCAACGCGCTCTACGCCGACCCCGAAAGCGGTGAGGTCGCCGATTATTTCGGCGGAACCGACGATCTGGCGGCGGGCCGCGTCCGCTTCATCGGCGATGCGGCGACGCGGATTGCCGAGGACCATCTGCGGATATTGCGCTTCTATCGCTTCGCCGCGCGGTTCGGGCACGACGAGCTGGAGCCTGCCAGCCATGCGGCGGTGATCGCGGCGCGGCAATCGCTGAAAAGCCTGTCGCGCGAGCGTGTCGCCGACGAACTGCTCAAGATACTGGCGCTGCCCGATCCGCGGCCGATCGTCCGCCAGATGGCGGCGGACGGGATGTTCCAGGTGATCCTGCCCGAACTGGTCGCCGATTTCGGTGCGGTGCTCGACCGGCTGTTGGCCAACGAGCTTGCCTCGCAAAGCGCCGCGTCACCGCTTCGCCGGCTGTCGGCCCTGTTGCCCGCCGACCCGGCGACGGCGGAACAGGTGGCGAGCCGCCTGCGGCTGTCGACGCGGCAGCGCAAGCATCTCGCCGCGCTGGCCGCGCATCGTGGTGCGCTGCGACCGGTGCGGCAGCTGGCGCATGGCATCGGCGTCGACGGCGCGCGCGACGCCTATCTGCTGACGGCGGAGCCGGGCGCGGCAAAGGCCGCGACGGCGGCGCTCGCGAACTGGCAGGTGCCGATGCTTCCGATGAAAGGCGGCGACATCATCGCGCGCGGCATCACCGCGGGTCCCGAAGTGGCGCGTATCCTGCGCGCGGTCGAGGCGGCCTGGGTGGCGGAGGATTATCCCGATACGGCGCGCGTCGCGGCGCTGGCCGATCAGATGATCGGGCGCAGCAGCGACTGACGCCAATAGGCGAGCGCCGCGCCGGTATCCATCGGCCGTGCGAAGAGGAAGCCCTGTCCGAAATCGCAGCCGAGGGCCGAGAGCAGCCGCGCCTGGTCGGCGGTCTCGACCCCTTCGGCGGTGGTGCGCATGCCCAGCACCTCGGCCAGGCTCTGGATCGTGCGGACGATCGCGGCCTTGTCGCGGTCCTCGACCATATGATCGACGAAGCTGCGGTCGATCTTGAGCACGTCGAGCGGCAGGCGCTGAAGATAAGCGAGGTTCGAATAGCCGGTACCGAAATCGTCCATCGCGACCCGGGCATCCAGTGCCTTCAACTCGTTGAGCACCGACAGCGCCAGATCGGGGTCGCCGATGATCGCGCTTTCGGTCAGTTCGATCATCAGCCGTTCGCCGCCGATCTCGTTCGCGGCAAGCGCCTCGCGGACCACGGCGGCGACATCGTCGCGGACAAGCTGGATCGCCGAGACATTGACCGAGATATAACAGTCGACCGGCTTGCCGGCATTCTTGCGGTCCCAGTCGGCGAGCGTCGCCGCGGCCTTGCCGATCGCCCACTGGCCCAGCGGGACGATCAGGCCCGAATCCTCGGCGACCGGGATGAACTCGGTCGGCGATACCGACTGGCCACCGCTGGTGTTCCAGCGCGCCAGCGCCTCGAACCCTGCGACGGTCCCCGTCGACAATTCGATCAGCGGCTGGAAATCGAGGTGAAGGCGGTCCTGCTCGATCGCATTGCGAAGCTCGGTCTCGAGGCCGAAGCGATTGTCCGAAAGCAGCGCGGCCTCGGGCTCGTAGATTTCGATCCGGTCGGTGCGCTTGGCACGTTTCAGCGCGATCTGCGCGTGGCGGATCTGGTCGGCGATATCGGTGTCAATATCGGGCTGAATTGCACAGCCGAGCGCGCAGTCGACGCTGACTTTCAGTTCGCCGATGCGGAACGGGTGGTCGAAACAGCCGCGGATGCGCCGCGCCATTTCGCGGACATCGGCCTTGCCGCCGGCGACACGCGACGAGATGGCGAACTCGTCGCCCCCGGTGCGGGCCAGGATGTCGCCGCTGCGCAGGCTCGATTTCAGGCGGCGCGCGACGGTGATGATCAGCTCGTCGCCCGCCATCGGGCCGATATGTTCGTTGATGCGGCTGAAGCGCGCGAGGTCGAGCAGCAGGATCGCATGGTCGCCGCTGCCCTCCAGGTCGCCGCGCTGTTCGACCAGCTCTTCGAACCCGGCCCGATTGGGCAGGCCGGTCAGGCTGTCGGAGACGAGTTCGCGGCGCAGGTTGCGCTCGGTCATCATCTCCTGCGTCCGGTCGATCAGCGTCAGCAGGAACAGCGAGGTGTCGCCGCATTCCTCCGACAACGGGCCGATCGACCCGCGCAGGTCGCGCGCCGCGACGCCGATGCCCAGGCGGCACGAAAATTCCTGGTTGCCGTCACCATGCTGGGCGGCGCGTTCGATCGCGCGGCGCAGCTCGATGGGCGCGTCGACGCCTGCGGGCGAGAGGCCGAGCCGATCGAAGGCGGCGTTGCTGGCATGGAGGCTGAAATTGCCACGCGAAAGCGGTCTGATCAGCGCCGCCGGTACCGGCAAGGCGTCGATCCAGCCGACAAACAGAGATGGCCGGTCTTCGCCGGTTCGATCAATAGGCATAAGAGTGGGTTTTGTGCGACCTTTCCCCATTGCCCTTGGACTAGGGCCGGGGAGTAAATAAGCTATTTACGGCAACATCCGAATGCGATCAGTCGAAACGATTGTTACGCGGGAAGCCCGTGGGCGGCATCCGACCCGAAGCGCTGCGCGCGACGCGCCACGGCCCTAGGTCGGTTTCTGTACGAGTACGGCCGGTATCGCCGCCCATCGTCCAGCTCAATCCCTCGGCAAAGACGAAGCTCGTCGCGTCCGAAAGGCCGCCGTCGCGATACTTCTGCAACATGACGCCTTGTCCGCGCGCCATCACCGGCACTTCGGCGAGCGGGAAGACGACCAGCTTGCGGTTCTCGCCGATCACCGCGATGCTGTCGTGCGCCGCCGCAATCGTGCGAACCACCGAAAGTTGGGCCTTGGGCTTCAGGTTGACGACGTTCCGGCCCTTGCGCGTCTCGGCGATCACTTCGCCCATCTGCGCGATGAAGCCGTGACCGCTGGTCGAGGCGAGCAGGAGCCGCCCGTCGGCGGTCGCGGGCAGCATGGCGACGATGCGCGCATCGGGATCGATATCGACCATCAGGCGCAGCGGTTCGCCAAAGCCGCGTCCGCCGGGCAGCTTGTCGGCCCCGACGGTGTAGAATCGCCCGTCGCTCGCCGCGATCAGCAGCTTGTCGGTCGTCTGCGCGTGCGCCGCAAAGGACAGCTCGTCGCCATCCTTGAACTTGAATTCGCTCCATTGATCCGCCGCGACATGGCCGCGCTGCGCGCGAATCCAGCCGCGCTTCGACAGGATCACCGTCACCGGTTCCTTTTCGATCATCGCGTCGAGCGGAATGTCGCGCGCCGGTGCCGCCTCGGCGAGCGTGGTGCGGCGCGCGCCGAGCGCGGTCTCGGGGCCATAGACGGCGCGCAGCGCGCCCAGGTCGCGCTTTAGCCGCGTGCGCTGCCGCGCCGGGCTTTCGACCAGCTTGACCAGCTCCTCGCGCTCGGCCGTCAGTTCGTCCTGTTCGCGCTTCAGCTCCATTTCCTCGAGCTTGCGCAGCGAGCGGAGGCGCATGTTGAGGATCGCCTCGGCCTGGCGGTCGGTGAGCGTGAATTCCACCATCATCACCGACTTCGGTTCGTCTTCGGTCCGGATGATCTCGATGATCCGGTCGAGGTTGAGGAAAGCGACAAGATAGCCCGCGACCAGTTCCAGCCGGTCGTCGATCTTTGCAATGCGATGCTTCGAACGGCGGACCAGCACGACGATCTGATGCTCGAGCCATTCGGTGAGGAGCTGGTGCAGCCCCATCACCTTTGGCGTGCGCGTCGCGTCGAGGACGTTGAGGTTGAGCGCGAAGCGGCTTTCGAGTTCGGTCAGCCGGTAAAGGCTTTCCTTCAATATGTCGGGGTCGACATTGCGGCTCTTGGGCACCAGCACGATGCGGATGTCCTCCGCGCTTTCGTCGCGGACGTCCTCGAGGATCGGCAGCTTCTTGTCGGCGATAAGCTGCGCGATCTGTTCGATCAGCTTGCCCTTGGCGACGCCATAGGGGATTTCGCTGATGACGAGCTGCCACGTGCCGCCCGCCTGTTTTTCGATTCCCGTATCTTCCCACGCCCCGTCGGCGGTCTTGCCCGTCGAAAAGCGCGCGCGCACGCGAAAGCCGCCGCGTCCGGTCTCATAGGCGTGGACGATCGTTTCGGGGCTGTCGACGATGATGCCGCCGGTCGGAAAGTCGGGGCCCTTCACATGGTCGAGCAGTTCGGCAAGCTCGGCCTTCGGATTTTCGATCAGCACCAGCGCCGCGTCGATCACTTCGGCGGCGTTGTGCGGCGGAATGTTCGTCGCCATGCCGACCGCGATCCCGCTCGCGCCATTGGCGAGCAGATTGGGAAAGAGGCCCGGCATGATTTCGGGCTCTTCGTCTTCGCCATTATAGGTCGGCTTGAAATCGACCGTGCCTTCGTCGAGGCCCTGCATCAGGTCGATCGCGACGCGCGTCAGCCGCGCCTCGGTATAGCGATAGGCGGCGGCGTTATCGCCGTCGATGTTGCCGAAGTTGCCCTGGCCGTCGACGAGCGGATAGCGGAGCGAGAAATCCTGCGCGAGACGGACCATCGCGTCATAGACCGCGGTGTCGCCGTGCGGGTGGAATTTACCGATGACGTCGCCGACGACGCGGGCCGATTTCTTGTAGCCTTGCGACGGATCGAGCCGCATGGCGCGCATCGCCCACAGCAGGCGGCGGTGAACGGGTTTCAACCCGTCGCGCAGGTCGGGCAGCGAGCGCGCGGTAATCGTCGAGAGCGCATAAACGAGGTAGCGTTCGGACAGCGCACTGTCGAACGGGGTGTCGATGTTGCCGGGCTCGGAAGGAGGAAGATCGTCGGTCGTGCTAGCCATTGTCGCGGCGGCGATAGCAAGCCTCGCGCCGCAAGGCAAAGCCTAGCGTCGTTTGCCGTCGCTGCCGAAGATGCGCGCATAGATTTTCTATCATTGCAAATGACTCGCATTAACATATAAGCCCGCCGTTACCGCCCCGGCCATCGGAAAGGGAAATATGTACGCCTATGTCGACCGACCGGTCGAAAGCCTCTCGAACAACGGGCGATTCCTGTTGTGGGCCATGCGCGGCTGGACGCATGCGGCGACCGTGGGGCGCTGCCCACCGCAGGCGATCCGGTACGGTTTTGCCGGTGTCGGCGCGCTCGGCGCCCTGCCGGACTTTCATGTCGCGATGGCTCTTCTGGCAAGCGATGCGGTCGATACGATCGAGCTTGCCCCGCTAGCGTGCGGCCGGATCGCCGAGGGCGAGGCGATCCTGCTCGGCCTGTGGCACGATCTGGCATCGGGGCAGGAGGCCTGCGCACGCGCGACGCTCGCCATGCTGGCTTCGGCGGACAGTGTAACGCCGATCACGCGCGCGATGGAGGCCGCGATCGTGCGGCTGACCCTGGCCGGTTTCAACCTTTCAAGTCTCTCCCCCCAAATGAAGCATCAGGATAATTGACCATGAGCGATCGTATCGCCGCCACCGCCAAGCTGGCCCCTTCGGCCTCGCTGACCGTCGAGGAGGTGCTGCGCGTCCGGCACTGGAACGAGCATCTCTTCAGCTTTTCGATCACCCGGCCGCCAAGCTTTCGCTTTCGGTCGGGCGAGTTCGTGATGATCGGCCTGCCGGGCGGCGAGGGGCGCCCGCTGCTGCGCGCCTATTCGATCGCCAGCCCCGCCTATGCCGACGAGCTGGAGTTTCTGTCGATCAAGGTCCCCGACGGGCCGCTGACGTCGCGCCTGCAGAAGGTGCAGCGCGGCGATCATATCTATCTTGGCCGCAAGCCGACAGGCACGCTCGTCGCCGACGCGCTGCTGCCCGGCAAGCGGTTGTTCCTGCTGTCGACCGGGACGGGGCTGGCGCCGTTCCTCAGCCTGGCGCGCGATCCCGACATCTATGATCGCTTCAGCCAGATCCAGATCGTTCACTGCGTCCGGCAGGTCAGCGACCTCGCCTATCGCGACGAACTGGAGGCGCAGCTTGCCGGCGACCCGCTGGTGCAGGATCAGGCGTTGTTGCAGCTTCATTATCTGCCGACCGTGACGCGCGAGACCTTCCGCAACCAGGCCCGCATCGGCGCGCTGATCGACGATGGGCGGCTCTTTGCCTATCCGCTGGCGGGGCCGGCGGCATTCGATCCGGCGACCGACCGCATCATGATGTGCGGCAGCATGGCCATGATCCGCGACCTGCAGGAACGCTTCGAAGCGATGGGGTTCAAGGAAGGATCGAACGCCGCGCCGGGCGACTTCGTGATCGAGCGCGCCTTCGTCGGATAGCCCGGCTACGGCTTGTCGGCGTAGGCTTTCACCAGATCGAACATATAGTCGCGGCCGACATAGACGGCCTTGACCTCGACGCGTTCGTTGAGGCCGTGGACGCCGTTCCCGTCGGGGTCGCCCCAGATGCCCGGAATGCCATAGGTCGGAATGCCCGCCGCGCCGAGGAAGGTCGCGTCGGTATAGCCGTTCGCCATCGACGGGATGACCTTCAGCCCCGGCCAATATTTGTCGACGAGCTTTTGCATCGGGCCGATGATCTTGGGGTCGAGCGGCGGTGGGGGCGGTGCCGGGCGCTTGGGCGGAAGCTGGGTTACCGTGACGCCGGGGTCGCCGATGACCTTTGCAAGCTCTTCCCGAATGCTTTCGATGCTGTGCCCGGGGAAGATGCGGCAGTTGACGTTCGCGCCGGCGCGCTGCGGCAGCGCGTTGGGCGCGTGGCCGCCGTCGAGCAGGGTCGCGACGCAGGTCGTGCGGATGTTGCCGTGCAGGAAGCGGTCGCCGTTGACGACTGCCTCGGCCGCCTTGTCGCCATTGTTCTTGGCCAGCGCGACCATCGCATTGCCGACCGCATCGCCGCGCGCCGCGCCGGATTCGGTAAAGAAGCGCCGCGTCGTCTCGGTCATTTCGACGGGAAATTCATGTTCGTCGATTTTCGTCAGCGCGCGCGCAAGCTGATAGATCGCATTGTCGCGCACCGGGACCGAGCTGTGGCCGCCGGGGTTTCGGGTTTCCAGGCGGAAATTGGCGAAGGTCTTTTCCCCGACCTGGACGGATTGGCCCAAAACCTTGCCTCCCGGGCCACTGCTGTCGCCGCCGCCGCCCTCGTTGAGCGCGAATTCGGCGTCAATCAGGTCGCGTTTGTTTGCTGCGAGCCACTCGGCACCGTTGAACGCGCCGTTGGTTTCCTCGCCGCAGGTCAGCGCCAGCTTGACGGTCCGCTTCGGCTTGTATCCCTGTTGCTGGAAGCGGATCAGCGTGTCGACCCAGATCGCGGCCTGCGCCTTGTCGTCGAGCGTGCCGCGGCCATAGAAATAGCCGTCTTCCTCGATCATCTTGAACGGGTCGCGCTCCCAATCCTCGCGCTTCGCCTCGACGACGTCGATATGCGCGATGAGCAGGATCGGCTTCGCGCTTTTCGACGTGCCGGGATAGACGGCGACGAGGCCGCCTTCTTTCGGATGTTCGGGGGTCGCGAAGAGGGTGAGCTGGCTGTCGGGGAAGCCCGCGACCTTCATCCGCGCCGCCATACGCTCGGCGGCGAGCGTGCAGCTGCCCGACGAGAGCGTCGTATTGGTTTCGACGAGTTCCTTGTAGAGGTCGCGGAACGCAAGCTGGTCGGCGCGCGGCGCCTGCTGCGCAAAGGCCGGTGGGGCGACGACAAGCAGCGCGGAAGTCAGCAGCGCGGTCCAGTTTTTCATGAGCGTCTCCCCTGTCGAGATGCGAAGGGAGCAGAAACGGCGGCGACCCGCAAGCAGTCGCTTGCGCGGCCCCACAGTTTCGCGCAAGTGCTGGGCAGGGGAGAGCATTTTGAAGCCTATCGAAGACGACCGGCCGGGATTGGTGGCGCGTGCCGTGCGGCAGCTTTTGCTGCTGCTTTATCGGGCGCGCGGCTGGAAGGCGGTCGGCGAGGTTCCCGAACCGAGGCGTTTCATCATCATCGCGGCGCCGCACACGAGCAACTGGGATTTCGTCAACTATCTGGGGCTCACGGCCGACCTGGGCGTGCGGCCGCATTTCATGGGTAAGCTTTCGCTGTTCAAATGGCCGATCGGCGGTTTCATGCGCCAGATGGGCGGCGTGCCCGTCGACCGCAGAAATGCCACGAACGTCGTCCAGCAAATGGCCGGCGAGTTCGCCCGCCGCGCCGAATTCATGCTGACCGTCGCGCCCGAGGGCACGCGCGGCAAGGCGAAGAAATGGCGCACCGGCTTTTATCAGATCGCCCTTGCGGCAAAGGTGCCGCTGGTCGTCGGCATGATGGACTATGGCACCAAGACGGGCGGCCTTGGCCCGCTCATCTGGCCGACCGGGGACTTTCGCGCCGACATGATGAAGGTGCTCGACGTCTATAAAGGCTGCATTCCCAAATTCCCGGAACGTGCGGTACGATCGATCGACGATATCGTCGGCACGGAGGAAGAGGAGCCACGCGGATGAGCGAAGCGCTGATGTTGCTGGGGGTCAATTTCGCCGGGCTGATCGCGGTGATCCTGATCCTGTGGGGCCTGTCGGTCGCGATCCGCGACGTGTCGTTCATCGATGCCTTCTGGTCTTTCGGCATGGTGTTGCTGGCATGGGGCAGTGCGTGGCAGGCGGGGCTCGAGGGTCTGCACGGCCGGCTGCTGCTGGGGCTTGCGACGCTGTGGGGGCTTCGGCTTGCGATTCATCTTCTTGTCCGTTGGCGCGCGCACGGCGAGGATCCGCGCTATGCCAAGATCATGGCGCGCACGATGGAGACGAAGAAATGGAGCTGGGCGAAGGTCGCCCTGCTGACCGTCTTCCTGACGCAGGCGCCGCTGTTGTTCCTCACCTGCCTGCCCGCGCAGATCGGCATCTGGGCAAGCGCCGCGGCGCCCGCGCCGGGCGTCGGCATGATCGGGATCGTCGGCGTCGTCGCGGCGCTGGTCGGTATCGCGTTCGAGACGATCGGAGATGCGCAACTCGATCGCTTTCGCAAGGATCCCGCGAACAAGGGCAAGGTGCTCGACACCGGGCTGTGGCGGTATACGCGGCATCCCAATTATTTCGGTGACGCGCTGACCTGGTGGGGATTGTGGCTGATCGCCGCCGACCTGGGGCCTTGGGTCGCCGCCGCAAGCGTGATCGGCCCGCTGTTCCTTACCTTCACGCTGACGAAATGGTCGGGCAAGGCGCTGCTCGAAAAGGGGCTGCACAAGACGCGTCCCGACTATGCCGCCTATGTTCAACGCACGTCGGGCTTTGTTCCATGGCCGCCAAAGACCAAGGGCTAGGCGGCGAAGAGACCGCAGCCGATGTTTCGGCGCTCGGCGATGCGCCGCGCATCCGCGCGATCCTGACCGCAGCGGCGCGCGAAGGGCGCAGCGTCAGCTATTCCGAACTGCTCGGCGATCTGGGGTTTCGCTTTACGCGGCCAAAGATGCGTGCCGTATGCCGAACGCTGGAGGAGGTCGACCGGCTTTGCGCGATCGATGGCGAGCCCGACATGGCGGTGCTGGTGGTGCGTGAGAGCGACCGCTTGCCGGGGCAAGGCTGGTGGGTCGGCGGCACGGCGCTGCTGCTCGGCTATGACGGTCCGTGGGAGGGCGCGGCGGCGGCGCGCTTCATTCGCGAACAACAGCAGGCGGTTTTCGATTATTGGGCGGAGCGATAGGACGGTGAGTATCCCGACGATCGAGACCGAGCGCCTGATCCTGCGTGCGCCGGAAGCGGACGATTTCCCTGTCTATCGCGACTTTTTCGCCGATGCCGATGCGTCGCGCTTTTATGGCGGGCCGATGGACCCCAGTGCGGCGTGGCGCGTGCTCGCCGCCGATCTCGGCCATTGGGCGCTGCGCGGTTATGGCCGCTGGGCGGTCGTCGAGCGCGCAAGCGGGCGCATGATCGGCGGTTGCGGCCTCTGGTGGGCCGAAGGCTGGCCGCGATCCGAGCTTACCTGGTGGATTGTCCCCGCCGCGCGCCGCATGGGCTATGCCGTCGAAGCGTCGCGCGCCGCGATCGCTTTCGGCTATCGGACGCTCGGATGGGATGTCGTGGAGACGCACATGAACGACGCAAACGTCGCCGCGCGCCAGCTTGCCGAAAAGCTCGGCGGCAGCGTGATGACGCGCGCGCGCTTTCCCGACGGGCTGGAGCGCGACGTCTACGCGCTCCCCGATCGCTGAGACCTTATTTCTTCAGCCCGATCTCGCGCAGCCGTTCCTGCAGATATTCGTCGGCCGTGATCGGCGTCGGATAGAGGTTCGGATGCGAGGCGCTGATGCAATTTTCCAGCGTCTCGATCGGATAGTCCGAACGGAAGTGGAGGAAGAAGGGCATCGAATAGCGCGCGACGCTGGCGCGGCCTTCGTCGGGATTGCGGACGCGATGCGTCGTCGAGGGCAATTTGTTGTTGGTCAGCCGCTGCAGCATGTCGCCGACGTTGACCGCCATCGCGCCCGGCGGCGGCGAAACGGGGAGCCAGCTTCCGTCCTTGTCGAGGATTTCGAGGCCCGCTTCCTCGGCGCCGAGCAGCAGCGTGATCGTGTTGATGTCCTCATGCGCCTCGGCGCGGATGCCCTTTGCGGGGGCGGCGACGGGCGGATAGTGGAGCAGGCGCATCACGCTGTTGCCGTCCTTGACCGTGTCGTCGAAGAAGTCGGACGCAAGGCCCAGGTACCGGGCGATTCCCGACAGCAGGCGGCCGCCGACGCGGTCGAATTCGGCGAACAGCTTGTCATAGGCGGCGCGGAAGCCTTCGACTTCCTTCGGCCACACATTGTTCGGCTGCTGTGCGGCGAGGTGATGGCCCGCGGGCAGGTCGCGGCCGACGTGCCAGAATTCCTTGAGGTCGACTTCCTTCGCGCCCTTGGCGATCTCGGTGCCGAAGGGCGTATAGCCGCGAGCCCCGCCGCCGCCCGTGATGTGATAGGCGCGCTTCGTTTCTTCGGGCAGGGCGAAGAATTCCTTCGCTTTCGACCATGCCTCGTCGATCAGTTCGGGATCGATGCCATGGTCGGTGATCATGGCGAAACCGAAGCGTTCGAACGAGGCGCCGAAATCCTTCGCGAACTGGTCGGCGGGAAGCGACATGGAAATGACGGGAACGGCAGCAGTCATGCGTAAAAAGTCCATATGATAAGGGGCGGCGCCACGGCGGCGCTGGATGAGTCGCGATTTAGGCGCTGGTGCGTGCGTGGCAAAGGGAAAAAGGCGGTTCCGTCCCGCGCATGGCTCGGCTAAGCCCGCGCGCATGGGCAAGCAATATTGGCTGATGAAATCCGAACCCGACGCCTATGCGTGGGAACAACTCGTGCACGATGGGACCGGAATGTGGGACGGCGTGCGCAACCATAGCGCCAAGCTGAACCTGAAAGCGATGAAGGTCGGCGACGAGGCGCTCTTCTATCACAGCAATATCGGCAAGGAATGCGTCGGGATCATGAAGATCACCGAGGAGAGCTTTCCGGACCCGACCGCCGACGAAGGCTCGCCGTGGGTGGTCGTGCGCGTCGCGCCGGTGCGTGCGCTGAAGCATCCGGTGACGCTCGCGGCGATCAAGGCCGACCCCAAGCTTGCCGACATGGACCTGATCCGTCTGTCGCGCCTGTCGGTCGGACGCGTCACGCCCGACGAATGGAAGCATATCCTGAAGAAGTCCGAAAAGCCCGAAGGCTGATCGCGCGGTCGATCAGCGGCCGAGCTTGATCTGAAGATGCTGCGCCACCGACGGGTGGAGCGGATGGACAAACTCGCAGCCGTAATTATTGCCTTCGGCGCGGCGGACCACCGCTTCGAGCGGCTGCAGGCCGGGCAGGTTCACCCAGACATGCTTGCCGATCTCGGGCCGGAATGCGGTGACCATGCGAAAGCCGGTCGAGGACAGGTCGAACAGGTCGACATCGAACGGATTGAGCCCGGGCTCGCGGAAACGCGCGCGGGCCTGAACCGTTGCGCGCTCGGCACCGCGTCCTTGCTTGGCGGATTTTGTCGTCATCAGCACTTTTGCGAATCCCAGCGGTCTGTCGATCTGCGGGATTTACCGTGCCGCTGGTTATCGCAAAGTGAAGGAATATGGTGAAATTACGAGTAGGGTGGGACGTCCGTGACCGCCATCAAATGGCCGGGATAGGGAGCGACGAGCGCGCTCGCCTCGCGCCATTCGGCGGTCAGCCAGCGCTCATGATCCTCGGGATGCAGGATGACCGGCATCGCGGCCGGATTGTGCCGCTCGATCATCCGGTTCGGATCGGTCGTAAGCACCGCAAAGCCGGGCCAATCCTCGTTCTGCCGCTGAATACCCGCGAAGGCGAAGATCGGGCGGCCGGGAAGCGATGCCCAGAGCTGGCGCCTGGCGCCGGTCGGTCCCGACCATAAGGCAAAGCTGGTCGCCGGGATCAGGCAGCGGAGTTCGGGGTGGCGCAGCGTGCCGATCCAGAACGGGCTGGTCAGGTTGCGGACGGTGGTGACCGGCTGCGTCCCCTGTGGCGGTGGCGGGACGCCCCAGAGTTTCGGGCGCAGATAGCGGCGCGGTCCGCCGCGGCTGTCGGGCGCGATCACCGGCGCGGGACGGCCCGGCGTGACATAGTCGCCGGACCACGGATCGTCGCCCGCCTCTATGCCGAAAGCGGCATAAATATGGGCCGCGGCGGCGTCGAGCCGGTACAGGTTCATGGGTCAGTCGACGCGCACGCGGCCGCGGCCGGCCTTGACCGAGCTGCGCGCTTTCTTGGTGTCGACGCGCTTCGCCCTGGCCGCCTTGCTGGGCTTCGTCTTGATCCGCCTTTCGGGGCGGACGAGTGCGGCGTCGACGAGTTCGTTCAACCGCTGCCGTGCGTCGGTGCGGTTCGCTTCCTGTGTCCGGTATCGCCGCGCGAGGATGACGAGTTCGCCCTCGGTCGTCATACGGCTGCCGGCGAGCGTCTTGAGGCGGCGATAGGCATCGGGCTCGAGCCCAAGCGCGAAAACATCGACGCGAAGCTGGCATGCGGTCGCGACCTTGTTGACATTCTGACCGCCGGGGCCCGTCCCCGCGAGAAACTTTTCGCTGATCGCGGTTTCGGGAATGTCAGCCACGGGTCGGCGCGGCGCCTTCGGGTGCGGCGAAGCCGAGCGCCGCGAAGCGATCGGGGAAGGGAGCCTCGGCAATTATTGACGGCTTGACGTCACGTTTTACGACCAGCCTTTCGGCGTGGAGCATCGTGCGATCCCTGGCGCGGCCGGTGCCATAGACGGGGTCGCCGACAATCGGAAAGCCCAGGCCGTCGAGCGCATGGACGCGAAGCTGATGCGTGCGGCCGGTCTCCGGGCGGAAACGGAGCAGCGCGCGGCCGTTGACGACCGCCAGCTTTTCCCAGTGCGAGACCGACGGCTTGCCCTTTGGATCGACGACCATGCGCCAGCCCTCTTCGGCGGTCGATACCTTGCCGAGCGGCAGGTCGATGATGCCGCGGTCGTCGACGGGCTCGCCGTCGAGGATCGCCAGATATTGCTTGTCGACCTCGCGGCTTTCGAAGGCACGGGTGAAGCGGCCGTGCGCCTTTGGGTTGCGCGCGAGGAGGAGGCAGCCGGAGGTGTCGCGGTCGAGCCGGTGGACGGGAAGCGGCCAGCGCTTGAATCCGAAGCGCAAGCTGTCGAGATGGTTTTCCAGGCTGAGGCTGCCGTCGCGCGGTGCGTCGACGGGCAGCCCTTCAGGCTTGTCGATAACGAGGGCCTCGCCATCGAGGAATAGAACACGGTCTGAAAGAAGCATGCCGCGCTATACGGCGACAGTCTCCTCGCCGAAAGCGTAAACGTCCATCGCGAGCACGGCATAGGTGGTGCTGGCGTGCAGCCGCCTGGCGCGAAGGCTCTGGCCATCGGCTCCCGCGCCCATCGCGACGAAAAGCGGCAGGATATGGTCGGGGGTCGGATGATTGTCATGCCCGTGCGGCGCGCGGTCGACCGCGTGGAGGACGTCGTCGACGGCGTCGGTGTCCAGGCGTCCGGCAACCCAGGCGGTAAAGTCGCTGACCCACGCCGGCGCCGGCGCGTCGATCGGCGGGCGGGTGGTGAAATAGGCGCGGAGGTTATGGGTGATGCTGCCCGAACCGATGATCAGCACATCGTCATCGCGAAGCGGGGCGAGCGCCTGGCCGAGGGCATAGTGCCATTCCGGCGGCGCGCTCGATGCGATCGAGAGCTGGACGACGGGAATATCGGCATCGGGATAGATCAGCGACAGCGGAACCCATGCGCCATGATCGAGGCCGCGGGTCGGATCGGCCGTGACGGTCAGCTGGTGGGCGGCGAGCAGTTCGACGATGCGCTGCGCCAAGGCGGGGTCGCCGGGCGCGGGATAGCGCATGGCGAAGAGTTCGTCGGGGAAGCCGCCGAAGTCGTGGATCGTCGGCGGCGCGGGCGAGGCGGTTACCGTCGCGCGGCCGCCCTCGAACGACGCGTCATGGTGCGCCGACACGACCAGGATCGCACGCGGACGCGGCAGGCGGGCGCCCAGCCCGGCGAGAAAGCTTCGCGCCGGGCTGGGCTCGAGCGCCATCATCGGCGAGCCATGCGAAAGGAACAGGCTCGGGAGACGACGCGTCGACATCATGCGGCCTGCTTCAGCTCGTCGATCGCGGCGGTCGCGCGGTTGACGGCTTCCTCGTCCATCATCTGCTGGCCGGCGGCGATGACGGTGACGTCGGTGATGCCGACGAAACCGAGCACATGGCGCAGATAGCCGGTGGCGAAGTCATAGTCGCTGCCGACGGGCACGCCGCCCGAGGCGACGACCAGATAGGCCTTCTTGCCCGTGAGCAGGCCTTCGGGGCCGCTTTCGGTGTAGCGGAAGGTGCGGCGGGCGCGGGCGATCAGGTCGATCCACGCCTTCAGCGAAGCCGGGATGCCGAAGTTGTAGACGGGGACGCCGATGACGACCGTGTCGGCGGCTTCGAGTTCGGCGATCAGCTCGTCGGAGATGGCCAGCGCGGCCTTCTGGTCGGCGCTGCGATCGGCCTCGTCGGTGAAGTTCGCGAACACCCAGCTTTCATCGAGCAGGGCGGGCGGGGTCGCGGCGAGGTCGCGGTGAACGACCTTGGCGCCATAGCTCTGGCCGAGCAGGCGTTCGACCAGACGGTCGGTCAGGCCGCGGGTGGTCGAGCCCTGATGGCGGGCGCTGGCGTCGATACGAAGAATATTGGTCATGGCATTGCTCCTTGGACTTGAACGGAGGGGAGAGGGGTGGGCCGCCGCCCGGGGAGGGGGGCAGGGCGGCGGCCCGGGGGAGGCTCGTCAGAGGCTGTCGACCAGCACCAGTTCGGCGTCGTCGAGCGCTTCGACCTCGATCGTGCCGACGTCGCGGATCGCGATGCCGTCGCGGGGATCGGCATCCTGACCGTTGACGCGGATGCGGCCCTTGGCGGCAACCAGATAGGCGTGGCGGCCGGCCCCGAGGTCGTACCGCACCGTCTCGCCGGCACCGACCGTCGCGGCGGCCACCCGGGCGTCGGCGCGGATCGGCAGGGCGTCGTCGCCCTCGATACCGCTGGCCACGGTCACGAACTGGCCCGAGCGGTCGGCCTTCGGAAACTGGCGCGCGCCCCAGCCGGGATTGCCGCCGTCACGGTCGGGCATGATCCAGATCTGGAACAGCGTCGTTTCCTCATCCTCGAGGTTGAACTCGCTGTGCGTCACGCCGGTGCCGGCGCTCATCACCTGGACGTCGCCCGCGGCGGTGCGGCCGGCGTTGCCCATGCTGTCGCGATGGCTGATCGCGCCGGTGCGAACATAGGTGATGATCTCCATGTCGCGGTGCGGGTGCGGCGGGAAGCCGGCCTGCGCCGCGATGGCATCGTCGTTCCAGACGCGCAGCGCGCCCCAGCTCATGCGATCGGGATCATAATAGTCGGCGAACGAAAAGTGATGACGGGCGTCGAGCCAGCCATGGTTGGCGTGGCCCAGCGTTTCGAACTTGCGGATATCGATCATCGGGCATTCCTTTCTTCGCTGCCGCCGCCTGGCATCGGTGCCGGCGCGGCTTGGTGCGTTGAGGTCAAAATAGGCATTGGGATCGTTTCTGAAATAGCGTAGATGGAAAACCATTGTTTCCATTCAGGGGGTATTTGTGGCGCTTCCCGATTATGAAGGCTGGGCCTGTTTCGTGGCCGTCGCCGACGGCGGCAGCTTCACCGCGGCGGCCGCGGCGCTGGGATTGTCGAAAGCGAGCGTGTCGAAGGCGGTGACGCGGCTCGAGACCGCGCTGGGGATCAGCTTGCTGCACCGCAGTTCGCGATCGGTGACGCTGTCGACCGCAGGCGCCGGCCTGATCGAGGAAGCGCGCGCGATGGTCGCGGCAGCGACCGCCGCGACCGAGGCGGCGCGCGGCGACCGTCTGGACCTCGTCGGACCGATCCGCCTTGCCGCACCGATGAGCTTTGGGATCAAGGTGCTGGGGCCGCCGCTTGCCGCGTTTCTCGATCAGCATCCCTCTGTCGAGATCGAGGTGCTGCTGAGCGACGCGCGGAACGATCCCATCGCCGAAGGGATCGACCTGACGCTGCGTATTTCTCCGCTGGCCGATTCAAGCCTGCTCGCGCGGACCATCGCGCCGGTGGCGACGTCGGTGCTGGCGAGCCCCGCCTATCTGGAAAAGCACGGCACGCCGAAACATCCGCTCGAGCTCGCGGGCCATCGGCTGGTCGGGTACGGCCATCGCCAGCGTGCAATGCCGCTGCATTTCCAGCGCAAGGGCGAAGAGGCGACGGTGCTGCCGACCGGACCGCTGTTCGCGAACAATGGCGATATCGCCGTGCCGCTGCTCGTCGCGGGAGGCGGGGTCGCGATGCTGCCCGACTTCATCGCCGCCGAGGAGCTCGCCTCGGGCGCACTCGTGCGTATCCTCGACGACTGGTCGCCGCCGCAATCCTATCTGCATCTGCTGTCGCCGCCGTCGCGCCTGCGACCGGCCCGCGTTCGCGCGCTTTCGGATTTCCTGGTCGACAATCTGAAGCTGTCGTGCACCGGTGCGCATGCGCGATTGTCGGAGCTGGGATCGGCACGAACATAGGCCGGCCCGCTGTTGCAAATTGGCCGCGACTCGTGGACTTCTGCGGGTTAAGTCAAAATTAACCTTTTCCCTTCATTTGTTTCATGGTTAATGTTCCGGCAGTCCCATAATGGGGGTTCGGTCGGCGCAGCCAGGGGGTCATGCGATCGGGTTCGCGGGATCATCGTGGAAAACAGTCAAGGGGTGCCCAATGCGCGTACTGCTGATCGAGGACGAGCCGACGACCGCGAAAGCGATCGACACGATGCTCACCACCGAGGGCTTCAACGTCTATACCACCGACCTGGGGGAAGAGGGCTTGGATCTCGGCAAGCTCTATGATTACGATATCATTCTGCTCGACCTGAATCTGCCCGACATGCACGGCTATGACGTGCTGAAGAAGCTGCGCACTGCCAAGGTGCAGACGCCGGTTCTGATCCTGTCGGGCATTTCGGAAATGGATTCGAAGGTGCGTTCGTTCGGCTTCGGTGCCGACGATTATGTCACCAAGCCGTTCCATCGCGACGAACTGGTCGCCCGCATCCACGCCGTCGTGCGTCGGTCGAAGGGCCACAGCCAGAGCGTGATCAAGACGGGCAAGCTCGCGGTCAATCTCGACACCAAGACGGTCGAGGTCGACAGCGTTCGCGTGCATCTGACCGGCAAGGAATATCAGATGCTGGAACTGCTGAGCCTGCGCAAGGGCACGACGCTGACCAAGGAAATGTTCCTGAACCACCTGTACGGCGGCATGGACGAGCCCGAACTGAAGATCATCGACGTCTTCATCTGCAAGCTGCGCAAGAAGCTCGCGCTGGCCTGCGGCGGCGAAAATTACATCGAGACGGTCTGGGGCCGCGGATATGTCCTGCGGGACATCGACGAAGAAGGGAATGAAGTGCGCCGGGTCGCCTGAGCCGCTTCAACTGACAGAGTTTATACGGGGGAACCGGCGCGGAGCGATCCGCGCCGGTTTTTCTTTGTGCAGACGGCGCAAGGCAGCGGCTGGCTTCGGGTCGATTGCGGACTTTATTCCCTTCCAAAGTTCAGGAAAGTTCAGCCTTGTGCGCTCCCCGGTCTGCACCACGCGATGCGGTGGGCGCGTGGTCGTAAGAAGACCGGCGGGGACCGCGTTTGTTCACTGAATGAAAGAGCCGGGATCGACGCTGACATAGCCGGATATTGTAGGAAAGGCCTTTCCCCATGCTACGGCACAGGGAGGATTAAATGGCCGCAATCGGTCGCAAACTGGCCTGGTTTCCTATGTCTTCGTCATCCCGGACTTGATCCGGGATCCATAACAGCGGCCGAAGCATGGACCCCGGATCAAGTCCGGGGTGACGAAAAAGAAATGTCAGATTCCGGTAGGGAGCGGACGGCCGCAAGCTCAGCGTTTTCGGCCGAAATGTCCTGGCATGGAGGTTCCGCGCGTCAGCCCGGGTCGCCAGGTGTCCATCTTGGGAGCGGGGACGATCTGGAAATCGGCCACCGCGTCGGCGGTGCGCAGGTCGTCGCCGTGCGAGGCGCGCAGCCGCATCGTTTCGACCGGCTTGTCGGTTTCGAGGCCGAAGCGGTTGCCCGATACCCAGCGCACCGTGCCGAGCATCGGTTCGTGTCCCGGCAGGAAGACGGTCATGCGCTCGCCAAGGTTCAGCGAGTGCGGGCCCTGCCCGCCGATGCCGGTTTCGGACACATTGCGAATTGTAACATCGAAGCGACCGAGCCGCTGGCAGCCGAGCGCACCCTTTACCAGCCGCGACTGTCGCGGCTGACGCTTTTCGGCTGAGACCGTTGAGGCAGTAGTGGCCTCGGGATTCGGCATGGGCGACCCAATATTCTTCTCCGCCTGTCACCCACGCCAGGCGGTCATTGTGGTCCCATCGGTGCCTTAACGCGCGAAGGTAAATTTTCGTATATCATGCTTGATAATTATGAGACGGACGGAAGGCCGCCGAACGTCACGATGCTTTCCTCGCCGTTCGCGGAAACGGCTGAAACTCCAAAGAAATTATCGTCGACGATCACACCGGGCAAAATTAATGCCGTTCCGGAATCGGACGGGACGAGCCGGCTCTCGGTCCAGTCGCTGCGGTCGGCGCGGCGCCAGTAGATGCGATAGGACGCGGCCCCCTCGACCGCCGTCCAGCGGACCGTCGTGTTCGAGCTGACCGCACCATCGATGCTGACGCTTGCGGGCGCCGCGGGCGCGTCGGCGAGTTCGCGCGCGAGCGCGACGTTGAGTGCCGTCACGCGCGCCAGATAGGGGAAGTCCATCTCGTCGACGGTATCGCCATATTTGCGTCCGTCTTCGACACGCAGATCCTGATGCTGGTGGTCGTAATCCTCAACCCCGACGGTGAAGCGGATCGCCGGATAGCCGAGTTCGAGCGAAGGCAGATGATCGCCGCCGCGACGGAAGCGGTCGGGACGCCGGACGGCAAGCACTTCCAGCCCGATCGCGGGGTTGTGCTGGCCGGCGCGCACGGCGGCCTTGGCAAGCGCGCGCGACGGACCGTCGTCCTCGCCGCCGATCCCGCGCCGCGCGAGCTGGGCCGCCAGGTCTTCCGATGCGCGGATACCCTCGCTGAACACGCGGACGCGATTGTCGACGATGGTGCCGTCGGTGCCATGGGTGCCGCCGACGATATCATTGTTGAGCATCGCGACGACTTGCCAGCCCTTGTCCTTGGCATGGCGGGCGATCAGCTTGCCGCCCCACAGCCCCTGTTCTTCGCCGGAAAGCAGCGCATAGACGATCGTCGCGCGATGCTTTTCCTTCGACAAAAGGCGCGCGGCCTCCAGCACCAGCGCGGTGCCCGATCCGTCGTCGTTGGCGCCGGGCGCATCGTCGGTGAAGTTCATGGGATCGGTCACCCGGCTGTCGATATGCCCGGCGATGATGATCACGCGATTCGGATCGCTGCCCTTCTGGATCGCCAGGACATTTTCGACGATCACGCCGGCGGGGGCGCGGGGCCCCTCGAAACGGTCGCTGATACGTTCGACGGTCAGGCAGCCGCCGCACGCCTTTGACAGGCGTTCGAATTCGCCCGCGCCCCAGTTGCGCGCGGCACCGATGCCGCGCTTCGGATCGGTGGTCGACGACAGGGTGTGGCGCGTGCCGAACGAGACCAGCTTTTCGACCAGCGCCTTCAGTCGCGCGGGATCGGCGGCGGGCGTTTCCTCCTTTGCGAAGGCGGTCGTCGGGGCGGCGAGAAGCAGCGTTGCTGCCAGCATGTGTCGAAGCATGCCGCTTCATGCGGTGCGGCGCGACGCGACGCAAGAGGCCCGCCGCGTGGGGTCTCCACGGGCGGGCCTCTCTTTTCGGTTCAGGCGGTCAGCGGTTTAGCGCAGGCCCGAGTAGCCGATGTCCTGCACGCGGCCATAGCGCACGTCGCAGCTGAACTTGCCCTGGTCGTAATAGCCGCCACGGCCCCAGCGGCCGCCGTAACCGTCGCGGACGACGACGCGGCCCTTGACGCGATAGCCGTCGCGCTTGCGGTCGATGCTGGTCACCTGGGTAACGTCGGTGCGGCCATAGCGCGTCGTGCCGCGTTCGACGGCGCTGACACACTGGCTGACGGCGCTGCGGCTGTTGCCATAGCGATTATAGTCATAGCCGTAGCCATAACGCGGATCATTGTCGTAGCGGCCGCGATTGTAGCGATCATCGTAACGACCATAACGGTCGTCATAGCGGCCGTAGCGATCGTCATAACGGCCATCGCGGTCGTTGTCGGCGGACAGGATGGCGGCCAGGCCGCCGATCACGACGGCGCCGGCGATGATCTCGCCCGCGCTGATGCCGTCGCGATCGTGGCGATCGCGTGCGGTGGCGGGGGCGGCGCTCATCAGCATTGCGCCGGCGGTGGCCGCACCAATCGCGGCCTTGGTAAACGAAGCTTTCATAGCCATGGTTCGGTCTCCAGATAGCGCAGGCGGCACCCGTTGCAGCCTGTTGCGAGTCTTTTACCGATTCGGCGGTGACGCGGTCCTGAACTCCCCGCTTATCTGAGGTTCAGCCTCGGTTTTGCTGGCGTTCATGTGGAAAAGGCCCCTCGCCGCGGGGCGAGAGGCCTTTGCCGGAAATGCGAGGAAAGGGTCAGTTGAAACGGACGTCCACGACGCGGCCGCTCTTGTAGCTGCAACCGAAACTGCGGACCTCGCCGCTGAGGCGAGAGGCGGTGCCGGTGACGTACCAGCCGCCGTCATTAGGCCTGGTTTCGGTGATGCTTTCGACGCGGGCGTCGTCGCCCATTTCGCCCTCGACCGCCCAGCTGCAGGCGTCGGCGGCGCGGGCCTCCGCCTCGCCGGTGCCATAGGGGCGCACTTCGGTCGTACCGTCGCCATAGGGTTCGGCGCCATCCGCCTGCGGTTCGTAATTGGGCGTATCCTGCCGCGGCTCGCGATAGGGCGGATCGTAACGATCATCGCGGTCGCGGCGATCGGACTTGTCCTTGCTCGCGGCGCTGGCGATGGCGGCGATCGTGCCGATGATCAGCAGGCCGCCCAGCACGTCGCCGGTGCTGATATTGTCGCGGTCGCGGTGGCCCCAGCCGCCGTGACGTCCTCGCGCCTCGGCGGGCACCGAAGCCAGCGAGGTCATGACGATCGCGGTCGCGGTGGCGAAGCTCATGAATTTACGCATCGAAGGGATACTCCCCGGGCGCGGGCACAGGACAGTCCCACCCGCAATAGGCTTTCCCTAGGCTTGCCATGCTTTCGCGCCGCTGAACCGGTATCGATGCGCGGTGAATCGAAAGACCCGCCATCCGCTGGGATGACGGGCCTTCGGGACCAGATATAGGTGACCAGACCTATCCGGGTGTTAGCAGGCGCAGCGCGGCTTGGCCTTGGGCTTCCACTTTTTCTTGGGAGCGTAGCGTTTCCGCACCGGAACATTTTCATAATAGGTCTTGGTGGTCGTCTCGACCGTCTCGGTCACGACGGGGGCACCGTTGGTGATGATCGTGGTCACGACGACACCCGGCGTGTACCAGCCGTAGCCGTAACCCGAATAGGCATAGCCGCCTTGCTGATAGACCGTCGTGCCGGGGTAGCCGTAGCCATAATAGCCGCCGCCCTGGTGATGACCGCCACGGCTGGCCCACCATTCTTCGCATTTCTTCTTGTCGGCTTCGCCGCCGATGGCCGATCCGGCGAGCGCGCCGAGGCCGCCGCCGACCAGCGTGCCCGCGGTGCGGTCGCCATGGCCCGCGACGCGGTTGCCGACGACACCGCCCACGACGCCGCCGATCACTGCGCCGCCGATCCGGCCGTCATGACCGCAACGGCGCATCATGTCCGCATCGCGCGGATCGGGGCCGCCATAGCGCGGATCGGGGCCGCCATAGCGGGGATCGGGGCCGCCATAGCGGGGATCATATTCGGGCGGCGGCGGATAGCCCGCGCCGGTGCCTTCGACCGTGCCTTCATAACGGCCCTCGTAACGGCGGCCGTCGGGCGCCTCATAGGTACCGTCCCAGGTGCCGGTCCAGCGCCCCTCGGCGTCATAGGAACCGTTCACCTGGCGATATTCGACTTCGCTCGGCACGCGGTCGGGCGAACCGGTATAGACGCGAGCGTCGGGCGCTGCGGGGGTGCCATATTCGAGCTTCGGCGCGCTCGGCGCAGGCATTTCCGCGCTCGACGCGCGGCCTGCCAGCAGGATGGCTCCCGCGGCAACGCCAAGAAGCAAGATGGTGCGCATGACTAACTCCCTGTTATCCCGGCCCGCGCGCCTGTTACGGCGGCTAGCGATTGGTTAACAGTCTGTTAGCAAATTGAACCGATTCCCGCGAATCCGTTAACCCTGAGATTTGCGTCCCAATTTGGGTCAGGCGGCCAGCGCAGCGGCGACGCGCGCGACCAGTGCCTCGGCGCCGCGCTGGTCCTCGGCCGTGAAGCGCGCGGGGCGCGGGCTGTCGAGGTCGAGCACGCCGATCAGGCGCCCTTCTGCGAGGATCGGGACGACCAGTTCGCTGCGGCTGTCGGCGTCGCACGCGATGTGGCCGGGGAAGGAATGGACATCCTCGACGCGCTGCGTTTCGCGAAGGCGCGCCGCCGCGCCGCACACGCCCTTGTCGAGCGGGATGCGGATGCACGCGGCCTTGCCCTGGAACGGGCCAAGGACGAGTTCCTTGCCGTCGAAGCGATAGAAGCCCGCCCAGTTGAGGCCGGGGATCGCCTGCCAGATCAGCGCCGCGAGGTTCGCCATATTGGCGATACCGTCCGTTTCGCCCGCAACGAGCGCCTCGGCGGCGTCGGCGGCCTCGCTCCACAGCTCGGCAGGATCGGTAGCGGAAAAGGCGAGGGTATAGGACATGGCGATTCTTTCAGGGTCGGGCGCGGCACTGCGGAACGGATGGCGTCGATCCGGCCGCGCCGCGCCAGCTTATGCGGAAGATGATATATTGGGCGTCATGGTCCGAAAGACGAGGGCCATTTTTGCCGTCGAAAAGCGTCGCGACCGCCAGCGGCTCGACGGTCAGAGCGTCGCCGCTGCGATAGCCGACGAGATCATAGGCCTGCTGCCAGGCGGCGACGTCGGTCATTGGCGCCGCGCGTGCTGCGAAGCCGGTCCCCTTGCCCGCCAACCGAAACGCCGGATCTTCGGCGAAGCGGCCGCTGCGGTCGCCGGCGCGATAATTGTTGAAGTCGCCCGCCGCGATCATCGCCGACCCTGCCGGCACATGCAGTTTCAGAAAGGCGTCATTCTCTTTTGTCTGCAAAACATGCGACGCTTCGGCGCGCGCGATGCCGACCTTGGCGGGCTCGCGCGAATTGCGATGCGTATTGAAGAGATAGAGCGGCGCGGGCGTGCCGGGAATCCGGAGGGTCGCGAGGATTGCGCCCTTGTTCGACAAGCAGTCGTAACCGGCGCAGCTATCCGCGCCAAAGGCTTCGGAATCGGCCTTCGTCACCGGAAAATCGGTCGCGATATAGAGGCCGCTGTCGAGCCACTTCCCGACCCGCTCACCCTTCCACCAATGCGCGTCTTCGGCATAGAGCGCCGGGGGAGGCGCGGCGTCCAGTCTTCGCCGCTGGTCGAGTCTCGGCCCGGGGATGATCGATCGAAAGCCGGCCGCTGTCGCGATCCGCGACGCCTCGGGGACGAACGCCTTGTGCAGGATCACTATGTCGGGGCCTTGTCCCGCCTTGCGACGCGCGGCGATCCAGTCGGCGATCGCCGCGAGCTTTTGCGGACGTCCGCTGCGGACCGGCCACGGCAGGCCTTCGACATTCCATAGCAGGACGCGGAGCCGCATCGCGCTGCGCCCGTCGGCCAGATGTTCGACGGGCGGCAGCGCCGCGGGATCATAGCAGCCGGCGATCTGTTCGATCCGGGCTGCCTTGCCGTTGGGCAGAATCGACCAGACCGCCGTCGCCGCGCAGAGCAGCGCGATGACGGCGATGGCGGACCAGCGCCCTATTCGACGCTCAGTCCGGTCCATTTTGCCGCAAAGGCATATTTGTCGGCCGCTTCGGCGATGACCTTGTCGGTCGGCTTGCCCGACCCGTGACCCGCGCGCGTTTCGATGCGGATCAGGTGAGGCTTGTTGCCGACGTCGGCGTGCTGCAGTTCGGCGGTATATTTGAAGCTGTGGCCCGGCACGACGCGGTCGTCGGTGTCGGCCGTCGTTACCAGCACCGCCGGATAGGCCCGGCCGCTCTTGATATTATGATAGGGCGAATAGGCGAGCAGGTTCCGGAAGTCGGCTTCCTTCGACGGATAGCCATAGTCGTCGACCCAATAGCGTCCTGCGGTGAAGCGGTCGAAGCGCAGCATGTCCATCACGCCGACCGCCGGGAGCGCTGCAGCGAACAGGTCGGGGCGCTGGTTGGTAACCGCGCCGACGAGCAGGCCGCCGTTCGACCCGCCCTCGATCGCGAGCTGGCCCTTTCCGGTGATGCCCTGCGCGATCAGATATTCCCCCGCGCCGATGAAGTCGTCGAAGACATTCTGCTTCTTGTCGAGCCGGCCGGCATCGTGCCACGCCTTGCCATATTCGCCGCCGCCACGAAGATTGGCGATGGCGAGCACGCCCCCCTTGTCGACCCATGCGAGGCGCGTCGGCGAAAAGGCGGGGGTCATCGAGACGTTGAAGCCGCCGTAGCCATAGAGCAGCGTCGGCGAGCCCTTGCTGCGGTCGATGCCCTTTTTCATCACCAGGAACATCGGCACTTCGGTGCCGTCCTTCGATTTGAAGAAACGCTGTTCGACCGTGAACTCGTCGGGTTTGAAGGTCAGCTTGGGCTCCGCGAAAATCTCGCTCTTTCCGGTCGCGGTGTCGAGGCGATAGATCGTCGTCGGCCGCGCAAAGCTGGAGAAGGCATAGAAGGTTTCGGGATCGCTCGACTTGCCGCCGAAGCCCGACGCCGAGCCGATGTCGGCAAGCTTGATGTTCGCGACGGGTTTGCCGTCGAGCGCCACCATGCGCGCCTCCGACTTTGCGTCGCCAAGGTAGGAGAGGATGATGCGATTGCCGACGCGCGACGCGCCGACCAGCGTCGCCTCCTGTTCGCCGACGAGCTGCGTCAGCGTCGCGGGCTTTTTGATATCCATCGACACCATTCGCTGGCGCGGCGCGCCCTTGTTGGTGACGAAGGTGAAACGCGTGCCCTCGTTGGTCACATATTCCCAGTTGTTCGCGAAATCGCCGACCAGCGTCACCGGCTTGCCCACGCCGTTTGCGGTGATCGGATAGAGCGTCAGCCCATAGCGCTCGTCGGTGCCTTCGGAACCGACGACGAGCAGATATTTGCCGTCATCGGTGACGACCGCGCTGTTGTTGAGCTTTGGCTTGTCGGGCGTTGCATGGACCAGAATGTCGGCGCTCTGCGGCGTGCCGAGCTTATGGAAATAGACGGCGTGATTTTCGTTGAGCGACTGAAAGGCCTGGCCTTCCTTCGGTTCCGGAAAGCGCGAATAGAAAAAGCCGCTGCCGTCCTTCGCCCAGGCAAGCGCCGAGAATTTGACCCAGCGGATCTCGTCGCTCGTGTCCTGGCCGGTCGCGACGTCCTTTACGCGCACGATACGCCAGTCGGTGCCACCGTCCTGCACCGAATAGAGCAGAAATTTGCCATCCTCCGACGGCTTCCATTCGCCGAGCGCGGTCGCGCCGTCCTTGGCCCATGCGTTCGGGTCGATCAGGACGCGTCCCTCGCCCTTCAGCCCCTCGCGGACATAAAGCACCGACTGGGCCTGAAGCCCGTCGTTGCGCGTATAGAAGTAGCGGGGCCCGGCCTTGGTGGGCAGGCCGAAGCGTTCGTAGTTATAGAGCTCGGTCATCCGCTTCTTGAACGTCTCGCGGCCCGGGAGGGTGGCGAGATAGGCGTCGGTGATCTTGTTCTGGTCGGCGACCCAGGCCGCGACCTTCGGATTGACGCGGACATCGTCTTCGAGCCAGCGATAGGGGTCGGCGACATCGACGCCGAACTGCGGGTCGACGGTGTTGCCGCGCTCGGTCGCGGGATAGGTAAGCGCCGGCGACGGAGCGGAAGCGGCATCGGCGGCCTGTGCGGCGGCGGGCGTCATCATCAGCGCGACCAGCGCGAGCGGCGCGCGGAAATTCTTACGGGGCATGGCAAGGCGATCCTCATCGTCCGGGGAGAAATATTCGTGCGCTCCAATGTAAGGATGCAAAAGGATCGGGCAAGCGGATTTGACCGGCGTCAGGCGGTGTTTTCAGGTTCCAGGATGCCGCGATAGGCGACGATCAGCCCGATTACCGGGGCCGCAATCTCGACGTTGAAATGAAATTTGCCGTCGACGTCCGCTTCGAAGCTCGCGCCGTCGGGCATCAGAAAGCGCGGCATCGGAATGGCGAACAGCGTCCAGCGTCGCGGTACGAGACGAAGGCGCCCGTCCTCGACGACGAGGGCCATCGCGAAGGCGGCGGGACCGAAGCGTTCGACGAGCAGCCGGTCGCTGCGACCGGTGCCGGCATATTGGAGTGACGAAAAGCGCTTGCCGTCGAAGTTCCGCGTCCAGCGCTCCGCCCCCTCTTCGCGGGTGAAGGTGACGGTGACGGGGGTCGAATCGGCCGCCTTTGGAAAGCCGACGATCGCGGCGGCGATGCGCGCAAGCAGCCCGCGTCCGCGCGTAACGGTCGCCTGCCCGCTCCATCGGCGATCGTCAGCGCTGCCGTGCAATTCCCGAACGCGTGGAGGCAGGCGATCGAATGCCGATCCCAATATCCTTTCATACAGCAGCGCGTTCGGGCGCTCCTCGCGAAAGCCGGTGTGGATCGAGCGATTTGCGAAGAGCGCGTCATAATCCTTCAGGGTCAGCGCCTCGGTCGCCGACCGTGCGCCGGGGCGCGGCCGTTCGCCGGCCAGCAGCTTTCTGACGATTCCCTCGACCGCCATCGACGGAATGTAAGGGCCGTCGTCGCCCTCGGCGAGCAAATGCCAGCTTCGTTCGACATGCGCGCCCTCCGCGACCCCGTGCACGCGAATATACATGCCGCCGCGATGCTCGCCGAACTTCATCCAGTTGAGGACGGTGTAAAAGAGACGCGAGAAGGGTTCGAGCGAGGGCAGGCGAAAGGTCGCGCGGGCCCTTGCGAGCAGATTCAGGATGCGGTGCAGGATTTCCGGCACCGGGCCGGCGCCCATCCAGATATCGGTGAGTTCCGGATAGGTCGGCGGAATCACCTGCAGGTCGGGGACGTCGACGAGCGAGAAGTGGATGCTGCGCAGCGGCAGGCGACCGGGCACCGCGACGGTGAAGCGCCGGCTCTCGGCAAGGCCGGTGCCAAAGCCGTCCTTGCCGCCGCGGCGCAGCTTCACCGGCGCGCCGGCATAGCCGACGACCGCCCGCATCACGTTGAGGCCGATCCCGGCGAAGGGCGACGGCGCTATCCCGCCCTCGACCGTGCGAATGTCCATCGATGTCGCCATTTCGCGCAAGACCGCGGCGGTCAGTGCGGGAAAGCTGCTGACGCCCGAGATGACGAAGATGTTCGCGGCTTTCGCATCCGCGTCGAACGCATCCACGCCGAACACGAAATCGGCGGCGTCGGCGAAGTCGAGATAATCTACCCTGGCCGCGATACAGGCCTCGATCACCCGATAGCGGTCGGCGCCATAATCCTGGAACGGACCGGAGGCATCGACGACGAGGTGGGGCTGATGCGCTGCGATGCCGTCGGCGATGGCGCGGCGGTCGAGCGCGACAGGCGACACCTGCGCGGCACCGCGCCAGGCGGCGCAGAAGGCTTCGGCGCGCTGGCGGTCGCGACCGCAAATGAGAAGCTCGAGGTCGGGGCGGTCGGAGAGGAGTTCGGCAAGGCGGCCGCCGAACACGCCATAGCCGCCGAGGATCAATATCTTCATGGGGTTGGACTGCTCGCTCATGGAAGAATCCTGCTGCGATACTCGGGCGGCGCGATCCAGCAGGTCGATCGTTTGCCGAACAGGCGATAGCGATTGCGCGCCACCCAGCGATAGGCCGGATCGCGCAGAAAGGATGGCACGATGCGCAGCAAGCCGGCGAGCCGCCACGGCCATCCGAGCTTTTCATAGATGAAGAGAACGGCGTCGCTGTCGCGGCGGACCGTCGTCCCGTCGACGACCAGCAGGCTGGTCGGATCGTGCGGATCGAGGTCGTGGCGAAGGGCGAGAGTCGCCCCCGACTCTCCCTGGATCGACGCGAGCAGGAAATAGTCGGCCCTGTCATGTTTCAGCACGAATCCGGCATTCGCCGAGCAGAGTATGCATTCGGCGTCGAACAGGATGACCGGACCGTCAGGCATCGCGGAACAGGCCATGCTGGTTCAATATTTCGCCGAAGAGCGGGTGCGTGACCTTGAGGTCGAAGGCAAAGCGGCGATCGCCGAGGTGCTGATGCGTCACGACGGTTCTGCCCGGAGCCAGCCAGCGGGGCAGGCGAAGGCGCAGGTGCGGGCCTTGCCAGAAATAATGATCGGAGATGAAAATCAGCGCATCGGCCTCGGCACGCACCGTGAGCGCCGTGCCGAAGCCTCCCCCGATATGTTCCTCGAGCCCGGTGCTTCCGGCAAAGCGCTTGGCGCTGTGAATGACCTGCGGATACCCTTTCGCGCGGCCGTAGATGCGCGTCCATATCTGTCCGCCGCAAACCCTGTCTTCGCTGACCACGACGGCAGCGGGTGCGGGGCCGCCGGCGTTCGTCGGCAGCGGTGCGCCGATAAGCCTGCATATCTGCGCGAGCAGTCGGCCCATGCGGGAAAGGCGCGTCCAGACGATCTCTCCGCTGTAGGTTGCGACCCGTTGGCCGGACAGATGTTTGGAGAAACGGCGGCGGACGTCGCCGGGAAGCGCGGCCCAATCGTCGGCGGGTATCAGGCGGCGAAAGCGATGGTCGTGGAACGCGGCGTCATCGTCCGACAAGGCAGGAGCAGGCGCTTCGAATTGGCACGTCCTCTCGCTCCGCATAGCGGCCTCCTATCGAACGTCCTTACCCTTGCCGGGCCGCCAGTTGATCAGCTTCGTGACCCCGGCGCCGAGTTTGATCAGCCGCATCAACGCGGGCTTTGGCACGTGCAACATCTCGTCGTGCCACCGGCTCATCTCCGTAACGAAATCGAGCATCTCGCCGAGCCGCGCCTTCGCCCCTGCACTGAGTTCCGGGTCGTTTTCGGCGTGCGCGACGCAGGCCTTGAGCGCGGCCTCGGCAGGATCGATCTCGCGTGCCTTGCGACCTGCGGCGATGCGCGTGACCATCTCCCATATGTCGGTCTCGGCGGTGAAATGGTCCCGGCGGTCGCCGAGTATGGGAACGCGCTCGATCAATCGCCAGCCGAGCAGTTCCTTGATCGAATTGGAGACATTCGAGCGCGCAAGCCCGAGCATTTCAGCGATTTCCTCCGCATGAAGTGCGCGATCGGATATGAATAGCAGCGCATGTATCTGTGCGACCGATCGGTTGACGCCCCATTGGCTGCCGAGATTGCCCCAATGAAGGATGAATTCCGTTGCGGACGGAGAAAGTCTCGAAGGCGATTCGATAATTTCTGTCATGACAGAAATATCTGACACAAAGGAATGAGTGTCAACCTCTTGTGCAAGAGGCGCTTGCCGGCGTCAGCGACGCCGCAATGACGGACGGACTGTCTGATGCGGCGGGCCCTGTCGCCGACGATTATTTCCGCGACGCAGCGCTTTGATCGCGGAGGACCTTGAACTCGCTGCCGGGCTTCCACTCGGGCCATTTGGCAGAGCGGGCGAGTTCGTCGCCGATCTGATAGAAAAGCTCGATATCCTGAATCGCGCCGTCGAGATTCCAGCTTTCGTCCCAGGCGTCGCAGGCCTGATGATAGCATTTGCCGGTATAGTCATCGACCCACTTCTGGCCCGCTTCCTTGCCACCGTTCACCAGGTCGGATGCTCCGGCGATGCCCATCATCAGGAGGACGGGGACGCCTCGTTTCGCCATGCTGAAATGGTCGGCGCGATAGAACAGGCCGCGCTCCGGCAGGCTTTCGATGCTCACGACGCGACCCTGGCCCGCCGCCACGCGCGCAAGATCGTCCTCCAGCGAGCCCTGCCCCTTGCCCACCAGGATGACGTCCTTGGCCTTGCCGGCGGTCTGGAGGATGTCGAGCCCGAGGTTGGCGACGGTCTTCTCGACCGGATACAGCGGGCTTTGGGCATAGGCTTCGGAGCCGAGGAGGCCGCGCTCTTCGGCGGTCCAAAAGCCGAACAGCAGGGTGCGCTCGGGCGGCCGTGCCGTCTTGAAATTGCGTGCGATCTCGAACAGCCCGGCGACGCCGAGCGCGTCGTCATTGGCGCCTGCGCGATAAATGCGGCCCTTCTCGTCCGCCTTGCCTTCGCCATAGGCGTCCCAATGCGCGCCATACATCACGACCTCTTCGGGACGCGTGGTGCCGGGAATTTTCGCGAGGACATTCTGGCTTTGCACGACCTGATGCGTCACGGGGATCGTCGCATCGAAGGTGGTGCCCAGGTCGACGGGTTTGAACGTCTTGCGGCGCGCGGCAACCCGGAGCTTTGCCAGATCCTGCCCGGCATCGGCGAACAGCTTCGTCGCGGCCTCGCCCGATATCCAGCCCTGCAAGGCGAGGCTGGTCTGCTTCTCGGGCGGGACGACGAGGCCGTAATTCTCGCCGCGGGGGCTGGTGATCACGTTCCAGCCATAGCCGACGCCATCGGTGTCGTGCACGATGAGCGCGGCAATCGCGCCGCGGCGCGACGCCTCCTCGAACTTATAGGTCCAGCGGCCGTAATATGTCATGGTCCGGCCGCCGAACTTGCCGAACGCGTCCTCGCCCTTGGTCGCAACGAAATCGGGGTCGTTGATCAGGAAGACGGCGACCTTGCCTTTCAGATCCTGCCCTTTGAAGTCGTCCCACCCGCGCTCGGGCGCGCTGACGCCATAGCCGACGAAGACGAGCGGTGCCCCGGCGACGGTCGCCGCATCGGCAGGGCGGAGCGTCGAGAGATAGATGTCGGTGTTGAGGGTCAGCGGCGTGGCGGCGCCCTTGCGCGTGAATGCGAGTGTCGTCGGGGCATCGAGACGCGTGTGGAGGAGCGGGACGGGCTGGGTCCAGCCGCCGTCCTTGCCTGCGGGTTCGAGACCCAGCGCCTGCAGCCGCCCGATCAGATAGCCGATGGTGCGTTCCTCGCCGATCGTGCCGGGCGCACGGCCTTGAAACTGGTCGGATGCAAGCGTGCGGACGGTTTCGGTGAGGTTCGCCGCGCTGATATCGGGTTTCGCCTGCGCAGCGGCTGGCACGGCGAAGAGCAGGGAGGCAGCGGCGACGGTGAGGCGCAGGGTCATTGGGGCAAGCTTCCTGTTTGGGGGTGTGGATCAGCGTAGCCAGCGCGACCCGCTTTGTGAACCGCCGCCGATGCGCTAGCGAGGGACGGATTATCGATTGAAGGACGGAAGCATGGATTTTTCGCGGCTGCAGGCATCAAGCAAGATCGGCGACGAGTGGGTCTATCCGCAGCCGCCGTGCCTGAATTTCGGCTGGCTGGAAGTCGATATAGAGGCGGGGCACCGCATATATTGGGAGGAATATGGGAATCCGGCGGGCGAGCCCGTGATGTTCCTTCATGGCGGGCCGGGAGGGGCATGCGCGCCCGCCATGGCGCGCTTCTTCGATCCCAGGCGATACCGGGTCATCCTGTTCGACCAGCGCGGGTGCGGGAAGAGCGAGCCGAATGTTGCGGCGGCAGGGGCGGCCGCGGCGCTGCGGCACAACACGACCGCGGACTTGATCGGCGACATTGAAAAGCTGCGCGAGGCGCTGGATATTTCGGGCAGGATGCACGTGTTCGGGGGGAGTTGGGGAAGTACGTTGGCGATGGCCTATGCCATCGCGCATCCGGGGCATTGCGCGAGCCTGATCCTGCGCGGCATCTTTCTGGGCGCGGCGGAAGACCTGCTCTATCTGTATCAGGGGAATGCCGCGACGTGGGGCGCGGACCCGTATGGGCTGACCGCGCCGGGCGCCTATATCAAATATCCGGACGAATGGGCCGAATTGCTGGGCGTGCTGACCCCCGAAGAGCGCGGCGACGTGATGAAATCGTACAAGGCGATTTTCGACATGGTGCCCACGACGCCGGAGGAGAAGGAACGGCAGCTAACCGCCGCGCTGACATGGTCGCTTTGGGAAGGTGTCATTTCAAACATGATTCCCGAAACCGCCGATACAGGGAAGTTCGGCGATGCCGATTTCGCGTTGTGTTTTGCTTTGATTGAGGCGCATTATTTTGCCAACGGCCTGTTCATCGCGCCCGGGCATTTCTTTGAGAATATCGCGGCCCTCGCGTCGATCCCCACGCATATCGTCCACGGCCGCTTCGACGAGGTCTGTCCGCTGACCCAGGCGTCGCGGCTGGTCGCGGCGCTGCGCGCGGCGGGGGGCGAGCCCGCGACCTATGTCGTCACCAACGCCGGGCACAGCGCGATGGAGCGCGACAATGCGCTGGCGCTGACCGCGATCATGGACGGCCTGCCGAAGCTGGCCTGAGCGCGCCCCGACCCCCGGCCCGGCCCTACTTCGCCGAAGCGTCGGCCGGCGGCGTCCAGCCCTTCCTGTACTTTTCGAACCAGGCGAGGATCGCCGACGCCTTCGCCGCCGACTGCGAGGGGCGCGCGGCGATGCCGCCGTGGCTGGCGCCGGGCACCTTGATCAGCGCGGTCGGCACCCCGCGCAGGCGAAGCGCGGTATAATATTGCTCGGACTCGCTGACCGGGGTGCGATAATCCTCGGCCCCGACGATGACGAGCGTCGGCGTCCGGACGTTGCCGACCAGCGACAGCGGCGAGCGCGCCCAGAACAGCTCGGGCTTTTCCCACGGCTCGGCGCCCAGCCAATAGGGACCGAAAAAACCCGGCCCGTCGGCGGTCAGCGCCTGCGTCGTCCAGTTGATCACGGGCTTTTGCGTGACCGCGGCCTTGAACCGGTCGGTCTTGCCGACGATCCAGCTGGTGAGCACGCCGCCGCCCGACCCGCCGGTGACGAACAGTGCATCGGGATCGGCGATGCCCAGCGCGACCGCGCGGTCGACGATGCTGATCAGGTCGAAATAGTCGTTGCCCGGATATGCCTTGTCGATCTCGTTCGCGAAGGCGGCGCCATAGCTGGTCGACCCGCGCGGGTTCGACGACAGGACGGCATAGCCCGCGGCGGCATAAAGCTGGTTGTCGGTCGAGAAATGGCCGCCATAGGCCGCGAACGGCCCGCCGTGGATTTCGAGGATCAGCGGCACGCGCTGCCCCTCGCGATAACCGGGCGGCAGCGTCAGCCAGCCCTCGATCGTCTGGCCGTCGTGGCTGGAGGCGACGGTGATCTTGCGCACCTCGCCCAGCGCCTTCACCTCTCGCAGCGAGCGGTTGAGGTCGGTGAGGATGCGCGCGCTGCCCCCGCGCGCCAGCTGCACCTCGGCCGGGCGCGTCGCGGTGCCGCCGGTAAAGGCGATCGCGCCGCCGTCGGACACGGTGAAGCTGCCGCCGGTGTACGGCCGGTCGAGCCCGCCGCCCGAAAGCCCGGTCGCCGCGGTGCGCACCGCCCCGTCGAGGCCGATGCGCGCGACCTTGGTCTCGCCATGATCGTCATATTGCGCATAGAGCGCCTTGCCGTCGGCGGCCCACTGGATCGCGTCGACGCTGTAATCCCAGCTCGCGGTCAGCCCGCGCTTGCCCGACCCGTCGCGGTTCATGACATAAAGCTGGGTGTTCTCATACGCGCGCATCTTGTCGTCGAAACCGAGATAGGCGATTTTCGACCCGTCGGGCGAGACGAGCGGGTTCGCGTCGGGGCCGTTGCGGTCGGTCAGCGCGGTCACCGCGCCGCTGGCGACGTCGAGCCCGAAAATCTCGCTTTCGACGGGGTCGTTCTGCCAGTCGGGCTTGCGGTTCGCGGCGAAATAGAGCGTGCGCCCGTCGCGCGACCAGGACAGCGGCCCGGTGTCGTGATAGGGGCCGAAGGTCAGCTGGCGCGGCGATCCGCCGGCCGCGGGGACGGTGAAGATCTTTTCGAAACCGGGCTCCAGATAGCCCTCGCCGTCGGCGCGATAGGCGAGCAGGTCGTGCACCTCCAGCGGCTCGGCCCATTTCGCCCCCTCGGGCTTGTTCCGCGGCGCGCTGCCAAAGCTGGGGCCGTCATCCTTGACGAGCATCGTATAGGCGATCGAGCGGCCGTCGGGCGACCAGGCGAGGGTCGACGGCGCGGTCGGCAGGCCGGTCAGGCGCACCGCCTGGCCGCCGTCGATCCAGCGCACCCAAAGCTGCGCGCTGCCGCCCGCGGTCGAGACATAGGCCAGCCGCTTGCCGTCGGGCGACCAGCGCGGCGAAAAGGCGGCGGTGCCGTCGGCGACGCCCAGCGGGGTTTCGTCGCCGGTGGTGGTGTCGATCAGCCAGATCGCGCTGACCGCGCGATCGGTCATGATGTCGTTCGACCGGCGCACATAGGCGATGCGGCGCCCGTCGGCGCTGATCTGCGGATCGGCGGCGATCGACAGGTCGAACAGGTCGTCGCCGGTAAACCGCCGCTCGGCCGCGAGCCGCGCGCTGCCGGTGGGGGAGGGCGCGGGGGCGGGGGAGGCGGTCTGTGCCGCCGCGGGCTCGGCGGCCGGGGCTTCCTGCGCGCGGACGGGCTGGGCGGCGAGAATGACCAGGCTCGCGCCGAGGAAGGCGAGTTTACGCATCGAGTGAAGCCCCTTTTCCTTTGGATCGGTGAAGATGTACCCATCCCTCGCGGAGCGTCAACCGCGCGGCGTGGTGGGCGACGCGGTGTGGGCGAGCAATGTTTAGAAGAATATTTAGATATTAGGTCGTGTTTGGATCAAACACTACAGTAAAATGGACAGTTAAAGCTTTCATTATGACGCCCGTATCTCGTAAATGGTGCTCGGCATTCAATTTCATGAAATCGACCGCTTTCTAGGACGGCGATAGTGGTCTGATCTTTTCTTTGCCATCCATCAAGGTCGATTAATGTCTGCTCCTCCCAACATCTGTGTCTTCTGCGGCGAGCCAGGAAATTCGAAAGAACACTATTGGGGCCAGTGGGCGAAGAAGCATCTTCCTGGGTCTGCGGATCGCACTTGGCATGATGTCCGACGGCCCGTTGCTTCGGCAGGCGGCGTCTTGTCTGACAGCGTGCGTAAAGGACCCATGTCGCGGCAGGGGGCGCTAAGAAATCAGCAAATTAGGGGGGCATGTAGAGTCTGTAATGGTGGGTGGATGCGGGAACTGCACGAGCGGGCCGCTCCAATCCTTCTCCGTCTCGCAAAATCGGAGTGGTGGCCCCTCAACGACGCTGAACGAACTGCTGTTGCAGCATATTTTGCTCTGGTCTCGATGATGTGGCAGTTGGCGGATCGCGAAACAATGGCTTCTACCGCGTCTGAGCGTAAGTATATTATGGAGAAAGGAGTCCCGCCTTCTAATTGGATTGTATGTATTGGAGAATGTAAAGGACAAGATTGGTCCGAGGAAATTATGTATACAGGCTTTCAATTCGATAGCGGATTTGAAAATTCTAAAGCGAACTGTCATCAGTTTGTTTCGACGTTCGGAGGCATGGCATTTAGTACATTTAGTTTCCCAACTGCGGCTTTCGCTGGGTTTTCTTTTGCGGTTTCCGGCATTCTGAATGAATTCGCACTACAGAAAATATGGCCGCTGGGCGGCGCCGTCATTGGAACGCCAAAGCGCAGTCTTTCGGATAGGGAAATGACCAAGCTTGGCAATTTGTTCTACATAAACTGAATGCCTGAATGGCCAAGATGAAGTCTGCTTGCAGTCGGGAGGCGGGCTTCGACTGACGTCCGACGTTTCTTCCTCGTCACCCTGGACTTGATCCGGGGTCCATGTTTCGGCCGTTGCTGTGGATCCCGGATCAAGTCCGGGATGACGAGGGTGTGGGAAGCGAGGTTGGCTTGCGGCCGATTGCGGACATCGGTTTTGTATGTATCCTCCACTATATGTT
>JAFKLT010000072.1 GCA_017309275.1 Sphingomonadales bacterium | reverse complement strand
TCGCACCGAGCAACTCCGGTCGACAAACAGGCTCCCGAGCCACTCCAGTGTAGGTGTCCAGTGCGCTCGCAAGGCTGTCGTCATCCATACAGCCCATCATCTGACGCGATCACCCCACGACGCAAGGTGGCCCGGAAACAGCGCTTACAGCTAATCGAGCTTTCTATATAAGATACTGGTAAGTGTGCGCGATCCGCGCGACACCTTTCGGCACTTTGGGGGCACTGTGGACGAAATCGAGAAGAAGAGGCTCAGCGAAAGTGATATTTGCGACCTCTTTATCACGCCTGCGCTGAAGCAGGCCGGCTGGAATCCGCTCGCCCAAATTCGTCGCGAAGTCACGTTGACCCCCGGCCCCGTTATCGTTCGCGGTCAGCTCTCTTCCCGCAACAAAAAGAAGAAGAAATTCGCTGACTATGTTCTCTCGTTGCACCCAGGATTGCCGCTCGCGATCGTTGAGGCCATAGACAATAACTACGGTGTGAGCTCAGGCTTGCAACAAGCATTGGGATATGCGGGAATTCTCGACCTTCCGAGTGCGTTTAGTTCGAACGGTGATGGCTTCGCTTCCCATAATCGCGCAGCACCAGATGGCGACGTCATCGAAACTGAATTCGGCTTAGACGCATTCCCCGACCCCGACTTGCTTTACGATCGCTACCGTAAGTTTCACGGCATCGAGCCCGCCGAGCGAGCCTTAGTCGAGCAACCCTATTTCAACGACGGGTCGAACAAAGAGCCCCGTTACTATCAGGTGGAGGCGATCAATCGTTCCGTTGAGGCAATAGCGAAGGGCCAAAATCGGGTTCTTCTGGTGATGGCGACGGGAACCGGCAAAACCTACACGACTTTCCAGATCATTTGGCGACTGTGGAAAGCGGGCACGGCGAAGCGCATATTGTTCTTGGCCGACCGCAACATCTTGGTCGATCAGACGCTCGTCAACGATTTCAAACCGTTTGGCGAGGCGATGACGAAAGTGAAAAATCGGAGGATCGACCCAGCCTACGAGATTCATCTTGGCCTGTATCAAGCCCTCACCGGACCTGAGGAAGGGGACAAGATTTTCAAATCGGTCTCGCGCGACTTTTTCGATCTGATCGTAGTGGACGAGTGCCATCGCGGAAGCGCGTCTGACGATAGCGCCTGGAAGGAAATTCTCGAATATTTCTCGGGCGCAATTCAAGTCGGGATGACCGCAACGCCCAAGGAGACAGAGTATGTTTCCAACATCACCTATTTTGGTGAGCCTGTGTACACCTACACTCTGAAGCAAGGCATCGAGGACGGGTTTCTTGCGCCATACAAGGTCATCAGGATCGACATCGACCGCGATGTCATGGGGTGGACTCCTCCGGCCGGAATGAAGGATGACCTCGGCCATGAGATTGAGGTCCGCGAATATAATCGCGCTGACATGGACCGAATTTTAGTCCTCAACCAGCGAACAAAACTCGTCGCAGACCGGGTGATGAAATTCCTCAACGCCACTGACCCGATGGCGAAGACAATCATCTTCTGCGAAGACATCGACCACGCGGAGCGCATGCGCCAAGCTATCGTCAACGCCGCCGGTAAGTTGGCGCGCGATAATCCCAAATATGTCATGCGCATCACGGGAGACAGCAACGAAGGCAAAGCTCAGCTCGATAACTTCATTGACCCTGAACAACCCTATCCAGTCATCGCGACAACGTCGCAGCTGCTAACCACCGGCGTCGATGCAAAAACCTGTAAGCTGATCGTGCTGGACCGGACGATCAACTCGATGACCATGTTCAAGCAGATTATCGGCCGCGGCACGCGGATCGACGAAGACAATAACAAGTTCTTTTTCAATATCGTGGACTTCAAGCGGGCGACCGAGCTTTTCCGCGATCCCGATTTCGATGGCGAACCCGTCGTGATTTACGAGCCGGGTAACGACGATCCGCCCGTGCCACCTGACCCGTCGACCGATGACGAAGATGAGGATGGCGAGGATTTCGACTATCCGACGGGGTCCAGGAAACTGGTCGTCAGCGGCGTACCGGCGCGCGTCCTGAATGAGCGGATTGAATATGTCGGCAGCGATGGGCGCCTGGTCACAGAGTCCTATCGCGATTTTGCGCGAAAGCAGATCGCTTCGGAATATGGGTCGCTCGACGATTTCATCTGGCACTGGAACGCCAGCGAACGGAAGCAGGCGATCATCGACGAGCTTGAGCAACGTGGTGTCGTTCTGGAAAATCTCGCCGAGGAGGTCGGCAAGGATTTCGGCGATTTCGACCTACTCGTTCACGTGGCTTTCGGCGCGCCGCCGCTGACCCGCCGCGAACGGGCGGACAACGTAAAAAAGCGGAACTATTTTACCAAGTACGGCGAAAAGGCGCGCGCTGTGCTGGAGGCCTTGCTCGACAAATATGCCGATGAAGGAATCTCGACTATCGAGGATACGAAAGTCTTGCGCCTTCAGCCCTTCGATCGCATCGGAACGCCGATCGAGATCATCAAGGGTGCGTTCGGCGGCAAGGATGCCTATGACGCGGCCCTTACCGAACTCGAAGAACAACTTTACGGTCAGGCATCCAACGAATGAGCAATGTTTCCGGCGTCATAAAATCCATCCAGGACATCATGCGGAAGGATGTCGGCGTCGATGGTGACGCGCAGCGCATCAGCCAGCTTGTCTGGATGTTCTTCCTGAAGATTCTGGATGATCGCGAGGCAGAGCTGGAGCTGGTCGATGAAGGCTTTGTCTCGCCAATCCCCGAACATTTGCGCTGGCGAAACTGGGCGGCAGACCGAGAGGGAATGACGGGCGACGCATTGCTCGATTTCATCAACCTGCAACTGTTTCCCAAACTGAAGGGAGACCTTACCGCCAGCGGCGAGGTCGCCAAGCGCGCCAAGATCGTGCGCGACGTTTTCGAAGACACTTACAACTATATGAAGTCCGGCACGCTGATGCGGCAGGTGGTCAACAAGATCAACGAGATCGACTTCAACAACAGCGAAGATCGCCACACCTTCGGCGCGATCTACGAACAGATTTTGAAGGATCTTCAAAGCGCGGGGAACGCGGGTGAATTTTACACCCCGCGCGCGGTCACGCGCTTCATAATCGATCGTCTAAACCCGCGCCTCGACGAAGTCGTTTTCGATCCCGCTTGCGGCACCGGCGGCTTCCTGACCTGCGCGATCGACCACAAGCGAAAATCGGTTCGCAATCACGACGATGAGGCGTTGCTCCAAAAGACCATTCGCGGCGTGGAGAAAAAAGCGCTGCCGCATATGCTGTGCATTACGAACATGATTCTGCATGGCATCGATACGCCGAGTGGAATCATCCACGGCAACACGCTCGAAAAGCCCTATCGCGACTATGGCGACCGTGATCGTGTGCCTGTTATCGCTACTAACCCTCCCTTCGGGGGAATGGAGCAAGACGGGATCGAGCAGAACTTCCCTGCGTCGCTGCGCACTCGCGAGACCGCTGATCTATTTGTTGCGCTGATCATCAAGCTGCTGAAGGCCGGCGGCCGCGCTGCTGTAGTTCTGCCCGATGGATTCCTGTTCGGCGAAGGCGTGAAGTCCACAATGAAGCGGAGCCTGATCGAAGAGTGCAACCTCCACACCATCGTGCGCCTGCCGGGCGGCGTGTTCGCGCCCTATACCGGCATCAGGACCAACATCCTGTTCTTCACCAAAGGCACGCCGACGAAGAATGTCTGGTTCTATGAACACCCCTATCCGGAAGGGATCACCAGCTACAACAAGACCAAGCCGATGCGGTTCGAGGAGTTCGAAGCAGAGCAAGCTTGGTGGGGCGAAGAGGCCGATGGCTTCCGCGCCCGCAGAGAAACCGAGCAGGCGTGGAAGATCAGCGCCGCCGATGTTGCGGCGCGCGGACACAACCTTGATCTCAAGAACCCCCACACGCCCGAGGCTGAAAGCCATGATCCCAACGAATTGCTGGCCCGGTATGACAAGCAGCAGGCGGGCATCCAGTCGATCCGCGATCAGTTGAAGGATATTATGTCCGATGCATTGGGGGGCGGGGCGTGAGCGACATTGCGGCGCTGGTAGCCGACAATCTCGACATCTGGACCGGCGCAATCCAGCAGAAGAGCAGGGGCGGTCGCAGCGGTAGAAAGCGGATCAGCCTCTACGGAATTGAGCGGCTTCGGGCGCTGATTCTGGATCTGGCGGTGGGCGGGAGGCTGGTGCAGCAAGACCCCAAGGATGAGCCTGCAAAGGAAGCGCTCGAAAGACTTTCGAGGGCGTGCGCAGCCAAGGTCAAAGCAGGCCTAGCGCGAAAGCCAAAGTCTATTGCGTCAATGCCTGATGACCTCGCGGCCATGCCACCTGGTTGGGCTTGGACTCAGCTTGGGGCGATCGCAGAAATCAGCCCAAGTAACTCGGTTGGGGATGATGCAGAGGCGTCATTTGTCCCAATGGCGATGATTTCAACGAGCATTTCCGGCGAGCATGAGGCCGAAATCCGCCGGTGGGCTGAGATCAAGAAGGGCTTCACGCATTTTGCGGACGGCGATCTTGGTTTAGCCAAGATCACGCCCTGCTTCGAAAACGGAAAGGCCGCGATCTTCCAAAATCTTTGTAATGGCATCGGGGCCGGCACGACTGAATTGCACGTTGCCCGACCTTGGTCCGACGACCTAAATCGGCGATACATTCTTCTGACGATGAAGACCGGCTCGTTTCTGGCTAACGGCGAGAAGCAAATGACCGGTACCGCGGGCCAGAAACGCGTTACTCGCGCATATTTCGAAGCAACGCCGTTGCCTTTCCCGCCCCTCGCAGAACAACGCCGCATCGTCTCCAAGGTCGACGAACTCATGGCCCTGTGCGATGCGCTGGAGCGGGAGAGCGCGGACGCCCTGGTCGCGCATCAGGCGCTGGTGGAGGCCCTCCTCGCGACATTGGTGAATAGCTCGGATGCGGCAGGCCTCGCCGCCAATTGGGCGCGGCTGGAAGGGCATTTCGACACCCTCTTCACGACTGAACTGAGCATCGGCGCTCTCAAGCAAACCATCATCGACCTTGCCGTGCGCGGTAAGTTGTTAGAGCAGGATGCTGCGGATGAGCCGGGCAAGGTCCTGATCAGCGAGCTGAACAGGGCAGCCGCCAATATGGAAAAAGAGGGTGTGATTGCTAAACGCAAACCTATCAATTTTCCAAGCAATTGGGAGCCGGCATTCGCGTTGCCGACCGGGTGGGCTTGGGAGTACTTTGGCAATTATACTGCTGAACTTGCAACTGGTCCATTTGGTACCATGATTCATCAGTCCGACTATGTGTCAGACGGCATTCCATTAATAAATCCCTCACATATGGTTCGAGATAAGATCATCGAGGATCTCTCAGTCTCGTTGCCGGAAGAAAAGGCAGCAAAGCTTGAATCATATAAACTGCGAGCAGGCGACATCGTTTTCGCGCGACGTGGCGAAGTAGGCCGCTTAGCCGTCGTCACTGAACGTGAAGCTGGATGGCTTTGCGGCACTGGGAGCTTCAGAGCCCGCTTTGCGTCGCACGATCTGCAAGAGTATTTGGCGCTCTTCTTTAGATCTCGCTACGCACGGGAATTCCTAGGCGGGGAGTCGGTTGGCTCAACCATGTCTAACCTAAATCACTCGATATTGAATCGTCTGCCGATCCCGATCCCACCTCTCGCCGAACAACAGCGCATCGTCGCCAGGGTCGATGCCCTCATGGCCCTGTGCGATGCCCTGAAGGCGCGGCTGGCCGACGCCGCCGAAACCCGTCGCCAACTGGCCGACGCCATCGTCGCACGGGCGGCCGCCTAATGCGCCTGCGCTCGGCGTGGATCAGCCAGTACAAGAACCTACGCGATTTCACGCTGAGCTTCGATGGTGAAGGCTTCATCGATATTTTCGTGGGCAAGAACGGATCGGGTAAGTCCAACTTCCTCGAAGCCCTGATCGAGATATTCGACCATATCTTCGAATTCGACCCAGCCGAGGCCGGACCCGGCTTCGACTATACGATCCAGTATGAGCTGGATCGCGCGGTCACGACGATCGACTGGAGAGATGGTATCTTGGCCATCGACGGCAATCAGCGTAGGACCATGGGCCGCGCACCGCGTCCGGAAAACGTCATCATATATTATTCGGGGCAGAACCGTAACGTTGCAGATTTGGTCGAACGCTATGAAGCCCGATTCCGTCGAAGAGCGAGGGGCGCGACACTGGCCGATAGTCCAACCTTCGTTGGGATCGGACCGGACTATAAGAAGCTTCTGATCCTCCTACTCTTGCTGTTGCCCGAAGGCCGGACCGCGCGAGAATTTCTTGTCAGCAAGCTTGGGATTCAGGGTGTGGGCGGCACCGTGGATCTGGCGCTGTCCCAACCGGCTTTCGCGCGCAATTCGGCATATGATCATTTGGATCCTAGCGACCTCTTTTGGGGACTGGGAGGAATAACGCGGACATTCCTGGACGCGCTAGTCAGTTGCATAAAAGACGGCGCCACGCCGGGCACCCTGCATGATCGCGAAACCAATCGGTACCGGATGCGGATCGATGTCGATCTGTTCCGCCGGGTCTTTGCCGGCCACGACTGGCATGAGATTTTTCAGCTATTCAACAACCTCAAAATTCTGGGCATGCTCGACGGCATTTCCCTACCTGTCACGTTGCACGGCTTCGAACTTTCCGACCTTGGCTTGTTCAGCGACGGGCAGTTCCAGTCCGTTTATCTCTTTGCGATTGCCGAGCTGTTCAAGAATCGCAATTGCGTGACCCTGCTCGACGAGCCGGATGCGTTTCTGCACCCGGAGTGGCAGTTCGAGTTTCTGAAGCAGACGGATGCGATTTCGGAGACTGCCGCGCGGACGAACCATATCCTGATGAGCAGTCACAGCGCTGCGACGCTCATCCCGAGCTTGGGAGCAAAGGTCAAATATTTCGAGATCAAGGACGGCATGGCGACCTGTTACCCCCTCCCCAAGCGGGTTGCGATCGAGAAGCTGAGCTCGAAGCTCATTCGGTACACCGAAGAAGAGCAGCTTCTCAGCATCGTCAACGCCATCCAAATCGAGAACAAACCGGTACTCTTCACGGAAGGCAGCATCGACCCGATCATCATCAAGGAAGCGTGGCATCGCATATATGGAAGTGACTTGCCCTTCATCCCCTTCTACGCGTTCAGCTGCAGCTATCTTAAGCAGCTCCTTACGGACGACAGAGTTTTAGCGGAGATGGGCGGGAAACCGATGTTCGGCCTCTTCGATATGGACAAGGCGTTTGATCATTGGAACGGCTTGAATGGTGACGTTGTACAGGGTGACTGGGTCACGGGCAAATGCAAGAAGCTGCCCAACAAAGAGGCCTATGCCTTCCTCCTGCCTCTGCCAGAGAACGAGAAGATCCGGGCGCAGGTGCTGACACCGGACGGCAGCGACAGCTTCGGTGGTGCGTCGCTTTGTGAGATCGAGCACCTCTTTTACGGCGACCCCAAAACTGCGGAGTTCTTCGAGACCGAGCCCACCCCTGGAGGAGGAGAAAGGATCATCTTGAAATCGGACTCTCAGAAAGTGAAGTTTGCGAAGGAGGTCATCCCTTCATTGGATGATCGATATTTTCACGTGTTCAAGCCGATGTTCGATTTCTTGGAAAGCAAGATCGAGAAGGCAATTTAGTTGAACATCGCCGATCTTCCTCTGCCCGTTTCGGCAGCGAAGGCGGATTGGATAGCGGCATCCACTTGGCTGGGCTTCACGCCGACCGGTGGAGCTTCGGACGCGCGCGCCAAGTGCCAATCAACCATTCAGCGACAAATGGCTGGCGGCTATGTACTCGAATACATCACTGAAACTGCCGAAAAGCCAAATCCGGGCTTTGAGCGCGACCCCAGATATCTTGATGAACAGGCGATTCATCTGGAGAATCGCGGCCGTTTTTTAGCCGTCCATAAGCTGAGACATTCGTCCCGACCGCTTCCTCAGATCGTTGGTGAGGAGGAATTTTCACGCTTGCAGGATATGTGGGCGCAGGGCGGAAAGCGGTGGCGCTGGTCGGTCGCATTTCCCGTGATTGAAAGTTATGAGATCATCGGCAAGCCAAAGGCTAGCGACGTTTTGGATACGGCTTCGTATCGACGTCTTTTTGCTCATTCGTCCGCAACACTTCGGCCCTTAACCGATGCAGAGCGCTCCCAAATCAGTTCTCTTGAATTGCGCCGCGTATCCGCGCCGAATGCATGGATCGCCATCGAGGATGAGATGGCAGCTGCGCTCGCTAGTGAAATCACTCGCCGATCGCTGGCCCTGATGGATCACGACCTCGGCGCTCTTGAAGGAGAGAGCGAAGAGCAAAAAGCCAAGATAAAAAAGCGGGCGGCATGGCTTGCTGATCGCTTTGTACGGCACCGGATAAGCGCCAAAACCCTGTTCTGCGATATATGCGAATTTGACCCTTCGGCCATCCTGAATGCCGAAATTCTCACTGCTCGAACCGCGCTAGACGTCCACCACAAGTTTCCTCTGGCCGAGGGAGTGCGGTACACAACATTGGACGATTTCTCGCTGTTGTGCCCTACCTGCCATCGCATGGAGCATCAGCTTTTGAAGAGCGGCGGATCCTTCTTCGACCGACAGAAGGCTCCGAACCTGTTTGCTTCCGCAATACCGTAGTGAGTTTGTTATCACAGCGCTAACGTCGTTAGCCCGCTGGAAGGCCCGCTCGATGTGCCAAAAATCTCGGCCCGAGGGGTATAGCGTGGGTCGAGGCCATTTCCCTAGCTAAAGCGTCCCATGCAGGACCCATTCGGGTTCCGACGGGAAAGGCCTTTCAGCCTTATGTCTCGCATTTGCCTTCTTGAAGTAGTGAGCGCGCTTCAGGACTCGAACCTGTTACCCCATCATTACGAATAGGGTCAAATGTCGTCATTCAGCATCGGCGCGACGTTCCCAAATGACGGCGATGTGGGCGCAAAGTGAAAGCCCATGACTCCACGTCCGAGCGTCAGCTTTCAGGCACCCGTCGCGCGGCCTGCTGCGGCCGACATCGGGCGTTCTTCCCTGTTACAACTGTTACCAAGCGACAAGCAGAATTCTTTGCCATTACGATGTGACGAATGACCGCCGGCGGCAAAGGACCGGTGGCCGGCATCCGATCTTTCCGATATCGTTGCCGAACAGAAGGAATGATCATGGCAGGTGGCCCAACATGACAATCTCGAACGCGATCCCGCAGCGGCAGAATGAAGAAGGCCAGCTGCGACTGATGCGCGCGCGGCAATGGACCTTCAAGGTCGCGACACGCTTTCTCACCGCCCAGATGCTCCTCACCGTGGCGGTCCCGATCGTCGGCTCGATCTGGACGCTCTTCGTGCCCGCGCTGCGTCCGCATCTCGCCGCACTGACGCTCGCGATCCTTGTCCTCGACACGCTTTATCTCGACCGCCGCTACAAGAGCCTGGTGAAGCGCGCCGCCAAGATCAGCGAACAATTTGATTGCACGGTGCTGGAGCTACCCTGGAACAATTTCGTGGCCGGCGAGAAGGTCGAGGCGGAGGATACGGGCGCCGCCGCCCGCGCATGGGCGAAACATGAAAACGACGACGAGCTGGTCAATTGGTATCCCGTGGCAGCGGGCCAAATGCCGATCAGCTTGGGGCGCATTCTCTGCCAGCGAACGAACCTGCGGTACGACAGCAGCCTCAGGCAGGCCTTCGGGTCGGTGATCCTCGCGCTCGTCACGCTGGTCCTCGGCGGCCTTGTCGTCGCCGGGCTGGCCGAGGATCTGAGCCTCACCGCTTGGGTGCTCACGCTCGCGCCTGCGACGCCGCTGCTCTCCTGGGCGGGGCGCGAATATTACCGGCAGCGCGATACGATCGAGCAGCTCGACGAGCTGAAGGCCAAGGCGACGAGTTTCGGGAACGAGGCGCTCGCGGGCACGTGTAGCGAAGCCGACAGCCTTGCGCGCTCACGCGCGTTTCAGGACGCTATCTATCTGCGGCGCGCGACGAGCCCGCTCGTCGTTCCCTTTCTCTACCGGTTCAAGCGCCAGGCGCTCGAGGGCGAGATGGAAGATGCGGCAGCGGATTTTCTGAAATACTATGAAAATTCGCCGGACAATCAGGCACAGGCCTAGAGCCAGGAGGGTGTCGCACCGCCCTTCCCGAGGATTGCGGCGCAGGCCTCGTCAAAGCCCTCGACCTCAGCCAAGCGCTCGGCGAATTTCCGCTTGAGCTCCGGCCCCTCGGCGAGCAGGCCGAATTCGGCGCCGCGGGCACGAGCGCCATCAACGGCGGTCGAGAGCCAGTTGAAACTCGTCGCGGCGAGGCTCTCCTGGTCCCAAAGCAGGAACTTGCCGTGTAGTTCGTCGACCTGCAGCAAGCGCAGCCCACGCTTTACAAGCTCGGCGGCATCAGGCGTTCGCCCTTCCTCGCGAAGCAGCTTGCTCGCGCGGCTGTAGAGAAGCTGGACATCGACGCCGCCTTTCGCGGCCTCGGCGGCGGGGACGATAACCGAAGTTTCGGCGGCGAGACCGTAGAGATCGCACGCGACGAGCAGGCTCGTCGTCGCCTCGTCGCGCGCCTTGCGCACGCAGGCGTGGTGATCGGTATCGACGAGAAGCGACAGCTGATGCTCGCCGGCCTCTTCACGGCCCGCCGCGCGCCTGCGCGCGGCGCCCCAGGCGCTGTTGATGCGCCGCGCCTGGTGCGACCAGCCACCGACGGCGGGCTGCTGCGTCGTAGTGAGCCAGGAGAGCAGCTTCGCGGCGATTCCGGGGCTGCGCGTGCGGAGCGAGACGTCGAGCGCGTCGAAATTAGTCGAGAGCAAATTGCAGCTGCCGATCACGCTGACCCAGTTTCCGGTCTCCGCATCGTCATAGACGATGAGCTTGGCGTGCGAACCTGAGGTCCTTGCCGAGAGCGTGATATATTGCCGCTCGTCAAACGGCAGAGCATCGAGCAGGCGCCGCGCCTCGACGATCGACGCCGGCGGCCCGCTCGCCTCGTCGTCGCGCTGCAGCCCCCAAAGCAGTTCGACCTTCACTTTCCGCTTCGCCGCCGCGGTGAGGTCGGGCAGGATCGCCGTCAGCGTCTTGGGATTGACGAAACAACTGTGGACGATGATCGTCGTCCCCGCCTTTTCCAGTGCTTCGCGCAAGATCGCGCGCTGCGCCGGGCCGCCGACGAATATGTCGCCAGCATCGATCGTATCGCGATAGCGGCTGGCCGACCGGACCTTCGGCAGTGCCGCACCCTCGCCGCTCGCCGCCTCCCTGCCGCCTGCCGCATCGAGGATCGCACGCCGCAATTTCATCGGCGCATAGTCGGGAAGCCCCCCGATCGCTTCGTCGGTGACCTCGAAACGGGCGTAAGGCCGTGCGGGCGTGCGCAGCCGCGGCTCGTCGGGTTCCAATGTTTCGAGCGGCTGGAGATAGAGGAGATCGCGAAAATCGCCATCGGCGGCGTTGAAATTCTGATAACGCGCCTCGAGCGGGCGCGCGCTCGTCGGCAGGTCGCGCTCGTAGACGACGTCGAGATCGTCGGAGCGGAGCCAGCTCCCCGTCACGCGGTCGAAGCAAAGCGAGGTCCATTTCTCGCCGCGCTCCACATGATCGGGCAACGCCTGCTCGGCGGCCCGACGCTTGCCTGCCGCAGTCGCGGCGAAATAGGCACCCGCGTCGCTGGCACGCATTTCGATCCAGTTCGTCCGCAAGAGATTGATCAGCGCTTCGACGACCAGCCGGTCGGGAAGATCGGAGGCGGCCGCAAGCTCGGCCACAGTGCGCCGTTCCTCGACGAGATCGAGGAGGATCATTTGCTCGAGGATCGTCCATCGCCGCCCGAAGCTCACGCTGTAGGTGACCGCGGTCCGCAGGACGGGCAGGAAGATGACACTCATGCCGGCGCCCTCACGCGCGCGAGCTCACCCTGCGCCTCGGCGTCGGCCATCACCGCCATCATGCGGCGCATATAGCTATAATCGACGTCCTCGTCTGTATGCGCGTCGCAGCGCGATGCGAAGAAATCCCAGCTACCGACGATCACCAGCTTGTGGCGCGCGCGGCTCAAAAGCACGTTCATCCGGTTGGCCTCGCGCAAAAAGCCGACGCTCTTCCAGGGAACGAGCGCATTGTTGCGAACGAGACTGACCACGACCACATCGGCCTCGCTTCCCTGGAATTCATCGACGGTCGCCCCCATCCTCTTGCCGCCGCGCAGGGAGAAGGGCGGCTTCGCCATATGCGCGAGTTCTCCCGCGAGCCCTGCCCCGATGGTCGAGCGGAGGAGGCCAAGCTGGTCATTATAGGGGCTCAAAATCTGGAACTCGCAGCTCTCCGCCGGCCCGGCACGGAACTGGGACAGCGTCTTGACGACCGCATCGACCTCGACGGGCGAACGGAACAGCCCGTCGACCTCGCCTTCGGAGAATTTTTCCTTCTGGAGCCAGTCGACATCGACCCAGACGATGCGCTGCGCGGGCAACCAGGCATTTTCGACGAGCTCATAGGGCGGCGGCGCCTCGAACCGTTCACGCGCCTCGTCGGGCGTGTGGATGAGCGTGCCCGACGCGCTGTCCGGGTCGGGATAGAAGATGCGCCCCACTACCGAGGCGATCGCCGGGTGCATGCGATGCTGGTCGGTGAGCGTCGCGGCAGGGCCGGGACGCCCCTCCTCCTCGGAGAAGCTGCTCGTAAAAATCCTGGCGAACAGATCGACCATCCCGCGCCATCGTTCGCAGCGCTCGCCGAAGGGCGCGCGATCCTCATCCTCCTCGACGATCGTCGAATCGACGAGCCCGGGCGCGAAACCCGCGCCCTTCGAGAGCGCGGCGCGCACGCGAAGCGGGTCGCCGAGCAGCCGCTTGAAGAGCTGGGCGTTGAAGGGCGGCAGCTGGAAATGGTCGCCGATGAGGAGCAGGCGGTGGCTCTCCTCGAGCGCCACCGCCATATCGAACCCATGCGCCTTCCCGGCCTCCTCGATGATCGACCAGTCGAAGCGGCGGCCGCGGTCGGCGAGCTCGGCGAGCTCGCCCGCGTTCGAGGTCGCGAAGGTCAGGTTGGCGGCGTCCTGAACGAGCAATTGCATCGGCCTCAGATACAGATCATTGGCGTTGCCAGCCGCGCTCGCCTGCACGGTTTCCGCCATGCGGCGGCGCAGGAACTCGGGCATCCGTGCAGCGAGCGCGCTCCCGGCGAGCCGCGCGAGAAGCTTGTCGGTGACCGCCGGGGCGTCATGCTCGACGCGCCCGCGCGCGCCGAGCCGGAGCAGGATCGGCCGCTCCTTTTCGGGAAGGTTGCCGAACGTCTCGTCGAGCTTGCGAAGGACATCGTCCACCGTGTGGTGCGAATGCGCGGTGACCAGCAGCTGGGCGCTCGGGTCGGCGCTCATCAGCCGGTCGGCGAAGGCGCGGATGAGGGTCGTCTTGCCCGTGCCCGGCGGACCCTGCACCGCGAACGAGGGCTGCATGCGCCAGAGCTGGTCGAGCGTGTCGGTCTTCGACTGGTCGAGCTTCAACGGCACGCGCCCGGCGGGCGCCGCTTCCTGGTCACTATGGCTCGCGCGCAGCGGGTCGTCGATGAGGCGGAGCAGGCTCTCGTGCGAGCGCATCTCCTCGATCGCTTTCTGCCGCCGGCGGATCTGCGCGATCGTGCCGCCGAAATTGCGCGCGAGATAGCGCGTCGCGCCCTCGGCGAGCGGCGGACTGCCCGAACAGGTGAAAAGATAGCGAGGCCCCGAAGGATGCGGGGTCGCACCGACGAAGGTCCAGTCGGCCTCGTTATTGGCGTCGAACTTGATCGTGCGGCGGCTGAGCAAGGTGTAGGTGTCGCGCCGCGGGTCGTCCTCGTCGTCGGTGGTGACCTGCTCGGCGCCGAGCTTGAACCAGTCGCGCAGGCGGTCGGCGGGCGGATCGAGCCCCAGAGCATGCGCGAGATCGTTGCGGTCCGGCTCGCTGAACGGGGTGACCTCGACCTCGGTATCGCTCTCGGTGCGGTGGACCCGCAATACTTCGACGGGACAGATTTCGGCGACGGTGACGACGGTATCGAGCTGCTGGGTGACGCGAAAGAAATCATGAACGTCGCGCAAATGCGGTTCGAGCGCTTCGAAGGCCTCGCGAAAGGGGAAGATGCGGTCCCAAGGCGCCGCGCGGTCGCGGATCGTCTGCTGGCTGTTGCGGACCTTGGGATAGAGGATGATCTCGATATTGCGGTCGCCGCGACTGAAATATTGATCGTTGATCGTGGTCCGCGGAACGGTCTCGACGGCCTCGCAATAACCGATGCTCCAGGTCGACGAGGCACCGATCGTCCATTCCTTGACGCGGTAGCTAAGCTGCTCGCCGCGCAGGATATAGTGCGGACTCGCGGCGCCGCGTGCGATGATCCGGATGTCGCCCCGCAAGTCGCGCTCGATCCAGTTGCGCTGCGCCATTGGCATGTCGGCGGGCGCCTCACCCTTCGATGCCAATTCGACCGCCTGCGCGAGATTGCCGCCTTCGAGGATCCGCACGGCGAGCACGAGGCTGCGACCGCTCGCGCCGCTTGATATGCTGAGCTCGTTGGTGATGTTGCGCAGCGCGAAGAGCACCGCCTTGTCGTCGTTGAGGCGGTCTTCGGCGCTTTCCGCGAGCAGTTGGAGAATGAACTCGCGCTCGCCGCGATTGAGCGCCGAAAGTCGTTCGACATGCGCGCGCAGCGAGTTCCGCTTGCGGTGCTGCTTCGGATCGATGCCGAAGACGTGCGCGGCAAGCACCCCGAAATCGAACCAGTCGGTCGCCGTCGAATATTCGCCGCTGCCGCGGTCAAGTTCGGCGGCGCGTAGCCCGTCGCGGTTCGCGACTTTCGGGGCCGCGCCGTCGCGTCCCGCGACGCGAAGCGACCATTCGAAACCGCTCAGGCGGAAGTCGCCGAGCCCCTCGGGCGCGGTGAAGACCGAATCGGCGGAGAGCGAGCGGTGGAGCGTGCCCTCGCTGTGGAGCAGGGCAAGCCCCTCGGCGATCCGCCGAAGCCCTTCCCAGAGTGAGCGGCGGCGGTTGAGCTCGGCAAGATTCTGCAGCCAGTTGTAACGGGCGCGGTCCTTGAGCACCGCCGACAGCAGCAGACGGCGGCCGCCGTCGAGCACGGCATAATATTGGCGCTCGTCGGCGCCGAGCTGCTTCAGACGCACGAAAAGTTCGCCCGCTCCGGGATAGCCCTGTAGGCGCATGAGGCCGCGCACTTCGCGGTTCCAGAGCGCCTTGACATCGCTCTGGTCGCCGCTGCCGCGGCGCCAGACCTTCACGAAATAGACATCGCCGGTGTCTTCGGCCGCCCACAGGTCGGGCATGCCGCGCTGCGGGTCGCCCGGGATCAGCTTGCGTCGAAGCCTGTACCGATCGTCGATATATTGATCCGCCAAGGCTCTCCCTCCCCACCGTTGCCCTGCGTAGCGCATTCATAACTAAGGGCAAGGCGAAGGCGCGCCCCTTTGCCGAGTATTGGTTCAATATGGCTTGATTGGCATTGCGAGAGACAGCCTTATGGTATCTGGGGAAGGCGATTAAACGATAATATCTTTGTCCCGCGGGAAGATCGCGCACGCGGGCGTACCATAAGAATGGCGATCTCGAGCGCCCCATTGATGGCCGCATGTTAGGCGTCTGCTTTCGGCTCGGGTAAACGACTCTCGCAACGACCTAGATCGGGCGCGAAGCGGCCAACGCTCGACCATCTCAAAGCGTCCCATCCGATGCTGTCGAAAGCACGAAATCTATCGACAAGAATCTGCTTCTCAGGCATAGGTGAATAGCAGTCTGAAACACGCGTCGGGAATGTGTGAGGTAGGATGTGTGGTAAGAGCTTCTGGCAAACGAGTTAGTCTAACTATAACAAATAGTTAGAAAATCCCTACGGGATCCTCACTCTCCTCCATTTTTCCCCTTCAATGAATTGATATTGCTTGGCTTTTTAGCCGAGTGGGGAAAAACGTGTCCTCGTCCGCTCCGATGTTGAGATATCGGCATGCCGGATGACCGCGCCAAAGATGGCGCGTTACGTTGACGGCGCAGCGCGAGTCCTCAGGCTCGGTCCGTATGCCGCACCTATCGTTCGCGCGCCGACACTATTTCGACGCCGATAAATACAAACTTATCCCAGATTAAAGATGCGGCGGTTCGAAGGCTCTGATTTTGCTTAATGTTTCAAATTGAGACAGGTTTTCCGAACGCTTCGACCCAAAAGGTTAACAAAAATTTGCTTATCTTAACGAGGCCTGCCACTGGCCCAGCGGGGTCGCTTTTTTGAAATGGGGGAATTTTGATGTTTCGTACGTTCGCCACCGCCACATTGTTGATGCTTTCGACTGCACCGGCCTATGCCGCCTCTTATGTCAAAGCGGACTTCTCTGCCGGCGCATTCGGCGGCACTGCCAATGTCAAGGATCCGCTGCTTAACCCCTATTCGCCGGGCCAGACGTTCACCGGAAGCTTCGTCTATGACGCCGACCTCATTCCCACGACCTTCCCGCCGAATTTTCAGAATGTCGCGTTCAGCTCGCTGGCCGACATCGCCAGCATTCCCGCGGGCGATGCGTTCACGTTCAACTTCGGCAGCATCGTGTTCACCCTCGCTGACGACCCGAATGCGCTGATCCAGTACAACAAGGGCAAGTTCAACGGCTTCGTGTTCAATTCGGTGTTCAACTTCGAAGGCACCAATTATCTGTTCAGCATGAACGGCGGGTCGATCGCAGTGCACGCCGAGTCCGATCCGTTCGGCACCTCGTACCTGAATGGCTATGTGAACATCGGCAACGCGAACCTCACCAACATCACGCCCTATGAGGTTCCCGTGAACAGCGCGGTGCCCGAGCCCGCCACCTGGGCGATGATGCTGATGGGCTTTGGCCTTGTGGGCGGTGCAATGCGCTATCGCCGTCGCACCGAAGTCAAGGTTCGGTACGCATAACGCGTTTTTAGCAGTTCGGGGTTTCGGCGGCCGATCATCGCGGATCGGCCCGCCGGAGCTCGATAGAAATGCTATCTTCTATGCGCGTGACGTGCCAACACCCGGTTTCGCGTGGGCCTTCCTAGACGGGTCGCATCGTAGGAAGATGTTGGCACGCCACGACGCGTGCTTGTCCCTAAAGCGAATTTCTTGCGGTTAAGCTAACGGCGGGACGCCATTCGATCCGTTCCTGCCGCTATGTCGCGCGCCGGATCAGGGGCGATAGGGAATCGCGTCCGGATCGACCACGCCAACGTCGCGCTTATATTGCTCCCATGCTTCGACGAGCGCCTGGCGTTCGGCGGGCGCGGCGAGTGACAGGTCGCGCGTTTCGCCCGGGTCGCGGACGATATCGAACAGACGCCAGATGCCGTCGCCGATGTCGGTCAATTTCCACGATCCCCGACGATAGGAGCGCGAACCGAACAGCTCCGCGCCGAAGCCGTCATTGGCGCCATAGACGCGCGCCTTTGGATCGCGCAGCCATGCCGTCCATGATCGCCCGGTGATCGGCCGTACCGCCCTGCCGTCGACGCGGGTCGTCGAAGGGTCGAGGCCTGCGAATTCCAGCAGCGTCGGGGCGATGTCGGCGACCGACAGGAACTGCGTGTCGGCGCCGGTACGCCGCGGGATGCCCGCGCCGCTGATGAAGGCGACCGCGCGCGTGCCGCCCTCGCTCTGATATCCCTTGGTCAGCCACGACGGCGCCGTTGCCGCCTGCGCCCAGCCGGCGCCATAGGTGACGTACGACGACGCGGCGCCGCGGTTCGCGAAGCTGTTGTCGGCGCCCTTGGCAAAGCGTCCGAGCATTTCCGCGCCCGTCGTCTCCACGTCCAGCGCCTCGGCGCCATTGTCCGCCAGGAACACGATGATCGTGTTGTCGAGCGCTCCCGATGCGCGCAGCGTCTGGAGCACGCGGCCGACATTCTGGTCCAGCCGGTCGACCATCGCGGCATAGATTTCCATGTTGCGCGCCGCGGTGCGCTGCTGATCCGCCGTCAGCGAATCCCAGCTCCCGTCGCGGTTGCGCGGGGTGTGCGCGACGACGTCCTTTGCAAGGATGCCAAGCTTGCGCTGGCTGGCAAGGCGGCGTTCGCGCAGCGCGTCGAAGCCGTCGTCATAGCGCCCCTTGTAGCGCGCGATGTCTTGTGGATGGGCCTGCAGCGGCCAGTGCGGCGCGGTGAAGGCGAGATAGGCGAAAAACGGCTCTTCGCTCCCCTGCCCCGTCCGCTCGGCGAGAAAGTCGATCAGACGGGTCGCGAAATAGTCGCTGGAATAGAAATCGGCGGGCAGCTTCGTGATGCGTCGGCCCTGTTCGGTATAGGTCGCGGTGCCGCCGTGATCGGGGTCCGCGTCGGTTCCGAAATGATTGTGACCGCCCTGCAGCAAGGCGAAGCTGCGCTGAAAGCCGCGCGCGTGCGGATCCTGCTCCGGGGTCAGTCCCAGATGCCATTTGCCGGAAAAGAGCGTGCGATAGCCGCCCGCCGACAGCCGTTCGGCAAGGGTCGCGACATCGCTGCGCAAATAGCCTTCATAGCCGGGCTGCCCCTTTTGGTTCGGGCGTATGAGTTCGGCCATCGTGCCGAGGCCGGCGATGTGATTGTCGGTGCCGGACAGCAGCATGGAACGCGTCGGCGAGCATGTGGGTGCGGTGTGAAAGCCCGCCAGGCGAATGCCGGCCAGGGCAAGCCGGTCGAGGTTCGGCGTCGCGATCTCTCCCCCGAACGCGCCGATATCGGAATAGCCCAGGTCGTCGGCGACGATGACGAGAAGATTGGGGCGGCGTTCCTTCGCCTGTGCCGGCAAGGCGACGATCGCGAAAGCAAGGAACAGTGATGCAAGGCGGTTCATCGAGCGCATCCTCATGGAAAGAAGGACGGCGCGCCGCGGGCGAATGAAACCCGGGCGCGCCGCAGTCTGGACCGGCGCAGTCACAGGGAGGAGAGGAGGGGCAGGCGCCGGCCTTTTTCATCACGCCGGCTCGTACTGAACCGCCTTGTCCTTGCGCACCGTCCGGCTCTTGCGGCCGTCGATCGCGACGGGCACTTCGCCCGCGATCGTGGCGCGGCGAAGCGTGCGGCGCTGCAGTCCGAAATCGGCGGTCGCGCGGTGCTGCGTCGCCTGATTGTCCCAGATCGCGACGTCGCCTTCGCGCCAGCGCCAGCGAACGACATTCTCGGGCTTGGTGATGTGGTCCTGCAACGTCTGGAACAGCCGCGCCGAATCCGTCGCGTTCAATCCGACGAACTGCTTGACGAAATGGCCGAGCAGCAGGCTGCGCTGGCCGCTGACCGGATGCACGCGCACCACCGGATGCTCGGTCTCGTAGACCGTGGATGCAAAGACGTTGCGGTGCTGCGCGATACGATCGCGTGCGGTGTCATTGTCGGGAGCCGACTGCAGGATCGACGCATAATCGTAAAGATTGGTGTGCGTCGCCCACAGGGTGTTCACCAGTTGGCGAAGCGCCTCGGGCAGTCCTTCATAGGCGGTCTCGCCATTCGCCCATTGCGTGTCGCCGCCCGCTTCCGGAATGGTCAGTGCGCGGAGGATCGAAGCCTTGGGATAGGCGTCGACGAAGGTGACGTCGGTGTGCCAGCTCGATGCGGCATAGCCTTCCTTGCTGTCGAGCTCGAGCAGGTAGCGCGACCCTTCGGCCACGGGCACCGTCGGATGCGCGACGGGATCGCCTAGCAGTGCGGCGAAATCCTCATGCTCCTTGTCCGTCAGATGCTGCTGGTCGCGGAAGAACAATACCTTGTGCCGCACCAGCGCGGCCTGGATCGCCTGTACGGTCGACGCGGGCAGGTCACCCGAAAGCTGGACGCCGTTGACGATGGCGCCGATCGTTCCGGTCACCGGGGTGACGTCCAGATCGATGCCCTTGTCGCGGGCATTGGCATAGCTGTTGTGAAGGTCCGTCATGATCAATCTCCTAAAGGGGGTTCGGACAGCGGGATATTCGGCGAGGGCGTGGTCGGGCGGTCGTCGAATGGCGGGATGCCGAAGCGTTGTTGGGCAACGGCAGATTTTCGGAGGGCGGCCTGCATCACAGCTTCGTCCGCAACGTCAGGCCGACGGTGCGTGGCTCGCCGATCAGCGCGGTTACGATGCCGGTGTTCTGCGCCGACAGGGTCTGGAAATAATTCTTGTCGAACAGGTTCCGCGCCCAGACCGAAAGGTCGAACAGACCATCGTCGGTCTTGAACCCGATCCGCGCATTGGCGACGCCATAGCCCGGAACATCGGCATAGATGCTGTTGCTCGACGACGTGTTGAACGACGATCGGTGGGAGAAATCCCCATGAACATAAACCGACACTTCGCGCCCGCCGAGGTTCGTCAGCGGCGCCGAAACATCGCCGCCGAGGGTATAGGTGAATTTCGGCACGCCCGGCAGTTGTTCGCCGGTCAGGTCCTGCAGGCCGCTGAGGTTCAGGCGTTCGGGAGCCTGCGGCGCATTCGGATAGTCGCTGTATGTCGTGTCGGCGTAGGCGACGGAGGCATAGAAGCTTGCCCGCTGTGACGGCGCGAAGCTCAGGTCTCCTTCGAACCCGCGCGAACGCACGCCAGGAATATTGGCGATATACTGACGAAAGACCGAGATCGCGACCTGTTCGGTGATCGCCGTCTGGTAATCGCTGATTTCGGTCCAGTAGCCGGCGAGGTTCAACGTCACCTTTCGGTCGAGCCACTGGGACTTGATGCCGACCTCGTAACTATCGACCTTCTCGGGTTTGACATCGGGATTGACCCCTGCCGGCAACGCCGTGAGGTTGAGCCCGCCCGACTTGTTGCCGCGTGAATAGGTCGCATAGGCAAGCGCCTGGTCGCTGAACTGCCACGACAGGGTGGCGAGCCCCGACAGGCTGTTGTCGCTGAAGGCGGTCGAATAGCTGGTCACCGGATTGAACTGGCCACGGATCGCGAGCGCCGCCGCTGCGGTCGCTGCCGGCAAGGTCGACAGGTCGGTTCCCGCGACGTGGATCTGGTTGAACGAGCCTTCCTTCTTTTCGTGGGTGAAGCGCAGCCCGGCGGTAAGGGTCAGGCGATCGGCGAATTTCCAATCGAGCTGACCGAACAACGCGTAGCTGCGCGTTTGCGGGTCGGACGTCGAATTGGCTTCGAAACCATTGAGCGCGGCATTGCTGACCGCGACCGGCACGGTGGGGAGATTCCACAGGCCTGCCGCCGGGCCATAGGCCGTCGCCCCCTTGCCGCGGATGATCTGCCAGAAATAATAGGCGCCCACGACATAGTCGATCGGACCTTGGGTATCGGACGCAAGGCGGAGTTCCTGGCTGAACTGGCGCTGACGGTTCGACTGATGCGCTTTCGTGACGATCGGCAGCGAGGTGGAATCGCCGTCATTCGCCGGATTCCAGTCCCACCAGCGATACGCGGTGATCGAGGTCAGCTTGGCCGCGCCCAGGTCCCAGTCGACCTGCCCGGACACGCCATAGCCGTCCATGTTCGCCTGATAATGGCCATCGGCTTCGCCCAATCGTGCGAACGGGTCGATGGTCGGGAAACTATACCCCGGAAAACGGGCGGCGCGTGCCGCGAAATTATTGGGTATGGGCGTGCCGTCGGCATAGGTGCCGAAATAGCCCGCGAAGATATTGAGGACGTGGTTCTGCTTCTGGCGCGAGAAATCGCCGATGACCTTGACCTCCAGATCGGAGGTCGGGGTGATCAGCAGCTGACCCCGCACGCTCCAGTTCGAATAGTCCTGCGCGCGCTCGTTCTGCGTCGTGTTGTAGAGGAACCCGCGCCGTTCGGTAACCGCACCGCTGAGGCGTACCGCGATCAGATCCTTGGCGATCGGACCCGAGACCGAGCCGCGAAGCTGATAATAGCCATAGTCGCCGACGCTCGCCTCACCCGAGAATTCGGGATCGAAGCTCGGCTTTCGCGAGGTGATGTTGATGGCGCCGGATGTGGTGTTTTTCCCAAAGAGCGTCCCTTGCGGACCGCGCAGAACTTCGATTTGTTGAAGATCGACCAGGTCGAACTGGGTCTGTCCGACGCGGCCGTAATAGACATTGTCGATATAGAAGCCGACGCCGTTTTCGAGCCCGTCGTTGGTCAGCGCGACGTTGCTGCCCAGCCCGCGAATGTTGATGTTGGTGTTGCGCGGGTTGAAGCTGAATACCTGCAGGCTCGGCACGATCTGCTGGATTTGCGTCAGCGTGTAATTGCCCGTCGCTTCGAGCGTTTCGGAGCCGACGACGGAGAGCGCGATCGGCACCTCCTGCGCGCTTTCGTCGCGGCGGCGCGCCGAAACGATGATCTCCGCCCCGTCGAAATCGCCCGCGGCATCGACGGCGGCTTCACCGGCATCGGCCGCCTCGGCCTCGGTCGCCCAGGCGGGCGTTGCGGGCAGCATCAATGCGGCGCCGAGCAGGAGCTTCAAACGGTGGTCACGAGAATATCTGGTCATCGGCTTGTTTCCCCGGGCGGCAATCCCGCCCCTTTTTTGATGTGATGTATGGTGGCGCTGGGCGCCGGGCCGGATCGAACAGCCGTCAATTCCGCACCCCACAGCGCTCGAGCAGCGCTGCGCAGGGACGCAGGATAACGGGCCAGATCCGACAGGTCGGATTGGGTCAGCAAAGGCATGGTTCACCTGCCGCCGGCGCGCATGGGCGCCGGACGCAAAGCCGCTATGCGTCCTCGCGAAAGGGAGGCGCGGCCAGGATCGAAGGATATGCCGACGGGAGGACGCCCGGGCGCGGTCAGTCCGCTACCCGGCGCGCGATATCATCGGCGTTGGTTTATGAACTGGTGCTACACATACGCATCGCAATACCCCTTCTGGGGGGAACGCAATGCCTGGCGCTGTCGCCCGAGCATCACGCGCTTTAGCCGTTGGTAACGCGGAGCAAGCTGCTTCCCGGTCAAAAGCCGCGGGTCGAGGGGAGAGCCGTCACCCGTCTCGACCAGCTCCGAGTGACAAACTCAACTTAAAAGATTGATATTGGATTCGTCAATGCGCGACAGCCGCTTTTGCGACGAAGAAAATCTATCAGGCGACGAGCCGCGCTTTATGTGGAAGGCGAAGGAGTCAAAGCCCGAGCAACCAGCCAGCTATTCCTCCGCCGATGACCAGCGCTGGTGTCACCAGCTTTCCCTTCGCCTGCCACGCGATCGTCAGCGCGGCCCCGAAAAGGAGGATCAACGGCGCCAGGCTCGACGCGCGCCCGGCGGTCGACCAGCCAAGCTGGATCAGCGTGGCGGCGATAACGCCGACGACGGCGGCCGCGACCCCCGCGAGAAGGCGGTGCAGCGCCGGATGCTCGGCAATCGCTTCCAGTCGCTCGAAGAAGATCATCGAAAAGGCGAAGGCGGGCAGGAACATGCCGACGGTGATGGCGACCGCCCCTTCCCATCCGCCCGCGACATAACCTGCGAAGGTGGCAAAGATGACGAGGGGCGCGGGCAATACCCCTGCCAGAGCGACGCCATCGAGGAAGGACCCGTCGGAGAGCCATCCCCGCCCCACGGTATCGGCGCGGACATAGGGGATGGCGGTATAGGCGCCGCCGAAGGTCAGCAGTCCACCCTTCAGGCCAGCGACGAAGAGCGCAAGCGTCGTTACGGGACCCGATGCGGCGACCACCGTCGTCGGCTCCAGAGTATTGGTATGCGGCAAGAGAAGGATCAGTACGACGAACCCCGCCGCGATGGCGAGCGCGATCCAGCGTCGCTCAGAAAACATGTACAGCAGCCCGGCCGCGAGTAACGGCAGCCAGAAGGGTGTCCCTGTCAGGGTCGCGGCAAAGCTGGCGATCGCCAGCAGCCACAGGAGCTTGTCCTCCAGAATATGGCTGCCGATCCGATGCACGGCGCGAAGGATGATGGCCAGGACGACGATCTGCACGCCGAAGAAGATGCTGCCCATCGCCGCCTTTCCGGCGATCCATTCGTCATAGAGCCAAGCAGCGCCCAGCATCAGAAAGAAGCCGGGCAACATGAAGCCGAGCCCGGCCAGGAGACCGCCGATCCGCCCGCGCGCCATCATACCGAGATGCACGCAGAGCTCGTGCGCTTCGGGGCCCGGAAGTATCTGCATCACGGCAAGAAGGCGGTTGAAGCGCGGCGACGATATCCAGCGTTCCTCGTCGACGAGGGCCTGCCTTATCATCGCGATTTGCGCGACCGGCCCGCCAAAGGCGAGAAAGCCGAAACGGAGAAATTTCAGGAAGAGGCGGGCCAGGCCCAGCGAAGGCGGAGAAGGTTCGATATTCGTCATGCAAGCGCGCTCCTGCCGCAAAGCGACATAAAGGAGCGGAGCTTGGGCGACGGATATCGCCTGTCCGGGCGTCCGCATTGCCCGCCCGCTTCCTTTATCATCGCCGAGCGTATCCGAAAGAGAGACTTGCTTTCGACGGCAGAATTTTGACTTTTCGTCGCGCGGTCAAGACGCCGGGCCTAAGCCTCCGGCAAGGTGACGATCAGATTGTTCGGGAAAGCCAGCGTGAACGCCGCCCCGCCTTCAGGATGGTTCGCCGCCGATATCGATATGTCGAGAGCGTCGGCGAAACCCTTTGCGATCGCCAGCCCCAGCCCGCTTCCGCCATGGCGATCGCTGCCCGAACCTTGCGCGAACGTATCGAAAATGGCCCTCTCCGTCCCCGGCTCGAGCCCTGGTCCGCGATCCCGGATGGTCAGCAGGACGGCATCCGACGTGCGGCGACCGATCACGCCGATCGGTCCGGCCCTTCCCCCATGCTGCACCGCATTTGCGAGCAGGTTGAGGAGGATATGGTGCAGCAACCGCTCGTCGGTGCGTACCAGCGGCAGTCCGGCGGGCACCTGAAAGTCGATATGATGGTCGCGCAACAGGTCCTTGAGGTCGTGTACGACGCCGGCGACGGCGTCGGTCAGGTCGACGGGATCGAGGTCGGGCCGCATTCCCCCCGCATCGATCCGCACCAGCTCGACCAGATTGTCGAGAAAGCGGCGCAGCCGCGCGACCTCGGCGCGGGCAAGCGGCAGGGCGCCAGCATGGGGATGCTCCGCCCCGATCGCTTCGATCGCCGCCGTGACGCCGGTCAGGGGCGTACGCAAGTCATGCCCGATCGACGACAGCAACGCGGCGCGCAGCCGGTCGCGTTCCTCGAGGACGGACAGGCCGCGCATCTCGCCCTCCAGTCGCAGTCGTTCGTGGGCGAGCGCGGCTTGGCCGACCAGGGTCGCGAGGAGCGCCGACTTGTCGGCGGACAGCGGTTCGCGACCATCGTCGCGCGCAAAGCCAAGCACCGCCAGTACGCCCAGCCCGGTCTTGAGCGGATGGAACTGCCAGTCGGAGGCAAGCAAGGTGTTCGTTCCGCGTCCGGCGGGTTCGCCGCTCGTCCATGACCATTCCGCCGCTGCCTGATCGACCGGCGAGATTTGCGCCTCGGGCGGCCGTGCGACGATGGGGCGCAGCATATCCTCCTGTACGGTCATCACGACCGCGCGGACGCCAAGAAGCCGCGAGACCTCTTCGCAGGTTGCGGTTGCGGTGGTTTCGAGATCGGCCGCGCGCGCCAACGTCTGCGCGAAGGAAGCGAGCGCCGCATTCTCCTGCGCGCTGCGGACGCCGATCTGCGCGCGCGTGCGCAGCCGGCCCGCGAGATTGCTCGTCACCGCGGCGACGCCGGTCAGCACGAGCATCGTCAGCACGCTCTGCGGGTCGGTGATGGTGAAGCTGTGTACGGGATCGAGGAAAAAGAAGTTAAACGCGAGCGCCGCCGCGATGCTGGCGAAGAGACCCGGGCGGAGGCCGTAGAGCGTCGCGGCGAAGATGACGGGCACAAGGTAAAGCAAGTCGATCGCGCCCCGTCCGATGACGGGCTCGGCAAGCTTGGCGAGCAAGGTCATCGCCGCAATCAAGAGCGCCGCCGCGCCATAGGATTCCGGCCTGCCCCAGCCTCGCGTCCATGCCGACCAGCGATCGGGCGACAGCGCAGTCTCGGGAGACGGGATGACATGGATCGCCAGATCCTGCGATCCGCGGATCAGGCTTTCGACCACCGATCCGTGGCGGAGTTCAAACCACCAGCTTCGCTGTGACCGACCGATCACCAACTGCGTCGCGCGATGCGCTTCGATCTGACCTTTCAGCCCTGCGATGACATTTTCGGCAGGGACGGTCGCGATCGTCGCACCGAGCGTCGCGGCGAGCGCAAGCGCGGCGGCGACGCGGCGCTGCGCCTCCTCGTCGAGGGTCCGGCTTCGGGCCGTTTCGATATGCACCGCGGTCCACGGCGCGTTGAGCCCGTCGGCGAGCCGTTTCGCCGTGCGGACAAGCGCGTCGGCGCCGGGCTGTTCGCTGATCGCGACTAGGATGCGCTCGCCGGCGGCGTAGGTGCCGACGACGCCGCCGGCATCGAGATCATGCAGCATCTGGCGATCGACGCTGAGCGCGGCGCGGCGCAGCGCCATTTCACGCAAGGCGGAGAGGTTCGGTTTCGAAAAGAAATGGCCGAGCGCCCGGCTCGCCTCCTGCGGTACATAGACCTTGCCGTCCTTCAGCCGGTCGATCAGTTCGTCGGGCGGCAGGTCGACAAGCTTGATCTCCGCCGCCTCGAACACGCTGTCGGGCACCGTTTCGCGCACCCGAACGCGCGTGAAGCTGGCGACGACGTCGTTCAAACTCTCGACGTGCTGGATATTCAGCGTGGTGTAGACGTCGATCCCGGCGCTGAGCAGTTCCTCGACATCCTGCCAACGCTTCGGGTGCCGGCTGCCCTCGACATTGGTGTGGGCATATTCGTCGACGAGCGCGAGCGCGGGCGCGCGGCGCAGCACGATATCGAGGTCCATCTCGCCAAGCCGGTGACCGCGATACTCGACCTCGCGTCGCGGCACGATTTCCATGCCTTCGAGCAGCGCCTCGGTCTCGGCGCGGCCGTGCGTTTCGACGACGGCGACGACGACATCCTCGCCCTCGCGCTTGAGTGCGCGCCCTTCGGACAGCATTGCGTAGGTCTTGCCGACGCCGGGCGCGGCACCGAGGAATATCTTGAGCTGACCCCGCTCCTCGCGCTTCGCCTGGCGCAGGAGCGCCTCGGGCGACGGGCGTTTTTCTGGCGGCGACGACGACATGTCCTTCGCTTACGCCAGCCGCCGCAATGCGGCCAAGCCGCTACGCGCAATCTTTATGGAAACTTTATGCGTTTCGCCGGAATCCCCCGCGAAACTTTACGGCGAAGGGGCGTAGCGGCGCCCACATCCGATGGACTCCTTTCCGGAGTCCCCTTCGCTGGAGAATATCCATGTCCGATTTACTGTGGCTTGGCCTTGTGGCGCTGCTCTTCGCGGCAACGCTCGGCTACGCGCGCCTTTGCGATGGAGTCTGAGCCATGAGCAGCGCGCTGATCCTCGCCGGCGTTACCGCCGCTTTTCTCCTCATCTATCTCGTCGTCGCCTTGTTGCGCCCCGAGCGCTTCTGATGGGGCAGCCATGACCGTTTCAGGCTGGATGCTGATCCTTGGCTTCGTCGCCATACTCCTCGCGCTCGCAAAGCCGATGGGCCTTTGGCTGTTTGCACTTTACGAAGGGCGTGCGACGCCCCTGCACCGCCTTTTGGGACCGGTCGAGCGCGGTTTCTATCGCCTGTCCGGCATCGACCCGAACGAGGAGCAGAGCTGGCGTCGCTATGCGCTGCACATGCTGCTCTTCAACCTTGTCCTGTTGCTGTTCACCTATGCCATCCTGCGGCTGCAAGGTGTGTTGCCGGGCAATCCGCAAGGCTTTGGGGCCGTCGGCGCGGATGGCGCGTTCAACACGGCGGTCAGCTTTACGACGAATACCAACTGGCAGTGGTATTCGGGTGAGGCCACGCTTTCGAACCTGTCGCAGATGCTGGGCCTGACGATCCACAATTTCCTGTCTGCCGCGACGGGCATAGCGATCGCATTTGCCCTGTTCCGCGGGTTCGCGCGGCGGGAGATGAAGACGATCGGCAATTTCTGGGCCGATACGACGCGCGTTACGCTGTACCTCCTCCTCCCGATCTGCGTCATCTATGCGGTCTTCCTGATCGCCAGCGGCGTTCCGCAGACCCTTGCCGGTTCGATCGATGCGACGACGCTGGAAGGCGTCAAGCAGACGATCGCGCTCGGGCCCGTGGCGAGCCAGGAAGCGATCAAGATGCTCGGCACCAACGGTGGCGGGTTCTTCAACGCAAACAGCGCGCATCCGTTCGAGAACCCGACCGCGCTGACTAATTTGGTCCAGATGCTGTCGATCTTCGCGATCGGCGTCGGCCTGACCTGGTGTTTTGGCAAAGCTGTCGGAGACACCCGCCAGGGTTGGGCCATCCTTGCCGCGATGGGGATCATTTTCCTGTCTGGCGTCGCCCTCACCTATTGGCAGGAAGCGGCGGGCAATCCGGCGCTGCACCAGCTCGGCGTCGCGGGCGGCAACATGGAAGGCAAGGAGGTGCGGTTCGGCATCGCGGCCTCCGCACTGTTCGCGGTCGTGACAACTGCGGCATCGTGCGGCGCGGTCAACGCAATGCACGATAGCTTCACTGCGTTGGGCGGCCTCATCCCGCTGTTTAACATGCAGCTTGGCGAAGTGGTCGTCGGCGGTGTCGGCGCGGGCATCTATGGCTTTCTGCTCTTTGCCATCCTCGCCGTCTTCGTCGCCGGACTGATGGTCGGACGTACGCCGGAATATGTCGGCAAGAAGATCGAGGCACGCGAGGTGAAGCTGACCGTTCTTGCGATCGCGATCCTTCCGCTCGCCATTCTCGGCCTCACTGCGCTGGCGAGCGTCTTGCCCGCGGGCCTCGCCGGACCGCTCAACAAGGGGCCGCACGGCTTTTCGGAGATACTCTATGCCTTCACATCCAGCGCCGGCAACAACGGGTCTGCCTTTGCCGGGCTGAGCGCTGGCACGCCCTTTTATAACGGCTTGCTGGGTATCGCGATGTGGCTTGGTCGTTTCATGGTGATCATACCCGTGCTGGCGATCGCCGGAAGCCTTGCCGCCAAACGCCATACGCCCGCGACCAGCGGCTCCTTTCCGACGACGGGCGGGTTGTGGATCGGCCTGCTCGTCGGGGTCATCCTGATCATGGGTGGCCTCACCTTCCTCCCCAGCCTCGCGCTCGGACCCATCGCCGATCATCTTACGGCGGCGGGCGGCCAGCTCTTTTGACGGACCATCATCATGACCGCACCTGCATCCATGTTCAGCGCCGCCCTCGTCGTCCCGGCGATGCGCGACGCCGTTAAAAAGCTCGACCCGCGCGAGTTGATGCGCAACCCGGTGATGTTCGTCACCGCTTGCGTCGCGCTGTTGCTCACCGTGCTGCTTGCGCTGGGCGAGCCCGGCCTGTCGCTCGGCTTCGAAATCCAGCTCGTCGTCTGGCTCTGGCTGACCGTGCTGTTCGGAACGTTCGCGGAAGCGCTCGCCGAAGGGCGCGGGCGCGCGCAGGCCGCCTCGCTTCGCGCGACGAAGGCCGAATTGCGTGCCAAGCTGATGCTGGGCGTCGGCGACACCTATGAGATCGTTCCCGCTAGCCAGCTCGAAAAGGGCGAGATCGTGCTTGTCGAGACCGGCGATCTGATCCCGGCCGACGGTGAGGTGATCGAGGGTGTCGCGTCGGTCAACGAAGCGGCGATCACCGGCGAAAGCGCGCCGGTGATCCGCGAGGCCGGCGGAGATCGCAGCGCCGTCACCGCAGGCACGCGTGTCATCTCCGACCGGATCAGGGTGCGTGTGACCGCCGAGCCCGGACAGGGTTTCCTCGATCGCATGATCGCTCTCGTCGAGGGCGCTGAACGTCGCAAGACGCCGAACGAGGTTGCGCTGACCATCCTGCTCGTCGGGCTGACGATCATATTCCTGATCGCGGTCGCAACGATCCCCGGATTTACTGCCTACGCCGGCGGATCGGTGCCGGTTGCGCTGCTCGCAGCGTTGCTGATCACCCTGATCCCGACGACGATCGCGGCGCTGCTCTCCGCGATAGGCATTGCAGGCATGGATCGCCTCGTGCGTTTCAACGTCCTCGCCAAGTCGGGCCGTGCCGTCGAGGCGGCGGGCGATGTCGACGTGCTCCTGCTCGACAAGACCGGTACGATCACGATCGGCGACCGCCAGGCGAGCGAGTTCCGTCCGCTTGCCGGGATCGACATCGACACGCTCGCCGACGCGGCGCTCCTGTCGAGCCTGGCCGACGAAACCCCCGAAGGCCGCTCGATCGTGATCCTGGCGCGCGAACGCTACGCCGTGCGTGTCGCGACACTGCCGCCCGGATCGGACGTCATTCCCTTCACCGCGCAGACGCGTCTGTCGGGTGTCGTCGTCGCAGGTCTGACGATCCAGAAGGGCGCGGTCGATTCGGTGCTGCGCGCTTACCCGGAAGCCAGCCAGGGCGCGGCCGCGACCGAGCTTCGCAAGATTACCGAAGACATCACCCGGTCGGGCGGGACGCCGCTTGCGGTGGTCAAGGATGGCCGCCTGCTTGGCGCGATCCACCTGAAGGACGTGGTCAAGGCGGGTGTCCGCGAGCGCTTTGGCGAGCTTCGCAAAATGGGCATCCGTACCGTGATGATCACAGGCGACAATCCGCTCACCGCGGCGGCAATCGCGGCCGAAGCCGGGGTCGACGATTTCCTCGCCCAGGCGACGCCGGAGGACAAGCTGGCGCTCATTCGCCGCGAACAGGCCGAGGGGCGCTTGGTGGCGATGTGCGGCGACGGAACAAACGATGCCCCCGCCCTGGCGCAGGCCGACGTCGGCGTGGCGATGAATACCGGCACGCAGGCGGCGCGCGAGGCCGGCAATATGGTCGACCTCGACAGCGATCCGACCAAGCTGATCGAGGTCGTCGGGCTCGGCAAGCAATTGCTGATGACCCGCGGGGCGCTCACGACCTTTTCGGTTGCCAATGATGTCGCCAAATATTTCGCGATCATCCCCGCCATCTTCGTGGCGGTCTATCCGCAGCTTGGCGTGCTGAACATCATGGGGCTTTCGACGCCGCAGAGCGCGGTGCTTTCGGCCATCATGTTCAATGCGTTGATCATCCCCGCGTTGGTGCCGCTCGCGCTGAAGGGCGTGCGCTATCGTCCGATGGCGGCGGGGCCGCTGCTTGCGCGCAACCTCTCCGTCTTTGGTCTTGGCGGCCTGCTTGCCCCCTTTGTCGGCATCAAGCTGATCGACCTCGCCGTTTCCGGCCTCAACCTAGCCTGAGGAAATTCGCATGTACTCCGATCTGAAATCCGCGGTCCGTCCGGCGCTGGTGTTGACCTTGCTCTTCGCCGTTCTGCTCGGTCTCGTCTATCCGCTCGCGCTTACCGGCATCGGACAGGCCGTCTTTCCGAAACAGGCAAACGGCAGCCTGATCCATGAAAATGGAAAGATCGTCGGGTCCGCGTTGATCGGCCAGACGTTCGTCGGCGCGAGCTATTTTCACGGCCGCCCCTCCGCGGCAGGAGCCGACGGCTATGATGCCTCGGCATCGGCGGGGTCCAATCTCGGCCCGGCAAGCAAAGCTCTCACCGATCGCGTCGGGGCCGACGTCGCCAGCCTCTCTGCATCCGCGCCCGGAAAGCCCATCCCTCCCGATCTGGTGACGGCATCGGGATCGGGCCTGGACCCGCATATCAGTCCCGAAGCCGCCCTGTTCCAGGTGGCCCGCGTCGCAAGGGCGCGCGGTGCGACCGAAATGCAGGTCCGCGCCCTCGTCGATGCTGCGACCGAGCACCCGATGCTCGGCATTCTCGGCGAGCCCGGCGTCAATGTTCTGCTCCTCAACCGGTCGCTCGACCAGCGGCTGCCGGCGCGATAAGAAGGCGCGATGCCGCAGACCGCGAAAATCCTGATCGTCGAGGATGACGCCCATATCCGCCGCCTGTTGCATGCGACGATGCAGCGCGCCGGATATGACGTGGTGGAGGCGGCAGCGGCGCGCCAGGCCTTGTCGCTGCTGGATATCGAGCGGCCCGACGTCGTGCTGCTCGATCTCGGCCTTCCCGACCGCGACGGACTGGAACTGATCGAGCCCATTCGTCTTCGTTCGGCGGCGACGCTGATCGTTGTGACGGCGCGCGATGAGAGCGCCGAAAAGGTCGCGGCACTCGACCTGGGCGCCGACGATTATGTCACCAAGCCTTTCGATACCGAGGAACTGCTCGCCCGGATACGCACGGCGCTTCGCCACCAGCGCGCCATCGCGGCGGGCGAGCTGGTGACGGTGGTCGAGGCGGGCGACGTGCATATCGACATGGATCGGCGCCGTGTCACCCGCGACGGTAGCGAGGTGCATCTAACACCGAAGGAATATGGCGTCCTGGTCGAGCTTGCAAAGCGGCCCGACCGCGTGCTCAGCCACGCGCAATTGCTGCGGACCGTCTGGGGACCAGCGCATGTCGAGCGCGTCGAATATCTGCGCATCGTCGTGCGCGGTCTGCGCCAGAAGCTGGAAAAAGACCCTGCCCGACCGCGGCTGATCGTCAACGAACTCGCGGTCGGTTACAGGCTGCTGTTGCGCGAAGCCGGCTGAAGGCCGTCTTCGCTACCCCCTGACGCTGATCAACGAAGGAGCGGTCAGCGCGCCGATGATCACGCCGGCGATCAGGAACAGAACGACGGCGACGATGATGACGACGACGGTATAACCAAGCGCTTTGTCCTGTGGCGCCTTCATCAACACCGGGATGCCGAGGTAGAGAAGATAAAGGCTGTAAAGTCCGAGGATACCGAGGATTGCAAGCGCCGGGATCAGCCCGAAGATGCCGGCAATCCAGCTCGCCGTTGTGGAATAGGCCGCGACTTTCAGCGCCTGTACCTGGTTCTTCTCGCCGCCGAAGTTGGGAGCAAGGCCGTCGATCACCAGCGCGAGGATGAAGATGGAGGCGAGTGCCCATCCATAGGAGACGATCGCGCCGACCAGGGCACCAATCAATGGCGGATGATAGGTTACGCCAAACGCCGTGTAGCCGAAAAGCTGGCCGCCGAGGAGCCCTGCAACCGGCCCGATCGCCGCCAACAATAGCACATAGGGGACATAGATCGACTGCGTCGTCGCGGGCTCGGCCGCAATGACCGGCCAGGTTTCCTTCGGTTTGAGCAGGATATCCTTTGCTCGCTGGACAATACCCGCGGTGGTGTCGGGTCTGTTGGGTGTCACGTCGGTCATGAAATGCATCTCCCCTTCGTCAAAAAGGCGGCCCGCAACCCAATCGGTGCTGCGACAAGGCCGAGATGGCAAGATAGCCCGGTCGGCCAAGGCTTCTGTAACCTTGGTCACAGCCCGGATTCGGCCTGCCGCAGTCGAACGCCAATGTAACGGACTTGAAACAGGCGTAAATAGCCATAGATTGACAATATGACGTCAAAAAACTCGCCCGATTTCCAGGATTCGATCGCCCCCCACGTTACCGCTCCTCTGATCGAGCGGGCCCGTTTCGCGCCGGGCGACATCGTGAAGCACCGCATGTTCGATTTCCGCGGCGTGGTGTTCGACGTCGATCCGGTCTTCGCGAACAGCGACGAATGGTATGAGGCGATCCCCGAGGCAATCCGCCCGGCGAAGGAGCAGCCCTATTATCACCTGCTCGCGGAAAACGAGGATTCGTCCTACATCGCCTATGTCAGTCAGCAGAATCTGATCGGCGATTCCGAGCATGGCCCGGTCGATCACCCGCAGATCGACGTGATGTTCGAAGGACTGGTGAAGGGTCGCTACCGCGTCCGCTCGATCCACCGGCACTGAAGGCGGGTCAAGCCTTCAGCTTCCAACCCGACGCCAGCAGGCGATAGGTGACAAGCCCGAGCACGACGTTCACCGCGATCAGGAACAGTACGGCGGTCAGCACTGGATTCGCGATCGTCGAATCGACCGTCCCGATGAAGCCGTAGCGAAAGCCCATGATCGCATAATAGACCGGGTTGCCATGCGCGATCGACTGGAACCATGGCGCCAGTCGGTCGATCGAATAGAAGGTTCCGGAAAGCAGCGCGAGCGGCGTCACCACGAAATTGGTGACGGCGGCGGCATGATCGAACTTTTCGGCCCAGACCGACGTGATCAGGCCTAGGAAACCAAGCATCATGGCGCCGAGTATGCCAAACACAGCAACGGCCCAGAAGTGATCGGTGCCGACATGGACGCCGGGCCAGAGCAGCATTGCGAGCCACAGGGCGAGTCCGACCAGGATCGCGCGCGTGACCGCCGCGCCGATCAACGCGATGATCAATTCGCCGACGGCAAGCGGCGGCATCAGATAGTCGACGATCGTGCCCTGGATCTTGCCGACGAGCAGCGAGAAGCTGGAATTGGCGAAACTGCTTTGCAGCATCGCCATGACGATCAGGCCCGGCGCGACGAAATCGGCGAAGGGAACGCCGATGACCGTGCGCCCCGCGCCGCCCAGTGCGATCGTGAAAATGACGAGGTAAAGGAGCGTCGTTATGGCCGGGGCCCAGATAGTTTGGAGCTGGACCTTGAAAAACCGCCGCACCTCCTTGACATATAGGGCCTGCATGCCCGGCACGTTCAGCGTCCGAATATGTGGGACGCCCGGTTCGGCGAAAGCCGGAGCCGCGGCGAAATTTGCCGAGTCGGGGCGCGAAATTTGGGGCTGGTCGTTCATGGCGTTCTCGCCTATCGCCTCCCCGATCTTACCGCAAGCTGGGCAGTGTGGAGTGGTTCTTGCCGGATCGCCGTACCGCCCGCTGCGTGAATGATGAGGAACGAAGAAATGTCATGGACCGATGAGCGCATCGAACAGCTGCGCAACATGTGGGAAAAGGGCCTGACCGCCAGCCAGATCGCCGACGAACTCGGCGGCGTCAGCCGCAACGCGGTGATCGGCAAGGCGCACCGCCTGGGCCTCAAGTCGCGCCCCTCGCCCGTCAAGGCAACCGAAAAGGTCGCGAAGCCCGTGAAGGCGCCCGCTACGCTCAAGCCGGTTTCGCCCGCTCCGCCGCCCCGCGCGGCCGCGCCGATCCAGCCGCGTCCGGTTGCTGCCGCGCCGAAAGCGGAAGCCAGGCCCAATATCGAAGCGTCGAGCGAAGGCGAGACCGAAGCCCCGCCGAAGCCCGACACGCCGCGGATTGTTTCTATTGGGCCGGGGGGGTTTATTCGCCAAGGACCTGGCGACCAGCAGGCACCGATTCCGCCCGCGCCGCCGCGGCGGCTGGTGCCCGCGAAGCCGAGCCCCGAGATCGCCGACAAGACGAGCCTGCTCGACCTCAACGATCGCATCTGCCGCTGGCCGATGGGACATCCGGGCGAACCCGATTTCCACTTCTGCGGTGAGCAGGTGAACCCGGGCTTCCCCTATTGCGTCGAGCATTGCGGCCGTGCCTATCAGGCGCAGCTTCCGCGCGGCACGCGTCGCCCGCCCCCGCCCCCGCCGTTCGGCGGACCGCGCGTCCGTTGAAGCCCTTCGGGCAGGATTTCCAGTTCGCGCGCACGCTCGGCCTCAACCTGGTCGAGCGTGGCGACGGACGCTGCGTGATGGCGATCGACATCGAGCGCGAGCGGCATTTCAATCCACAGGGCGCCGCGCACGGCGGCGTCGCCTATTCGCTGGCCGATTCCGCGATGGGCGGCGCGATAACCAGCCTGTTGCCCGACGACCAGTGGTGCGCGACGCTGGAGATCAAGTTCAACTATCATGTGCGCGTCGTCGAAGGCCTGCTGACCTGCGAGGCGACCGTGCTGCATCGCGGCAAGCGCGTCGCCAATATCGACGCGCGGCTCTACCAGAACGGCCAGCTCGTCAGCAGCGCGAACGGCAACTTCGCGATATTTTCGGCCCCCAAATAAGCGAAAGGCGCCGGGCACGAAGCCCGACGCCTCCCTTTTCCGCTTCCCAAGAGGTCAGAAGCGGAAGCTGAGCGTTCCACGCACGCTGTGGGTGCGAAAGTGCGGGTCGCTCCGCTGAATGTCGGTCCCGCCCCCGTTGAGGAGGAAGGGATTGGTCGGCGGCGCGGTGCCGGCGCCGACATTCACGACATAGTCCTTGTCCTTCACATCGGTGTACAGATACTCGAGCCCGATCCCGATATTCCTGGTGACCATCAGCTCGGCGCCGCCGCCAGCCGCATAGCCCCAGCCATTGGTCTTGCCATTGTCGGCAAAGCTGTTGGCCGTGTTCGTCGTCACGAAGCTGTTGCTCAGCCGCGCGTAGGCCGGGCCGCCCGTCACATAGAAGAGCGCGCCGCCGCCGGGCGTGTAGCCGGCACGCAGCCGCGCATTGGCCTGCCAGTCGGCCTTGCGGCTCATCGTGTAGCTCGCGGGCGTCGTCGAAAATCCGCTGACGCTGTCGCGCGCGACGCTCCGGCCGCCTTCGATCAGCGCGCCGACGACGAAATTGCCCATGCGCCTGTCGTAGCCGAGCCGCCCGAAATATTCCGGACCGTCGCGATCGTTCCGGCACCCTATGTTTGCGGTGCTCGTCGCGGCGCCATTACAGAATCCCGGCGAAAATGCGTCGGCACCGGCCGCAGTGTTGACGGTGTCACCATAGGTTCCGTCGCGATTGGTGTCGAAGACGAGGGTCTCGCCGCGGTCGCTGCCCTGAAGCGTGCCGCCGCCGCCGATCGAGATATAGGGGCCGTTGAAGTCCTGCGATGTGTCGCGGCCGCCGGAGGAAGAGGAATCCTGCGCCATGGCCGGGACAGCCAGAAGGGTTGCCGCCGAAGCGGTGAGGAGAGCTGCGAATTTCATGATATTTCTCCGCTTTTTGAAAGACTTTGCAGTCGAGCGACCAACCCCCGAACATGGTGAGAGTTTCGCGCCCGTGCCTAAAACGGGACGAGCCGAGCGCGCGCCTCGCGCCGCTCCGCACACCGAAAACCGCGCTTGCCAGCGGCCTTTGCCGCCTCGTATAGCCTTTGCATGAGTGACGATTTGTTCGACGGCAATCCGCCCCCGACCGACAGCTATGACGCCTCGCAAATCGAGGTTTTGGAGGGGTTGGAGCCTGTCCGTCGCCGGCCCGGCATGTATATCGGCGGCACCGACGAGCGCGCGCTGCATCACCTCGCCGCCGAAGTCATCGACAACAGCATGGATGAGGCCGTGGCCGGCCATGCGACGCGTATCGAAATCACCCTCGACGTCGGCAATCGGTTGACCGTGACCGACAACGGGCGCGGCATTCCCGTCGATCCGCATCCCAAATTTCCGGGGAAATCGGCGCTGGAGGTCATTCTCACGACGCTTCACTCGGGCGGCAAGTTCGAAGGCAAGGCCTATGCGACGTCGGGCGGCCTCCACGGCGTCGGCGTCAGCGTCGTCAACGCGCTGTCCAGTGAAACCGTCGTGGAAGTTGCGCGGTCCAAGCAATTGTATCGGCAGCGTTTTTCCCAAGGGGCGCCGCAGGGCGGGCTTGAGGAGCTGGGCCCGACGCCGAACCGGCGCGGCACCAGCGTCTCCTTCATTCCCGATGCCGCCATTTTCGGCGAGCATGGCCGGTTCAAGCCGCAGCGGCTGTATCGCCTGGCGCGATCGAAGGCCTATCTCTTCGCGGGCGTCGAAATCCGCTGGAAATGTTCGCCCGAGCTGATCGGCGACGACACGCCGGCCGAGGCGGTGTTCCAGTTCCCGGGCGGCCTGGCGGACCATTTGAAGGAACAGATCGGTACGCGCGAATGCGCGACGGCCGAGCCTTTCATCGGTCGGCAGGACTTTCCGGGCGAACAAGGGCGCGCCGAATGGGCGATCGCCTGGCCGCTGTGGTCCGACGGCAGCTATAGCTGGTACTGCAACACCATCCCCACCCCCGCCGGCGGCACGCATGAGGCGGGGCTCCGCGCCGCGCTGACGAAGGGATTGCGCGCATTCGGCGAGCTGGTCGGTCAGAAGAAGGCAGCGCAGATAACCGCCGAGGACGTGTTCAACGGCGGCGAGATGATGCTGTCGGTGTTCATCCGCGACCCGCAGTTCCAGAGCCAGACGAAGGACCGCCTCTCGAGCCCCGAAGCGGCGCGTTTCACCGAGAATTCGGTCCGCGATCATTTCGACCATTTCCTGTCGGACAATATGGATCGGGGCCGCGCGCTGCTCGGCTTGATCCTCGATCGCATGGATGAGCGCCTCAAGCGCAAGGCCGAGCGGGAGGTGAAGCGCAAGACCGCGACGAGCGGGCGCAAGCTGCGCCTGCCCGGAAAGCTGACAGACTGTGCCAATGACGGCCCGGAAGGCACTGAATTATTTATCGTTGAGGGCGACAGCGCGGGTGGCAGCGCCAAGCAGGCGCGCGACCGGAAAACGCAGGCGATCATGCCGATCCGCGGTAAAATCCTGAATGTGGCGAGCGCGAGCGCCGACAAGATCCGTGCAAATCAGGAAATCGCCGATCTGGCCCTCGCTTTGGGCTGTGGAATGCGGAAAGATTGCGACGCCGACCGCCTGCGGTACGAAAAGATCGTCATCATGACCGATGCCGATGTTGACGGCGCTCACATTGCAACGCTTTTGATGACTTTCTTCTTCCAGGAGATGCCCGACATCGTCCGCGAAGGGCATCTGTACCTCGCGCAGCCGCCGCTGTACCGCCTGACGGCGGGAGCGACGTCGGCCTATGCGCGCGACGATGCGCATCGCGCCGAAATCGAGGCCACCGTCTTCAAGGGAAAGCGCGTCGAGGTCGGCCGTTTCAAGGGGTTGGGCGAGATGAACCCGAACCAGCTCAAGGAAACGACAATGGACCCGAAAACGCGCAGTCTTCTGCGCGTTACGCTGCCGCAGGAATATGAGGAACGGCATCAGGTCAAGGATCTGGTCGACCGGTTGATGGGCAAGCATCCCGAACATCGCTTCCAGTTTATCCAGGCGAATGCCGCAAGCCTCGACGAGGCAGCCATCGACGCCTGAGGAGGCCGATATGGGCAGGAAATGGCGGGTCTTGGTAGCCGCGGCGACGCTGGCGATGCTGGTGCCGGTCGGCGCCTTGGCGCAGACAGCGCCAAATCCGTCCGATGCACCGAAAACCGCCACCGATTTCGGCCTTCGGGCGGCCCAATTGGTCGATGTTATCAATGGCAACATCGCGTTTTCCGCCTATTTTGCGCCGTCCTTTCAAGCGGCCATACCCGAGGCGCAGTTCAGGGCGATGTGCGACGGCTTGATCGCGCAATATGGCCGCGCCGTCGCGGTCGAAGCCGCGGTTTCGGGTGACGGTCAGTCCGGAACATTGCGTCTTCGCCTTGAAAAGGGCGCTGCCAGCGTAATCCTCGACGTCGCGAAGGCCCCGGATAACCGCGTCATAGGCCTGCGCCTGACCGGCTTTACGATGGCTGACGACGGTTATGCGCGGATCGCCGGCGAAATTGCCGCTTTGCCGGGGCGCACAGGCTTCCTGGTGGCTGAAATCGACGGAACCGCCATTCGCGGTGTCGCGTCGTCCAACGCCGATACGCAATTCGCCACAGGATCGACCTTCAAGCTCTATATTCTCGACGAACTTGCCGCCCAGGTCGCGGCGGGCGAGCGGCGGTGGGCGGATGTCGTCCCCCTCACCCACCTGAGCTTTTCCTCGGTGGCGACCGCAAACTGGCCGAAAAACGCGCCTGTAACACTGCAAACATTGGCGAACTGGATGATTTCGGTCAGCGACAATGGCGCGGCCGACACGCTGATCCATCTGATCGGCCGCGAGCGGATCGAGGCGCGGATGCGGGCGGCGGGACATGCCGAACCGTCGCGAAACATCCCTTTTCTCACCACGGTCGAGGCCTTTGCGCTGAAGGGCAATAATTTCACCGCCTTGCGCGACGCCTTCATAGCCGGCGACGACCGGGCACAGCGCAAATTGCTCGATTCCAACAGCCAGCGGCTGGTTCTAGCCAATGTTGACGGCGTAAGCTTTGGCGCAGGACCGCGCTTTATCGACAATCTGGAGTGGTTCGCCTCGCCGAACGACATCGCGCGGCTGATGGTCGATATCCGCGCCCGCCGATCCGAACAGGCGATGGCCGCGATGGCGATCAACAACGGACTGGGGCCGGAAGCCGCCGAACCGTGGCGTTATCTGGGCTATAAGGGCGGTTCGGAGAATGGCGTCTTGTCGATGAGCCTGCTCGGCGAGCGCCGGGCCGACGGCCGATGGTTCGTCGTTACCGCCAGCTGGAACAACGCCGATGCCAATGTTGACAGCGTTCAAATGGTCGGATTTGTGACGCGGCTGCTCGCACTGGCGGCGAAATAGCTTTCCGACCGGCCTTTCCGACGGGCCTTCTTGTCAGGCAGTGAGCGCCGCCACCAGCGCCTTGACCTTCGCCTGGCGCCACTGCGGCAGCGGCGCGACGAGCCAATAGCCGCGCTTGACGGCGAAGGCCTCTCGCACCAGCCGGACGCGGCCCGCCGCGATGTCGGCTTCGGCCAGCATCGCCGGCACATTCGCGTGGCCCAGCCCGTTGGCGGCGGCGTCGATCGCAAGGCCGGCATCGCCGAGCCTCAGCGCGGGTTCGCCTTCGTCGACGGGACAGCCGGGCCATGCGATGCGCGTGTCGCTTTCGCTGCCGGGTCCGCCGACGGTGACCATCGTCGCGTCGGCCAGGGGAACCCCCTCATGCTCGCCCGCGCCGTCGGTCCAGAAGATTGCGAGATCGAGGTTCGCCTCGGTGAAATCGATCCCGCCGTCGGTCGACACCAGCGTAAAGCGGACATCGGGCGCCTGCTGGCTGTACCGCGCGAGCCGGGGCGCGAGCCATTTGGCGGTCAGGTCGCGCGGCGCGGCGATCGTCAGCGATTGCGACGACTGTCCCGCCTGCATCGCCCGCACCGATTCCTCGAACTGCAGAAAGCCCTGGCGGAGCGCATCGAGCCCGGCATGCGCCTCGCCCGTCAGCTCGAGTCCCTTGGGCGTGCGGCGAAACAGCACGACGCCCAGCATATCCTCCAGCGCGCGGATCTGTTGACCCACCGCCGCCGGGGTTACCGCGAGCTCGTCGGCCGCGCGCGTGAAGCTGAGATGCCGGGCAGCGGCATCGAAGACGCGAAGCGCGTTGAGAGGCAGGTGCGTGCGTTTCACGATGCGGTCGCGGGTGCCTGGAGCGGAAAGTGCGGAATGGCAATCAGCATTTGCGACCCGTCACCCATTTCCATCGTATAGCTGCCGACCATCGACCCTTCTGGCGTGGGAAGCGGGCACCCCGACACATAGTCGAACGCGCCGCCGGGATTGATCAGCGGCTGTTCGCCGACGACCCCTTCCCCCTCGACCTCGCTCACCTGTCCGCGCCCGTCGCTGATCCGCCAATGGCGCGTCAGAAGCTGCGCGGCGACGTCGCCGTGGTTCTCGATCCGGACGTGATACGCCCAGAACCAGCGACCGAGCGCCGGATGCGATTGTTCGGGCAGATAGCTGACCGACACGCGCACGGTGATCGGACCCGTGGTCGCCGAAAAGGGGAAGAAGGAGTCGATCATCTCCATGCCAAAGTCGCCTAAAGACCGACCTTGGTCAATGCCTGGTCCAGATCGGCGATGATGTCGCGCGGATCCTCCAGCCCGATATTGATGCGCAGCATGCCTTCGACGACGCCCATGTCGGCGCGCGCTTCGGCGCTGACGCCATAATGGGTAGTCGAGGCCGGGTGGCAGCACAGGCTGCGCGAGTCGCCGATATTGTTCGAAATATCGACGAGTTCGAGCGCGTTGAGCAGGCCCATCGCCTGTTCGCGCCCCTCGAGGATGAACGAGAAGATCGGGCCACACGCCGCCATCTGGCTCATCGCCAGATTATGCTGCGGATGGCTGCCGAGTCCCGGATGCAGGATGCGCGGCACGCGCCCTTCGACGAACTTGCCGACCGCGAGCGCGTTTTCGGATTGCCGCCGCGCGCGCAGATCGAGCGTTTCGAGGCCCTTCATGACGACCCAGGCGTTGAACGGCGCCAGGTTGGGCCCGGTGTTGCGCTGGAACGGCAGCAGGACGTCGTTGATGAACTGTTCGCTGGCGCACACGGCGCCGGCGAGGACGCGGCCCTGCCCCTCCATCAGCTTGGTCGCCGAATAGGCGACGACATCCGCGCCGAAATCCATCGGGCGCTGGAGCGCGCTGGTCGCGAAGGCATTGTCGACGACGGTCGTGATGCCATGCGCCTTGGCGAGATCGCACACGAACCGCATGTCGACGATATCCATCGTCGGATTTGCAGGGGTTTCGAAGAAAAAGACCTTCGTGTTCGGCCTGATCGCCTTTTCCCACGCGTCGTTGTCGCGGCCGTCGACGACCGTCGTCTCGATCGCGAAACGCGGGCAGAGGCTGTCGATGAGCCAGCGGCACGAGCCGAAGGCGGCCTTGGCCGCGACGATATGGTCGCCAGCCGAAAGCTGGCACAGCAGCGCGGTGGTCATCGCCGCCATGCCGGTCGCCTGGGTCCGGCACGCCTCGGCGCCTTCCATCAGTGCGATCCGTTCCTCGAGCATCGCGACGGTCGGGTTCTGCAGCCGCGAATAGGTCATGCCCTGCGCTTCGCCGGCAAAGCGCGCCGCGACTTCCTCGGCGCTGTCGTAGGTATAGCCCGACGTCAGGAACAATGCCTCCGACGTCTCGCCATGCTCGCTGCGCCATGTGCCGCCGCGCACCGCCTGCGTCGCGGGGTGCCAGTTGCGCGTCTTGCTGCGATCGAAACCCGTGGTCTTTTTCATCGTCTTGTCCGTAACCTAGTTCGTGAGAACCGCAACGGCCGCGTCGCCGAGTGCCGTCGTGCCCATCGTACCGCCAAGATCGGCGCCGCGACAGCCGTCGGCAAGGACCTTTGCCACCGCCGCCTCGATCCGCGCGGCGCTCGCTTCGTCGCCGCCCGAATGACGCAGCAGCATCGCGAGCGACAGGATCATCGCGAGCGGATTGGCGACGCCCTTCCCCGCGATGTCGGGCGCGCTGCCGTGGATCGGCTCATACAGGCCCTGCGTGCCCTCGCTCAACGAGGCCGATGCGAGCAGCCCGATCGATCCGACGCACATCGACGCCTGGTCCGACAGGATGTCGCCGAACAGATTGCCGGTCACGACGACGTCGAACTGCCCCGGATTGCGCACAAGCTGCATCGCGGCATTGTCGACATACATGTGGGTGAGCGCGACGTCGGGGTATTCGGCCGAAACCTCGATCACCACGTCGCGCCAAAGCTGCGAGGTTTCGAGGACATTGGCCTTGTCGACCGAGCAGAGCCGCTTCGCCCGCCCCTGCGCCGCGCGGAACGCGACATGCGCGATGCGGCGCACCTCGCTCTCGCTGTACGACATGATGTCATAGCCCTCGCGCTCGCCGCTTGCGGTCGTGCGCGTGCCCTTCTCGCCGAAATAGACGTCGCCGTTCAGTTCGCGGACGATCAGCAGGTCGATCGCCGACGCGACCTCGGGACGCAGCGCCGAGCTGTCCTCCAGGCCGGCGAACAGCTTGGCGGGACGCAGGTTGGCGAAAAGGCCCAGCTCCGACCGCAGGCCGAGGATCGCCTGTTCGGGGCGCAGGTGACGCTCGACGCCGTCGAAACGCGGATCGCCGACGGCGCCGAACAGGATGGCATCCGCGGCCTTCGCCTTCGCGAGCGTTTCGGGCGGCAGCGGGTGGCCGGTCGCTTCATAGGCGGCGCCGCCGACAAGCGCGCGGTCGAGCGTCACGGGCAGCGCGAGCGCCGCGAGGACCTTTTCCGCCTCCACCATGATCTCGGGACCGATACCATCGCCAGCCAACAGCAGGATTTGCACTATGTTTTGCCCTTTCGCTTGTCGAAAGCCGCTTAGGCAGCGTCAGCGCGTCACGCAACCGCCCTGTTGAGCCGGGCGATCAATCTTTCCCTTACGGTCAGCAAGTCACGATTGCGTCCGTCGAGGACGTCGCGGTCGAGGAAGTGGCCGGTGATGGCCAGGCCGTCGAGCACGTCGGCCATCGACGGGCCGGCATCGGCGCCGCGCAGGAAGGGCGGCAGGCGGAACAGGCGCTCTTCATAACCCGACGCGGCCGCCGCGCTCACCGCACCGCCCGATTTGGGGCTGACGAAGGCAATGTCGCCGTCGGTGCCGGTGACGACGCATTCTTCCAGATTGAGCCCGAACCCCAGCTCGGCAAGCACCAGCAACTCGTACCGCGCCAGGGCCGCCGCCCATTGGCGGGCGGAAGGCGCGACGCCGATGGCCTCCAGAACCGCCGACAAGGCGGTGTAGAGCGCCGGATAGGGCTGGCTTTCGGGCAGGGTTGCCGCGGTCAGGCTGGTCGCCCAGTCGATCGCGGCGCTCGCCAGCGGCTCGGCGAGCAGCGGCGCGCGGCTTTCCAGCAGTTCGACCGTCGCACCGCCAAGCTGTTCCTCGGTCCGCGCGCGCAATTCGAGCGCGACGAGATTGCCGGGAACCAGAATCGGCCGCAGCCTTCGCGACCGACCGCCACGGACATAGCCCGCGATGAGCCCCGCTTCCTGCGTCAGCGCGCGCAGGATCGCGCCATGTTCGCCATGCGCGCGCACCGCGCAGACGATCGCATCGGCGGTCAGGCTGGCCAAAGCACCATCTGCGTCTGGGTGACCAGTGCGACCTCTGCGCCGTCTTCGGTGCGGATCCGCGTCTGCCACACCGACAGACGCTTGCCGATCTTGACCGGGGTCGCCTCGCCGACCAGCACCGATCCGAGCGGCCCCGCACCGAGGAAATTGGTCTTGCTCTCGATCGTTGTCGTGCCGCTGGCCCCTTCGGGCAAGGTCAGGAACGCGCCGACCGCGCCAAGGCAGTCGGCAAAGGCCATGATCGCGCCGCCATGCACGATCTGGCCCGCGGTGCAGATGTCGGCCCGCACCGGCAGCCGGCCCGCGACGCGGTCCTTGCCACCCTCGTGAATCGTGACGCCCAGCGTTCCCGCGAGCGGCATCATCGCCGCGAAATCCATCGCCCTCTCCTCAGCTTCCCGGATTGTAGAAGTCATAGACCGCCTGCGCGACCGCCGCGCTGACCCCCGGCGCGCGCTTCAGATCGTCGAGGCTCGCGCTGCGGATCGCGCGCGCGGTGCCGAAATGCATCAGCAGCGCCTTCTTGCGCGCGGGGCCGATGCCCGGAACCTCGTCGAGCGGCGAGGACCCCATCGCCTTCGCGCGCTTCTGTCGGTGCGCACCGATGGCGAACCGGTGCGCCTCGTCGCGCAGCCGCTGGATGTAGAACAGCACGGCATTGTTCGTGGGCAAGGTGAACTCGCGCCCGTCGGGCAGATAGAAGGTCTCGCGCCCCGCATTGCGATCGGGCCCCTTCGCGACCCCGACATAGGGCAGATCGTCGATTCCCAGTTCGGCCAGCACCGATCCCGCCGCCGACACCTGTCCCTTGCCGCCGTCGATCAGCACCAGATCAGGCCATTCGCCCTTCGTGCGTTCCGGATCTTCCTCGATCGCGCGCGCGAAGCGACGCTGGAAAACCTCGCGCATCATCGCGAAATCGTCCCCCGGCTGCGTCTCGGCGCGCTTGATGTTGAACTTTCGATAGGCGCCCTTGATCCAGCCTTCTGGCCCCGCGACGACCATCGCGCCCAGCGCGTTGGTGCCCTGGATATGGCTGTTGTCGTAGATCTCGATGCGCTTTGGCGCGTCTTCCAGATCGAACAGGTCGGCGAGCTCGCGTCCCAGCTTCGCCTGCGTGCTGCTTTCGGCCAGCCGCCGGTCAAGCTCCTCGCCCGCATTGCGGATCGCCTGCTCCAGCAGGCGCTTGCGGTTACCCCGCTGCGGCACGCTGATCTCGACCTTGCGCCCCGCGACCTCGCCGAGCGCTTCGGCCAGCAGCGCGCATTCATCGGGCTCGCGATCGACGAGGATCGTCTTCGGCGGGGGAACGCCCTCATAGAATTGCATCAGGAAGCTTTCGAGCACCTCGCCCTCCGGCACGCCTGCGACATGCGCCGGAAAGAAGCTGCGATGCCCCCAATTCTGGCCGCCCCGGATGAAGAAGCCCGCGATGCAGAGATGTCCGCCCTTCGCCGCCAGAGCAAAGACGTCGGCGTCCCCCAGACCGTCGGCATGTACCGATTGGCTGCCCTGGATGAAGGTCAGCGACTTCAGCCGATCGCGCAGCACCGCCGCCTGCTCGAAATCCATCGCCTCGGCCGCCTTCGTCATGGCATCGCCAAGGCGCTTCTGAACCGCCGTCGAACGCCCTTCGAGGAAATCCTGCGCGTCGCTCACCAGCCCGGCATAGTCATCCTTCGAGATGCGATCGACGCACGGCGCCGAACAACGACGGATCTGGTAGAGCAGGCACGGCCGCGACCGGTTCGTGAAAAAGCTGTCGGTGCAGCTGCGCAGCAAGAAGGTCTTCTGCAGCGCGTTGAGCGTGCGGTGCACCGACCCGGCGCTTGCGAAGGGGCCATAATAACGGCCCTTGGCGCGCCGCGCGCCGCGATGCTTCTGAACGCGCGGGAAGTCGTGATCGGTGCGCAGCAGGATGAAGGGGAAGCTTTTGTCGTCGCGCAGCAGCACATTATACGGCGGACGATAGCGTTTGATCAGCTGCGCCTCGAGCAGCAACGCCTCGGCCTCGCTGGTCGTGGTGACGATTTCCATAGCGCGCGTCTGTGCGACCATGCGCTGCAGCCGCTGCGGCAGGCGCGCAACCTGCGTGTAGTTGGTAACGCGATTTTTGAGCGCCCTCGCCTTGCCGACGTACAGCACATCGCCGCGCGCATCGAGCATGCGATAGACACCGGGACGCACGGGCAGCTTGCGCACGACGCCGCGAATGACGTCGGCGCCGCGTTCGAGGTCGGGCTTGTCCCCCTCCTCGCCGCTACCGCGGACGACATAGGCGGACTTTTCTTCGTTGAATCTGTCGGGGGCGTTCGGGCGGGCCATGATTTTGCATGTAGGCGAAGGCGATGCGCCCCGCCATAGTGCGCAAGGTAAATCATGGGAGGGGTCTTATGGATATTCGCGGAAAGATCGCGCTGGTTACCGGCGGCAGCGACGGGATCGGGCGCGAGATCGCGTTGCAGTTGCAGGGTGCCGGCGCGCAGGTGATCGTGACGGGCCGCTCGGCGGAAAAGCTGCAGGCCATGGCCGCGCTCGGTTTCGGGACCATCGCGGGCGACCTGTCGACCCCGGAAGGCGTCGAGGCGGTTCTGAACGGTGTCGCGGACAAACCCGTCGCCATCCTGGTCAACAATGCGGGTGTCGGAAGCGATTACGAACTCGACAAGCCCGAGACGCTGGAAAGCGCCGCGCACTGCATCCGTACGAATCTCGACGCGCCGATTGCGCTTTGCACGCGGC
>JAFKLT010000071.1 GCA_017309275.1 Sphingomonadales bacterium | reverse complement strand
TGACCATAGGGCCGCCCCACCATATAATCCGCCGACGGCGCACGCCGCAGAACATAACCCACACCGCCCCAGTCGAACGACCAGCTCTCCATGTTCGCCCCGCCAGACAAGCGACGCAAACCCGCCAGCTCGCCACAACCGGCAAACTCCCCCATCGCCGTCGTCAGCAAAGATGCAAAACTACTCATGGCTCGATACTGCTTGCAGTTTACGTAAACGGCAAGCGCGCAGTTGCCTGCACCGCATCTTTGTCGCGGTCATCGGAAAAGCGAAGTCGGGCGGCAAGCGCCTCAGCGCCGCATTTTCATCCGCCGATCGTACCATTTGCCCGCAAAGTGAAACGCCCAGGCCAGCGGCGCGAGGGCGAAGAGCCAGCGCCAGTCGACGCGGTCGATGATCCCCTCGTCGAGGTGCGCGACGAACGCGAGCAGGATGATCGGGACGACCGCCGCGATCGACGCGGTCTGGAACCAGTTGTGTCCGCTGCCGAGTCGCGCCGGATCGATCGGCATCGGCGCCCGCGCACGAACCGCGGCTTCGATGCCGTCGCGCCGGCTGCGCCAGCCCGCGACATAGTCCCACACCTCCAACCCGAAGAGCCCGACCTCGACGATGAAGATGCCGAGCCCGATCGCCGGCCCATGGAACCGCCGCGCAATCTCCAGAACATCGAGCAGCCAGCCCCCGCCGAAGACGATGATCAGCAGCGCGCCGACGCCCCACGCCATCTGGACCGGGATCGACGCAATCATCGCATCGACATGCGCCTCGACATCGGCGCGCCAGCCCGCCACCTCCTCGGCCCGCACGCTCCGCGCGCGGCCGTCGCGGCCGCGATAGACGGGCCCCATCACGGTATCGACGAACCAGCGGTCGAACCGCCGGAGCTCGGTTTCGCGGATCTGCCGCTTCTGATAGTCGCTGATCAGGGCCATGACGCGCCCTTTACGGCGCAGACCTTAGGATCGCGTTATCCTAGCCGGCGCGTTCGCGGCCGCGCGTCATCACCGCCAGCCGGCGCGCCTCGACATCCTCCGCCCCGACCATGCGGTTCAAGGCCGATGTCGTGCGATGTTCGAGCGCCAGCGCCTCGCCAAAGGGCAGCGCATAGCCATCGTCGATCAGCTTCTTGTACGGACGCGCCATCGCCGGCTCGATGCTCGCGATGTCGCGCGCCAGCGCCTGGGCAGCGGGCATCAGCTCTTCGGGCGCGACGACGCGGTTCACGAGGCCCCAGTCGCGCGCCGCCTCGGCACCCAGGAAATTGCCCGTCAGCGACAATTCCTTCGCGCGCGAAAGGCCGATGATCCGCGACAGCTTCTGCGACAGGCCCCAGCCCGGCAAGATGCCGACGCGCGCATGCGTGTCGGCGAAGCGCGCGTTGGTCGACGCGATCAATATGTCGCACGCCAGCGCGACCTCGAACCCGCCGGTGATCGCCACGCCGTTGATCGCGCCGATCACCGGCTGCGGACATAGTTCGATCGCCCGCACCGGATTCTCGTCGGCGCCATCGGCATTCGCCGCGCCCAGGCTGCCGGTGTCGGCGCCCAGTTCCTTGAGGTCGAGCCCGGCGGTAAAGGCGCGCTCGCCCGCACCGGTCAGGATGATCGCGCGCACCTCGTCGTCGGCCGCCAGCGCCCGCATCGCCGCGGCCAGCTCCGCCCGCAGCGCGCGTGACAGCGCATTCATCGCCTCGGGCCGGTTGAGCGTGACGGTCGCGACCCCGGCATCGCGGGTTACAAGAACGAGGGACATGATCGCTGGCCTTTCAGGGGATTTCGAAACGGACCGAATTGATGAAAAAGGACGGAAAGGGCTTGCCCTCGGCATCGAGCGCAGGCTCGAACCGCGCGCGCGACATCAGCGCCTTGCACACCGCCTCGTTGAAACCGGCCGGGTTCGTCGATTGCTGGACATGACAGGCGGTCGGCGCGCCGTCGGCACCGACGATCAGCCGGAACTGGACCATGGCCGGTTGTTGTTTTGCGAGCATTCCCTGCGGATAGTCGCTTGATCGCACCCATTTCGCCGGCGATTCGGCAGGCGTCGCCCAGCGCGTCAGCGTCGCGTGGCGCGCCACATCGATCCCCCAATGGCCCAACAGCTCTTCGGTACAGCGGTGGAGCGCGGCGAAGGCGTCGGTCATCGGCCCGGTGTTAAGCGTCCGCGCGCGGCTGAACGGCTCGCTTATCTGGATGGTGGTGACCGACGCGCGTTCCTCGGCGGTGATCCAGTCATTGATCGGGATCGCATCCGCATCCTTGGGATCGGCATAGGGGCGGATGCGGATCGCGTTCGAGAATACCCACGCTGGTCCGCCCTTGCCCAGATCGCCGGGCAAGAACGCAAGCCTCTGTTCGGGAAGCGTCGTCCCGAAGCGGATGGTCGCGGTCGTTTTTATATGCCGGCCGCCCATCGGCTGCCCGGCCAGGATCAGGCGAAAATTGTCGCTGGGCTGAAACCGGTCGATAACCAGCGAAATCCGGTCGCGCCCCTCGCCGAACGTCCGCGACAGACGACAGAAGTCGTCGGCGTAATGGACGCTCCATTTCGACGAGGGCTGGAGCAATTGCGCTCCCGCATCCCTGGCCGCGACGGGCCCCGGCGACAGCAGGCCAACCAACACCGCGCCGATCGACGCATGCTCGAAATATTTCCCCATGCGTCCATGTTGCCGGGACCGACGCCCGGTAGCAAGTGCCTGTTAAAGCACGCCCCAGGACGCATAATCCTCGACATGCGCATTGGGTCGGCGAAAGCTGGTAAAGCTCATGCTCGCCGACAGGTCGAGCGCCTCGACCTGATGCCACCAGCCCACGGGCAGGAAAATGCCCTCCCCCGGCCCGAGCACCGTTTCGAGCACCGGCGGCGTCGTTTCGTCACCCGGCCCCGCCGGCAACGCGTCATTGCCCCAGTCCGAGAAGCAATGGCGGCTGTTGCGCATGCGCGCAAAGGCCCAGGGCGGCGCCATCCGCACGCGCTTGCGGCCCATCACCTGCACGAGCAGATTGTTGGTGAGGTCGTGATGCCAGGGCGTCAGCGTCCCCTTGGGCCCCAGCCAGAAGAACCCGTCACGCGGTCCACGCGCGTCGAGCAGATCGATAGGCGCAAGATCGTCCCACAGCGGGCCGAGCGCGGCGGCGTTGGTGCCGCTGTTATAGGCGGTGAGATAGATGTCGTTGCTCGGTTCGTCCTTGCGAAGCCAGTCGACCAGTTCGCCGAAACGGATAAGGCGGCGGTGATCGTCCTTCGCCAGTTCATAGTCGGGGTCGCGTTCACGCTCGACCTGCGCCTCGACCGCGGCATCGCCCGCGACCGCGGCGAAATGGTCGAGCGACCAGCGCCGAAGCGCGGACCAATGATCGACGATGCCCGTCAGCTTCGCGGGCCGGTTCGCTTCATAATAGTGGCGGTAGAAGAAATCGGCGTCGGGCCTGTTCAGCGTATCGAGCGCGAAGCCGCCATCGGCCTCGAACGCCAGCCGCTGCTGATTCGCGAGCAGCCAGCCCTGTTTCGCCATGCGCGCGCCCTGCCGCCGCAGCATCGCCGCCATCGGATCCTTGCCGAGCCGGTCGATCTCATATTTCGCCGAGGCCGCCGATATGCCCGCGCCGACGAGGCGCGCGTGCAGCGCCGCATCCTCCTCTCCCAACGCCAGCCCTTCGGCGAGCAAGGCGCGCTTGTCGGGCTGGGACATGATCAATCTCCTGGACGGCTCGGGACAGGGTAGCGGACCGAAGCCCCAAGCCTCAAGCGGAAGTCGATGACAGAGAGATGACGCTATTCGCCTGTCGACGCGGTTGCCGTGGTCAGGCTGCCATTCTGGACCAGCCATTGCGCATGATCCGCCTGCACCGCTGCGAGGATGCGGTCGATGGCGGCCGCGACCTGTTCACCCTCGGCCTCACGATCGCGCGCGACGACCACGCGGCGCGCCTGCGCATCGATCAACACCCGGTCGCGCGGAACCAGGCCGCCAACGGTCAGCCCGGCAAGGATTGCGGCGCTGTCCGCGTCGCGTTGTTCCAGCGCGCCGATGCGATCGCTGAGTCGCTCCTCGACCTGCACCGCAGCATTGCTCTGTTTCTTGAGTTGGACGAGGTTGACGACGACGACGCGGTCGAGGTCGCCCCGAACCTTGGCGGCAAGGTCGTCGTCAAGACGCGGACTATATCGATCGACGAGCACGACGCCGTCGACCGACAGATCGTCGCCCACGGAGCGAACGGTCAGGCTGTCGACCCGATCGCCGTCGCCAAGTAGCCGCCCGAGTTCGGATTGCACCGAAGATCGAGCCCGCACCTCGCCCGCGATATTGTTGAGCGACAGCGCCAGCGGGATCGACAGGATGCCCAGCGTGACGACGATCCCGACCACCTGCACAGCGGTGTGCTGCGGCGTCAGCGAAGGACCGAAATGGTTGAGCCGGGCGACGATCGTCGCCGCAAAGGCGATAGCGAGCGTATTGGTCAGGAACAGCAGCGCGGCGCCAAGCGCGAAATCGGGGCGACCGGTAACGAGCCCAAAGCCGACGGTGGACAGCGGCGGAACGAGCGCGGTCGCGATCGCCACGCCGACCATCACCCCCGACAGCTTGCGCATGATCGCATAAACGCCGGCGATACCACCGACCACCGCAACGCCCAGATCGAGCAGTGTCGGCTGCGTCCGCGCGCGCAGTTCGGGGGTCACATCGTTGATCGGCGACAGCCAGATGATCAGCATCGCCACCAGGACCGCGACCGCCATGCCCGCCGCGAGCGTAACCAGCGAACGCCGGATCAGATTGCTCTCGATCGTCGCCAGTCCAAAGCCGACACCCATGATCGGCCCCATCAGCGGCGAGACGAGCATCGCGCCGATCACCACCGCGGTCGAGCTTTGCAGCAGGCCAAGCGTCGCGATCGCCGACGCTAGGATGATCAGCAGCAGGAATTTCTTGTCGAGCCGCGCATCGCGCGCGACGCTCGCCAGAATCAACGAGCGGCCGTGAGCATCGCCCACGGCCGCTTCGTCAATTGGATGCGGATCGTTCCGGGTCGCCCGTCGGCCGCCCGCATTGAAGGGGGCGTCGCCAAGACCGGGCGTTCCGGGATGATCGTCCGCCACCGATCAGATCTTGCCGGTCAGCTCCGGAACGGCGTTGAACAGATCGGCGACAAGGCCATAGTCCGCGACCTGAAAGATCGGGGCGTCCTCGTCCTTGTTGATCGCGACGATCGTCTTCGAATCCTTCATGCCGGCGAGATGCTGGATCGCGCCCGAGATGCCGATCGCGAAATAGACTTCCGGCGCGACGATCTTGCCGGTCTGACCGACCTGATAGTCGTTGGGGACATAGCCCGCGTCGACCGCGGCGCGCGAAGCGCCGAGCGCGGCGCCGAGCTTGTCGGCCAGCGGAACGATGACTTCCTGATACTTCTCGCTCGAACCCAGCGCGCGGCCACCCGATACGATGATCTTGGCCGAGGTGAGCTCGGGACGATCCTGCTTGGCGATTTCGGCGCCGACGAAGCTCGACAGGCCGGCGTCGCCGCCAGCCGAGACGGCCTCGACCGCACCCGAACCACCGGTGCTGGCGGCCTTTTCAAAGGCGGTGCCGCGAACGGTGAGGACCAGCTTGGCGTCCGAGCTTTCGACGGTCGCGATCGCGTTGCCGGCGTAGATCGGGCGCGTGAAGGTCTTCGGACCCTCGACCGACAGCACTTCCGAAATCTGCATGACGTCGAGCAGCGCGGCGACGCGCGGCGCGATATTCTTGCCGGTCGTGGTGGCGGGCGCGACGAACGCGTCGTGCGAACCCATGAGGTCGGCGACGAGCGGCGCGATATTTTCGGGCAGGTTGTGACCGAAAGCGGCGTTGTCGGCGACATGCACCTTCTGCACGCCCGCGATCCCGGCGGCCGCCTTGGCGACGCCATCGACGCCGGCACCGGCGACGAGCAGGTGGACTTCGCCCAGCTTCGAAGCGGCGGTCACCGCGGCGAGCGTGGCATCCTTGACGGCGCTGCCGTCATGTTCGACCCAAACGAGCGTTTTCATGAGTGCACTCCCATCGCCTTCAGCTTGGCAACCAGTTCATCGACATCGGCGACCTTGACGCCGGCCGAGCGGACGGGCGGTTCCGAAACCTTGACCGTCTTGACGCGCGGCGTGGTGTCGACGCCGTAATCGGCGGGCGACTTGGTATCGAGCGGCTTCGACTTTGCCTTCATGATGTTCGGCAGCGAGGCATAGCGCGGCTCGTTCAGGCGAAGGTCGGTGGTGACGATCGCGGGAAGCTTCAGCTTCACGGTTTCGAGACCGCCGTCGACTTCGCGCGTCACGCTGACGCTATCGCCATCGACGTTCACGGCGCTGGCGAAGGTGCCCTGCGCCCAGCCGGTGAGCGCGGCGAGCATCTGGCCGGTCTGGTTGTTGTCGCCGTCGATCGCCTGCTTGCCCAGGATCACGAGACCCGGCTGTTCGGCATCGGCAATCGCCTTGAAGATCTTGGCGAGCGCGAGCGGTTCGACTTCGTCGTCGGTCTGGACGAGGATCGCGCGGTCGGCGCCCATCGCAAGCGCGGTGCGCAGCGTTTCCTGCGCCTTTGCCGGGCCGACGCTGACGGCGATGATCTCGGTCGCGACGCCCTTTTCCTTCAGGCGGATCGCTTCCTCGACGCCGATCTCGTCGAACGGGTTCATCGACATTTTGACATTGGCCAGGTCAACGCCCGTACCGTCGGCCTTCACCCGCGGCTTGACGTTGTAATCGAGCACCCGCTTCACGGGGACGAGGATTTTCATGGCTTTAAAAGCTCCTCTCAAAAATTGTGCACTGCGCCATAGTTGCGCTTTACGTAAACGTCAACCTTGCAGTCCCTCTCTCCCGCTGGTGGGAGAGGCCGCGAGACTTGCGGCTTTTGTCCGCTAGTCGCAGCGGTGCGAGCATTGCGACATCGCAAGCCCTCACCAAGTCCGACCGGACGGCAAGCCGCCAGGTCTTGCTACCCTCTCCCGCAAGCGGGAGAGGGTGATTCCCTATCACGCCGCCTTGGCAACCTCGGCGACGATTTTCTTTGCCGCGTCGCCCAGATCGTTGGCTGCCACGATCGGCAGACCCGAATTGGCGAGGATGTCCTTGCCCTGCTGGACGTTCGTGCCCTCCAGGCGGACGACGAGCGGAACCGACAGGTTCACTTCCTTCGCCGCGGCAACGATGCCCTCGGCGATGATGTCGCACTTCATGATGCCGCCGAAGATGTTGACGAGGATGCCCTCGACCGCCGGGTCCTTCAGGATGATCTTGAACGCCGCGGTGACCTTTTCCTTCGAAGCGCCGCCGCCGACGTCGAGGAAGTTCGCCGGGAAGGCGCCGTTGAGCTTGATGATGTCCATCGTCGCCATCGCGAGGCCGGCGCCGTTGACCATGCAACCGATGTTGCCGTCGAGCTTGATGTAGGCGAGGTCATATTCCGACGCCTCGACCTCGGCCGGGTCTTCTTCGGTCAGGTCGCGCAGTTCGGCGATATCCTTGTGGCGGAACATCGCATTGCTGTCGAAGCCGAGCTTGGCATCGAGGACGAGCAGTTCGTCGCCGTTCGCGCCTTCGCAGACCGCGAGCGGGTTGATTTCGATCTGCTCGGCATCGGTCGCGAGGAAGGCGTTGTAGAGGCCGGCCAGAACCTTGGCCGCCTGCTTCGCCAGATCACCTTCGAGTTCGAGCGCCGCGGCGACGCTGCGGCCGTGGTGCGGCATCAGGCCGGTGGCGGGATCGATGACGATCGTGTGGATCTTGTCGGGCGTGTTATGCGCGACGGTCTCGATGTCCATCCCGCCTTCGGTCGAGGCGACCACCGCGATGCGGCTGGTGGCGCGGTCGACGAGCAGCGCGAGATAATATTCCTTTTTGATGTCCGCGCCGTCGGTGATGTAGAGGCGGTTCACCTGCTTGCCGGCATCGCCCGTCTGGATCGTGACCAGCGTGTTGCCGAGCATGTCCTTGGCGTGCGCCTCAACCTCCTCGAGGGTCTTGGCCAGGCGGACGCCGCCTTTCGCATCGGGGCCGAGTTCCTTGAACTTGCCCTTGCCGCGGCCGCCGGCGTGAATCTGTGATTTCACGACATAGAGCGGCCCGGGAAGCTGCTTGGCCGCAGCCACGGCTTCCTCGACGCTCATCGCGGCAATGCCCTTGGGCACAGCAACGCCAAATTTTGCGAGCAGTTCTTTTGCCTGATATTCGTGGATGTTCATGAGGTCTGCCGGGCCTTTCGACTCTGGAGAGGGAGAAGATTGGCGCCGCATAAGCACAAGTTGCGCGGCAAGGCTACCCCTGCCACGTCCAGAAAATCTTGGGCTGTCGAAAGCGTGAGCTAAGTCGTTAGCGCAGCGCGCAAAGCGCCGCCGAGCTGGTCGACACCGTCAGTATCTCGGGATCCTTCAGCGCGCGCACCTTGTGAAGGAACTGATCGAGCGACAGGTCGGCGATCCGCTTGTCCTTCAGGCTGCCGAGCGCGGACAGGCGGCGAAGCTGGAGGAGCGACAGCCGGTCGACCATCCGTTCGGCCATGCACGCCGACATCGCCTTCGACAGGCCGGCGTTGTTGAGCCCCGTGCGCAGCCGCGTCTCGGGGGTGGCGCAGCCGGCCAGCATCAGCGACGCGGCGATCAACGGCAGGACGGCAAGCTTCATCCGATTATCTTCCATGAAATTCTGCAACGGCGCCCGAAACCGCCTGCATCAACGCCATGCGCGCGGGGACCGAGGAGGTCGTGCTGCCCATCATCACGACGATGGCATAGCGCGTCCCGTCGGGTGCGGTCGCGATCCCGATGTCGTTATATCCCGCGGTCATGCCGTTCAGGTCCTGGCCCGTGCCGGTCTTGTGAACGAAGGTCCAGCCCGCCGGCAAGCCCGCCTTCAGGCGTTTCGGCCCGCTCTTGGTCCGGCTCATGACGCCCAGCAGATAGTCGGTCGACGCGGGCGACAGCAGCGTCCCGCGCGCAAGCCGGGTCAGCGCGCTCGCGATCGCGGCCGGGCTGGCGCCGTCGACGGGGTTCGCCAGATAATTGTTCATCGCCGCCTGGCGCGTCGGCATCGGCAGCGCCGCGCGCGCGGTCTGGAAATTGCGCCCGAGCGAATAGCTCTGCTGCCACGTCAGGCCGGCGGTGCCGCTCTGCAACAATCGCTCGCCCGGACCGAAGCGGATCGAACCGAGGTCCTTTTTCGAGATGAAGGCGCGGACGGCACTGGGGCCGCCGACGGTACGCAGCAGGCTGTCGTTCGCGGTATTGTCGCTCATCGTGATCGCGGTTTCGATGAGGTCGCGCACGCTCATGCTGACCGAACCCTCGGCCTGCACGCGGCCTGCGATCGGCTGATGGAACAGCGTCAGATCCTCGGGACCGATGCGGACCTTCTGATCGAGGCTGAGGCGGCCGTTGTCGACCGCGTCGAGGACGCTGAGCGTCACCCACAGCTTCGACACGCTCTGTTGCGGAAACAGGTCGCCGCCACGCTGCGCGATGGCCCATTCGCCATCGATACGCTGGACCGCGATACCGGTCTTGCCCGGATAGGCGCGCCACAGGCCCGCGATGCGTTCGTTCAGCCCGGGCGGCGGCCGGCGGAAACCGGGATCGAGCGTGCCGCGCGGCGGCGGCGTCGCCGCCGATGCCCGAACCGGCGGCCCGATCGCAACCGTCACCGGCCCCGATCCGCTGTGCGCCTGCGCCTGGCGCGGAGCCGGCACGAACGCCGCGCCGCTTACGCAGCCCGCGAGCATGGCTGCCCCAATGGTAATGCCGAGCAGTGGTCTGCCCGAAAACCGAAACTTCATTTACACCCCGCGGTTGCGACCGTCTTTTATTCCCGAACCCCATAAGGCCCGGGCCAGTCGTCCCGCAGGCGCGCCATGCGAACCAGCGATTTGCGATGAATGATTCAAATGCCGCGATAAGCGGCGGAACCCGCGCTCCCTAGGGTGCGGGTTTGCCGCGAACCAGGTCGGGGAACAGCCGCTTCAGCGCCGCCAGCTTGGGCGCGTCCCAATAAGCGATGTAGCTGTTCTTGGGGTTCAGCTGCATGAAATTCTGGTGATTGGGTTCGGCGCGGTAAAAGGTCTTGTAGCCTTCGATCGGCACGACGATCGGCTTCGCGAAATATCGGCCCTTCGCGATCTGCGCCAGATAGGCGGTCGCGACCTGGCGCTGCGTATCGTCGAGCGGGACGATGGCAGCGCGATATTGCGGCCCGCTATCGGGCCCCTGGCGATTCTTGAGCGTCGGGTCGGCGATGACCGAGAAAAGTATGCGCAGCAGGGTGCCATAGCTGACCTGCGTGGGGTCATAGACGATGCGCACCGCCTCGGCATGCCCCGACGTGCCGTCGTGGGTCAGCTCGTATCGGGCGGTCGCCTTGCTGCCGCCATGATAGCCCGATTCGACGGAGATCACGCCCTTCACATTGGAAAAGACGCCCTCGACGCCCCAGAAGCAACCGCCCGCAAGAACCGCGGTCGCCTTTTTCGCGTTCACCGCCGGATCGACCGTCGCGGCGGGGAGCTTGATATAGGATTCGGCCTGCGCAGGCGGCGTGCATTGCGCGACGATCGCCGCGGCAAGAATGACGCCGATCGCGCGGCGCGCGGTCATCAGAGCGGCAGCGCCAGCGCGGGCTGCTGCGAGACGACCAGGACAGCGCCGATGGCAAATCCGGCGAGCATGGTCAGGAACCAGTCGGAGCGAAGCATGGACAGCATATGGGCCTCTTCTCAGATCATGTCGATTCGCGGACGAAGCCGCTTTGATTACACCGACGATATGGCGCGCCCCGACCAACCGTGCAGTGACGGCGATCACCCTTAGTCGTCAGGGCTTACCATCCGGTGAACCGGATGGTTGCCTGAGGTTCAGCTAAGCGCGGCGCAGGCCTGCTGGATGCGGACGCACGCTTCCTTCAGCACCGCCTCCGACGTCGCATAGGAAACGCGGAAAGCCGGCGACAGGCCGAACGCCCCGCCATGCACCGCCGCGACGCGCGCGCTGTCGAGGAAATAGTCGATCAGCGCCTCGTCGGTGTCGATGATCTGTCCCGCCGGGGTCTTCTTGCCCATGCAGCCGCTGGCGTCGGGATAAACGTAAAAGGCGCCGTCGGGCACCGGGCAGTTCAGCCCCGGCGCGTCGTTCAGCATCGCGACGACCATGTCGCGGCGCTTGCGGAAAGCGGCGTTGCGGTCGTCGAGGAACTGCTGCGGCCCGCCCAGCGCCGCCGCGGCCGCGGCCTGCGCGATCGAGCAGGGGTTCGACGTCGACTGCGACTGCAGCTTGCCCATTGCCTTGATGATCCACGCCGGACCGCCGGCATAGCCGATGCGCCAACCGGTCATCGCATAGGCCTTCGAACAGCCGTTCACCGTCAGGATACGGTCGGTCAGGTCGGGACAGCGCTGCGCAAGGGTCGAAAAGGCGAAGTCGGCGTACCAGACATGCTCGTACATATCGTCGGTCATCACCATCACATGCGGATGGCGGCGGACCACTTCGCCGATCGCGTCGAGCTCCTCGGGCGAATAGGCGGCGCCCGACGGGTTCGACGGCGAGTTGAAGATGATCCAGCGGGTCTTGGCGGTGATCGCGGCGTCGAGTTGCGCCGGCGTGATCTTGTAATTCTGCGCCGCCGACGCCTCGATGACGACCGGGGTGCCGCCGCAGAAGGCGACGATGTCGGGATAGCTGACCCAATAGGGCGCGGGAATGATCACCTCGTCGCCCGCGTCGACGGTGGCGACCAGTGCGTTGAACAGCGTGTGCTTGCCGCCGACGTTCACCGTGATCTGGTCGAGGCCGTAGTCGAGGCCGTTGTCGCGGCGGAACTTGCCGCGGATCGCTTCCTTCAGCGCGACCGTGCCGTCGACGAGCGTATATTTGGTCTGGCCGTTGCGGATCGCTTCAATCGCCGCTTCCTTGACGAAATCGGGGGTGTCGAAGTCGGGCTCGCCGGCCGACAGGCCGATCACATCGACGCCTTCGGCTTTCAGCTTGGTGACGCGCGCGGTCATCGCGAGCGTCGCCGAAGGCTGGATGCGACCCAGGGCGGCGGAGGTATGCGGCTTCAGCGACATGGAGGTGTCTTCCTTCGCGGGCAAATTGGCATGAAATTGCGCGGGGCCGCGCCTAAAGCCTCCGATCGATATTCGCAAGCGCGCAGCGGTATAATTTACCTATGCGAACGGCTGTCAGGCGAGCGACGCATCCGCGAGCCGCGCCGGAACCAGTCCGCGCAGCGAATTGCCGATAAAGAAGCCGTCGGCCAGGTCGGCAAGGCGCAGGTGCGATTCGACCGCGCGGCCTTTTTCGAGGAGCTCCGCGCGCAGCACGCCGGGAAGCAGCCCCAGCGACAGCGGCGGCGTCAAAAGCACGCCTTCGCGCTCGACGAAGACATTGCTCCAGCTTCCCTCGGTGACGAAACCCGGTTCGTCGAGGAACACCACCTCGGCCGTTCCTGCCTCGCCCCGCGCCGCGTCATAAACCGCGCGCAGGCTGGTCTTGTGCGCAAGGCGGAAATCCTCGGCTCCCATCGGCGCGGGCCGAACCGCGACGGGAACCGGCAGTTCGGCAAGCCGCGGCAGCGGCGACACCTCGACCGCGAGCGCGCCCGACGGCGCAAGCCGCATCCGTATCCGCGCCGCGCTCCGCAGACGAAAGGTCGCCGATTGCAGGCTGTTTCGGGCACCGTGGCGATCGAAGACAAAGCCAAGCGCCGCCGCGCTCGCCTTCATGCGCGCAAGATGCCCCTCCAATCGCTGGACCCCATCGACCGGATCGAAAAACATCGTTTCGATCAGGTCGAAGCTTTCGCCCGCTGCGCTCACAAATTCCCCCTTGGCCAGACATTCGCGCCATTCCTCAGCCGGCCGGCTGTCGGCGACGATTCCCGAACCCAAACCCAGCGTGGCGCACATCGGCGCGTCTCGCAAGCCGCTCTGCGACGGAAAGATCAAAGTCCGGATCGCGACATTGAAGGCGGCATCGCCCCCCGCCTCGATGAACCCGATCGAGCCCGTGTAGAGTCCGCGCGCGTCGGCCTCAAGCGCGTCGATCACTTCCATCGCGCGCACCTTCGGCGCGCCGGTGATCGATCCGCAGGGAAAGGCCGCGCGAAGCAGATCGACCGCGCCCGCCCCTTCGGGCAGCGTCGCCGACACGTCGGAAACGAGCTGATGAATCGTCGGAAAACTTTCGACGCGAAACAGGTCGGGCACGGCGACGGAGCCCGGGACCGCGACGCGCGACAGGTCGTTACGGATCAGGTCGACGATCATCAGATTTTCGGCCCGCTGCTTGGGGTCCTCGGCCAGCGCGCGCGCCGCCGCCGCGTCGGCGTCCGGATCGGCCCCGCGCTCGGCGGTGCCCTTCATCGGCCGCGCCATCACCTCGCGCCCGCGCAGCGCAAAGAAAAGCTCGGGCGAAAGCGAGGCTACAGCCTGGTCGCCGGTCCAGATGAAACCGCCATATCCCGCGCGCGCGGTGCGTCGCAGCCGGGCATAGACGGCGAGAGGGTTGCCCAGCGCGGGGACGTCGGCGCGAAAGGTGTAGTTGGCCTGATAGATGTCGCCGTCGCGGATCAGCCCCAGCACCGCCTCGATCGCGGCGATATAGTCGGCGCGCGAAACGCGCGGCCTGACCGCGCCGACCCACGCGCTCGCCGGATCGGGAAGCAGCGCGGGCACCGCATCGGCGTCGATCCGCTGGACGCGTTCGAACAGCCCGAACCAGCCAAGCGGCCGGTCGCCTTCCGCTGCGTCGACCCCGCCACGCCATGCAGGCGCCAGCCCCTTCCCCGCTTCATACGCCAGATAGCCCGCGGCATGGAGGCCGCGGGCCTGCGCCCCTTCCAGCGCCGACAGCAGCGCGGGAATCTGAGCGGCCGAGCGCGCGATCAGGATTTCGGTCGGATTGACGAACAACCGCGCCGCCGCCGCACCCGTTGCGCGCGCATCGTCGAGCAGCACGAACGGCGGGCAATCGGGCCCTGGTCCCGGAATCGCCGCGTCGCCCGTCATGCTTGTCTCGCGGAAAAAGCGGCCGCGATCAGCGGTCGCGTTTCAGGCGGATCGCGCGGCCACCCTCGATCGTCGCGAAATAGCTGCCCATCGTCGCCGTCTTGATATGGATTTTCTGCCCCGGCTTGGGCTGGCGCGGCAGCTTGGTGGTGTCGATCTGCACCCACACCGCGTCGTCTTCCATCACCAGCGTATATTTGCCGGATTTGTCCATGCTCACCGATCGGATGACGGTGTCGATTTCCTTGATCTGATCCGCGTCATCGTCGCCGCCGAAGATTCCGCCCAGCTTGGGGAAGGAAAAGCCGAACAGGCCGCGCCGCGTCTTCTTCGCGGTTTCCTTGTCGGTAAAGACGATCTCGCGCGCCTGGTCGGCGTTCGCCAGTTCGCCGACCTCGCGGTCGAAGCAGGCGAGGCGTGCGGCCGGATCGGCGATGTCGCGGCAGGCGTAAAGCTCCTGGATCTGGGCGGGACGAGCGGGCGCTTCCTTGTCCTTCGCGGCCGCAGGCGTCACGGCAACGGCGGCGAGGAAGGCGAGCGGCGCGGCGAAGCGCGAAATCTGCAGCAGCATGAAAAACCCCTGTCGAGAATGACGGCCCTGACTAGCCGCCGCGCCGCAGCGCCGCAAGCGTCCGGCGCGGTCAGCTCCCTATCTGGCAGAGCAGATTGCAGTCGGTCCCGGCCAGAACGGCGGCGATGTCGCGCGCCTGCTTCGCAAGCGTCGGCGGAAGCTGGGGGGTGATCGCCAGAACCTGCTTGCGCAGGCTGCTCCGATCGGCCGGCGTATAGCTGGCCGCAGTGAAGCGCAGGTCCTCGATCACCGCCGCCAGCAGCCTCGCCCGGTTCGCAAGGCTGATGCTGGGCGATGCGGCCGAGGCGACCGAGCTGGAGATCGTCTGCGCTCCGCCGGCCCGCATCTGCGCCAGAGCATCGCGCACATTCACGCGTTGTTCGGGCGTCAAGGTCGTCGCAAAGCCGGCGACGGCGCGAAAGCCCTTTTGCACGCAAAGATTCGCCGCAATCGATCCTGCGGTCAGTTCATTCTGCAATTGCGCGAGCTTGGCCTCCGACGCGGCGGTGGGATCCGGCGCGCCTTTGGCCGAGCGGTTGGCATAATTGACATAGGCGACGATCGAATTGCCGATGCCGATGCACGACCGGCTGACCTGGTTGAGGTCGAGCGGCATCGCACGCAGGACATTCTCATCATAGGCCGTGCGCACGATCGGGCCGCCGTCGTTGGTCAGGGTTGGGGGCGCGGCCGTTCCACTGTTGCCATCGAGGCGCTTGATCAGCGTTTCCGCCGCGGTGATCAGCGCCTCGGTATCCGACGTCGGATCGGCGCTCGCGCGCATCGGTACGGCAAGCACCGCGAAAAGCACCAACAGACGCGTAAAACGAAATCGAACGGCCATCTTATCCCCCTTTTTGAACGGCTTTGCGAAACCCTAGGCGGCGTCTCCCCGCTTGGCCAGCCGCAATCGGCCGCCCCGATTGCGGAGGCAGCGCGCCTTGCTTAGAGTGATGTAAATAACGAAGCGGAAGGGTCCCCCACCTCGATGAACAGCCCCTATGACTGGTCGCACGATTATCGCCATCCGACGCCGTGGAACCAGCCGTTCGATCCGCTGTCGCTGCCCGACATGCTGGCCGCCAGCGCCGCGCGCCAGGGCGACGCGCCGATGCTGGACTTCATGGGGCGCCGCTTTTCCTATGCCGAGGTCGCAAACGGCGTCGCCCGCGTCGCGCGCGGGCTGCAATTGCAGGGGATCGGCAAGGGCAGCCGGGTCGGCCTGTTCCTTCCCAACGTCCCGCATTATGTCGCCGCTTATTATGGCGCGCTCGCGGCCGGTGCGACGGTCGTCAATTTCTCGCCGCTCTACACCGTCGCCGAGCTCGAGGCGCAGGTCGAGGATTCGGGGACCGACACGCTGGTGACGATCAGCGCGGCGGCGCTGCTTCCCACTGCGCTGGCGGTGCTCGACGGCTCCAGCCTCAAGCGGCTGATCGTCGGATCGATCGCCGGCGGACTGCCGCCCGCCAAGTCGGTGCTCTACCGCCTGTTCAAGCGCAGCGAGGTCGCGGCCCTGCCCGACGATCCGCGCGTCATCCGCTTCTCGGCGCTCACCGCCAACGACGGCCGCCCCGACCCGGTCGCGATCGACCCCGACCGGGATATCGCGTTGATCCAATATACCGGCGGCACCACCGGTACGCCGAAGGGCGCGAAGCTGACTCATCAGAATCTCACGGCCAACGCGCGGCAGGTGAATGTGATCGATCCCGATCATGACGCCGGCGACCGAATTCTGGGCGTGCTGCCCTTCTTCCACGTCTTCGCGAATACCTGCGTTCTCAACCGCACCATCCTCAACGGCGGGATGATCACGATGCTGCCGCGCTTCGACGCAAAGGCCGCGCTTCAGGCGATCACGCGGACAAAGGCGACCGCGCTTCCCGGCGTGCCGACGATGTACCAGGCGCTGCTCGATCATCCCGACCTCGCCCGGACCGACTTTTCCTCGCTGCGCGTCTGCATTTCGGGCGGCGCGCCGATGCCCGCCGAACTGCGCGAGAAATTCATCGCCGCGACCGGCGCCTCGCTCGTCGAAGGCTATGGCCTCACCGAAAGCTCGGGGGTCGTCGCGACCAACCCCTATGCCGGTCCGGTCGAGCCCGGGACGATCGGCCAGCCGATCCCCGCGACGCACATCCGCCTGCTCGACAAGGAGGACCCCGCAAAGGACGCGCCCGACGGCGAACCGGGCGAGCTGGCGGTCAAGGGGCCGCAGATCATGCAGGGCTATTGGAACCGCCCCGACGCCGACGCGGACAGCTTTACCGCCGACGGCTGGCTGCGCACCGGCGACGTCGCGACGATCGACGCGCAGGGCTATATCCGCATCGTCGACCGGCTCAAGGACATGATCGCCGTCGGCGGCTTCAAGGTCTATCCTAGCGTGATCGAGGCGCATCTCCACCAGCATCCGGCGGTGAAGGAGGCGATCGTGCTGGGCGTTCCCGACGCCTATCGCGGCGAGGTTCCCAAGGCGTTCGTCACGCTGGAGGACGGGTTCGAGATTTCGGGCGAGGCGCTCGCCGCCTGGCTGAACCCGCAGCTCGGCAAGCATGAGCGGGTCAGCGCGGTCGAGGTGCGGTCGAGCCTGCCCAAGACGATGATCGGCAAGCTGGACCGCAAGGCCCTGCGCGCCGAGGCTACCGCCTGACCGGCGCTTTCGCGGCGCGGACGACGCAGCAAGAATGTTACAATGAGATATTGTAACCTCGGTCATGTTATGCCATATCAACGCCTGCAGTTGGACCAACGGAGAATCGGGTGACCCAAGTCGCCAATCACAGCCATGCTTGGCCGCGCTTCGGCGCGCTGGTTCGGGCTGCGCGCGATTCGCGACCGCTGACGGCGCTCTCGGGCGACCAGCTCGCCATGGGCCTGTCGGGCCTGTGCCTCGTCCACTGCCTTGCCAGCACCGTCTTCTTCGCCTCGATCGCATCGGTCGGCGGAGCGCTGCTCAACCCCGTTTTCCACGAGGTCGGGCTGATCATCGCGATCGGGTTCGCGCTGATCACGCTCGTTTCGGGCGTACTCAGCCACGGCTATATGATGCCCTTCGGCGTCGGCTGCTTCGGGCTGGGCATGATGGCGGGCGCGCTGTCGCGGCCGCACGACGGCAGCGAAATCCTGGCGACGATGATCGGCGTCGCGGTCGTCGCGCTCGGCCACGACCTCAACCGCCGCGCCCGCAACTGACGCGGCCGCCAATCGCGCGGCCCGCGTAACGCCCGCCGCTTGCGGGCACTCCGCAAACGACCTACATTGGTCCCATCGGGGGCAGATAGGCGCGGACCATCGCGCACAAGGAAACGCCAATGGGCAAGCATGAACATCCGCATGTCGAGGCAACGGGCGCCTCGCTCGCCAAGGCGGCGCAGGACGCGCTCGAAAAGGGCGGCGAGGCGTGGACCGACATGCGCGCGGAGATTTTCGACGTGGTCGCCGCGATCGGCAAGCCCGCCAGCGCCTATGAAATCGCCGACATCGTGTCGCAAAAGCGCGGCAAGCGCGTCGCCCCGAACAGCGTCTATCGCATCCTCGACCTGTTCGTCGCGAACAACCTGGTCCGCCGGGTCGAGAGCGCCAATGCCTTCGTCGCGAACAGCCATCCGGGCTGCCTCCACGATTGCATCTTCCTGATTTGCGACCATTGCGGCACCGCGGTCCACGTCGACAACGACAAGCTGTCGGACGGCGTGCGCGCCGCCGCCGAGGCGACGGGCTTCGTTGCCGAGCGCCCGGTGATCGAGGTGCGCGGCAAATGCGCCGAGTGCCAATAGGCTGAAAACGACGGGCCGCAGGCCGCGCTACCCCCTTCCCACCCCGCGCTGCCGGGTCTAGGGAGACCCGAATCCTGAAACAGGGCAAAGGGGGCTGCACCCATGAACACCGTCGTCATCCGCGAGGACGATCTGATCGAAACGATCGCCGACGCGCTCCAGTACATCAGCTATTTTCATCCGATGGATTATATCCGCGCGCTCGGCGCGGCCTATGAGCGCGAGGTATCGCCCGCCGCGAAGGACGCGATGGCGCAGATCCTGTCGAACAGCCGCATGTGCGCGGAGGGGCACCGCCCGATCTGCCAGGACACCGGCATCGTCACCGTCTTCATCAAATGGGGCATGGACTGCCGCCTCGACAGCCCGCGCAGCCTGCAGCAGGTCGTCGACGAAGGCGTCCGCAAGGCCTATCTCCACCCCGACAACAAGCTGCGCGCCTCGATCCTCGCCGACCCGGCCTTCAGCCGCGTGAATACCAAGGACAACACGCCCTCGGTGCTGAATGTCGAGATGGTGCCCGGCAGCAAGGTCGTGATCGACGTCGCCGCAAAGGGCGGCGGCAGCGAGAACAAGTCGAAGTTCAAGATGATGAACCCGTCGGATTCGATCGTCGACTGGGTGCTGGAAATGGTGCCGCAGATGGGAGCGGGCTGGTGCCCGCCCGGCATGCTCGGCATCGGCATCGGCGGCACCGCCGAAAAGGCGATGCTGCTGGCGAAACAGTCGCTGATGGACCCGATCGACATGACCGAACTGCTGGCACGCGGTCCGTCGAACCCGACCGAAGAGCTGCGCATCGAACTGTATGAAAAGGTCAACGCGCTCGGCATCGGCGCGCAGGGGCTCGGCGGCCTCGCGACCGTGCTCGACATCAAGATCGCCGATTGGCCGACGCACGCCGCGTCAAAGCCCGTCGCGATGATCCCCAATTGCGCCGCGACCCGCCACGCGCATGTGACGCTCGACGGCAGCGGCCCGGCCTTCCTCGAACCGCCGGTGCTCGCCGACTATCCGCAGATCGACTGGGCGCCCGACAAGGCGGCGATCCGCGTCGATCTCGACACGCTCACGCCCGAAGTGGTCGCAAGCTGGAAGCAGGGCGACCGCATCCTGCTCAACGGCAAGATGCTCACCGGCCGCGACGCCGCGCACAAGCGCATCGCCGACATGCTCGCCAAGGGCGAAGAGCTGCCCGTCGAATTCAAGGGCCGCGTCATCTATTATGTCGGCCCCGTCGACCCGGTCGGCGAGGAAATCGTCGGCCCCGCCGGCCCGACCACCGCGACGCGCATGGACAAGTTCATGGACATGATGCTGGACCAGGGCCTGCTCGCCTGTGTCGGCAAGGCCGAACGCGGCCCCGCCGCGACGCAGGCGATCGCCAAGCACAAGAGCGCCTATCTGATGGCGGTCGGCGGCGCGGCCTATCTGGTCGCGCGCGCGATCAAGGGCAGCAAGGTCGTCGGCTTCGCCGACCTCGGCATGGAGGCGATCTACGAATTCGAGGTCAAGGACTTCCCCGTCACCGTCGCGGTCGACAGCGAGGGCCAGAATGTCCACGTCAACGCGCCGCTCGTATGGCAAAAGCGGATCAGGGACGAAGGCTTGCTGGAAAAGGCCTGAGGCAAGGGGGCGGGACATGGCGAAGAGCGAAACGATCGACCTCTACTCGCCCCTCCCGCCCGACGCGATCGCCCGCAAGCTGAAGGCGATCATGGACGATCCGATGGAGGACGCACAGGCGCGCGTCTTCGGCAGCGGCAGCCAATATGACATGACGCTGCGCTATGCGCGGCGCAACATCCAGAACACGATGGCGCCGCAACTCGATGCGACGATGGAACCCGAAGGGGCCGGCACGCGGATCAGCGGCACGCTGGGCCAGACGAGGGCGGGCCGGATGTTTCCCTTCGTCTGGCACGGCTTCCTGTCGCTGTTCGTGATCGTCGGCGTATCGGTCGCCTGGTTCGCCCCCGACGCCCTGCTGTTCGGCGTCATCTTTGCCGGCATCCCCCTGCTGATGATGGTCATGGGCGCCATCGCCTTTCGCGCGGGCGGCAAGGGCGAGACCGACAAGGCGGAGATACTCGCCTTCCTGAGGCGCGAACTGGACGCGAGGCCGGCCGCATGAGTGTCACCCTCACCCCGATCGGCCAGGTCCGCGGCGGCCGCGCGGAGGCCATCGACGATGATTGGGGCGCCAGCCGGGCACGGATCGAGCTCGACCCCGCGCGCTTCACGCCCGACGCCCTCGCCGGGCTCGCCGATTTCAGCCATGCCGAGGTCATCTTTCTTTTCGACCGCGTGCCCGACGACAGGATCGAAACCGGCGCGCGTCATCCGCGCGGCCGCGCCGACTGGCCGCTCGTCGGCATCTTTGCCCAGCGAGGCAAGAATCGCCCCAACCGCCTGGGCCTGACCACCTGCCGCATCGTCCGGCTCGACGGGCTGGTGGTGGAGGTCGAGGGGCTCGATGCGATCGACGGCACGCCGGTACTCGACATCAAGCCGGTGATGGTGGAGTTTCTTCCGCGCGAGGACGTGCGCCAGCCCGACTGGTCGCACGCGCTGATGCAGGATTATTGGGAAAAGCCAGAGCCACGATCACAGCAATAACCATAGCGACAACCATAGCGACAAAGGGGTGCACGATGCGCGATGATGATCAGACGTTCCAAACGATGCTCGAACGGCGCGGGGTTCTGCGCGGCGCGGCGATGCTGGGCGCAGGTGCCGCCGTCATGAGCCCGCTGCCCGCGCTCGCCGCGAGCAGCCAGAGCGCCGCGATCCGCAAGGCGGCCGAGGCGGGCAAGGACGCGTCGATCAAGCGGCTGCGCGACTGGATCGCCCTCCCCTCGATCGCGGCCGAGAATCGCAACATGCCCGAAGGTGCGGCCTATATGGCCGAGCTTGCGAAGGATGCCGGCTTCACCAACGTCGAAATCGTGCCCACCGATGGCCATCCCGGCGTCTTCGGCACGATCGACGTCGGCGCGAAGCGCACGATCGGCATCTATTTCATGTACGACGTGAAACAGTTCGACCCCGCCGAATGGTCGTCGCCGCCGCTGGAAGGCAAGATGGTCGACAAGCCCGGCTTCGGCCAGTCGATCGTCGGCCGCGGCGCGGTGAACCAGAAGGGCCCCGAGTCGACCTTTCTGGCCGCGCTCCACGCCATCCGCGCCGCAAAGGCCAAGCTGCCCGTCAACATCGTGCTGATCTGCGAGGGCGAGGAGGAAATCGGTTCGCCGCACTTCCGCCAGGTCGCGACCAAGCCCAACGTCCTCGCCGCGCTCAAGAAATGCGACGGCATCTTCATTCCCTTCGCCTCGCAGGACAAGACGGGCGCCGTCGACGTCAATCTGGGGTCGAAGGGGATCATCGAACTCGAACTGATCGCGAGCGGCGCGAAATGGGGCCGTGGGCCAAAGGGCGACGTCCATTCCAGCCTGAAGGCGATGATCGATTCGCCCGCATGGCGGCTGGTGCAGGCGCTGCAGACGCTCGTCACGCCCGACGGCAACACCCCGGCGATCGACGGCTGGTTCGAAAATGTCCGCCCGCTGACCGAGCGGGAAAAGACCCTGATCCGCCAGGCCGCCAAGGGCGCCGACGAAGCCGCCGAGAAACAGGCGCTGGGGGTCAACACCTGGATCGACAATCTCAGCTACGACAATGCGCTGATCCGCCTCGCGCAGGAACCGACGGTCAATATCGAGGGGCTGGTCGCGGGCTATACCGGGCCCGGCGGCAAGACGATCCTTCCCGGCCGCGCGGTCGCGAAACTCGACCTGCGTCTCGTTCCCAACCAGACGCGCGCGGAGGCGGAGAAAAAGCTTCGCGCGCACCTCGACAAACATGGCTTCACCGATGTCGAGATGAACGTCTCGGGCGGTTATGACCCGACCGAGGTCGCCGAGGACAGCATCCTCGTCCGCACCGAACTCGCGACCTACAAACAGCTCGGCATCACCGCGAACATCAACGCGCGGCTTGCCGGAAGCTGGCCGGGCGCGACCTTCACCGCGCCGCCCGTATCGATCCCCGCCGCGCATTTCGGTATCGGCCACGGGTCGGGCGCGCACGCCCCGAACGAATATTATCTGATCGATTCGACCAATCCCAAGGTCGCCGGCCTTGTCGATGCGACGATGGGCTTCGTCGAATTTCTCTACACGCTCGCGGCGATGAAGTGAGCGAACGGATGGGCGGGCTGAACGGCGTCGCGCATGTCATCCTGACGGCGGGCGACTTCGCCCGCTCGACGGCTTTCTGGCGCGACGTCATCGCCTATCTCGGGCTCAAGAAAGTGCTCGATACCGACTATATGCTCTATGGCGTCGGCGGCCGCACCGCGATCGGCATCCGCACGCCCAGTCCCGAGAATGCCGGAAAGCGCTTCGATCAGGGCGCGCCCGGGCTGCACCATGCCTGCTTCCGGATGCGCGACCGCGCGGCGGTCGACGCCATGCACGATTTCCTGAGGGGCCGGGACGATATCCATATCGTCCACGGTCCGCAGGAGGAGCCGTGGGCGCCCGGCTATTATTCGATCCTGTTCGAGGATCCCGACGGCATCCGCATCGAATTCAACCATGTTCCGGGGACGGGACTGCTGGTCGAGGGTGAGGAAATCGGCGGCGCCGACGTCTTCGACGGCAGCTAGCGGCCGCAAACCCCCAGAAGCCGAAACCCCAGAAACCAAAACCCCTGAAACCGAAACCTAGAAGCCGTATACCAGCGTGAAGCGCGTCAGCGTGTCGACCTTTTCGATCCCCGGCCGGGGGTTGGTGTCGATTTCCGCCGAATAGGCGACGCGCGCCGACAGCGCCGTCGTCAGCTTCGCGTTGAGCGCGGTCAGCGAACTGGTCGAGGTGTTGCGTTCGCCGACGATCGTCGAGGCGACCTGCGTCAGCCGCAGCGTCGGCGACAATTGCCACCCGAAGTCCAGCCCGGCGAGGCCGGTCAACTCGCTGTCGCGATCGCCGCGCACGAAATCGGTCTGCCGCCAGGTCGGGCCGCCCTTCACGCTCAGCGACATCGCCTTGCCGTCGATCAGCTTGTAACCGAGCCCGCCCGAGACGTTCCAGCGCCTGTCGTAACCCAGGATGCGATCCTGCTCCCAGCGGACGAGCCCATAGGCGAAGCCGCGGTCGCTGACCTTATATTGCGGCTCGGCCTCGGCAAGGAAGCGCTCGACCGAGGTACGGCCGTTCGTCCGCTGATAATCCGCCTGCGCGCGAACCTTGTAATTCCAGTCGATGCCCTTGCGCGCCAGCGCGAGACCGGCGCTGAGACCCTTCGAGCGCGTGTTGCCCGTGGCGAGCGACGCACCGATCTGTCCCTCGCCCTTCCAGTTTTCCCAGATTTTCGCCGCGGCCAGCTTCGCGCGTGCCGCGGCGGCCGCCTCATCCCGGATCCGCTGCCGTTCGGTGCGATAGGCGAGCACGCGGGCGTCGATCTCCGCCGCCTGCTCGGGGTTCGTCTCCTTCGCCAGCTTGGCGACCGCCTCGACATCGCCGTCCTTGCCGCTCGCAATCGCGGCCGCGAGCAACTCGCCCACCGGGTCGGGCGGCGCGGCCAGCGGATCTGCGCTCCGGCGATAGGCGATCAGCGCGTTGAGTTCGCCGAGGCTCGCCGGATTGGCCATCCGCGCATATTTGACCACTGCCTCGACATCGGCGTCCTCGCCGCTCGCAAAAGCGGCGTCGATCATCGCGCGCACCGCATCGGGCAGCGGCGGATCGGGCGGTACCAGCATAGTCGGGACCGGACCCATCAGCACCGGGTCGACAAGCGCCGGATTCGGCTGCAGCGGATCGACGGGCTCCTGCGCCGCATGGGCTGGCTGCACGGAGAGCGCAAGCAGGCCAAGGGCCGCGAAACGGGGGAGAGCGGTCATCGAAGCCTCCTTGATTGAAGATCGCGTTGGTTAGATCGCTGGACGACACCCTAAGAGCGCATCCAAGCTTTCCATAACCTGAAAGAGGCTGGCATTTCCACCCCGGCTGCCCCATCTGCAATCCTATGCTGATCGCCATCATCGCCATTTTCTGCGCCGGCGTCGGCAATTTCGCGATGCATCGCGCCTTCATGGACAGCGACGATCCGCTGATACAGCAAATGGTGAGGCCGCTGGCCGACAAGGTCGGGCCGCACGTCACCTATATTTTCGAGTTCCTGCTGCTCGTCGGCGCAATGGCGATCGCGACGCGCAACTGGTTCACCGCGCTGCTGCTCTATGGCCTCTATACCATCTTCAACGCGATGGCGTTCAGCTGGGTGATGCACCGACCACGATAGGCGCGATCACGCGACGCCGTGATACCACCAGACGCCGTCGCGATCTTCCTTGCGGACGCGGCCTTCGACCTCCAGCCGCTTCAGATGCGCGAAGGCTTCGCCGGTCGCCAGGCTCTGGTTGTGACCGCCGATCGGACGGTTGAAGAGCAGGGGAAAGCTGTCGACGGCGCGCATGGGCTTTTCGGCGATCGCCTCGGCCAGCTTGTACAGCCGCATGCGATGCTCGTCGCGCAGCGCCATCAGGCGGACGTGCAGGCCCTTGAACGGCTCGCCATGCGCGGGGCACACGATCAGGTCGTTCGGCAGGGTGGCCAGCAGCTTGTCGATCGACGACAGCCATTCGCCCAGCGGGTCGGCGTCGGGTTCGGTGATGTTCACCGACACGTTCGAACTGATGCGCGGCAGCACCTGGTCGCCCGATACCAGCACGCCCTCGCGCTCGTTCCACAGGCAGGCATGTTCGGGGCTGTGTCCCGACCCGACGACCACCCGCCACTGATGCTTGCCGAAATCGATACGCTGTCCGTCGACGATGCGGACATAGCTGCGCGGCAGGGCGAAGATCATGCGCTGGAACATGTTCCAGCCGCGCGCCCGCTGCTCCTCGATCGCCGCCTCGTCCCACCCGGCGGCGCGCGACTGCGCGATCACTTCGTCGGGTGCTGTGTCGCTCGAATCGGCGACGATTGCGCGCGCGGTGAGCATTTCTCCGCGCGTCATCCACAATTGCACGCCCTGCTTCTTCGCGATCCAACCGGCCAGGCCGATGTGATCGGGGTGCAGATGCGTGCCGAAAACGCGGGTTATCCGCCGATCCGCGAGCGCGCCGGCGTACAGCGCCTTCCACGCGTCAGAACAGATCGTTAGACAAATACCCGTATCAACAACAGCCACCCCCTCCCCGCGATCGTCGGCGTCGTCGAGCAGCCAGCTGTTGATATGGCCGAGCGAGCCCGGCATCGGCAGGCGCGCCCAGCTGATCCCGTTGGCGATACGGATCGTCTCTCCCGCACCGGGCGCGGCGTCGCCCCACGGATAGGTGAGACCCGCGTGACTGGTGGCGGTAAAGCTGTCGTCCTGGGTCAGCGAAGCGTCCGGCGAGCCGCTGGCCGCCGGGATGTTGTCGTCATCGCCCCCCGCCACGCGGTCAGCCCTGCGCTTCGTCGGTTTCCCCGGCGGCGAGCGCTTCGACAGCCGCGGCGCGTTCGGCGCGCAGCTCTTCGAGCAACGCCTCGCGGTCGCCTTCGAGGCGGCTGTCCTCGGGCGCCTTGATGCCGGCCTTCTTCGCAGCCTTGGCGACCAGCGCGTCCAGCTCGCGCTGCGAGCAGAGGCCCAGAGTCACCGGATCCTTCGGCACGATGTTCGCGCTGTTCCAGTGGCTGCGATCGCGGATTGCGCCGATCGTGTTGCGCGTGGTGCCGATCAGCTTGCCGATCGCGCCGTCCGAAACCTCGGGATGATTCTTCAGGATCCAGGCGATGCCGTCGGGCTTGTCCTGCCGCTTGCTCACCGGCGTGTAGCGCGGTCCGCGGGTACGGCGAATCGTATCCTGCGCCTGCTTGGTCATCTTGAGCTTGTAGTTCGGGTCCTGCTGACCCTTTTCGATCTCTTCCATCGACAGTTCATGCGCGCGAACGGGGTCGCGGCCGGTATATTTGGTCGCCGCGGTCTCGTCGGCGATCGCCTGAACCTCAAGGATGTGGATGCCGCAATATTCGGCGATCTGGACAAAGGTGAGGCCGGTGTTGTCGACCAGCCAGGCGGCGGTCGCGTGCGGCATCAACGGGGTTGCATCGGCATTGGCCATGACTGCTCTCCAAAAGCGCAAATAATAAGGGCCGCCCCTCGCGGGGCGGCCGGACATTGGCGGCGGATATATGCCGGTTTGACCAAAGGGGCAAGTGCGGGGATTCAGCGTGCCGCGCGGACACTTGCGCCGGGGGTGCGGGGCGCCCGCGCCTCAGTCTTCACGGGCCCATCCGGCGACCGGGTAGCTGCTAGGCCGCCATCGCCACATAGCCGGGTTTTGCCTCGATCCGCGCTATCCATTGCCTGATGCCCGGACAGTCGCCAAGGTCGAACAGCCCGCTCTCCTCGGCGACATGGGTATAGGCATAGAGCGCGATATCGGCGAGCGAGATGTCCTGTCCCGCCAGCCAGTCGTGCGTCGCCAGATGCCCGTCCATCAGAGCAAGCGCGGCCCGCCCCGCCTCCTGCTTTGCGGGAATCAGCGCACGTTGCAGGGCGGAGAGATTCTCCTCGCCGATCCAGCGCATCCAGAAACGCAGGGTCGCGACATTCGGTTCGTGATTATATTGCTCCCAGAACATCCAGTGCAGCATGTCGGCGCGATCGAACCGGTCGTGGGGGACGAGATGCGTTCCCTCGGCCAGCCAGAAGCAGGCGGCATTGCTTTCGGGCAAGAAGCGATCGCCGATCTGAAGCACCGGAATCCGCCCGTTCGCATTGACCCCGGCAAGGAAATCTGGGGTCCGCGTCTCCCCCTTCATGATGTCATATTCGCGCCTCTCGATCGCCATGTCGAGGAGCGCCGCGGTCAGGCGGATCTTGTAGCAATTACCGCTTGCCGCATATTCGTGAAGGATCGGCCCGTCGCCCATGTCACGCCCTCCCGCCCCTTAGTACAGCGTTATGCGACCGTGAGCACGATCTTCCCGACATGCGCGCCCGCCTGCATCCGCGCATGCGCGGCCGCGGCTTCGGCGAGCGGGAAGCTCTGGTCCATCGCCGGCTTCCACCCGCCATCGGACAGGCGCGGCCACAGCGTGCGATGAATCTCGTCGGCGAGCAAAGCCTTGAACTCCGCGCTCCGCGCCCGCAGCGTCGACCCGGTCATGGTGAGCCGGCGGCGCATCAGAGACGAGATGTCGATCTCCACCTTCGCGCCGCGCTGGAACGCGATCGTCACATGCCGCCCGTCTTCGGCCAGGCACTGGAGATTGCGCGGGACATAATCGCCGCCAACCATGTCGATCACGACCTCGACACCCTTGCCGCCGCTAAAGGCCTTAACCGCCTCCACATAATCCTCGGACGAGTAATCGATGGCCAGGTCGGCGCCGAGAGCACGCGCGGCATCGCATTTTTCAGCGCTCCCGCAGGTGACGATCACCCCGATCCCGAACAATTTGCACAGCCCGATCGCGGTCGTTCCGATGCCGCTGGTGCCGCCGTGGACCAGAACTGTCTCGCCCTCACGGACATAGGCGCGCTCGAACAGATTGTGCCAGACCGTAAAGACCGTCTCGGGCAGCGCCGCGGCTTCCTCCATCGAAAAGCCGCGCGGCACCGGCAGGCAGCTCCCGACCGGCGCGACGCAATATTCGGCATACCCCCCGCCGGCAACAAGCGCACAGACCGACTGCCCCAGCAGTTCGGGATCGCCGCCCGGCCCGACCGCGACGACCACGCCCGCGATTTCCAGCCCCGGCAGGTCGGACGCGCCCGGCGGCGGCGGATAAAAGCCCATGCGCTGCAGCACGTCGGGGCGGTTGACCCCCGCCGCCGCAACGCGGATCAGCGCTTCGCCCGGTCCCGGCTGCGGCACCGCACGCGTCTCTGCCTCCAGCACCTCGGGCCCGCCTGGCTCGCGGATCGCGACGGCGGTCATCGTTGCGGGCACGTTAGTCACTGATATTCCCCCACTTTACTCGGGCGTCCCCACAACGCCCTTGCCCCGCCTTATTGACAGAGGTGCGACACGGGTCAACAGTCGCGCGCCTTTTATAGGGGCAAAAGCGCGAGAGGACACGCCATGGACGATGACGACCTTCCCCGCCGCCGCGACGACACACTCGCCGCGCTGATCAAACAGTCGCTCGATCCGCTGTCGGTCGAGGAGCTCGACGAACGCATTGCCGTACTTGAGACCGAGATTGCCCGTGCAAAGGCCCACAAAGCCGCCGCAGGTAGTTTCAAGGCAAGCGCCGAGGCCCTGTTCAAAAAGGGCTGACGCAAACCGCGAAAGCCATTGGTACCAATCTGGTTCCAATCCCCATCGTTACTAAGATTTTGTTGACCAAATTTTGGTCTCATCACGCCCATGAGGGAGAGCAGGGGTGCGATGTCCGGATAGATCGAGCGACGAGCCCGCGCGGCTGCGCGCGCTGGCCGAATATCGGATCGACGAAAAGGCGGGGCTGCCGAGCCTCGACCCGATCGTCGACATGGCCGTGCGCATCTTCGACTGCCCCGCCGCCGCGGTGAACATGATCGGCCACGACCATGTCTTCCTCGCGGCCAATTATGGCATCGACGAGTATGAGGAAGGGCGCGACGTCAGCTTTTGCGCGCACGCGATCAACCAGGATGATGTCATGGTGGTCGAGGATACGGCGCTCGACCCCCGCTTCCACGACAATCCGGCGGTGCTGTCAGGCGCGGTGCGTTTCTATGCCGGAATTGCGCTGAAAGCGCCTTCGGGCCATGCGCTCGGCGCGCTCTGCCTGCTCGACCACCAACCGCACGCCTCGTTCGGCGCAGAGGATCGCGCGCGGCTGAAACAGCTTGCAGGACTCGTGTCCGACAAGCTGGAGCTTCGCCGCCTCGAAGCCATCGCGGAGGTGCACCCGAGCCGGTTCGAAGCGAGCGCCGCGACCTCCCCAAACGCGATCATCTGCTTCGACGACCGCGCGCGGATCAGCGCATGGAACGGCGCAGCCTCGCAGATGTTCGGCCGCTCGGCAGACGAGATGATCGGCCATTCGGTCGATATCCTGATCGCCGAGGAGGACCGCGGACTGGTCCATGGCGCGATCGACGATGTCCTTCACGGCGGCACGCCCTGCGCCGCCGCGACGCCGCTGACGGGCCTTCGCCGCAGCGGCGAGCGGTTCGCGGGCGAACTCCATTGGTCGCGCTGGCCCGAGGGCGATACGATGCACTTCGGCGCGATCATTCGCGACATGACCGAAAAGCTGCGCGAACATGACGCGCTCTATCGCCTCGCCAATCACGACAGCCTGACCGGGCTTCCCAACCGCAACCTCCTCCACACGCGCCTGTCCGACGCGTTCGGCGCGGGCGGAAGCCCTGCGGTGATCGTCACCGACCTCGGCGGCTTCACCGACGTCAACAACACGCTCGGCCATGACGCCGGTGACCTTGTACTGAAGACGATCGCCGAGCGTATTCGCGCGACCGTTCCCGAACCCGGGCTGCTTGCCCGGATCGGCGGCACGATATTCGCGACCCTGACCGACGAGGGTAATCCGCTCCGGCTCCAGGCGCTGACCGCCGGCATCCTCGCTGCGATCGCGCGGCCGATCGTCGTCGACGGACACGAGGTCCGGCTTTCGGGGAATTGCGGCATCGCGATCGCCCCCGATCACGGCGAAAATCACGACGAACTGATCACCAGCGCCGAACTCGCGCTGTTCCAGGCACGCAGCGGCGGGCGCGGCGGCAGCCTGATCTTTACCCCGCATCTGCGTGCCGAAGCCGTCGCGCGGCGCATGTATGACGCCGAACTCCACCGCGCCTTCGAACGCCACCAGTTCGCGCTCTTCTACCAACCGCAGGTCCGTCTCGTCGACGGCGCGCTTGTCGGCGCCGAGGCGCTGATTCGCTGGAAGCATCCGGAACGTGGCCTCCTCCGCCCCGCATCCTTCCTTCCCGCGCTCGACGCGGGCGTACTCGCCGAACCGGTCGGACGCTGGGTGCTGGAAACCGCATGCGCACAGGCAGCCGAATGGCGGCGGATCGACCCCGACTTCCGAATGAGCATCAACCTGTCGACCGCACAATTCCGGTCCGGCGAACTCGAATGGCAAATCCGCGACGCGCTTGAACGATACAGCCTGCCCGCCGATGCGCTCGAACTCGAAATCACCGAGAATATCCTGCTCCACCGGCAGGAGGATATTTTGGCGCAGCTCCAGAATATCCGCAGCCTCGGCGCCGGCCTGTCGTTCGACGATTTCGGTACCGGTTTCGCGTCGCTGAACCTGCTGCGCAACTATCCGGTAAACCATATCAAGATCGACAAGAGCTTTACCCGCCTCGTCCGTTCGTCGCCCCGTGACCGCGTGATCGTCGTCGGGCTGATCGACATGGCACGCCACCTCGACATCGGGGTCGTGGCCGAAGGCGTCGAGAGCGTGGAGGATGCCGAATTCCTGCAAGCGCACGGCTGCGCAGAGGCGCAAGGCTATTATTTCGGCGAGCCCATTCCAGCCGCTATCTTCGCCGACCGCTATCTTGAGACGATGCCGCGCGCCTCGCGCGCCTGACGCTCCCGGCGCGCGCAATTTCTCAACGCGCCGTTAACCATAGCGCAATCCTGTCATCGTAATTTCACATAGCCGACCGCTTTTCCCTTGCGGTGGGGCGGCGGCATCGCCACGTTACCTTCCTAAGGGGACCGCCATCTCCCAGGCTTGGTCCCCGCAAGGAGACACATACCATGCCGTCTTTTTCGGAATCGCTCGAAAAGACCCTCCACAATGCTCTGAAGGCCGCGTCGGAGCGGCACCATGAATATGCGACCCTCGAGCATCTGCTCTATGCCCTGATCGATGACGATCATGCGGCGGAGGTGATGCGCGCGTGCGGCGTCGCGCTCGACGATCTGCAATCGGCGGTCGTCCATTATCTCGACACCGAACTCGACAGCCTGAAGGTCGAGGGGCACAGCGACCCCTCCCCCACCAGCGGTTTCCAGCGCGTCGTCCAGCGCGCGATCCTGCATGTCCAGTCGTCGGGCAAGGATGAGGTGACGGGCGCCAACGTTCTCGTCGCGCTTTTCTCCGAACGCGAATCCTACGCCGTCTATTTCCTGCAGCAGCAGGACCTGACGCGCCTCGACGCCGTTTCATATCTCAGCCACGGTGTCGGCAAGGGCGGCAAGCCCTCGCCGCAGGCCGAGCCGGAGGAAAAGGAAGAGGCGAAGGAAAAGAGCGAGGGCAAGAACAAGAAGGAAACCGCGCTCGACCAGTTCACCGTCAACCTCAACGAAAAGGCCAAGGGCGGCAAGGTCGACCCCTTGATCGGCCGCAGTGCCGAGGTCGACCGCACGATCCAGATCCTCTGCCGCCGCAGCAAGAACAACCCGCTCTATGTCGGCGATCCCGGCGTCGGCAAGACCGCGATCGCCGAAGGCCTCGCGCGCAAGATCATCGAGGGCGACGTGCCGGAGGTGCTCCTGCCCGCGGTCATCTATTCGCTCGACATGGGCGCGCTTCTCGCGGGCACGCGCTACCGCGGCGATTTCGAGGAACGGCTGAAACAGGTCGTCTCCGAACTCGAAGGCCTGCCGCACGCGATCCTGTTCATCGACGAGATCCACACGGTGATCGGTGCCGGCGCAACCAGCGGCGGCGCGATGGATGCGTCGAACCTGCTGAAGCCCGCACTGTCGGGCGGCGTCATCCGCTGCATCGGTTCGACCACCTACAAGGAGTTCCGCAACCACTTCGAAAAGGACCGCGCGCTGCTGCGTCGGTTCCAGAAGATCGACGTGATCGAGCCGAGCATCGAGGATACGAAGAAAATCCTCGCCGGCCTGCGCGAAGCCTTCGAGAGCCATCACAACGTCAAATATACCGCCGATGCGATCAACGCGGCGGTCGAGCTGTCGTCACGCTACATCAACGACCGCAAGCTGCCCGACAAGGCGATCGACGTGATCGACGAAGTCGGCGCGATGCAGATGCTCGTCCCGCCGTCGAAGCGCCGCAAGACGATCACCGCGAAGGAGATCGAGGCGGTGATCGCGACGATGGCGCGTATTCCGCCCAAATCGGTGTCGAGCGACGACAAGAAGGTACTCGAAACGCTCGAGACCGATCTGAAGCGCGTCGTTTTTGGCCAGAACACCGCGATCGAGGTGCTGTCGTCGGCGATCAAGTTGAGCCGTGCGGGCCTGCGCGATCCCGAGAAGCCGATCGGCAACTATCTCTTCTCGGGCCCGACCGGGGTCGGCAAGACCGAAGTCGCAAAGCAGCTCGCGTCGATCATGGGCATCCCGCTCCAGCGGTTCGACATGTCCGAATATATGGAACGCCACTCGGTGAGCCGCCTGATCGGTGCGCCTCCGGGCTATGTCGGCTATGATCAGGGCGGCCTGCTGACCGATGCGATCGATCAGAATCCGCACTGCGTGCTGCTGCTCGACGAAATCGAAAAAGCGCATCCCGACCTGTTCAACATCCTGTTGCAGGTGATGGACAACGGTCGCCTGACCGACCACCACGGCAAGACGGTCGATTTCCGGAACGTCATCCTGATCATGACGACCAATGCGGGTGCCAGCGACATGGCACGCGAGTCGATCGGCTTCGGCAACTCGACCCGGGAGGATGTGCAGGAGGAGGCGGTGAAACGGATGTTCACCCCGGAATTCCGCAACCGCCTCGATGCGATCGTGCCCTTCGGCTATCTGCCGCCCGAGGTTGTGACGCGCGTTGTCGACAAGTTCATCCTGCAGCTCGAACTGCAGCTTGCCGACCGCAACGTCCACATCCAGCTCGACGATCCGGCACGCCAGTGGCTGACCGGCAAAGGCTATGACAAGCTGTACGGCGCGCGCCCGATGGGCCGCCTGATCCAGGAAAAGATCAAGCAGCCGCTCGCCGAGGAGTTGCTCTTCGGCAAGCTCGTCCACGGCGGCGAGGTCAAGGTGAAGCTGAAGGAAGGCGAGGATGCCAAGGTCGGCAACCCGCTGACCTTTGAAATCACCCCCGCCGCGCCGAAGGCAGGCAAGGGCAAAGCAAAGGCGAAGGCCGAGAAATCGGCTGAATAATCCGACTTGCCCCCTCCCGCAAACGAGAGGGGGCAGTCAGACTCGATGGCTTGCGGCCAGTCGCGTTAGCAAGACCATTCACGCGCGCGCCTGCCCGCTCAGACGCCAGCCGCAAGCAGGCGGGTTACTGCCCTCGCATTTCGGCCCGACATCGCCTATATCATTCCCTATGTACGACTATGTCTCCGTTACCGCCGACGAGGCGTCCGCCCCTGCCCGCGTTCGCGACGGCACGATCAAGCTGCACGACGAGGCGGGATTTGCCGGGATGCGCAAGGCGGGCCGGCTTTCGGCTGAAATCCTCGACGCGCTCGTCCCCTTCGTTCAGCGAGGCGTGACCACCGGCGCGATCGACGACCTCGTCCGCACGATGATGCTCGACGGCGGCGGCATTCCCGCAACGCTAGGCTATCGCGGTTTCACGCATAGCTGTTGCACCAGCATCAACCATGTCGTCTGCCACGGCATTCCGGACGACAAGCCGCTGCGCGACGGCGATATCGTCAATATCGACGTCACCAGCATCGTCGACGGCTGGCACGGCGACACCAGCCGCATGTATCTGGTCGGCGACGTGCCGATCAAGGCGAAGCGGCTGGTCGACGTCACCTATGAATGCCTGATGCTGGGCATCGAGCAGGCGAAACCGGGCAATCGCATGGGCGACGTCGCGCACGCGATTCAGCAGCACGCGGAGCGGCACCGCTATTCGGTCGTGCGCGATTTCTGCGGCCACGGGCTCGGCCAGATGTTCCATGACGCCCCTGAAGTCGTCCACGCCGGTCGCCCCGGCACCGGCCCCGAACTTCGTCCTGGCATGTTCTTCACGATCGAGCCGATGATCAACACCGGCAAATATGCGGTGAAGATGCTCCCCGACGGTTGGACCGCGGTCACCCGCGAACGCAGCCTGTCGGCGCAGTTCGAACATAGCATCGGCATCACCGAGACCGGCTGCGAAATCTTCACCGCCAGCCCCAAGGGCCTGAACGCGCCGCCCTGGAACTGACGCGTCCGCCAGGGACCGTCCGCCAAATCTCCGCTTGCCAATCCACCCTTCGGGGCGCAGTCTTGACGTTAACGTCAACGATAGGCGTGGGAGAAGGATATGGCGAAACGGGTCTTGAAGGCTGCGCTGCTGGGCTGCGCGGTACTGGCATTGTCGGCATGCAACGCATCGAAGAACGACAGCATCTCGGGCGGCGGGTCGCTCGACGAGGCAGAAAAGGCCAGCGAGGCCCTGCTCAAGACCGGCGGCAACGGCGATAACTGGGCTGGCATCGGTTACAGCTATGACGAACAGCGTTTCAGCCCGCTCACCGATATCAACGACAAGAATGTCGGCCAACTCGGCATCGCCTGGTTCGCCGACCTCGAGGACGCACGCGGACAGGAAGCAACCCCGGTCGTCGTCGACGGGGTGCTCTATGTCAGCCACGCCTGGTCGAAGGTCGACGCGTGGGACGCCGCGACCGGCAAGAAGCTCTGGAGTTTCGATCCCAAGGTGCCCGGCGAACGCGCGGTCAGCGCCTGCTGCGACGTCGTCAATCGCGGCGTTGCGGTGTGGGGCGACAAGGTTATCTTCGCGACACTCGACGGCCGCCTGATCGCGCTCGACAAAAAGAGCGGCAAGGAACTTTGGTCGACCCAGACCTTCGACACGTCGAAACCCTATACGATCACCGGGGCACCGCGCGTCGTGAAGGACATGGTGCTGATCGGCAATGGCGGCGCTGAGTTCGGCGTGCGCGGTTATGTCACCGCTTATGACGCCGACACCGGGAAGGAGCGCTGGCGTTTCTACACCGCCCCCAATCCGAAGAAGGAAAAGGACGGCGCGGCCAGCGACGACATCTTCGCGTCCAAGGCCAACGCCACCTGGTCCGACAAGGGCGAGTGGCAGACCTCGGGCGGCGGCGGCACCGTGTGGGACGCGATCGTCTACGACAAGGATCTCGACCAGATATATCTCGGCGTCGGCAACGGCAATCCGTGGAACCACGGGACGCGGTCAAATGGCGAGGGCGACAACTGGTTCCTGTCCTCGGTCGTCGCGCTCGACGCCACGACCGGCAAGTATAAGTGGCACTATCAGGAAACCCCGGCCGAGACGTGGGACTATACCGCGACCCAGCCGATCATCCTTGCCGAGCAGGCAGTGAACGGCAAGCCGACGAAGGTGCTGTACCATGCGCCGAAGAACGGCTTTTTCTTCACGATCGACCGCACGAACGGCAAGCTGATCGATGCCAAGCCCTTCGTCGACGGGATCAACTGGGCGACGGGCTACGACATGGCCACCGGCCGTCCGATCGAGAATCCGGAATCGCGCTTCTACAAGACCGGCAAGCCCTTCATCGCGGTCCCGGGCGCGCTCGGTGCGCATAACTGGCACCCGATGAGCTTCAATCCGGCGACCGGCCTTGTCTATATCCCGGCGCAGCAGATTCCGCAGGGCTATCTTGCCGACATGGACGAGCTCGACAAGCGCAAGGTGCTGGGCTTCAACGTCGGCACCTCGCTCAACAAGACGATGCTCCCCGACGACAAGGCCGCGTTCAAGGCCGCGGTCGCCGCGACCACCGGGCGCCTCGTCGCCTTCGACCCGCGCACCGGCAAGGTCGCATGGGCCGTCGACTATCCCGCCGCGTGGAACGGCGGCACGATGACGACGGCGGGCAACCTGGTCTTCCAGGGCACCAGCACCGGCCGCTTCCGTGCCTATACCGCCGACACCGGCAAGCAGTTGCTCGACCTCGACATGCAGTCGGGGATCGTCAGCGCACCGTCGACCTTCCGCGTCGGCGGTGTGCAATATGTCGCGTTCCAGACCGGCAAGGGCGGCGCCTTCCCGCTCGTCGCCGGGGTTGCCGGCGGAGTGACGCGGAAGTTGCCGAACTTGCCGCGCATCGTGGTGCTCAAGATCGGGGGCGCGGTGAAGCTTCCGGCGGCGCCGGCGACGACGACGCTCGCGTGGAACCCGCCGCCGCAGTTCGGGACGCCCGAACAGGTCGCGGCGGGCAAGGCGCATTTCGGCCGTTATTGCCAAGTGTGTCATGGCGACAGCGCGATCGGCAACGGCTTCACCCCCGACCTCCGCGTTTCGGGCACGCTGACCAACGCGGATGCGTGGAAATCGGTCATCCTCGACGGGGCGCTGAAGGACCGCGGCATGGTCAGCTTCGCACGCGTCCTGACGCCGCAGGATGCCGAGGCGATTCGCGCCTATGTCATCGATCGGTCGAACTGGACCAAGGCCAATCTGCCCGACGCGACGGCCCCCGTGGGGCGCTGACCGGCCGACTGCCTATTTTTTAATCACGAAATTCGCGCCGTTGCTCACCCCTTGGGCAACGGCGCAATTCCCTGTCACAAATCTTACCGAAAGCTTGCGATTCGCCAATTGGCACGGCTTTTGATTGGTGCAAGATGGCGGGGCCTCGCAGCGACTCAAGAGGAGCGGACCGGACCAGGCAGGCCTGATCCGGCTTTGGCTGCGAGCATCGAGACAAGACCCAGTGGGGGATATGAAGCGTGAAGAAGATTGAGGCCATCATCAAGCCGTTCAAGCTCGACGAAGTGAAGGAGGCGCTGCACGAAGTCGGCGTCAGCGGCATCACCGTGACCGAAGCGAAAGGCTTCGGACGGCAGAAGGGCCACACCGAACTTTATCGCGGTGCCGAATATGTCGTCGACTTCCTGCCGAAGGTGAAGCTGGAGGTCATCGTCGAGGATGGCCTGGCCGAACGGGTGGTCGAGGCGATCGCAGCGGCGGCGCAGACCGGCCGTATCGGCGACGGCAAGATTTTCGTGATCCCGGTCGAGACCGCCCTGCGCATCCGCACGGGCGAACGCAACGAGGACGCACTCTAGGAAGCGAAGCGGCCGCTCCCCAACCTGTTCAACCAGACGCCGGCCCAGCCGGATATCATCGCAAGAAGGAAGTATAGACCATGGCTACGAAGCCCAAGGATATCATCGCGCGGATCAAGGAAAACGACATCGAGTGGGTCGACCTGCGTTTCACCGACCCGAAGGGCAAGTGGCAGCACCTCACCATGTGCGCCGGCGCGATCGACGAGGACGCGCTCGAGGACGGTCTGATGTTCGACGGTTCGTCGATCGAGGGCTGGAAGGCGATCAACGAGTCGGACATGATCCTGAAGCCCGACCTCGACGCCGTCTATGACGACCCCTTCTCGGCGACCCCGATGATCGTGATGTTCTGCGACATCGTCGAGCCGTCGACTGGCGAAGGCTATGCCCGCGACCCGCGCACGACCGCAAAGCGCGCCGAGGCCTATGTCGCCTCGACCGGCATCGGCGACACCGTCTATGTCGGCCCCGAAGCCGAATTCTTCATGTTCGACGACGTCCGCTTCGAAACCGGCTATAACAAGTCGGGCTTCGAGATCGACGATATCGAACTGCCGACCAACACCGGCCGCAGCTATGAGGGCGGCAACCTGGGCCACCGTCCGCGCGCCAAGGGCGGTTACTTCCCCGTCGCGCCGGTCGACAGCGCCGTCGACATCCGCGCCGAAATGGTCTCGACCATGCTCGAACTCGGCCTGCCGTGCGACAAGCATCACCATGAAGTCGCCGCCGCGCAGCATGAGCTGGGCCTGACCTTCGGCACGCTGACCGAAACCGCCGACCGCATGCAGATCTACAAATATGTCGTACACCAGGTCGCGCATGCCTATGGCAAGACCGCGACTTTCATGCCGAAGCCGATCAAGGACGACAACGGCAGCGGCATGCACACGCACATCTCGATCTGGGAAAAGGGCAAGCCGCTCTTCGCGGGCAACGGCTATGCCGGCCTTTCGGACATGTGCCTGTACTTCATCGGCGGAGTCATCAAGCACGCCAAGGCGCTGAACGCCTTCACCAACCCGACGACGAACAGCTACAAGCGCCTCGTCCCGGGCTTCGAAGCGCCGGTGCTGCTCGCTTACTCGAGCCGCAACCGCTCGGCCTCGTGCCGCATCCCCTATGGCGCGGGCGCCAAGGCGAAGCGCGTCGAATTCCGTTTCCCCGACGCGATGGCCAACCCCTATCTCTGCTATTCGGCGCTGCTGATGGCGGGCCTCGACGGCATCCAGAACAAGATCCACCCCGGCGACGCGATGGACAAGAATCTGTACGATCTGCCGCCCGAGGAACTGGCCGAAGTCCCGACCGTCTGCGCCAGCCTGCGCGAAGCGCTCGACAGCCTGCTCGCCGACCACGACTTCCTGCTGAAGGGCGACGTCTTCTCGAAGGATCAGATCGAGGCCTATGTCGAACTGAAGTGGGCCGAAGTCTATAATTTCGAACAGACGCCGAGCCCGGTCGAATTCGACATGTACTACAGCGCCTGATCACTGGCAGGCGCTACAAGGGGGGGCGTCCGGTCTGGGGGGATCGGACGCCTTTTCTTTTGCCCCGTTTTCTGCCCCTGGGCCCCCTTCCCTAGCGGACCATCATGCCGCGCCGGCCGACGGCGACGAACGAGCCGAGCAGCATCATCGCGGCAAGCGTCGTGACGACGTCGATCGCGGTCAGCGACGCGCCCAAACCCAGGAAGTCGGCCGCCGCCCACAGCGTGAGCAGAACCCAGCTCAGGCAAAAGGCCCAGAAACAGCCTTCCAGACCCAATTGGCGATTGAGCTCGTCGAACCGGTCGCGCCACGCCCAGCTTGCGACCGCGCCGCCGACGACCGAAAGCGCCAGCGCGCCCATCGCCACCTCGGCCGACACCAGTCCGGCGGAAAAGCCGGGCGTCCGCGCCACGGCGAGCAGCACCAGCACCAGTCCCAGCGCGCCCATCGTCACGACCGACAGCAGCATCCCCGACCGCTCTTCGCGCAGTTCCTCCGCGTCGGCGACATTGAGCAGCTTCGCGCCGGCGCGCGGCGCCGCCAGACCGAAACCGACCATCAACGCCATCAGGCCATAGATCAGGCCGATGGTCGCCAGCGCCACGCGCGACGGCCCCATCGCGCCCACCAGATCGGACCCCGCCAGCACCAGCGCACCCGCCGAGGCCGCCACGCCCACCAGCCCGCCCGCGACCAGCCGCGTCGCCGATTTTTTCCACTTCGACAGGCTATCCTGTGTCATCGCGTCCATCATCATTCCTCCTCCGGCGTCCAGCGGTCGATAAACAGTTCGCGCACCTCCAACCCGAACAGCTGCGCCATGCGCAGCGCGAGCGGCAGGCTGGGGTCATATTTGTCGGTCTCGACCGCGTTGATCGTCTGGCGCGACACGCCAAGTCGGCGCGCCAGTTCGCCCTGGCTCCATCCCGCCCGCTCGCGGCAATCACGCACCCGATTTTCCAACGCCCGCCCCTTCGTGTGTCAAACATTCTTTACAGGTAGGCAAATTGCCTGTCAAACACTCTTTACACCTTCAGGACCGCTTACGCTTTGGTAAGTCGCGCGCGCTATGCATCGGCCGGGTTTACGGGGGGCATATCGATGCTGCGTCATTTCTTCCTGATCGCCGCGATGCTGCTGATCGGCGGCTGCGGCGACGTCGCCAAGCTGGTGAACCAGACAAAGGTCGTCGCGGCACCGCGCGAGCAGGTGTTCGCAAAGATGTTCGGCGACGGCAGCACCTTCACCGGCCTGCCGCTCGTCACCAACGGCGGTTCGGACCGCCTCTATGAGCTGGTCGTCGAAAAGAGCGATCCCGAATGGGCGATGGTCGCGCCAAAGGAGCGCCCCGACGCCTATAAGGTCAAGATCGCGGTCCAGATGGACATCCCGCGCGAGGCGCATCTGCTCTACAGCGTCGACGACGGCGCGATCGCCACCGGCCTCAAGTTCAATTTCGAGGAACTGGCCCCCGATCGCACGCGCGTGACGTTCCAGATCGACGAGCTGACGGGGCACGATACGAAGGGGATCGCGGTCAACACGATCAAGCTGCACCAGATCGCCAGCGACGCGCTGCGAAAGCTCGACGACTTCGACGAGGTTAAGGAAGCCTCTTAACGCCCGCGCAACGCCGCAGCCCGCACGGGGTTGCGGACGCCCGCCGCCGATGCCAGACTGGCGGCAAGAGGGGGCGCTTGCGAAAGGCGATTTGCCATGCAGTTGCGTGCGCTTACCCTGCTTGCCTCCCTGTCCCTTACCGCCATGTCCCTCGCCTCGTGCGGCGGAGGCGGCAGCGGCGGGGGCGGGGGCGGCAATCCACCCGCCGCCAATTCGCCCCCCAGCTTCACCTCGCCGCAGACCGCGAGCATCGCCGAAAACATCACCGCCGCCTATCAGGCGACGGCAAGCGATCCCGACGGCAATCCGCTGACCTTCACCATCGACGGTGGCGCCGATGCGGCGCTGTTCTCGATCACCTCCGCGGGCGCGCTGCGTTTCAACGTTGCGCCCGATTACGACCTGCCCGGCGATGCGAACGGCGACAATGTCTATGCCGTCGTGCTGCGCGTCAGCGACGGCACCGCCAGCGCGACGCAGCCAGTGAACATCACCGTCACCAACAGCCGCGAGGGCATCTCGGTCGTCCGCGTCGGCACCGGCTTCAACCAGCCGCTCTATGTTGCGCCGATCCCCGGCGACACACGCGTCTTCGTCGTCGAAAAGGGCGGCGACGTCTATCGCCTCGACCCCGCGAACGGCAGCCGTACGCAGGTGCTCGACATCACCGACATTTCGACCGGCGGCGAGCGCGGGCTGCTGGGGCTGGCCGCCTATCCCGATTTCGCGACGTCGCAGCGACTGCTGGCGGTCGCGACCGCACCCGACGGGACGGTACAGGTGCGCCGCTATACGCTGGGGCAGCCGAACAGCTCGACGGTCTATGACACCGTGCTCGGCGTGCCGCATCCCGGCGCCGACAATCATAATGGCGGCTGGATCGGCTTCGGCCCCGACGGCCTGGTCTATGTCGGCATCGGCGACGGCGGCGGGGGCGGCGACCCCAACAACAATGCGCAGAACACCAATGTCCGCCTAGGCAAGATATTGCGCTTCACCGTCGGCGCGAACGGCAGCAGCTATGCGCCCGCACCCGGCAATCCCTTTCTTGGGGGCGGCGGCGATCCCTATGTCTATGCCTATGGCCTCCGCAATCCGTTCCGCGCCTCGTTCAACGGATCGACGCTGATCATCGGCGACGTCGGCCAGGGCGCGGTCGAAGAGATCGACATGGTGACGACGACGCAGCCCGGGCTCAACTTCGGCTGGCGCTTTCTGGAAGGGACGCAGCCCTATAGCGGCACCGCACCGGGCGGCCTGACCCCGCCAGTCGCCGAATATGGACATGGCAGCGGACCGCGACAGGGCAATTCGATCACCGGCGGCTATGTCTATCGCGGTCCCGTGGCATCGCTCACCGGCCAATATGTCTTCGCCGACTTCGTCTCGGGCAACATCTGGTCGGTGCCCTTTTCCCGGTTCGTTGCCGGGCAGACGTTGCCCTCCTCGCAATTCGCCCGCCGGAACGAGGATTTCGCGCCCGACGCCGGAACGCTGAATTCGATCGCCTCCTTCGGCGAGGATAGCGCGGGCAACCTCTTCATCGTCAGCATCGGCGGCGACATCTTCATGGTGCGGCCCGGCTGACGGCTTGCCCCCGCACGCGGCACGCGCCACAAGGGGGTGTTCCAGAGGAGTCCTCCATGAAATCGCTGCCTTTTGTCGCCCTGATCGCCCTTCAGCTCGCGCTCGCGCCCGCCGCGCAGGCCAAGCTCAGCCCCGCCGAGGCCAAGATGGCGAAGACGGTCGAGGCCGAGCAGGACCGCAACCTCGCCCTCCTCGAAAAGCTGGTCAACCAGAACAGCGGCTCGCTCAATCTCGCAGGCGTGGAGAAGGTCGGGCAGATGATGCGCGCCGAGCTGGAGCCGCTGGGCTTCAAGGTCGAATGGAAGCCGATGACCGACACCGGCCGCGCCGGCCATCTGATCGCGACGCACGTCGGCAAGCCAGGGACCAAGTGCCTGCTGCTGATCGCGCACCTCGACACGGTGTTCGAACCCGACTCGCCCTTTCAGAAATTCGTCCGCAAGGGCGATATGGGCGAAGGACCGGGCGCGGGCGACGACAAGGGCGGCATGGTCGTGATCGTCGCGGCGCTCCGCGCGATGCAGGCGGCGGGGACGCTCAAGAACGCGAATATCGAAATCCACATGACCGGCGACGAAGAGGATTCGGGCAGCCCGATCGAAAAGGCGCGCGCCGATCTGGTCGCAGCGGGCAAGCGCAGCGACGTCGCGCTCGATTTCGAGGGCCTCGTGCGCGACAATGGCGCTGACATGGGTTCGATCGCGCGGCGTTCCTCCGATAGCTGGACGCTGACCGCGACCGGCAAGGCGAGCCACAGCTCCGGCATCTTCAGCGCCGCGGCGGGGGATGGCGCGATCTATGAACTGACGCGCATCATCCACCGTTTCCGCACCGAGCTTCCCGAACCCAATCTGACCTTCAACGTCGGGCTGATCGCAGGCGGGCAGCAGGCCGATCTCGACGCCGGGGGGATCCGCGCGACCGTCAGCGGCAAGACGAACATCATCGCGGGCACCGCCGTCGCGCGCGGCGACCTGCGCGCGCTTTCGCCCGAACAGATCGACCGCGTGAAGACAAAGATGACCGCGATCGTCGCCGACCATGCGCCGGGTACGGGCGCGACAATCCGTTTCGATGCCGGCGGCTATCCCCCGATGGCGCCGACCGAGGGCAACCGCGCGCTTCTGGGCCAGCTCAACGGCGTCAACCGCGACCTGGGCCTGGCCGAGATGGCGCCGCTCGACCCGCTGAAACGCGGTGCGGGCGACATCAGCTTCGTCGCCGCCGACGTTGACGGCCTCGCGGGGCTCGGCCCGTACAGCACCGGTGACCATGCGCCGGGCGAAGCGGTCGACATCCCCAGCATCGCCCGCCAAGCGACGCGCGCTGCCATTCTTATGTCACGCCTCTCTGCTGAAAAGCGCTGAACAACGACTTTTCCGGCGTGGGTCACATCGGAGCTGGTCCGGGAGAATGCTAGGGTCGTCGCGCGAACCCCGGATCAAGCGCGGGCAATGAAAGTGGGGCGTGGCGCTTGATTCATTCGCCACCGCCATTAGGTAGCAATGTAAGACGTATCTAGACACGCCGATGGGAGAAAGATGATGAGCACCGAAACGCACCTGAAACAGAATTACATCGGCGGCAAATGGGTCGACAGCCAGGGCGGCAAGCTGCACGACGTCATCAACCCCGCGACCGAGGAAGCGGCCTCGACCGTCGTTCTCGGCACCGCCGCCGACGTCGACGCCGCGGTCGAGGCTGCGAAGGAAGCCTTCAAGACCTTTTCGCAGACGACGCGCGAAGAGCGCCTCGACCTGCTGAACCGCATCGTCGAGGAATATAAGAAGCGCGGCGCCGACCTTGCCAAGTCGATGGCGAGCGAAATGGGCGCCCCGGTCAGCTTCGCAGGCACCGCACAGGTCGGCGCCGGCATCGGCGGCTTCCTCGGCACGATCGCCGCGCTCAAGGATTTCCAGTTCAGCGAACAGCATGGCGCGAACAAGGTCGTCTACGAACCGATCGGCATCGTCGGCATGATCACGCCGTGGAACTGGCCGCTCAACCAGATCGCGCTGAAGGTCGCACCGGCGCTCGCCGCCGGCAACACGATGATCCTGAAGCCGTCGGAAGAATGCCCCGGCAACGCCGTCATCTTCGCCGAAATCCTCGACGCCGCGGGCGTGCCCCCGGGCGTGTTCAACCTGGTCCAGGGCGACGGCCCGACCGTCGGCAACGCGATCAGCTCGCACCCCGGCATCGAAATGGTCAGCTTCACCGGCTCGACCCGCGCCGGCATCCTGGTCGCCAAGGCGGCGGCAGACACCGTCAAGCGCGTCCATCAGGAACTGGGCGGCAAGTCGCCGAACATCGTCCTGCCCGATGCCGACCTCGAAACCGTGCTGCCCCCGACGGTGCAGGGCGTGCTGGTCAACACCGGCCAGAGCTGCATCGCCCCGACGCGCATCCTGGTGCACAAGGACCGCGAGGCCGAAGCTGTCGGCGTCATCAAGGCGATGTTCGACGGCACCTCGGTCGGCGACCCGCAGGCCGAAGGCGGCCATATCGGCCCCGTCGTCAACAAGGCGCAGTTCGACAAAATCCAAGGCCTGATCCAGTCGGCCATCGACGAAGGCGCGACGCTGGAGACCGGCGGCACCGGCCTGCCGAGCAACGTCAATCGCGGCTATTACATCAAGCCGACGGTCTTCTCGGGCGTGACGCGCGACATGCGCATCGCCAACGAGGAAATCTTCGGCCCGGTCGCGACGGTGATGGCCTATGACAGCCTCGACCAGGCGGTCGATATCGCCAACGACACCGAGTACGGCCTGTCGGCGGTGATCTCCGGCGACCCGTCGAAGGCGGCCGACGTCGCGCCGAAGCTGCGCGCCGGCATGGTCGCGGTTAACGCCTGGGGCCCCGGTCCGGGCGCGCCCTTCGGCGGCTACAAGGCGTCGGGCAACGGCCGCGAAGGCGGCCTGTTCGGCCTGAAGGACTTCATGGAGATCAAGGCCATCAGCGGTATTCCCGCCTGAGCCCGAGATACGCGTCGCCCCGGGCTTGATCCGGGGTGACGAAAAATCCGGATCGATGCACGGCCCCTCCCTTGAACGGGAGGGGTTTTGCTATCGGCCGAGAGCGATTATGCGCACGCGCATGACCAGTCGCTCCCCGCTCGCCCCCGATGCCTTTCCCACGCTGCCCGAAATCGCCGGGGTGACGCGCCGCGTCGCGCGCGCGCAATACAAGAGCTGGGATCGCTGCGACCTCACCTATGTCGAGCTGGTGCCCGGCACCACGGTCGCGGGCGTCTTCACGCGCAACATCTGCTGTTCGTCCGAGGTCGAGCTGGGCCGCGAGCAGGTCAAGGGCGGCAGCGGCCGCGCGCTGATCGTCAACGCCGGCAACAGCAACGCCTTCACCGGCTATCGCGGGCGCGAGGCGGTCGAACAGATCATGGCGCAGGTCGCCGGCCATCTCGGCTGCGACCCGGCCGAGGTTTTCGTCAGCTCGACCGGCGTCATCGGCGTGCCGCTGCCCAAGGACAAGGCGCAGGCCGGGGTCGAGGCGGCGCTCACCGCCGCGCCCTGCTCGTGGGAAGCCGCGGCGGAAACGATCGGCACCACCGACACCTTTGCCAAGGGATCGGCGGCCAGCGCGATCGTCGACGGACGGACGGTCCAGGTCGCGGGCATCGTCAAGGGATCGGGCATGATCGCGCCCGACATGGCGACGATGCTCGGCTATATCTTCACCGACGCGGCGGTCGCGCCCGCGCTGCTGCAGGCGATGCTGACCGAGGCGACCGGCGGCAGTTTCAACAGCATCACCGTCGACAGCGATACCTCGACCAGCGACACGGTGCTGCTCTTCGCGACGGGGCAAGCGGGCAACGCGCCGCTGACCACTCGCGACGATCCGGGCGCCGACGCGCTTTATGCGGCGATCCGCGCGGTTGCGCTGGACCTGGCGCATCAGGTGGTGCGCGACGGCGAAGGCGCGTCGAAATTCATCGAGATTCAGGTGACCGGCGCGGCCAGCGACGACAGCGCAAAACGCGTCGCGTTGGCGATCGCCAATTCGCCGCTCGTCAAGACCGCGATCGCGGGCGAGGATGCGAACTGGGGCCGCGTCGTCATGGCGGTAGGCAAGGCCGGCGAACCCGCCGACCGCGACCGGCTGGCGATCCGCTTCGGCGACCATTGGGTGGCGAAGGACGGCCTGCCCGTCGACGGCTATGACGAGGCGCCGGTTGCGGCGCATCTGAAGGGGCAGGAGGTACGCGTCGGCGCCGACCTGGGCCTGGGACAGGGCAGCGCGACCGTCTGGACGTGCGACCTGACGCACGGCTACATCAGCATCAACGCCGATTATCGCAGTTGAGCGAACCCCGGCTTTCGCCGGGGTTTCGCCTGATTACAGCGCGCCTTCGAGCCAGCCCTTGAGCGCGCTCTTCGGCGCGGCGCCGACCTTGGTGTCGGCGATCTCGCCATTCTTGAACAGGATCATCGTCGGGATACCGCGCACGCCATATTTGGCGGGGGCATCGGGATGATCGTCGATGTTCAGCTTGGCGATCACGACCTTGCCCGCCAGTTCGTCCGAAATCTCTTCGAGCGAGGGGCCGATCATCTTGCACGGACCGCACCATTCGGCCCAGAAATCGACGAGCACGGGAGTGTCGCTGTCGAGCACGTCGTTCTGGAAGCTGGCGTCGGTAATGGCCTTGGTACCCATAGTCTGAACTCCTGAAATTCTGTTGTCCCCAAGCTAAGGCGTCGGCGCGTCCGGCTCAAGGGTCGAACCCGGCAAATTCGCCTTGGATGCCGCCAAGCCCGGCTTGTGCGCGTCGAGCAGCCTATCGTCGAGCGTAATGAGGCGCGGCGCGGCAGTGTAGAGCAGCGCCGCCGCGACGCGCCGACCGGGAAAGATGACTCGCAGCGCGTCGCGATAGGCCGCCATCTGCCGCAGATAGGCAGGGGCGACATCGGCGGCCGCGGCGGGCGCGTGCCGCCCGGTCTTGTAATCGATCACCGTTACGGTCCCGTCGGTGACCAGCAGCCGATCGACGATGCCCGCGACGACCATGCCGTCGACCACCGCCGACAGCGGCACCTCAGCTAGGCTACCGGGGCCGAAAAGCGCGGCGTGGGCGGGGTCGTCGAGCACGGCGATCACTTCATCGACCATCGCGCGCCGCGCCGCTTCGTCAAGCGTCGGCGCCTGAG
>JAFKLT010000070.1:47496-64805 GCA_017309275.1 Sphingomonadales bacterium | reverse complement strand
ATCCCCGCCTCCACCGCCTCGTCCACCGCATATTGGATCAGCGGACGATCAACCACAGGCAGCATCTCCTTCGGGATCGCCTTCGTCGCAGGCAGAAAACGCGTGCCCAGACCGGCTACGGGAAATACGGCTTTGCGGATCGGTTTCATCGGCATGGGGCTTCCACGGTCGAAAGGAAAGATACGGGCTCGACGGCGCCGTTAGCGTCCGACCTGTTACCGGGGCGTGACGATCATCACAACGCGGCGATTGTCCTGCCGTCCCTCGGCCGTGTTGTTCGGCGACAGCGGCGCGTCCTCGCCGCGGCCGACGATCTGGCCGGGCGTGAACCGCATCCCGCCTTCCTGAAGCGGCGCCGCGACGGCCTGCGCGCGCGCCTGCGACAGGCGCTGGTTATAGCTCGCGCTGCCGGTCGAATCGGTATGCCCCTCGACCCGCGCGGTGGTGATGTCGACCGACACCAGGTTGCCGGCCAGCGTGCGCAGGCGGGCAATCTGTTCGGCGTGAAGCGCGCTCTCGTTCGAGGCGAACAGCAGCCGTTCGTTGAGCGTCAGCTCCCAGCCGGCGCCGGTTTCGACGAAGCCTTCGTTCTTGAGCGCGGCGACCTGGGCAGGGCTGAACCCCGACGGCGCGGGCATGCTCTGGCACGCGGCGAGCAGCGTGCCGAGCAGGGCCATCAGCATCAGGCGAAAGGGGCGGGGGAGGGCGTGGGTCACTTCGGTTCTCCGCGGGTCATCATGTCTTCGGACGGTTGGTCAGCTTTTCGGCGTACATGGCCGCGTCGGCCACGTTCAGAAGCGCGGTCGCGTCGGCGCCATGGTCGGGATAGACGGCGACCCCGACGCTGATCGCCAGGCGATATTCGCCGCCGCCGGGAAGCTGGATCGGCGCCGACACGCTTGTCTGGATGCGTTCGGCCAGGATTTCCGGCGCGATGCCGGGATCGAGCGGGTCGATGATCACGATGAATTCGTCACCGCCGATCCGCGCGGCGAAATCGCCCTTGCGCAGCGTATCCTTGATCCGCGCCGACAGCGCGACGAGCACCGCGTCGCCCGCGCGGTGGCCGAAATTGTCGTTCGCTGCCTTGAAATTGTCGGCGTCGATGAACAGCACCGCAAAGCGCTCGCCGCGCTTCGCCGCCGCCTGGATGCGCAGCGCAAGCTGTTCGTCGAAGGCCGAGCGATTGGGCATCGCGGTCAGCATGTCGTGCGACGCACGGTGCGCCAGCAGCGCCTTTTCGCTTTCCATCGTTCCCTGCCAGCCCTGCAGTTCGTCGAGCAGCGCGTTGATGTCGCCGCCCAACCGGTCGAGCTCGGCGATGCCCAGCGGCTGGACGCGCTTGTCGAAACGGCGGTGCAGGCGGACGTCGTGCGCGACGGTCGCGATCTCGTTCAGCGGCTTGACCAGCTCATATTCGAACCGTCGCGCCAGGATGATCGTGCCGAGCGCGGTGACGAGCAGGCAGCCGAGCCCCGCCAGCAGGCCAAGGCGGACATAGTCGATCAGCGTCGAACTGTCCCCCCACACCTCGATCCGGCCGATCACCGATCCGTTGCGCTGCACCGTCGCGGCAAAGGGCTGGGGAAAGAAGATGCGGGTCAGCAGCGGCGCGGGGTCGCCCGCGGGCGACCGCCATTCGGATAGCGACCGGCCACGGTCGTCGAGCACGCGCAGCCGGGCGATGCCGGGAATGCGGGTCAGCGGCTCCAGCCCCTCGCGCGCCGCCTGCGGATCGTTGAAGACCAGCGCCGGCTCGACGCCATAGGCGCCCAGGCGCGCGGCGAGTTCCATGTTGCGGTCGGCATAGCCGCGCAGCGTCGTGACGCCGGCGAGCAGGATCGTCGCGCCCGACAGCGCGACCGCGAACAGCGTGATGCCGAAGTGAAAGCGCGACAGCAGCTTTTGCAGCGTCGTGCGTGCGCCGCGGCGTTCGGAGGACCGGCCGGTCATCGCGCCCCTCCGTCGCTGCCGATCTTGAGTACGCGCGGGTCGATGCGAAGCTGTCCGCGCGCGATGGCATCGAGATTGGCCGAGAAGCTGACGCTGCCCGTGCGGCCGACGAGGCAGAACATCGCGCCGAAGCTGCAGTTCGGGTCGTCGTCGGTGACCGTCAGCACCGGGCGTCCGCGCACCCAGGCGATCAGCCGCTGGCGATCGGCAACCGGCATGCGGCCGAGGAAGATGATGTCGCAGCCACCGCCCATCGCACCGTCGGCGGTGGAGCGGCGGACGCTGATCACCGGGCCGCCGGCAACGGTGGGGGCGACGCGGTCGGTCAGGCGCGGGTCGCCGACGAGGCACAGCGTGCGCGGCGCGCCGGCGGGCTCGCCCTTCCAGCCGGTGTAGCTGATGATGCCGCCGAGGATGCGGTTGACGCCGCGCGTGGTGCCGTCGACGCCATTTTCGACGATCGTCTGGCTGGCCGACTGGATCGCCAGTTGCGGCGTCGTGAACGACGCGCCGACAAGAAACAGCGAAACCAACACCCGTCCAGCGACCCCCACTTGCGCCTGAAGCCGGTCCTGCCCCGAAGCGCGCGCGTCCGCTAGTCTAAACCGCCGTCAAGTCAAGGAAAAGTGACGTCATGCGGCCATTATGCAACAATGGCGTTGCCAGAATGGATGCTTAATCGGCGCGCAGCCGTTCGGCGAATCCCTTGCGCAGCTTCGCGAGCTTGGGCGGGATGACGGCCATGCAATAGGGATTGCGCTGACCCTCTCCGTCCCAATAGGCCTGATGATAATCCTCGGCCGGATACCAGGTCGACGCGGTTTCGATCGTCGTCACGATCGGCGCGGGCCAATCGGGCTGGGCGCGCGCTATCCCGGCGCGCGCCGCCTCGGCCTGCGCATCGTCGAGCGGGAAGATCGCGCTGCGATACTGCGTGCCGATGTCGTTGCCCTGCCGGTTGAGCTGCGTCGGATCATGCGTCGCGAAAAAGACGTCGAGCAGATCGGCGTAGGAGATAGCGGCGGGGTCATAGGTGATGCGGATCGCCTCGGCATGGCCGGTATCGCCGCCGCACACCTGCTTGTAGGTCGGGTTCGCGACGCCGCCGCCGATATAGCCGCTTTCGACGCCGTCGACTCCGCTCAGCGACTGAAACACGGCCTCGGTGCACCAGAAGCAGCCTCCGGCAAAAATCGCGGTTTCACGGGTCATCGGGTCGATCCTTGAAAATGAGGAGGGAAAAGGGGGATGGGATGACGCCTAGATAAGAGGCGCTGACCCTATTCCAAGGGCGGCGGGTCCAAGGGCGGCGGGTTCGCGATCAGCGGCGGCTCGAGCGGGCGGCCGGCGGCGCGGGCCTGTTCGATCGCGGCGATCTCGGTTTCGAACGACGCGACGCGGTCGCGCCAGCGCGGGTGCGTCGCCGCCTGGATCGCCGGCCGCCCCTTGCGCTGGCCGAAGCGGTCCCAGAACCGGACCGCCGCGCGCGGATCATAGCCCGCATTGGCGAGCAGCCAGACCGACAGCCGGTCGGCCTCGACCTCGGTCTGTTTGAACAGCCGGGCGTTCCGGCCGAACTGCTTGGCGATCCCGCGATCGACCCCGGCGGCGTCGAGGCGCGCGCGGTGGCGGAGGATATTGTGCGCGAGTTCGTGCGCGATCGCCGCGGCCAGCTCGTCGTCGTCGGGCGCGAAGCGCGCCAGGCCCGCATCGACATAGACCGCGCGCCCGTCGGCGACCGCCCCCTCGCGGTCGCGGTCCTCGAGGCGGAAGTCGCTCGCGCATCCGGCGGTCGGCGCGACCCCGCGCGCGTCGCCGCTGCCGCTGGCGCCGCCGATCATCGCGATCGCGCGCGGCGGCAGCGCGGCGAGCATCTTTTCCAGCGCGGTGATGCGGGCATAGGGATGGTCGCTCTCGCCCGGCGGGACCGGCGTATCGTTCACATGCGTCACCGGCATCCCGACGCGGATGCCCGCGGCCGCGGCGGGCGACCCCGCGACGATCGCGGCAACATAAGGTGCGTCGATGTCCTGCGCATCATAGGCGGCGCGCATCGCGCTGCGGTCCGCCGCCGGATAGAGCCTCGGGTCGCCCCATATCCACCCGAACTGCGGCTGGAGCGCGGGGCACCAGGCGGCGTTGGCGGTGGTGAGGCGAAAGCCGATCGCCGCGACGCGCGCCTCCTGCGCCGCCAGCGCCGCGATGGGCGAGGGCGCGGATGCCGCCGCGTTCGCCGGTATCGAGGGCAGCACGGTCAGGGCCGCGATGACGGGAAGCAGCGCACGCATCGCGGCGGCTTATCAAGCGGCGCCTGTACCGACCATGAAAATTCGCGCCGTCCCGCCGCGCAATCGCAACCACTTGCCTATCGCGGGGCAAGCGTCGATAGGGCGGGCATGTCGCAGAATTCCAATCCACGTCCCGCCGCGCTGTCCCGCTGGCTGTGGGCCGTCGCGCTGCTCGTGATCGGCGTCGTCGCCGTCGGCGGCATCACCCGCCTCACCGAATCGGGCCTGTCGATCACCGAATGGCGGCCGGTGTCGGGCGTGCTGCCCCCGCTGACCGAGGCCGGCTGGCAGGCTGAGTTCGAGAAGTACAAGCAGATCCCCGAATATAAGGCGATCAACCTCGGCATGACGCTCGACGGGTTCAAGGCGATCTTTTTCTGGGAATGGCTGCACCGCATCCTCGGCCGGCTCGTCGGGATGGCGCTGCTCGTCCCGCTCGCCTGGTATGCCTGGCGCCGCGCGATTCCGTCGGGCTATGGCTGGCGCCTGTTCGCGCTGGCCGCGCTCGTCGGGCTGCAGGGCGCGATCGGCTGGTGGATGGTCGCATCGGGGCTGGAGTATCGGACCGACGTCAGCCATTTCCGCCTGGCGACCCACCTGCTGACCGCGCTCTTCCTGCTCGCGGGGCTTGTCTGGACGGCGCGCGACCTGACCGCGCTGGCGGACAGTCCCGGCGCGCGCCCGGCGCGGCTGACGGGGACGGCGATGCTGGTCATCGCGATCCTGTTCGTCCAGCTTCTGCTCGGCGCATGGGTCGCGGGGCTCAACGCCGGCTATGTCGCGAGTACCTGGCCGCTGATGAACGACCATTTCGTGCCCGAAGGGATCGACTGGGCCGGCGGCGCGTGGTTCGCGGTCACCAACGACCCCTTCCTGATCCATTTCCTCCATCGCTGGTGGTCGTGGGTCGCGGCGCTCGCCCTGTTGCTGCTCGCGCGGCAGCTCCTGCGGCGCGGCGCGCGGACCGAGGCGACGTTGCTGATCCTCGTCGTCGCGGCGCAGATGATGCTCGGCATCCTGACCGTCGTGACCGGCGTATCGATGTGGATCGCGGTGCTGCACCAGGTGACGGGCGCGATCCTGGTCGCCATCGCGGCGGCTTCGCTGCACCGGCTGGGGCGCGCCGCCGCCTGATCGAATTCGCCGGCGTCGATGATAGGGTATCATAATACCCGTCAGGAAAGCCGCTCTACAGTTGACTTTTGGCCTGGCTTTCGCCATTGGCCCGCTCCGAAGCGCCGCTTCGTCCTTTTGGACAGGCGGCGCGGTTTGTTTCGGGGTGGCGGGCACAGGGCCGGCCGCTCCAGTCCATATCTGTCAAGGAGCGTGCCATGAAGGCGCTGACCAAGACGACCCAGTCGGCGAACGCCGCGACGGTCGAAAAGAAATGGGTGCTGATCGACGCCGACGGTCTGGTCGTTGGCCGCGTCGCGACGATCATCGCCAACATCCTGCGCGGCAAGCACAAGCCGTCGTTCACCCCGCACGTCGATTGCGGTGACAATGTCATCGTCATCAACGCCGAAAAGGTGGCGTTCACCGGCAAGAAGCTGCAGGACAAGCGGTACTACAAGCACACCGGTTATGCCGGCGGCATCAAGGAAACCAGCCCCGCCAAGATCCTGGAAGGTCGTTTCCCCGAGCGCGTGCTCGAAAAGGCCGTCGAACGCATGATCCCGCGCGGCCCGCTCGGCCGTCAGCAGATGCGCAACCTGCGCATCTTCGCCGGCAGCGAACATCCGCATGAAGGGCAGAGCCCCGAAGTGATCGACGTCGCTTCGATGAACCGCAAGAACAAGGTGGGTGCATAATGGCTGACGAACAGACCATGACCGATCTCAAGGATCTCGCCGGCGCCGTCGAAGGCACCGCCGCTCCCGCGACCCCGACCGCGCCGCTGCGCGAGAAGCAGGTCGACAAGCAGGGCCGCGCCTATGCGACCGGCCGCCGCAAGGACGCCGTTGCTCGCGTGTGGGTCAAGCCCGGCACGGGCAAGATCATCGTCAACGGCCGCGACCAGGAAGTCTATTTCGCGCGTCCGACGCTGCGTCTCGTCATCAACCAGCCCTTCGGCCTGACCGATCGCGTCGGTGCCTATGACGTCATCGCGACCGTCAAGGGCGGTGGCCTGTCGGGCCAGGCGGGCGCCGTGCTGCACGGCATTTCGCAGGCACTGACCCGCTTCGAACCCGCGCTGCGCGGCGTTGTGAAGTCGGCCGGCTTCCTGACCCGCGACAGCCGCACCGTCGAGCGTAAGAAGTACGGCAAGGCCAAGGCCCGCCGCAGCTTCCAGTTCTCGAAGCGCTAAAAGTTTTTCCACCGACGGGTGGAGAAGGGAAGGGCGGTCCGGCAACGGGCCGCCCTTTTTCGTGCCGCCCTTTTCGTACCCCGCTTTTTCGCGCCCCTTTTTCGCAGCTGTGTCCTTGGTGTCACGGCTCGTCGCAAAGTGGTAACCATCGATTAACCAAATATTGTGCAAATTTTTCGCACGGTTAAGCTGACCCCCTGTCGCCGATTCCACGACCCGGATGAAGCGCCATCAAAACTACGGGGGTAGTATATGAATCAGTTCGTTTTTTCGCGGCGCGTGCGCCGCGGAGGCCTGTTGGCGTCGGTATGCGTCGCGGGCCTGCTTCAGGTTGCGCCGGCCTTTGCGCAGGACACGACGCAGTCGGTGACGCGCGATGACTTTATCGCCAGCATCCAGCCCGAGGCTCAAGGCGGTGGCGGCTATGTCTCGGCGACCGATCCCGAACCCTATTCGGGCCTCGTCTCGGTCGCGCCGGGACCGCGCATCGAGCAAATCTCCCCTGAACCCGAAATCCTGATCGCCGATCCGAACACGCCGACGACGGCCCGCGACCCGGTCAACATCACCGGCGTCAGCCAGATGGTCATCGACAATGGCGGCGGCTTCGTCGGCCTGTGCACCGCGACGCTGATCAATCCGCGCACCGTCATCTTTGCCGCGCACTGCGTCAACAGCCGCTCGGCGACCGATTATGGCGCGGGCCAGGGCGGGACCGCGATCGCGTTCGGTTTCGAAACCAACACGCGCGCCAACGCCGCCGGGCAGACCGACGAGTTGGTGCGCTGGCTGCTGGGCGGCGCCGGCGGCGCGGGCAAGTATCAGACCAACCTCGCGCAGAATTTCTACAACTCGAACTGGGTGAACTATAACCCGCTCTCGCTCGAGCCGGAGGCGCGCAGCTTCCTGTATGGCGACGTCGCGATGGCGTCGCTCGACACGCCTGCCGCCAGCGTTCCGACCTGGGCGCTGCTCTTCTCGCCGCTGACCAACACCAGCACGATCGGCGCATCGGGCACGGGCTTCAACGTCGGCATGATCGGCTATGGCAACAACGGCACCGGCACGTCGGGTGCGGCGGGCAGCGATTTCCGCCGCCGCTCGGCTGAAAATATCCTGGGCGCGCTGACCGATCTCCAGACCTTCGAAAGCTTTCTGTTCGGCGGCACGCCGAACGGCCTGACGCAGAATCTCTATTTCCTCGATTTCGACGACCCGCGGCGCGGCCTCAGCGGCGCCAGCCCGTTCGACTTCAACGCCTTCCGCGACAATGCCCGCACCAACCCGAACGGCAATTCGCTCGAAGGCATCACGTCGCAGGGTGACTCGGGCGGTCCGCTGGTGCTGCAGAACTTCTCGAAACAGGTCGTCATCGGCGTGCTGTCGGGCGGCTATACCCGCTTCTTCAGCGGCCAGCCGGCGAACGGCTATGGCACCGTGTCCTTCTATCAGCCGCTCTATCTCTATTGGGACTGGATCGCGGCGAACAATCCCTATCATTATGTCGCGGCAAAGGCGGGCGATGGCGCGTGGACCGACGCCAGCCATTGGGTCACGACGCTCGACCCCTCCTATATGATCCTGTCGGGCGGACAGCCGGTGAACGGCATCCCGACGCTGACCGGCGAACAGAAGGACGGCACCAGCGGCGACTTTGGCCAGATCTGTTTCCAAAGCGGCGGGGTCAGCGATTGCTATGACACCCGCACGGGCGAGGAAGTGGTCGAAAGCCGCCCGATCGGCACGTCCGACGACAATGCCGGGTCGGCAACGGTCGATGAGGTTACGGCCGCCGCGGCGACCCGCGACGGCCTGATCCCCGGCGCGCAGCCAGAGGCGCAGGCGGCGGCCACGCCGCTGCCCGCGGCGACGCTGACGAACGGGCTTCCGGGTGCCACCAACTTCGTGCCCAACAATGTCGAACCAGTGCGCACGGCGGGCACGCCGCCGCGCTATTTCGACGTGACGCTCAGCGCGAGCGGCCTCACCACCCTGACGGGCGCCAGCGTTACGGTCGACCGCCTGACGGTGGCGACCTCGGCGGCGGGGCTGCGGATCGATTCCGGCGCCTCGCTCAGCTCGCTGATCAACGTCAACCAGCTCGCGGGCATGGTGACGGTCAACGGCACGCTCAGCTCGGTCGGCGATTACAGCCTGATGGGCGGCGCGCTGCTCGGCAGCGGCCGGATCAACGCGCCCTTCCTGACCAGCGTGCTCGGCCAGATCGCGCCGGGGACGCAGACCGCCGTCGGCACGCTGACGGTGGCGGGCAACCTGGTCCTCTCGTCGGGCAGCGGACTGTTCATCAACTTCGGGCCGAACGGCACGTCGGACGTGCTGGCGGTCGTCGCGAACGGCACCTCGACGGGCAGCGCCAACCTTGGCGGCGCGGTGAATTTCTCGCCGGCCGCGGGCTATCTGGTAAAGCCGGGTGACAAATATACCTTCCTTACCGCCGCGGGCGGCGTGACGGGCACCTTCTCGACGCTCAGCAGCACCTCGGCCATCCTGACGCCGAAGCTGACCTATGGCGCGAACGCGGTATCGGTCGAAATCCAGGCGGGTCTCTATCGCAACGTCGTGTCGTCGGGTTCGGCGGTGCAGGGCGCCTATGCCCAGCTGCTCGACCAGTCGCGCGGCAATGCGAACCTGTCGGGCGTGTACGGCCTGCTCGACCAGCAGAATGCGGCGACGATCCAGGCGACGCTGGAAAGCTGGGCGCCGCGCGCCGAAACGCTGCGCGGTTCGCTCGCGACGACGGCGGCCGACAATATGTCGCGCTTCTATCGCGATCGTATCGCCGGCCTCGACGCCGGCGACATGGGCGGCACGCTGGCGATGATCGGCAAGCCGGTCCAGCTCGCGGCGCTCAACATGAACGCGATGGGCAACGACAACAGCCGCACCGACAGCGCCGCCGTGCGCGTGGAGGAGGGACGCCTGCCCGAAGACACCAGCGCCTTCCTCGCCGGCGGCTATATCGACGGCGACAGCCGCCCGATGGCCTCGGCGCTGCCCGGCGGCGGCCGCGACCAGTTCGACGGCTTCTACATCGCGGGCGGCATCGAAAAGGCACTGGGCGACAGCAGCGTAATCGGCTTCGCGCTCAGCTATACCGACATCGACGGCGACACGGTCGCGGGGCAGACCGCGAACGGCAAGCTGATCCAGGGCACGCTGTACGGCAAGACCCAGCTTGGCGGCGGTATCGAACTCTCGACCCAGGTCAGCGCCGGCGCCTTCGATTCAAAGACGACGCGCCTCGCCACGCTCGTGGGCACGCCCTTCACGCTGACCGGCGCCGACAGTTCGCTGCTGTTCACCGGCGAAGTGACGCTGGGCAAGGATTTCGACCTGGGTTCGGTCGAATTCGGCCCGCGTGCCGGCCTGCGCGCCAGCCACATCGGCTTCTCCGACATCAAGGAGAATGGTGGTGGGCCTGCGCTGCACCTCGACCGCGATGCGTTCAACAGCGCGCAGGGCCGCCTTGGCCTCGAGCTGTCGGGCAAGCCCGGCGCGAGCTTCAAGCCGCACCTGCGGGCCGACTATGTCCATGAATTCATGGACGCACCGGCTTCGTTCGGCGCGACCTTCGTCGGCGGACCCGGGCCGAACGCGGTGTTCGGCCTGACCGGCACCGACAAGGACTGGTTCGAAGTCGGCGGCGGCCTGACGGTCTCGACCGGCAGCATCGACCTGTCGGTCGGCGCCGAGACGACGATCGCGCGCAAGGACGTGTCGTACCAAAGCTATCGCGGCACGGTGACCTTCCACTTCTGATCGAAGGCGAAGCGACAGCCGGAAGGCGAAGCGACAGTAACAAAGGGGGCGGTCCGGTGACGGGCCGCCCTTTCTGGTTCAGCGCAGGTCGGCGACCGCCGATGACGTCGGCGCTGTCTCGCCCGGCGGTACGAAGCGCCGCGCGGCGTCGAGGAAGGGATGGAGCACGGCGCCCTGCGGGCTGTGCGGATCATAGGCGATGCCGTCGACCCCGAAGCGCAGCGCTTCGCGCTTCGCGGCGGGAATATAGAGGGTGCCGAACAATCGGTCGAAGATCGCGATCGTCGATCCGAAATTGCGGTCGTGGTGTCGCGGATCGACCGAATGGTGGACCTGGTGATGCGCCGGGCTCAGCAGCCAGCGCCCGGCGCGGCCCGAAAAACTGATCCACAGATGCGTATGCTGCAGATAGCTGAACAGGATCGTCGCCAGAAAGGTCAGCGCGTTGAGGCCATAGAGAAGATAGCCCTGCGTCGCGCTGCCCAGCAGGTGGTTCGTCGTCGCCATCGCGAGCCCGCCCATCACCGCCGCCATGTTGAAAAAGATGATCGTGTCGACCGGATGGACGCGGAAATTGGTCATCGGGGTCAGCGATTCGGCGGTGTGATGGACCTTGTGGAACTCCCACATCCAGCCGACCCGGTGGCTGAGGCTGTGGTTCAGCCAATAGGCGAATTCATAGGCGAGGAAGAGCGCGAGCGTCATCGCCGACGTCGCGATCCAGGCGGGCACGCGCAGCGCGGGCGCGGGGCCCAGCAACAGCGTATAGGCGGCCTCGAACCGATCGGCGAACCAGTCGCCCGACCAGCAGGCCCAGCCGAGCGCGCTCGCCGAAAAGAAGATGCCGAACAGGAACCAGGCGATGTCCGCGCGTCCCGACGCGCTCGCGATGATCCGCGACGGCAGGATCGCGCGGAGCAGGACCTTGGCGCGCACTGGCCGGGTCCGACCGCGCGGCACCGCGAACCGCAGGATCAGCGCGAACAGCGTCGCGAACGTCGCCACGGCGATCAGCGGCGGCGCCCACAGCGATGCGATATTCGCGATGTCCGACCCGTGCCCCATCGGCCGCGATTTTAGGCAATCGATGGTAAAGGACCGTTTAAGGCGGCCTTGAGCGTGGGCCTGTCCCGCCATAGATTGCGGCAATGGCTTTCGACCTCAGGGCCGCGCTGTTGCGCAAGGAAGAGAAGGAATCGGCGCGGCTGATGGACTTCGAATTCCGCCAGCGCGCGCGATGCTTTCGCCTGATGGCGGAGGCGCTCGGGATCGACAGCGCGGCGCTGGTGCGCGCCATCGCCCTGCACGCGGATGCGGCGATCCTCGACGGGCTGGCGAACGATCTGCCGCGATCGCGCGAGGAACTGGGCCAGCTTTATGCGAAATGCCGCGCCGATGCGCATCGGCAGCTTGTCGACGAGCTCGGCGACCCGACGCCGCACCGGCTGGGCTGACCGCGTTCGCCGCGCGGGTGCCGGTCGCCGGTTGACTGTCGCGGCCGATTGGGGCCTATCGTCCTTTCCTCTCCGCCCATTTTCTTCCGCTCCGCCCATTTTCTTCCGCTCCGCAAGGGAAATCAAAATCATATGCACAGGCTCCTCGTCCGTTGGCACATGCTCGTCGCCGCTTTCCTGTTTCCCGCCATCATCCTCTTCCTGCTCACCGGCGCGCTCTACACCTGGGGGTCGAAGGGCGATTATGTGACCAAGGATTATCAGGTCGCGTTGTCGGCGCCGCTGACCGACGACAAGGCCGCGCTTCAGGCGCTGACGGTAAAGGCGCTCGCCGACCGCGGCATCGCCGTCCCGACGGGGCAGGCCGGGGTCAAGAAGACCGGCGACAGTTTCCAGTTCGAATGGACGGGCTCGAACCGCGACGTCCTGCTCGAACCCGGCGCGACGCCCGACAGCGCGAAGCTGACCGTCAAGGACACCGACTGGCACCGCTTCTTCGTCCAGCTGCACAAGGCAAAGGGCGGGACGGCGTTCAAGGTCTATGCCGCGATCGTCGCGCTCGGCCTGTTCTTCCTCGTCACGTCGGGGCTGATCGTCGCGTTTCGCGTGCCCAACATGCGGCGCGGCGCGATCATCGGGTCGGCGCTCGGCCTCGTGACCTTCATCGGCCTCGCCGCCGCGGGCTAGCTAGCCTAGCAGGTCGAGGCTGCCCAGCGCGAGCGCTTGCCGCGCCGGGCGCTCGGCCATGACCGCGAACATCTCGTCCCCGCGCTCGGTCCGCTCGACGCTCATCGAGGCGAAGACCGCCATGAAGTAGCCGCTGAGCGCGCCGACGCGATAGTCGGACCACAGCCCCGCCGCGTCGGGTTCGATGCCGCGCCGTCGCAGCGCCGCGATCCAGTGGTCGAACGCCGGCCGGTCCGCGGCGGCGCGCTCGAACGGGTCCGCGATGCTGGTGCCGACCAGATAGGCAAGGTCGGTCGCGCCGCTGCCCCGGCCCAGCGTCTGCCAGTCGACCAGCCAGCATCGGTCGCCGTCGGGCGCGAAGAGGATGTTGTCGATGCGCAGGTCGCCGTGGACGATCGTCCGCGCCGCGGTCTGGCGGGTCAGATAGGCGTCGAGCCGGTCGATGATCCCCGCACCCAGGTCCAGCGCCTCGGGATCCAGCCGCGTCGCATAGCGTTCGCGAAACCCGGCATAGAGCTGCGGAAACAGCGCGCGGATCACGTCGCTGTTGTCGCGCGCCAGCCACGGCAGCGTGTCGAGCCGCGGATCGTCCCACAGCAGCGCGTGCAGCCCCGCCGCCGCCTCGATACAGGGCGCCAGCCCCGTCAGCCCCAGCCCGGCGAGCTGATCGCCCTGCCGCGCGGGCGCCAGGTCCGACAGGATCAGCACGAAATCGACGTCGTCGTCGGCGATCTCGGCATGGTGGCACAGCGGCGCGGCGACCCCGCTGCCCGCCGCCAGCTCGCGATACCAGCTCACTTCCTTGACATAGGTGCCGGTCAGCTTTGCGATGTTGCGGCTCGCCTCGTCGTGGCTCGGGCATTTGGCAACCACCGTCGCCGGCGCACCTCCGCTCTCCGCCCAATCAAGCGTCAGGCGAAAGCTGTCGCACATCTGCCCGGTGCCGACCTTGCTCGCGGTAAAGCCGCGCAGCGCGCCGGGTTCCTGCCCCAGCTTGCCCGCCAGCCACGCCGTCGACATCGCCTCCGGCGAGGTCGGAAAGCTCATGCGACGGGGTCCATCAGGCCGACCAGGCCGGTCGGACCGTGCGGGCCGACGAACAATTGCTCGAGCACCCCGACGCCGCGATGCACGCTGCCGCCGTCGGTCAGTTCGGCGGTCACCAGCGCCTGGATGTGCATCGCCAGCGGATTGCCCCAGCCGCGCTCGCCCTCCGCCATGCTGTCGTGCGCGACCGCCGGGTCGGGGCCATGGTCCAGCCCGTGGCCCCACATCGGATGCGTGTAGCCCAGCCCGCTCATCGCGAACACCGGCCCGGTCGGGGTCAGCGCCAGCGACCGCCCGCTGCCCAGCTCGGCGGTCATCCGTATGATCCGCCGCGTCCCCGGCTGCCATTCGGCGCCAAAGGTCGCGGCGTCGAAATGCTGCTCGGCCCCGCCGTCGCCCACGATGACCGCGCGGCGGTTCCACGGATTGCCCGCGCCATCGTCGTTGCTGTGAAAGAACAGCGACCGGTCGCCGAAATTGCAGGGGGTCCACAGCCAGAAGAACTGGTTGAAATTCCCCTCCGGCGGCGGCTGCGGCTCGCTCGCGCCGACGGGACGCACGCCCCAGCTTCGGTCGCGCGTGCCGGTCCATTCGCGCGTCACGTCGACCCGCCGGCCCTCGACCGACAGCCAGCCCGACCAATGGCCGTTTTGCGTCATCCGCGTATAGTCCATGAACAGCCGCGTGCCGTTGCGGCGGATGAAGCGCGGCTCCTCGATCGGGAAATGGCGGCCGGTAAAGCTCAGCTCGGCGGCCAGCGGTCCGTCGCCGGCTGCGATGCGCAACGTCACGATTTCCAGCGGCGCGTCGATGCTGATCGCGATCGGGCCGACCGACAGGTCCAGCCGCTCGCCGCCCGAACGGCGGCTGGCGCGCAGATTATGCTGCACCCCGTCCGCGACGACGCAAAAGCTCGCGTCGATGATGCCCAGCTGCGGATAGAATCCCATCGCCGCGGCGAAGAAGACCGATCCGTCGGGGCTGTATCCGTTGAAGAAATAGCGGTCGTAAAAGTTGCGGTCAGTCCCCGCGAACGCGATCGGTTCGCTGGTCTGATGCAACGGAAAATCGTCGCCTTTTGTCAGCATGGTTCCTCATCCCGTTTTTTGTTGCAACCTAACGGGATGCGGCGCGACGTCAATGCACCGGCGGATCGATCGGCGGCACCGCGCCGACGGGCGCGACCGGTTCGCCGGGTTCGCGCGGCGGCAGCGCGTCGGGCGGGACGGCGTCGATCTGCATATCGGGCGTCGGAACATGCGCCAGGTTGCGCACGCGAACGTCGATTTTCGTGCCGTCGACGACCAGTTCGTTAAAGCTGGGCGGGGTCGACCGGATGCGCTGCGACAGCGTTCCGGCGCCGATCATGCGGATCGGCCCGGCGGTCGTGTCTTTCATCAGGTCGAAGGCATCGTGCACATGCCCGGTCAGCACCGCCGCGACCCCGCGCCGCGCCAGTTCGGTCAGCGCGCGTTCGCCGCCGCGCGTCAGCGCCCGCCCCCTGGTGCCCGCCTCGACGAGCGGATGATGCGCGGTGACCAGCGTCGTCGTGCCACAGGGCAGCGCGTCGATCGCCGCCAGCGTCTTGGTCAGCGCGGCCGCCGTCACCCAGCCTTTCGACCAGTCGAGGCGCCACTGCGCGCGCGCCGTGGTCTTCAACGGCACGACCGCGACGCCGGCAAGGTCCAGTTCGCGTTCGACCAGCCGCTCGATCCCCCGGATGCGTTCATAGGGCCAGAAAAGGCGCGCGAGCGGATTGAAATAGGGCAGGTCGTGGTTGCCGACCTCGACCGTCACCGGCACGTCGAGCGCATCGATCCATTCGCACGCGGCGGCGAACTCGTGGCTGCGTGCGCGCATCGTCAGGTCGCCGGTGATCAGCACCGCCGTCGGGTCCTCGGTGCGAACGCATTCGGCGAACCAGGTCAGCGCGGCCGGATCCTCCAGCCCGAAATGCAGGTCGCTGATATGGAACAGCCGGATCATGCCGTGGCGATGAAATCGACCGCGCTCATGCCGATGCCGAAGCGCGCCGGTGACGCGGTTTGGGTAAGCTCGCCGTCATATTCCAGGCTGATCGGGGCCGCGCTTTCCAGGATGATCGTCTCGCCGGTCGCGATTGCCTCGCTCGGCCCGTCGCGAAAATCGCCGCCCAGCCAGGCGAATCCGTGACGAAGCACGTCGATTGTTCCCTCGGTCAGAATGCCGTCGGCGCGCACGCCATCCTCGGTCGGGGTCAGGATGACGGCCGGATAGGCCTTCTCCTGCCCGGCGACGCGGACGCCGGGCGCATTCATCATCGCTTCCAGCGCCTCGGGCGCGGCCAGGCTGGCTTCCAGCAGGCCCTGCTGCCGCATCGTCTCGCGCACCTCGGCCCAGTGGGTGGCGGGGCCCGCGACGATGGTGATAAAGGCCTCGCCGTCGGCCGAACGGATCGTCGGAATGGGACGGCGGCGGCTCTTTCCCGACAAAGCGTCGCGCAGGATGTCGGGCGCCGGCCGGTCGCCGTGCAGCATCTTCGACAACAGGTTCAGCGTCCCGCCGGGAAGCGGCAGGATCGCGCCGGGCCATCCCGCCGCTCGCGTCGCGGCGGCGTTGATCGTGCCGTCGCCGGTCCACACCAGCAACAGGTCGACGTCGGCTTCGCGCAGGGCGGCGGCGTCCGGGACATGCCCGTCGGGCAGTTCGAAGGCCGCGATCAAGGGCGCGTTCGCGGCGCGGCAGGCCTCTTCGATCGCCTCGCGGATCGCGGGGTCGTGGCTACCGCTCTGGACGTTGCAGACAAGGGCGGGGCGGGCAAAGGGGCTGGTCATGGCCCTTCTTACGCACGACGGGCGAAAAGGTGCCTGTCGCTTGTCGCCGAATATGGCGAGGGCCCTGTGGAGGGGCCGATCGCGGGCAGTTGTTCTTGTTCGCCGCCCCGCTGCCCTGTAGGGCGCGAAACCATGACGGGGCGCGAGGCCAAAGGACGGCGTTTGATCAAGTTCATCATTCTGGTGGTGCTCCTCCTGCTGCTGTTTGGCGGCGGCGCGAAAATGGTCGTCGCGGGCGGCGCGAAGTCGCTCAACATGGCGGACAGGCTGCTCGGCCCCGACGGCGGCGCGCGGCTGCTGATCGCCGACCAGCCCTATGGCAACGGCCCCCGCCAGTCGCTCGACATCTGGGTGCCCGAACAGGCGAAACAGGGCGACAAGCTGCCCGTCATCATCTTTTTCTATGGCGGCGGCTGGGACAGCGGCGATCGCGAAAGCTATGGCTTCGCGGGCCGCGCGCTCGCGCAAAAGGGCTTCGTCGTCGTCATTCCCGACTACCGCCTGGCGCCGAAGGCGCAGTGGCCTGACTTTCTGGAAGACAGCGCAAAGGCGGTCGCCTGGACGCATATGCATATCGGCGGCCTCGCGGGCGATCCCGACCGCATCGCGCTGATGGGGCATTCGGCGGGCGCCTATAATGCCGCCATGCTCGCGCTCGATCCGCAATGGCTGCGCGGCGCAAAGAGCGATCCGTCGGTGATCCGCGGCGTCGCCGGGCTCGCGGGCCCCTATGATTTCCTGCCGATGGAAAAGGGCGGCAGCGCCGACAAGGCGATGGGCAAGGTGAGGCCCGCCGAAAAGACGCAGCCGATCGCCTATGCGCGCGGCGACGCGCCGCCGCTGTGGCTCGCGACCGGCGACGAGGATGAAACGGTGCGTCCGCGCAACAGCCAGAATCTGGCGGCGGCGATCGAAAAGGCGGGCGGATCGGCCAGCCTGCGCATCTATCCGGGCATGGGCCATACCGGCATCGTGATGG
>JAFKLT010000070.1:0-47437 GCA_017309275.1 Sphingomonadales bacterium | reverse complement strand
GCCCAGGCCGCGCCATGACGATCGCGGCCATCGTCATGGCGGGCAGCCGTCCCGGCCCCGATCCGCTGCTCACGGGCAGCGGGGTGTCGACCAAGGCGCTGTTGCCGATCGCGGGCCAGCCGATGCTCGTCCATGTCGTGCGGGCGCTGCGCGGTTCGCCGCTGGTCGGCCCGATCACCATCCTGGCGCAGAACAGCGCCGAACTCGCGGCCGAACCCGGCCTTGCCGGTCTTGCCGACCTGCATTTCGCGGATTCGGGGCAGGGGATCAGCAGCTCGCTGGCCGCCGCGCTTCCCGGTGACGACACGCCGGTGCTGGTGACGACCGCCGACAATGTGCTGCTCACCCCCGCGATGATCGCCGAATTTCTGGCGGGTGCGGAGGACAGCGACGTCGCGGTCGCGATGGTCGAAAAACATGTGCTGCTTGCGCGCTATCCGGAATCGAAACGGACCTGGCTGAAATTTCGCGGCGGCTGGTGGTCGGGGGCGAACATGTTTCGCCTGCGCGGGCGGCGCGTGCTGCCGCTGCTCGATTTCTGGGGCCGGATCGAACGCGACCGCAAAAAGGGGCTGAAGATCATCGCCGCTTTCGGCCCGTGGCTGCTGATGGGCGCGTTGCTCCGGCTGTTCACGATTCAACAGGGGATCGCCCGCGCGGGCCTGCGCTTCGGGCTGAAGGCACGGGTCGTGCCGATGTCGGAGGGGGAGGCGTGCATCGATGCCGACAAGCCCGTCGACATCGAACTGATCGAACGGATTTTCGCGGCGCGTCAGGCGGCGGCCAGCGCCTGATCGACCGCCGCGGTCGCCAGCGCCAATTCCTCGTCATAGGGGATCGTCGCGTCGATATCGACGATCGGGGCGCCGCCGAACGCCAGCAGGGGCACCGTCTCGACCTTGCGCGTGATCAGCGCGCGGTCATGGTCGGGCTTGCGCGCCATCACCGTGTCGACGTCGACGTGCAACCGGATGACCAGCGTGGGGATATAGGCCGCCATCGCGGCATACAGCGCGCGCTCTTCGGCCTGCATCGCGGCCAGCCGCGCATTGGTCGCGCGCCCCGCCAGGATCGGCCCGTCGTGCAGTCCCGGAACCTCGATCTGCGGATAGCGGTCGGTGACGATGGTGATGCCCGCGCGCCGCCGGTCCAGCAGCCCCTCGAACTTCGCGCGGCGCTTCTTCGACTTGTTCAGCGCATAGCGTGCCGCGATCCGTCCGGGGATCGGCTCGCCGGGTTCGCGCAGCCGGTCGGCGATGCCGTCGAGGAAGCGGTGCAGCGGCGGCCCGATGATCGGCCAGCGTCCGATGCGGCGTCCCTGTTCGCCCGAACCCAGGCCCAGATAGCCGCTTTCGGCCTGCCGCGTCTGTTGGACATGCGCCAGCAGATCCGCCGACAGGGTCGACTTGCCCGACCCGTCGCTGCCGACGACTGCGATCAGGGGAGCGAGATCGCCCCCCATTTGATCAGCTCAGTTCCTTGAAGAACCCGACCATCTTCAGCCCGCCGATGAAGAAGCGGACGACGACCAGCGCGGCATAGATATAGACCCAGGTCCACTGCTGCGGCGTCAGCACGTCGAAGTTGAAGTCCAGCCGCGCGAACCAGGTCAGGAAGACGGTCGTGGCGAGCAGGAACAGCTTGTTCTGTTCGCGCCAGATCATGCGCTTCCACCAGAAGGGATATTTGGGCTTTACCCAGCCGTGCAGGCGGGGGAGCAGGGCCGGGACATGCTGGGCCCATTCGGCATGCGCCGCGCCGAATTTTTCGCGGAGGAATTCTTCCTCATAGATCGAGATGCGCTCATAGATCAGGATCGCGAGCAGAAAGACGATCGCGCCGAAAACCCAGCTGCCCGACAGCATGGCAAGGCCGGTGAAGTTCAGGATGCGCCCGACATACAGCGGGTTGCGCACCAGGCTGTACGGGCCGGTGGTGTTGAGCTCGCTCGCCTCTGCGGCGACCTTGGCGCGGCCCGAGGTGCCGAGCGCGGCCCAGCCGCTGGTAAAGATGCGGACGATCGCGCCCGCGCTGGCGACGCCCAGCGACAGCCAGAACCAGGCGCAGTCGCCGGTCGCGGTCTGGAACGGACCCCAATCCTTGCTGCACCATGCGATCAGGACCGAGATCGCGATGGTGATATAGATATAGGTGCCGCGAATGAAGAAAAGCCGCTTGCCGCTGCGGGCGAGTTCCTGCTGATACATTATATGATCCGCCTGTTGGCCGCGTCTCGCGGCAATTATGTGGCGTCCCCTCTAGCAAAGTTTGCGGCCAAAATAAGACCCCCAAATAAGACCGCCAAATAAGAGCTTCTGTCCCATCGCCGCGGCGCGGCCGGTCGGGTCAGGCGATCAGCCGCAGCTTGCGCGCCGTCTTGCCCAGCGAAGCGCGGTCGGCGTAGGGCAAGGCAAAGCGCAGCGACGACCAGATCGCGGCCGCCGCGATGATGATGATCAGCGGCAGCGCGACCGGATCGGGCAGGCGGCTGACCAGCAGCGCCAGCGCGCCCGCCGCGACCGTGATCAGCAGGCCGCGCAGCGCGACCTTCGGAAACTGGTGGTCGAAGGGGTGGAGCCGCTGCCCGACGGCGAGCTGGATCATCGGGACGCCCGCCATCACGACCAGTCCGATCGACATCGCCAGCGTGACGCCGGTCAGCGCGTCCATCCGGCCAAGGATCAGCCAGCCCGAAGCCAGCGCGACGATCACGCCGAAGATCGCGGCGGTAAGCTGGTGGCGGAATGCTGCGACGACCTGCAGCACGGGCAGCGAGATGCCCAGCACCGCCTCGATCGCGCGCGCGAACAGCAGGATGATCACCGCGCCCTGCGCGATGTGCGCCTGCGCGCCGAACAGGCTCAACAGCGACGAGCTGCCGGCGGCGAGCACCGCCGAAAGCGGCAGCGCGATCGCGGAGATCAGCCGCGTGGCATAGGCATAGATGTCGGCGACCTGCGCGCGATCCTCGCGCTCGGCGCTCGCGGCCAGCGGGGCGAGGACATAGACGAAGGCGATGCGGACCAGTTGCACGACGCTCGACAGCTTGCGCGCGATCGTGAACAGGCCCGCCGCCGCCGCGCCCGCCGCGCCGGGCAGCAACAGGTTCAGGATCAGCGCGGGGGCGTCGCCGAACAGGCGGGCGATGATGTTCGATGGCAGGATCGACAGCCCCGCCCAGAAGGTGTTGCGTTCGACCTCGCTACCGCGTCCGCCGCGCCACAAATCGGCAAAGTTGTAATATCGGGTGAGCAGCCGGACGCACAGCGCGGCGGTGATCGCCAGCGAGCACAGATGCGCGATGAACAGGCCTTTCAGGCCCAGGCCGCCCGCGAAGAACAGGCCCGCGAAGACCAGCCGCATGATCTGTTCCCACACGATGCGCAGGCGGATTTCCGCGCCGAACACCATCCGCGCGCGCATCGCCGACGTCGCGATCTCGACGAACGCCCACAGCGGCAGCGCCCACACGAACAGCTGGATCGCCGGCACGACCAGCGCCCGGTCCCGCTCGGCGACATTCAGAAATAGCGACAGGTCCTTGGCGAAGAAAGCAATCCCCCCCCCCACCACCAAGCACGGCCCGACGCCGAAGATCATTGCGGTGCGCAGTGCGGCCGCTGCCTCCGCATCGCTCGCCGACTGTGGCACCGTGCGCTGCATCGCGCTCGTCATGCCCAGGTCGAAGATGTTCTCGATCAGGTTGATCGTCGCCCAGAGCACCGCATAGAGGCCATAGCCCGCGAGCCCGAACATCAGCACGTAAAGCGGCTGCGCGACAATCTCGACCACCGCGCCCAGGCGCGCGAGGACGGTCGTGCCGAGTCCTTTCGCGACGCTGCGGCTGGTGACGGCGGGTTGGGCGGTCTCTTCGCTCATTCAGCGCGCCCCTAGCGGTTTGGCCGCGCCGTCGCCAGCGGCTTTCGCTTTTGCATGCATCACCCCCTTGTCGACTCTATCAATCGGGTCTAGGCCGACCGCGACTGCATCAGGGGAGCCAGACATATGGCCGAATTTCGTCTGCCCAAGAACAGCCGCCCGAAAAAGGGCGGGACGGTCCATCGGGCCGAGGGCGCGACCAACGTCAAGAAATTCAAGGTGTATCGTTACGACCCCGACAAGGGCGAGAACCCTCATTTCGATACGTTCGAGATCGATACCGACAAATGCGGTCCGATGGTGCTCGACGCGCTGATCAAGATGAAGAGCGAGCAGGACAGCACGCTGACCTTCCGCCGTTCGTGCCGCGAGGGCATCTGCGGCAGCTGTTCGATGAACATGAACGGCAAGAACGGTCTCGCCTGCACGACGGCGATCGAGGATCTGAAGGGCGACATCCAGATCACCCCGCTGCCGCATATGGAAGTGATCAAGGACCTGGTCCCCGACTTCACCCATTTCTATGCGCAATATGCGTCGATCGAACCCTGGCTGAAGACCAAGACGACGACGCCAAGCGGCAAGGAACGCCTCCAGTCGCCGGCCGAGCGTGAAAAGCTCGATGGCCTGTACGAGTGCATTCTTTGCGCTTGCTGCTCGACAAGCTGCCCCAGCTATTGGTGGAACAGCGACAAGTTCCTCGGCCCCGCGATCCTGCTTCAGGCCTATCGCTGGCTCGCCGACAGCCGCGACGAAATGACCGGCGAGCGTCTCGACGAGTTGGAGGACCCCTTCCGCCTCTATCGCTGCCACACGATCATGAACTGCTCGAATGCGTGCCCCAAGGGCCTCAGCCCCGCGCGCGCGATCGCCGAAATCAAGAAGATGACGGCCGAGCGCCAGGTCTGATGCGGCAAGCGCTGGCAGCACTTGCTGCACTGGCGCTTGCGGTTCCTGCGCCCATCGTTCACGCACAATTTGATCCGCAACCCGCGCCTACCGCTATCGTCGGCTGGACGACGGGCGTGGCGCAATGGGTCGGAAGCGATGCGGTGCGCGCCAGGGCGCGGGCCGACTATTGTGGCGGACTGATCCGCGACGGACAATTGGACGGATACTGCAGGGCATGAACGACGGAATCGAGGAGCCGAAGCGGCGCGAGAATTTCAGTGCCGAAGAACTGGCTGATGGCTGGGTCAGCTGGAACCTCAAGGATCCGAGCCGCTTCAACGCCTTTATCGAACCGCTGTCGGTGCGCGCGGAAGGCCCGACAGAGGACGGCCGTCCTCGCGCCCGCGTGCGGATGCTACCCACGCGCAAGCACAGCAACCTCGGTGACAATGTCCATGGCGCGGTGACGCTTTCGCTCGTCGATATCGCGCTTTTTGCCGCCTCGCACCAATTCGGCTCGCTCGATGCCGGCCATTCGGTGACGCTCGACCTGTCGACGCAATTCGTCGGTGCCGGGCGGGTCGACGAACCGCTTGACGCGATCGTCGAACTCGTTCGCGAGACCGGGCGCCTGATCTTTCTGCGCGGGCTCGTCGTGCAGGGCGACGGCGACAGCCATCTCGTCCTCAGCTTCGCCGGCACAATCCGCAAGGCGAGCCGGAAATGACGAGCGTCCTTGCCGCCTATGACGCGCTCGTCGCGGGTGGCGAGTTGAAGCCCGACGCTGAACAGCGCAGCGCAGCCGAGCGACTGAACCGACTTCAGGAGGAACTGGAGGCATCGCCCCCGCGGGGCAGTCTGTTGTGGCGGATCGCAGGGCGCAAGCCCGACGCGCCGCGCGGCGTCTATCTGTGGGGTGCGGTCGGCCGCGGCAAGTCGATGCTGATGGATCTGTTCTACGACCAGCTCAAGATCGAGCGAAAGCGGCGCGTCCATTTCCACGCCTTCATGCTCGATGTGCACGCGCGGATGCGCGACGTGCGCAAGACGGAAAGCGGCGACCCGATCCCGCAGGTTGCGGCGTCGCTCGTCGAAAATGTCCGCTGCCTCGCATTTGACGAGATGGTCGTGAACAACAGCGCCGACGCGATGATCCTGTCGCGCCTGTTCACCGCGCTGATCGATCGCGGGGTCACCGTCGTCGCGACGTCGAACCGGCCGCCGAAGGATCTCTACAAGGACGGGCTCAACCGCGAACATTTCCTGCCCTTCATCGCGCTGGTCGAGGCGCGTCTGGACGTGATGAGCCTCAACGGGCCGACCGATTATCGCCGCGACCGTCTGGGCGACGGCGCGCGCTGGTTCGTTCCGGCCGACGATGCGGCCAGCGCCGCGCTTTCGGCCGCTTTCTTCCGCCTGACCGACTATCCGCCCGAAGATCGCGCGCATGTGCCGACGCTCGACCTCGATGTCGGCGGCGGCCGCATGCTGCATGTGCCGAAGGCGCTGAAGGGCGTGGCGGTCTTTTCGTTCAAGCGACTCTGCTCCGAAGCGCGCGGCGCGTCGGACTATCTGGCCATCGCGCGGCATTTCCACGCCGTCATCATCGTCGGCATTCCGCGTATGGGACCGGAGAATCGAAACGAGGCGGCGCGTTTCGTGACGCTGATCGATGCGCTCTACGAATATAAGGTCAAGCTGCTTGCCAGCGCGGCGGCGATGCCCGACGATCTTTATGTCGCGGGCGACGGAGCGTTCGAGTTCGAGCGGACAGCCAGCCGTCTGTCGGAAATGCAGTCCGACGACTATCTGGCGCTAGGCCACGGCCAGGATGACGCCGCCTAATATCTTGCCCCAGCGTGACGAATTGACCGTGACCGCGATCAGATCGCGGACGTAGCGGACCTCGTGCGCCAGATGGCCGAAGCCCTGCTCGATCACCCGGCGCAGCGTGCGCAGCGGCTTGGGGGCGGCGACCTGGATGCGGCGCGGTCGCGCGGGGGGCGCGGGCAGGGTGGCAAAGCCGCCGGTCGTGATCCGCGCATCGTCCGCCGCGGCGCGGCATAGCGCTTCGAGGCGCGATATGGCCAAGTGGTTCGCGACCTCGCGGTCGCGGCTCAGCAGTTCGAAACTGTGGCTGAAGGCCGAAAACTGGATCGCGCCGCTCGCCGCCGAATGGTCCAGCGCGTCGCGCATCTCCTCTTCCGACATCGCGCAAAGCTGCGCGGGACGGAACCGGTTGGTGCGGTCCATCAGCCCGCTGACGGGGACTTCGCAAACGCCTTCGTGCACGCGCATGCCCAGGTTGCCGGGGTCGAGCGAGATGTCGCAGCCATGCCCCTGATAGGCGCCGTTGAAGCTGCTGTCGAAACGGAAGCCCAGCAATGCCAGCGCGCGCAGCGTGTCGTCATTGGCGCCGAAATTGCCTGCGCGGAAGGCGGTCGGGCGCGGCGCACCGGCGCCGACCAATATGTCGCGGGCCAGCGCGATCAGCTTTTTCTGCGCGGCCAGCGGGAAGTCGCCTATATTGCGTCCGGTCAGGCGTCCGGCCGGATTGAACTTCGCGAACTCCAGCCATTCGGTATGAATATGCAGCTGTACCTCGTGCCCGCGTGCGATGATCGGCTGGACGATCGCATCGATGATCGCGGGGCCATAAACCAGCGCGGGCATCGGATCGACGAAATAGACGCCGGTCAGACCGTGCCGTTCCAGAAGGTCCATCTGAAAGAGGATACCGAAATCGCCCTCGCGGCAGCGACCGAGGATCGAGCTTTCGAAATTGGCGCGCGCGTCGGCTCCCCGCTGGTAGAGTCCGGCGGAAAGTTCGGTGTCGAAGCTGATGATCGCCCGCGTCACCGCGCGCGCATAGCAGGCGCAGGGATAAGGGAGGGTTAATCGGCGGTTACAGCGCGGTCAGAAGCGCATCGTCATCGCCACGCCACCGCCCTTGGTGTCGCCCCACGGAAAGATCTGGACGCGGTCGCTCGCCTTGCGCGTGATCAGAAAGCCCGACGCTTCGCCGATCGCGGCGCCGACCAGCACGTCATGGACATGGTGCTTCTTCGCCTCGACGCGGCTCAGCCCGACGAAGGCGGCGACGATCTGCGCCGGCAACCCGACCTCCCAGCCATAGCGGTTGTGAAGCGTGGCGGCAGCGGCGAAGGACACCGACGTATGGCCCGATGGAAAGCTCTTGTTGTCGCTGCCATCGGGACGGCGTTCGGGAAAAGCCTCCTTCATCCCATAAGTGACCAGCGCCGCCCCGCCGACGCTGCCGCCGGCCTGAAGCGCGCCGTCCCAGTCCCCCTGTACGGCGGGGATGCCGAACGCCGCGACGACCAGCGCATCGCGCGCGATCGATCCGGCGTCGTCCCATCCCTTTTCGCTGGCGTGGGCGGGGGTTGCGGCGGCGAGTGACAGCGCGAATGCGAGTTTCAGCGATATATGTTTCATGGCGTTCTCCTCCTCTTGCAGGCGCAGGGCACACGGCCCCGCCCGGCGAACGCCCCTGATCGCCATCGCTCGTCTTACGCCTGCGATGGCCGAACGCAAGCGTCGTTCACAAACCGGTGACATATGCCCTATTAAGTGCCGAAAGAAGGCGCCCGTCGTCGGTTAAATGATATTGCGAACTATTTGCAGAAAAACCCGGTTTTTCGTCTTTTTCGCTGTTGTTTCCTTAACGGAATCGGCGTAGGGGCGGCCCAGTCCTTGGGACCGGCGAGGAGCTTTTAGCCCGTGCCCCGTCGATCCGTGAACCACATTGCCGGGCTTGCCAGGAAGGGAGTGCCGCGCGCCATGGGACGCAAAAAGATCGCTTTGATCGGAGCCGGGAATATCGGCGGAACGCTGGCGCTGCTCGCCGCGCAGAAAGAACTCGGCGACGTCGTCCTGTTCGACGTGGTCGAAGGCGTGCCGCAGGGCAAGGCGCTCGACCTGTCGCAGGTCGGTCCGATCGCCGGCTTCGACGCCAAGATCACGGGTTCGAACGACTATGCCGACATCGCCGGCGCCGACGTGATCATCGTCACTGCCGGTGTCGCCCGCAAGCCGGGCATGAGCCGCGACGATCTGCTCGGCATCAACCTGAAGGTCATGAAGGCCGTCGGCGAAGGCATCAAGGCGAACGCGCCCGACGCGTTCGTCATCTGCATCACCAATCCGCTCGACGCGATGGTGTGGGCGCTGCGCGAATTCTCGGGCCTGCCGCACAACAAGGTGGTCGGCATGGCCGGCGTCCTCGATTCGGCGCGCTTCAGCCATTTCATCGCCGACGAATTCGACGTCTCGGTGAAGGATGTGAACACCTTCGTGCTCGGCGGTCACGGCGACACGATGGTCCCCGTCGTCCGCTACTCGACCGTCAACGGCATCCCCGTTCCCGACCTCGTCAAGATGGGCCTGTCGAGCCAGGACAAGATCGACGCGATCGTCAAGCGCACCCGCGGCGGCGGCGGCGAGATCGTCGCGCTGCTCGGCACCGGTTCGGCTTTCTATGCTCCGGCCGCTTCGGGCATCGCGATGGCCGAAGCCTATCTGGGTGACCAGAAGCGCATCCTGCCCTGCGCCGCTTATGTCGAAGGCCAGTACGGCCTTGACGGCCTGTATGTCGGCGTGCCGGTCCTGATCGGTGCCGGCGGCGTCGAAAAGGTTGTCGAGATCGAACTCGACGATGCCGACAAGGCTGGGCTGAAGGTGTCGGTCGACGCGGTCAAGGAACTGCTCGACGCGTGCAAGGGGCTCGATCCGAGCCTCGCATGAGCCTTGCGCTAGCCCTTGCGCTGGCCGCCGGACCCGATCTTTCATCGGCCCGGCCGGCCATATCGGCCTTTGACAAGGTCTGCGCCGCCGCCGCATCGATCGACGATGCGGCGGCGCGTGCGGCCGCTGACGGCTGGACGGAGTTCGAACCGGCGAAGGCGAGCCCGCTCGGCTATGTCGTTTCGCTGACGCGCGCGATGGGCGGCCCCAAGGGCGATCGGGCGTTCCGGCGCGATGGCGATTCGCTGTTCGTCTGGACGCGTGAGACGATCCCGGCCGCGGCTGGACAGTTCGTCGAGTGCCGCGTGTATGATTTCGACGTGAAGACGCTGCCTTCCGAGGAGGCGCTCAACGCTTGGGCGGGGCGCAAGCCCGACCACAGTTTCAATTTCGACGACGGCCAATCGCGGCTCTGGCTTTCTTACGACGGTAGTAAGTCGACCAGCATTTCGGTCCAGACGCCGCCCTGTCTCGCTAATCCTTGTCCACAGCCCCGGCTCGTCATCGAGCGGAGCGTCTCTAAAAATCCCTGACTGGAGTTTCTCGAATATGTCTATCCTGATCGACAAGAATACCAAGGTCATCACCCAGGGGATGACCGGTGCGACCGGCACCTTCCACACCGAACAGGCGCTCGCCTATGGCACCAAGATGGTTGGCGGCGTGACGCCGGGCAAGGGCGGCACGACGCACATCGGCCTGCCGAACTTCGACACCGTCGAGGAAGCCAAGGCCGCGACGGGCGCGACCGCGAGCTGCATCTACGTTCCGCCGCCGTTCGCCGCCGATTCGATCCTTGAGGCGATCGATGCGGAGATGGAACTGATCGTCTGCATCACCGAAGGCATTCCGGTGCTCGACATGGTCAAGGTGAAGCGCGCGCTTTCGGGTTCGAAGTCGCGTCTGATCGGCCCGAACTGCCCCGGCGTGCTGACCCCCGAAGAGTGCAAGATCGGCATCATGCCCGGCAGCATCTTCAAGAAGGGCAGCGTGGGCGTCGTCTCGCGTTCGGGTACGCTCACCTATGAAGCGGTGTTCCAGACCTCGAACGTCGGCCTGGGCCAGACGACTGCGGTCGGCATCGGCGGCGACCCCGTTAACGGCACCAACTTCATCGACGTACTCGAACTCTTCCTGGCCGACGAAGCGACCAAGTCGATCATCATGATCGGCGAAATCGGCGGCGACGCCGAAGAGCAGGCGGCACAGTTCCTGATCGACGAGGCCAAGCGCGGCCGCAAGAAGCCGATGGCCGGCTTCATCGCAGGCCGCACCGCACCTCCGGGCCGCCGCATGGGCCACGCCGGCGCGATCGTGTCGGGCGGCAAGGGCGACGCCGAAAGCAAGATCGCGGCGATGGAAGCCGCCGGCATCAAGGTGTCGGCCAGCCCGTCCGAACTCGGCACGACGCTGGTCGAAGTGCTGAAGGAACGCGTCTGATTTAAGTCCCCGCCGGCGACGACCGTTGCTGGCGGGGGTTTAATCCCCACATAACATCCACCCCCTATCTCCCCGTGGAAAAGCAGATGAATCTCGAACGACAAAGCTTCGACGTCGATGAAGTCCAGGCCGGCCCCAGCTGGGCGCCCAAGAACTGGCCCCTCATCGACAGTGACGACCTGACCGCCGCGCTCGATCCGCAGCAGATGCAGGTCGCGGTAAAGGCCGCCGCCGCCAAGGCCGGCGCGCCCCTGTCGAACGCCGAGGTCGAACGCGCGGCCGACGATTCGATCCGCGCCATGATGCTGATCCGCACCTATCGCGTTCGCGGCCATCTGGCTGCGAAGCTCGACCCGCTGGGCCTCAGCACGCGTGAACTGCCCGCGGATCTTACCCCCGAATATCACGGCTTCACCGGCGCCGCGCTCGACCGCCCGATCTTCATCGGCGGGACGCTGGGCCTTGAAAAGGCGACGATCCGCGAAATCGTGGCGATCCTGCAGGCGAACTACTGCGGCGCGGTCGGCCTCGAATATATGCACATCGCCGATATCGAAGAGCGCCAGTTCCTGCAGGAACGGATGGAAGGCGCCGACAAGATCATCGAATTTTCGGTCGAGGGCAAACGCGCCATCCTGAACAAGGTGATCCAAGCGGAGGAATGGGAAAAATTCCTCGCGCGCAAATATGTCGGTACGAAGCGCTTCGGCCTCGACGGCGGCGAATCGATGATCCCCGCGATGGAAGCCATCATCAAATATGGCGGCCAGTACGGCGTGAAGGAAATCGTCTATGGCATGGCGCATCGCGGGCGCCTCAACATGCTCGCGAACGTCATGGCGAAACCGTACAAGGTGATCTTCCACGAATTTTCGGGCGGCAGCGCCAACCCCGACGATGTCGGCGGTTCGGGCGACGTCAAATATCACCTCGGCACCTCGACCGACCGCGAGTTCGGCGGGGCGTCGGTGCACATGTCGCTGGTCCCCAATCCCTCGCACCTCGAGGCGGTCGATCCGGTCGTGCTCGGCAAGGTCCGCGCGCAGCAGGTGGTGCGCGACGACCTGGAAAAGCATGAGCAGGTTCTGCCCGTTCTGATTCATGGTGACGCGGCGTTCGCGGGCCAGGGGATCGTCTGGGAATGCCTCGGCTTCTCGGGCATCCGCGGATACAACACCGGCGGCTGCATCCACTTCATCGTCAACAACCAGATCGGCTTCACGACCAGCCCGCAATATGCGCGTTCGTCGCCCTATCCGTCGGACGTCGCGAAGGGCGTGATGGCGCCGATCCTGCACGTCAACGGCGACGATCCGGAGGCGGTGACCTTTGCATGCAAGCTCGCGATCGACTTCCGCCAGAAGTTCAAGCGCGACGTCGTCATCGACATGTGGTGCTATCGCCGCTTTGGCCATAACGAAGGCGACGAGCCCTCGTTCACCCAGCCGCTGATGTACGCGATCATCCGCCAGCATCCGCCGGTGTCGCAGCTGTGCGCCGCGAAGCTGGAGGGCGAGGGCGTGATCGACGCAGGCTGGGCCGACGCCCGCCGCGCCGAATTCATCGCGCAGCTCGAGGACGATTTCGAATCGGCGAAGAGCTACAAGCCGAACAAGGCCGACTGGTTCGCGGGCCGCTGGTCGGGGCTCCACACCCCCGCCGACGCCGAAAATGCGCGCCGCAACATCGCGACGGGCGTGTCGGACAAGTTGTTCGACTCGATCGGCCGTACGATGACGACGGTCCCGGACGATCTGGAGGTGCACAAGACGCTGCGCCGCGTGATCGACGCCCGCGCGGCGATGTTCGCCGACAAGAGCGACAAGGAAGTGTTCGACTGGGCGACCGCCGAAAGCCTCGCCTTCGGTACGCTGCTCAGCGAGGGTTATCAGGTCCGCCTGTCGGGCCAGGATTCGGGCCGCGGCACCTTCTCGCAGCGCCACGCCGTCTGGGTCGACCAGAAGGATGAGCACAAGTACATCCCGCTGACGACCGTCCCGCACGGCCGTTTCGAAGTGCTCGACAGCCCGCTCTCCGAATATGGTGTGCTCGGTTTCGAATATGGCTATGCGATGGCCGATCCAAAGAGCCTGGTGCTTTGGGAGGCGCAGTTCGGCGACTTCGCCAACGGTGCGCAGATCATGATCGATCAGTTCATCGCATCGGGTGAGGCCAAATGGCTGCGCGCCAACGGCCTCGTGCTGCTGTTGCCGCATGGCTATGAAGGACAGGGGCCGGAGCATAGCTCGGCGCGCCTCGAACGTTTCCTTCAGCTGTGCGCCGGCGACAATATCCAGGTGTGCAATATTTCGACGCCGTCGAACTATTTCCACGTTCTGCGCCGTCAGATGCTGCGTTCGTTCCGCAAGCCGCTGATCATCATGACGCCCAAGTCGCTGCTGCGCCACAAGCTGGCGGTATCGCAGCGGTCGGACTTCATCGGGGACGCGCATTTCCGGCGCATCATGTCGGATCGCACGCCCCCGGCCGATGCCGATATCAAACGCGTCGTGCTCTGTTCGGGCAAGGTCGGCTATGACCTGATGGAGGCGCGCGACGCCGCCGGGCAGACCGACACGACGGTGATCCGCATCGAGCAGATCTATCCCTTCCCGGGCGAGCCCCTCGCGGTGCGTCTGAAGCGGATGCCGAAGCTCGAGGAAGTCGTCTGGGCGCAGGAAGAGCCGCGCAACAACGGTAGCTGGTCCTTCGTCGAACCCTTCATCGAAGAGGCGCTGAACGAAGCCGGCCACAAGGGCATGCGCCCGCGTTACGCCGGCCGCGCTGCCGCCGCGTCGCCCGCGACTGGCCTGATGAGCCGGCACCAGACCGAACAGTCGGCGCTCGTCGCCGATGCGCTCGGCCTCAGTGTCCGCGCCGAAATCCGCCGAACCAAGAACAAAGCCTGAGCCCCAAGGAACTGCAGAGATGAGCACCGAAGTCAAAGTCCCCACGCTGGGTGAAAGCGTCACCGAAGCGACGATCGGCGAGTGGCTGAAAAAGCCCGGCGAAGCGGTTGCGCTCGATGAGCCGATTGCCAGCCTCGAAACCGACAAGGTCGCGGTCGAAGTGCCTTCGCCCGTCGCGGGTGTGATGGGACAGCAGCTTGCCGGCGTCGGCGATACGGTCAACGTCGGTGCGGTGATCGCGACGGTCGAAGCGGGCGGTGCCGCTGCCGCACCGGCCGCCAAGGCCGAAGCCGCCGCTCCGGCGCCTGCTGCTGCGGCGCCCGCCGAGGGCGGCGTCGATACGGTGACGACGATGTCGCCTGCCGTGCGCCGCCTCGTGCTTGAGCATGGCGTAGACCCGACGAAGATCCACGGCACTGGCAAGGATGGCCGCCTGACCAAGGAAGATGTGCTTGGTGCCGCTAGCGCCGCCCCTGCCGCCGAACCGACCCCCGCCCCGGCCGCTGCTGCCGCGCCGGTGGCGAGCGGCGCGTCGGGCCGCCAGGAAGAGCGCGTGAAGATGACGCGCCTGCGTCAGACGATCGCCAAGCGCCTGAAGTCGGCGCAAGACACGGCGGCGATGCTGACGACGTTCAACGACGTCGACATGTCGGCGGTGATCGCGACCCGCGACCGCTATCGCGAAAGCTTCGAAAAGAAGCATGGCGTCCGCCTGGGCTTCATGAGCTTCTTTACCAAGGCGGTCGCGCTCGCGGCGCACGACATCCCGGCGGTCAACGCGCGGATCGAGGGCGACGAGATCGTCTATCACAATTATCTCGATGTCTCGGTGGCGGTCAGCGCGCCGAACGGCCTGGTCGTCCCGGTCGTCCGCAACGCCGACAGCATGAGCTTCGCCGAAATCGAAAAGGCGATTGCCGATCTGGGCAAGCGCGCCAAGGAAGGCACGCTGACCATGGACGACATGACCGGCGGTACTTTCACCATCTCGAACGGTGGTGTGTTCGGCGGCCTGATGTCGACGCCGATCATCAACCCGCCGCAGTCGGCCGTGCTCGGCCTGCATCGTATCGAGGATCGTCCGGTCGTGCGGAATGGCGAGATCGTGATCCGTCCGATGATGTATCTTGCGATGAGCTATGACCACCGACTGATCGATGGTCGCGAAGCGGTGACCTTCCTGAAGACGATCAAGGAAGCGATCGAGGATCCGACGCGCCTGCTGATCGATCTTTGATGCGCTTTCGGCACCCGGTTTCCATTGGCAGGGGAGTGTAGGGTCATGACAGTCAAGATGAATGCAATGTTTGGCTTCGCGATGATCGCGGTGCTGACGGGCTGTGGCGACGCCGGCAGCAGCATGCAGAAAGGGTTCGAGGACGGGTTCAAGACCCAGTTCACGGACAATTTCACCAAATCCTGCCAGTCGAGCGCGGGCGACAGCGGCCTTGCCGCGGACAAGATCGCCGAAGTCTGCAAATGCACCGCGGACGCGCTCGTCGAAAAGTACAAGCCGGACGATCTGATGGGCATGAAGCCCGAAGAAGCGATGCCGGTCATGAAGGAATGCGCTGCAAAATCCGGGCTCCCTGTTTAAGGCATCCGGCGCCGCCGCGATGCAGCTTGTTGAGGTAAGAAGAAATGGCTGATTACGACTACGACGTCCTTGTCATCGGTTCCGGCCCCGGCGGCTATGTCGCCGCGATCCGCGCGGCCCAGCTTGGCCTGAAGACCGCATGCGCCGAAGGTCGCGAGACGCTGGGCGGCACCTGCCTCAATGTCGGCTGCATCCCCTCGAAAGCGATGCTTCACGCGTCGGAGTATTTCGAAGCCGCCGCGGGCGGCGCGATGGCGGCGATGGGCATCAAGGTAAAGCCCGAACTCGACCTCGGCACCATGCACGGCCAGCGCAAGGATGCGGTGAAGGGCCTGACCGGCGGCATCGAATTCCTGTTCAAGAAGAACAAGGTCGACTGGCTGAAGGGCTATGCCCAGTTCACTTCCGCCGACACGGTCGAGGTCGCGGGCAAGAGCGTTCGCGCCAAGAACATCATCGTCGCGACCGGATCGTCGGTGACCCCGCTTCCCGGTGTGGCGGTCGACAATGACAAGCAGATCATCGTCGATTCGACTGGCGCGCTCGAACTCGCCAAGGTGCCCGGCCACATGGTCGTGATAGGCGGCGGCGTGATCGGGCTCGAACTTGGCAGCGTGTGGCGCCGCCTGGGCGCCAAGGTCACCGTCGTCGAATTCCTCGACCAGATTCTGCCCGGCATGGACGGCGACGTTCGCAAGGAAGCCAACAAAATCCTCAAGAAGCAGGGCATGGAATTCAAGCTCAAGACCAAGGTCACGAAGGCTGAGGTAAAGGGCAAGAAGGCCGTGCTGACGCTCGAACCCGCGGCGGGCGGTGACGCCGAAACGCTGGAGGCCGACGTCGTGCTCGTCTCGATCGGCCGCCGGCCGAACACCGAGGGGCTCGGCCTCGACAAGGCGGGCCTGACGCTCAACCAGCGCGGCCAGATCGAGACCGATCATGATTTCCGCACCAGCGTTCCCGGTGTATGGGCGATCGGCGACGTCATTCCGGGGCCGATGCTCGCGCACAAGGCCGAGGATGAAGGCATCGCCTGCGCCGAAAATATTGCGGGCCTGACGGGCATCGTGAACCACGACGTGATCCCGTCGGTGGTCTACACTTGGCCGGAAATCGCTGGCGTCGGTTTGACCGAAGAGCAGGCGAAGGAGCGCGGCGAGGTGAAGGTCGGCAAATTCCCGATGCTGGCGAACAGCCGGGCCAAGACCAATCACGAACCCGACGGCTTCGTGAAGGTGATCGCCGATGCCAAGACCGACCGCGTACTCGGCGTCTGGTGCATCGCCAGCGTTGCAGGCACGATGATCGCGCAGGCGGCGCAGGCGATGGAATTCGGCGCGACGTCGGAAGATATCGCCTATACCTGCCACGCGCACCCGACGCACAGTGAAGCGATCAAGGAAGCCGCGATGGCTGTGACGGGCAAACCGATCCACATCTGACGATAATAATGGGGGCGATGATGGCGGCGAAACTCTGGTTCCTGGCGGCAGCGGCGTCGCTCGCGCTATCTTCCCCCGCCTTGGCGGCAGAGGGCGCTACGGCGCCCGACCTTTCCGCCGCCAACGCACGTCTGACCGCGATCCTCGACAAAAACTATCCGGCGCTGGAGGCGCTGTACAAGGATCTGCACCTGCATCCCGAACTGGGGATGCAGGAGGTTCGCACCGCCGGCATCCTTGCGCAGAATCTGCGCAAGGCGGGCTTCATGGTAACGGAAAAAGTCGGCGGTACGGGCGTCGTCGCCGTGCTGAAAAATGGTGTCGGCCCGACGATTCTGGTTCGCGCCGACATGGACGCGCTGCCGATGGAGGAAAAGACCGGCTTGCCCTGGTCGAGCAAGGCGCGCGCGACGTATGAGGGCAAGGATGTCCCTGTCATGCACGCCTGCGGGCACGACACGCATGTCGCCTATCTGATCGGCGTCGCCCAGGCGTTGAGCGCGATGCGCGACAGTTGGTCGGGCACGATCGTGCTGATCGGCCAGCCCGCCGAAGAGCCGCTGAAAGGCGCGCGCGCCATGCTCGACGACGGGCTGCTGACGCGCTTCCCGAAACCCGATTTCGGCTTTGCCGCGCATGTCACCAATCTTCCGGCCGGGACGGTCGCGATCAAGGCGGGGGCCTCCTCGTCGGCTTCCGACAGCTATTCGGTCACCTTCCACGGTCGCGGGGGTCATGGATCGATGCCCGCGGCGACGATCGACCCGATCCCCATCGCGGCGCGCTTCATCACCGATGTGCAGACCGTGATCAGCCGTGAAAAGGATCCGGCGGCGTTCGGCGTGCTGACGATCGGCGCGATCAACGCGGGCAGCGCACCCAACATCATCCCCGACAGCGCCGAGGTAAAGGTCAATCTGCGTTCGCAATCGCCGCAGGTACGCGATCTTCTGCGCGGCGGCACCGCGCGCTCGGCAAAAGCCGCGGCGATGATGGGCAATGCGCCTGAACCGACGATCACCTCCCTCGGCGGTACGGGCGTGCTGATGAATGACGAGGCGATGGCTTCGGCCGCGACCGCCGCGTTGACCCCGGTGTTCGGGAAGGGGTTGCTCTATGCGCCCGCCAGCGGACAGCCGATGTCGGGCAGCGAGGATTTTTCGGAATTCGTCGATGCCGGCGTGCCGTCGCTCTTCTTCGGTATCGGCGGCTATGATCCTGCGGTGCTTGCCGACCTGAAGGCGAAGGGCGAGCCGGTCCCGACCAACCATTCGCCATTCTTCGCGCCGAAGGCCGAACCCGCGATCCGCAATGCGGTGACCGCGATCGTGCTGTCGATCGTCGCCGGCGTTCGCCCCACGCCGAAATAGATCTGTCCGGCTGGTCGAAGGGCTGTTGGCGGTGGCGATGGTGGGCGATAATGGGATCAGGCCCGTCAATCCCGTGGCGGCTGTCGCCTGGGTGGAGAAGCATCGCTGACCATGGATACCCAGACGCTCGTCCGCCTGCTCGACCTTAGCGGGATTGCCGTCTTCGCGCTGTCAGGCGCGTTGATGGCGGTGCGCCTCCGCCAGACGCTGATCACCGCCTGCTTCTTTGCGCTCGTCACCGGCGTCGGCGGAGGCAGCGTGCGCGACCTGCTGATCGGAGCGCCGGTGTTCTGGGTGCAGGACGGCGCGATCGCCGCGGTCTGTATCGCTATCGCGCTGATAGTCTGGATCACGCCCGAACGCTGGTGGCAGGGGCAATTGCTCGAATGGGCAGACGCCGTGGGGCTGGCCGCCTATGCGGTTTTCGGGACCGCGAAGGCGCTCGCCTGGGGGGTGCCGCCGGTGCCCGCGCTGCTGATGGGCGTTATCACAGGCTGCGTTGGCGGCACGATCCGCGACATTCTGGCCGGAGTCCCGTCGATCATCGTGCGGCCCGAAATCTATGTCACCGCGGCGGCGCTGGCGTCGGGCCTGTTCCTGATCCTGTTGTGGATCGGCGCGGGGACGGCGGTGGCCGCCGTGACGGGAGCTAGCGCCGGATTTATTTTGCGCGGTGCAGCAATTCGCTGGTCATTGGCGCTGCCTGCCTATAAGGGCCCCCGCGAATCGCGGTAAACAGCGGCCTAATCGAGCCGCAACGCTCCGTTTAACTTTGATCCGTTAGGATCGCGGCCGGCGTGCTGGGGAGCGCGCCGATGGGGACCGTTCGAAACTTGTCGACATTGCTGATCCTTTTCGGCGCCGGTGTCGAGGCGCCCGATTGCGCGAGCATGTGCAGCGAACCGGTCGCCACGGGTCGCTGGATCGTCGGGTTGTCGCTGATCATCTTTGTCCTTCCGCTGCTTGTGTCGCCGAAGAGCCGCGCTTTTTTGGGTCGGCTTCTGACACCGTTGACAGGTCGTAAACCACGTTCGGCGCGGCGCGCGTCGATCCTGTCGCGATTGATGGGCTGACAAACGGGTAAATAATATGGCACTCTTTGTGTCATGAACGCTGCGTCCACCGGCCTTGCCGACATCGCCCGCCAGGTCCGCGACCAGGCGACCGCCTTGCCCGACCTTTTCGGTCGCTTCGATTTCGACCGCGCGCCCGAACGCTGGGCGCCCGAAGCCGAGGCGGTCAGCGAACTGGGCGGGGTTCGCGGGATCGACCGCGGTGCCTATTTGGATGACGCCGATCTTGTCGCGCGCATTCGCGAATATACGATGCTCGGCGATAGCGCGGGCGATGCCTATGCGGCGCTGATGCCGACGCTGGGTTTTCAGCGGACCGTCGCGATGCTCGTCGAGGCATGTGACAAGGGCGTCGACGCGGTCGACGATGCGCCGACGGAGCTCGTGGCGCTGATCCGCGAGATGGAGGCGCGGCCCGACTGGGTCGACATGGAACTGGTTGAGGAGGGCGCGGCCTATGAACGCAACGCGACCGCGAACCTGGCGCCCTTCCTGATCCGCGGCGCCTTCATCGCGACCTTCCTCAACAAATATTCGGCGCTGCCGATGGCGCTCACGGGCACGCTCAGCCATGCGACCGCGGCACGGCGCGTCAAGGAAACAGCGACTTTCTTTGCGACCACCGCACTTCCCGGCGCGCTCGATCGCTTTGGGCAGGGGTTCAAGGCAGCGGCGATGGTGCGGCTGATGCACTCGATGGTTCGCGTGAACGTGCTGTCGCGTCCGGGCATGTGGGACGCCGACACCTATGGCGTGCCGATCCCACAGCTCGACCAGATGCCGGCGGGGTTGATTCCGGTGTATTTCTTGTCGCAGGACCTGTTGAAGGCGGGGCGGACGGAGTTCAACAGGGTCGAGCGCGGACGCGTAGAATTGGCGCGTTACCGCTGTTTTCTGCTGGGGTTGCCGCAGGACCTGCTGGCCGACACGCCGCAGGAGATCGTGCGCATCTGGCGCACGCGGAGCGCAACATTGCGCTATGAATATGACGATCCGGTCTGCGGCGGGCTGTTGCGCGCGACGATGGAGGCCGAGCTGTCGAACGACCCGTCGCCCGCCGGCCGCGTCAAGCGCCGGCTCGAACGATCGGTCAGCCGCGTCTTTTTCGTGAAGGCCTTTCTGAACGGCGACGCCGAAAGCGCGAAGGGCATCGGCGTGCCGATCGGCCGCCGCGACACGCTGATCTATGGCGCGACGATGATCGCGCTGGCGGGGCGCATGGTCGCCTATCGCGTCGCATCGCGCGTGCCGGGGCTGCGGCACCTGGCCGACCGGCGCCTGGTGCGCAGGATCAATCGCCAGCTCGCGAGCTATGGCCGCGCCGACTTCCAGTCCGACGCCGCGCATTATCGCCCCGCAACGGCTTGACCGCGCCGCGCTTCGCGCCATGCTGCTGCGTTCACGGCAAAGGACCATGACGATATGACGACCGAGCAGGCGACGGTAAACGGCATCAGCATCACCTATGAGGACAAGGGCGCGAAGGATGCGCCCGCGATCCTGCTGGTCATGGGGCTGGGCGGGCAGCTGACCCTGTGGCCCGACGAGTTCGTCGACGCGCTGGTCGCGCACGGCTTTCGCGTCGTGCGTTATGACAATCGCGACGTCGGCCTGTCGACGCGCTTCGACGCGGCGGGCGTCCCCAACCTGAAATGGATGTTCGTCAAGGCGGCGCTGAAGCTGCCGGTGCGCAGCGCCTATACGCTGGCCGACATGGCGGCCGACGGCATGGCGCTGCTCGACCATCTGGGCATCGAGAGCGCGCATGTCGTCGGGGCATCGATGGGCGGGATGATCGCGCAGCATATCGCCGCCCGCTACCCGAGCCGCGTGCTGTCGCTGACGTCGGTGATGTCGACCACGGGCAACCCGCGCCTGCCGCGCGCGCAGAAGGAGGCGATGCGCGTCCTGGCCAACCGTCCGATGAGCGGCGACCCGGAGGCGCTGATCGCCTATTCGGTCAACGCCGCGCGCGTGATCGGCAGCCCCGATTATCCCGCCGCCGAGGAGCGGCTGCAGCGCCGCGTGCGCAACGATTTCGAACGCGGCTGGTATCCGCAGGGCGTGGCGCGCCAGATGGCGGCGATCGTCGCCGACGGAGATCGTCGCGCGATGCTGAAGTCGGTCAGGGTGCCGACGCTGGTGATCCACGGCGAGGCCGACCCGCTGGTCCCGATCGCGGGCGGACGCGACACGGCGGAGACGATTCCGGGCGCCCGGCTGTTGACGATTCCCGGCATGGGCCACGACCTGCCGCTCGCGCTGGTCGACACGCTGGCCGACGCGATCGCCGACCATGCGAAGGGTGTGGCCGTGGCGGCCTAGGCCGCCGCCGCCCGCCAACCCCAGGCGAACCGCTGCCCCCCGCGAAAGAGGCGGAGAGCCGGCGGCCTTATTTCAGCAGCAGCGCGATCGCCCCGAGCAGGCCCTGCGCGTCGGCATCGCCGCGCCGCGGAATGGCGGGCAGGAAGGCGCGGCAGTCGAGGCACGATGCCTGCACCGACCCCGATTTCGTCAGCAGCGTCAGATCCTGCACCAGCCGCCGTTCGGTAAGCTGGCGGTTCATCGCCGCGATGCCGAACCAGCCGCGCGGCAGGCTGGCCTGCTGTTCTTCGGCGCCGGTCAGGCTAGCGATCATCTTTGAAAACTCGCTCGGCTCTTCCTCATAATATTTGGGGTAGTAGCTGCCGCTGATCTTCGCGAGCTTCGCCGCCGCCGCCAGCGCGTCGGGCAATCCGCCGAACTGGTCGATCAGGCCGATCTGGCGCGCGGTGCCGCCGGCCCAGACGCGCCCTTCGGCGATGGGCAGGATCTTTTCGATCGGCTGTTTGCGGCTTTTCGCGACCAGCCCGGTGAAGCGGGCATAGATATCCTCGACGCTGGCCTGCGCCAGCGCGTTGAATTCGTCGTTCACGCCGCCGAAGACGTCGGGCTGGCCCGACAGGGGCGTCGTCGCGATGCCGTCGGCATTGACCCCGACCTTGGCCAGCGCCTGGTCGAAGCTGGGGATGATGCCGAACACGCCGATCGATCCGGTGATCGTCTCGGGCTCCGCAAAGATGCGATCGGCGGGGGTCGAGACCCAATAGCCGCCGGACGCCGCGACATTCGCCATCGACACGACGACGGGCAGCTTCTTCGCCTTTGCCTGGAGCAGCGCCTGACGGATCTGTTCGGACGCAAGCACCGACCCACCGGGGGAATCGACGCGCAGGACGATCGCCTTGGTGCTGCTGTCGGCCACGGCGTTCAGAATATGGTTCGCGATCGTGTCGCCGCCGGCAGTGCCGTTCGGCGCCTCGCCATCGACGATTTCTCCGACCACGGGGATCACCGCGATCGCGGTGCCGCTTTCCTTGGGCGGATTGGCGGCGACCCAGTTTTCCAGCGGGATCGCGGCATATTCCCACGGCCGGCTGTCGTCATAGGTGCCGCTGATTTCGGCGACGCGCGCGTTGAAGGCCATGCGGCTGCCGACCTTGTCGATCAGCCCGGCGTCGAGCCCCGCCTTCGACAGGTCGTTGCCCGCCGCTTTCACCGCACCCGACGTGTCGGCGATGAAGGCGTCGATCTTTGCCTGGGGGCGTGCCTTTTTGACGTCGGTCAGCCAGCTTTCCCACAGCGCCCCGGCATAGGCCATGTCGGCCTGTTTCGCCTCGGGCGACTGGTCGCTGCGCAGATAGGGTTCGACCGCGCTCTTGAACGTGCCGACGCGATAGATGTGCGCGGTGATGCCCAGCTTGTCCATCAGCCCCTTGTAATAGAGCCGCGATCCGCCCGGTCCGGCGATCGCGACGCCGCCGATGCTGTCGGACCAGATTTCGCTGGCGTGCGCCGCGATCTGATAGCTGTCGGTGGTATAGGCGGTGGCAAAGGCGAGCACGGGCTTTTTCTGCGCGCGCACCTTGTCGACCGCGCCGCCGATCTCGGCAAGCGAGACCTGTCCGGCGCCGAGGAAGCGGTCGAGGTCGAGGACGACCGAGGTGACGCGCTTGTCGGTCGCGGCGGTTTCGAGCGCGTGGACGACGTCGCGCGTCCGGATTTCCTTGAGCTGGTTCCCGCCCGACAGCGCCGCGAGCGGATCGACGTCCGACGGCTGTTCGGTGACGACGCCGTCGAGGTCGATCACCAACGCCCCCTGGCTGACGGGCAGCGACGCATTGGGCCGCGCGGCGAGCAGGCCGAACAGCAAGGCAAAGAACATGAGCAGAAAGACCAGCGCCAGCCCGTCCTTGATCGCGACGAGCAGATGCCAGACCTTGCGCGGAAAGCTGGTTCCACTGCGCGGCTTGTCGTCGCCGGGAAGCGGGCGACGGACGGGGATGGCCCAGGGGCCTGCGGGATCGTTCGGCGGGGTCGTGGTGCTGTCGGTCATGGCATGAACCTAGGGTCGCGGCTGGTCCTTGGCAATGCACGCTTCGACGGATGTGCGTCGGCGGCGTATCAGCGACGTCAGAGCCAGCCCTGTTCGCGATACCAGCGGACGGTGCCGGCGAGCGCTTCGTCGGTATCCAGCGCGGGCGCCCACAGTTCGGGCGGCGGGCTGGCGGCGCTGGTGGAGACCCAGTCGGGATGCGCGATATAGCGTGCGCGGTCGGGGGTCAGCTTTGCGCCGCCGCGCCGTACCAGCGTGTCGAGGCGCGCGCTCGTCTTCAGCACGATGGCGGGAATCGGCATCGCCGCGACGCGCGTCCGTCCGACCGCGCGGCCGATCGCGCGCGCGAAGCCGCGATATGACCAGCCCTCTGGCGTGCCGTCGTCGGGTTCATAGATTTGCCCGACGCTCATAATCTTGTCGGCGACGGTCGCGACGAGCAGCCGCGCGAGTTCGTCGACATGGATCGCCGACAAGCGCCCGTTCGGGATCAGCGCGATCCCGCGCCGTGCCATGCGGAACAGGTCCAGCATTTCGGTGTCGCCGGGGCCGAACACCGCGGGCGGGCGGATGATCGTCCAGTCGAGGCCGCTGGTCAGCACGACCTGTTCGGCGCGCTCCTTCGACCAGCCATAGTTGGAAAGGCCGGGCTCGCGCGCGGCGAGCGAGGAGACATGGACGAACCGGCGGATAGCGGCGGCGCGGGCCGCGTCGACGACATTGGCGGTCGCGGTGACGTTGCCCGCCTCGAACGCGGCGCGCGTCGGAACGCTGACGACGCCGGCGATGTGCAGGACGACGTCGCTGCCCGCGACCAGTTCGGCGAGGCTGGCCTTGTCGTCCAGCGCGCCGGCGATCCACGTCACGCCGTCGCGGGCATCCTGCGGGCGGCGGGTGAGGGCGCGGACGTGCCAGCCCGCGTCGACCGCCCGGGCCAGGGTCGCGCGCCCGACGAAGCCGGTCGCGCCGGTCATGGCCAGAACCCGGGGCGTTGCGGGTGCGGGGGCGGTCACAGCAGGACCATATGGTCGCGGTGGACCATCGCGGTGCGCGGGGCATAGCCCAGCGCGGCTTCCTGTGCGTCGCGGCCCAGCCCCAGGATCGCGATCGAATCGCCGTCGGGATATTCGGACAGCCCGCGCGCGATGACGCGCCCGTCGGGCCCCGCAATGTCGAGGATGTCGCCGCGCGCGAAGCGGCCACTCACGGCGGTGACGCCCGCCGCGAGCAGGCTGGCGCCGCCCTGCAGCGCCTTTGCCGCGCCCGCGTCGATCGTCAGCCGACCCTTGGCGGTCAGCCCGCCCGCGAGCCATGCCTTGCGCGCGCTTGCGCCCTTTTCGGCGACGAACAGCGTGTGGCGTGCCGCGGTCGACAGCGGGCGATCGACATGGCCCGATGCGATCGCCAGATGCGCGCCCGCCGCATTGGCGATCCGCGCCGCCGAAATTTTCGACACCATGCCGCCCGATCCCATGCCCGACGCCGATCCGGTGTCGGCCATCGCCTCGATCGCGGCGTCGATGCGTTCGACGCGGTCGATATGGTTGGCGCCGGGCAGCGCGGGGTTGCGGTCGTACAGCCCGTCGATGTCGGACAGCAGGACGACGCCGGCAGCGCCCGCCGCCTGCGCGACGCGCGCGGCGAGGCGGTCGTTGTCGCCGAAACGGATTTCCTCGGTCGCGACGCTGTCATTCTCGTTGATCACGGGGACGACACCCAGGTTCAAAAGCCGGTCGAGCGTCGCCGATGCATTCAGATAGCGGCGGCGATGTTCGAGGTCGTCGAGCGTGACCAGGATCTGCGCCGCGGTCAGCCCCTCGGCCCCCAGGACTTCGGCCCAGACCTGACTCAGCGCGATCTGCCCCGTCGCGGCGGCGGCCTGCGCATCTTCCAGGCTCGCGCGGCCGCCCTTGGCCAGGCCGAGGCGGCGGGCGCCGAGCGCGATCGCGCCCGACGAGACGACGGCGACCTGCTGCCCCGCCTTTGCGCGCGCGGCGATGTCGGCGGCGATGCCCGCCAGCCACGTGCGCCGCACCGCACCGTCGGGATCGACGAGCAGCGCCGATCCGATCTTGACGATCAACCGCGGGCAATGGGTGGGTGCGAACAACATGCGCCGCCGATAGCGCGCGCGGCGAGGGGTGCCAATGCGAATATCGCGGCGTCGATTCGCGCGGAATATGCTATGCACCGCCTGCCTCGCTGAGCCTTCTGGAGAGTCGCAAGCCACACAGGGTGAGGAGCGAAGGGAATGGCGACCGCCATCGACGAAGAAAAGCTGCACGCGTTCGTCGGCAAAATGCTGGGCGACATCGGCGGCGGGATGAGCGTGCCGACGGTCCGGCTGGGGTTTCGGCTCGGCCTGTTCGACGCGCTGGCGGAGGCGCCCGCGACCGCGCCCGAACTTGCGGCGCGCGCGGGCGGCCTGCACGAACGCTATGTCCGCGAATGGGCGCTGGCGCAGGCGGCGAACGGCTATCTCGACTATGATCCCGCGTCGGACCGGTTCGGCCTCTCGCCCGAACAGGCGATGGTGTTCGTGCACCGCGACAGCCCCGTCTATCTGGCCGGCGCCTTCGACCTGATCGCCGCGATGGTCGAGGCGGAGGCGAAGGTCGAGGAATGTTTCCGGCACGGGACCGGCGTGCGCTGGGGCGATCATGCCGGATGCCTGTTTTGCGCGACCGGCGCGTTTTTCCGGCCGGGTTATGTCAACAACATCGTCCAGAACTGGATTCCGGCGCTGGACGGCGTCGAGGAGGCGCTGCGTCGGGGCGCCAAGGTCGCCGACGTCGGGTGCGGCGTCGGCTTTTCCACGCTGTTGATGGCGGAGGCCTATCCCGAGAGCCGCTTCGTCGGTTTCGATTTCCACGCGCCCTCGATCGAGGAAGCGCGCCGCCATGCCGAAAGCCACGGTGCCGCCAATCCCCCACGCTTTGAAGTCGCGGCGGCGAAGGAGATCGAAGAGGGCGGCTTCGACCTGATCACCATGTACGACTGTCTGCACGACATGGGCGATCCGCGCGGCTGCGCGGTGCATATGCGGCGGATTCTGGCGCCGGGCGGGACGTGGATGGTGGTCGAACCGGTCGCGGGGAACGCGCCCGCCGACAATCTGAACCCGGTCGGGCGGCTCTATTACAACGCGTCGACCATGATCTGCGTGCCGACGTCGCTCGACCAGGAGGTCGGCGAGGCGCTGGGCGCGCAGGCGGGCGAGGCGCGCCTGTCGGCGATCATCCGCGAGGGCGGCTTTGCCGAGGTGCGGCGCGCCACCGACGGGCCGTTCAACATGGTGCTGGAGGCGCGCTGATCAGAGCGGCGACCGGTGCGTCAGAGCGGCGACCGGGTCGTTTTAGATCGGCGACCAGTCGCTGGATGCCTCTTCGTCCGCGTCGTCGGCGCCCGGTTCGGGCTGGCCGACGGCTTCGAGCAGCTTGTCGAGCACGGCTTCGATGCCGGCGCCGCTGGCGCCCGACAGCGCCATCACCGGCTCGCCGCTTTCGGCTTCGAGTTCGGCCGACAGCGCGGCGATCAGCTCGTCGTCGAGCGTGTCGATCTTGTTGAGCGCGACGATCACCTGCTTGTCGGTCAGGTCGGCGCCATAGGCCTCCAGCTCGTCGCGCACGATGCGATAGCTGGTCGCGACATCCTCGTCATTCGCGTCGACCAGGTGCAGCAGCACGCGGCAGCGCTCGATATGGCCCAGGAAGCGGTCGCCGACGCCCGCGCCCTCGGCCGCGCCCTGGATCAGCCCGGGGATGTCGGCGACGACGAACTCGTGCCCCTTGTGGCTGACGACGCCCAATTGCGGGCGCAGCGTGGTGAAGGCATAGGCGCCGACCTTTGCCTGCGCGTTCGAGACCTGGTTGATGAAGGTCGATTTGCCCGCGTTGGGCAGGCCGACGAGCCCGGCGTCGGCAAGCAGCTTCAGGCGCAGCCACACCCACATTTCCTCGCCCGGCCACCCGGGGCCGTGCTGGCGCGGCGCGCGGTTGGTCGACGTCTTGTACGACGCGTTGCCGCGTCCGCCGTCGCCGCCGCGCAGGAAGACCAGCCGTTCGCCTTCCTTGGTCAGGTCGGCCAGCAGGCTGCGATCCTCGTCATCGTCCAGGATCTGCGTGCCGATCGGAACCTGGATGACCAGGTCGGGGCCGCCCGCGCCGGTGCGGTCGCGGCCGGCGCCGGGGGTGCCGCGCCGCGCCTTGAAATGCTGGGTATAGCGAAAGTCGATCAGCGTGTTGAGGCCGGCGACGGCTTCGAAGATGATGTCGCCGCCCTTGCCGCCGTTGCCGCCGTCGGGGCCGCCATATTCGATATACTTCTCACGCCGGAAACTGACGGCGCCGGGGCCGCCGTCGCCGGACTTGATGAAAATCTTTGCTTGGTCGAGGAAATGCATTGCCGCCCTTTAGGCGGCGAGGCCGGTTTTGGCTAGCTTCGCCTGCCGACGCCGTTGGCGATCAGCGATTCATAGGCGATGTCGCGCGCGCGATTGCGCGGCAGGCCGAGCGCGCGCGAGAGCGGGGCGCCGAACAGCGCATCGCCGAGCGCGAGCAGCACGAGCTGCATCGTTTCGTCCTCCAGCGGCTGTTCCTCGGCGCTGTGGTCCTGCCGCAGCTCCTCGACCAGGTCGTGGATCGCCTTCAGGATCGGGTCGAGCGCATTCTCGTTGCCCGACAGGATCATCCAGCTCGCCAGCGCGCCGCCGCCGCCGGTGTCGAACGCCTCGAACGCCAGGTCGACGACCTCGCGCGGGTTCTGGTCGCCGGCGCGCTGGCGCAGCACCGTCTCGCGGATCGTGGTGCTGACGAACTCGGCCATGTTGACGATCAGCGCCTGCTGCAGCCCCGCCGCGCTGCCGAAATGGTGGAGCAGATTGGCGTGCGTGCGGTCGACGCGCGCGGCGACGGCCTTCAGCGTCACCGCCTGCGGCCCGCTTTCGATCAGGATCTGGCGGGCGGCCTCGAGCGCGGCCGCCCGGCTCTCCTCGGGGCTCAGCCGCTTCTTCACTGCAATTGACACCACTGTAAGTAACCTTTAACATCTGCCCCATAGGACGTCCCCACGTCCCGAATTCCCTTTTCGACGGTGAGGAACATATGTCCAGTCTTTCCCGCTCTCCGACCCCCCAGGACCTGTCGATTACCCCCCGTGACGTAAGGTTCGGGCGCGATGAGGCGCAGGGGCGCTGGTGGATGAACGGCGACCCGATCGCGTCCGCGTTCCACACCGCGCTGTCGGTGACCTTTCCGAAGGGCGAGGCGATGTTCATCGAGGCGGTGAAGGCGCACCGCGACGGCGTGCCCGACAAGCTGGCGCGCGAGATCCGTGCTTTCACGCAGCAGGAAGTGATCCACAGCCGCGAACATGTCGTCTTCAACCGCAAGGCGGCCGAGGCGGGCTATGACCTGACCGAACTGGAGGGCGACGTCGACGAGGTGATGGCGCTGATCAAGGCGCGGCCGCCGATCGTCAACCTGATGGCGACGATCGCGCTGGAGCATTACACCGCGATGATGGCGGCGGTGATGCTGAAGGACCCGAAGATGTACGCGGGCGCCGAGCCCGAATGGGCCGCGCTGTGGAAATGGCACGCGATCGAGGAGATCGAGCACAAGGGCGTCGCCTATGACACCTGGCTGCACGCGACGAAGGACTGGAGCCGTTTCCGCCGCTGGCGCGCCAAGTCGCTGATGATGCTGCTCGTCACGACGCGCTTCTGGCCGCGCCGCGTCAAGGGGATGAAGGCGCTGCTGCGGCAGGACGGCCTGACCGGCTGGCGCGTCACCGCGCGCATCTGGTGGTATCTGCTCGGCACGCCGGGCATCCTGCGCCGCAGCTTCCTGCCGTGGCTCGCCTATTTCATGCCGGGCTTTCACCCGTGGAACCACGATGACCGCGCGCTCATCAGCAAATATGAGAGCGATTATGCCGATGCGGTGATGCCGGCACAGTCGTCGGCGCCCGAACTGGCCGCCGCCGCCGCCTGATCCAGCCGCGCGCGCGAGCGGGTTTCCGGAGCGGTCTTCTCTCTCCCCATGGCCCCGTTGCCTTCGGAGCCTGCCCGCGCGCGGATGCGCCGGGTCCCGCACAAAGAGCGGGCTGGACCTGCCCGCGCGACTGCCATATCGCTCGTCACGGATCGGGGGAGGCGTCATGCAGCCACATATGTCGGCGGCGGAGATCACGCAGCTTGAACTGCAGCTTGCGGGCCGCACGTCGCTGCTCGAATTCGGATGCGGCGGCAGCACGCTGGTCGCGGCGCGGCAGGTGCAGAAGATCGTCAGCGTCGACAGCGATCCCGCCTGGCTGGCCGACGTCGGCACGAACCTGGCGCGCGCGGCGATCGACTTTACCCCTTATCACGCCGACATCGGGCCGACGCGCGAGTGGGGCTATCCCGCCGACGAACGCCGGCTTCGCGACTGGCCGCGGTACCATGTCAACGTCTGGCGACATCTGGCGGGCAGCCCCGACGCGGTGCTGATCGACGGGCGGTTCCGGGTCGCCTGCCTGTTGCAGTCGGTGATCCACTGCAAGCCCGACTGCATCCTGATGTTCCACGATTTCTTCGACCGCCCGCATTATCACGTCGTGCTGCGCCATACCGAGGTGCTGGCGCGCGTCGATACGCTGGCGGTGATGCGCGCGAAGCAACAGGTCGACGGCAAGGCGGTCCTGCACGACCTGTTCGACCATTTCCTCGTGCCCGATTGACCGGATTGACCGGCGCCCCCGCGCTGCGGCATGTCGGCGCGATGTTCACTTCGCCCCCGACGCTCGAAACCGAGCGGCTTCGCCTTCGCCCAACGCGCTATTCGGACAAGGACGTCCATATCGCCATGTGGGCCGACGCGCGCGTCACGCGCTTCATCGGCGGCGAGCCCCGCACGCCCGACGTCAGCTGGGGCAAGTTCCTGAGCTCGGCCGGACTGTGGCCGGTGATGGGCTTCGGCTATTGGGTGTTCGCCGACAAGGACAGCGACGCGCTGATCGGCATGGGCGGCCTCAGCTATTTCTGCCGCGGCATCCCCGAACTGGAGGGCGTGCCGGAGGCGGGCTGGGCGTTCGACGCCGACCATTGGGGCGCGGGCTATGCGACCGAGGCGATGAGCGCCGCGCTCGGCTGGGCCGACGCCAACCTCGACGCCGCCGAAGTCCGCTGCATCATCGACCTGGGCAATGATGCGTCGGAGCGTGTGTCGGCGAAGCTCGGCTTTCGGCGCATAGGCGACAGCGATGCGCTGGGGCATGTCGTCGCGATCTATTCGCGGCCCCGCGGGGGGTAGGATTCGGCGTCATTGCGAGGAGCCGAAGGCGACGCGGCAAACCGGAGTGGGTGTAAACCGCCCTGGATTGCTTCGCTTCGCTCGCAATGACGAAGGTGTTGGGTGACGGCGTTCTTGCGCGTCAGGCGGGTTCGACCAGGAGCACGCCGCCATCGGCGCTGACGACGCGGACCTTGCCGCCCTCGGCGATGTCGGGACCGCGCACGGGCCATTCGCCGTCGCCGACCTTGGCGCGGCCACGGCCATCCTCGATCGCCTTCGTCACCGTCAGCACTTCGCCGACCAGCCGGTCGCCGCGCTGGTTCAGGTGCGGATCGGTCGAGGTGATCGGGTTCGCCTTCAGCCAGCGGCGCCCGCCATAGAGCGCCACGAACGACAGGATCGCAAAGATGCCGAGCTGAAGCGGGATGCTGAGCGGCACGATCCAGGCGATGACGCCGGTGACGATCGCCGCCGCGCCGATCCAGATCAGGAAAAAGCCCGGCGCGACGATTTCGGCCGCGGCGAGCAGGACGCCGAGCGAGAGCCACGCCCAATGCGGTTCCATATTGTTCAGCCAGTCGGCCATATCAGGCTCCCTTGCGTTCGATCGCATCCCTGGCGAGTTCGCCGATCCCGCCCAGCGTGCCGATCAGCTGCGTCGCCTCGACCGGGAAGAGGATGGTCTTGCTGTTCGGGCTGGTCGCGAACTGGCTCACCGCCTCGACATATTTCTGCGCGATGAAGTAATTGATCGCCTGCGCGTTGCCGCTCGCGATCGCGTCCGACACCATCTGCGTCGCCTTCGCTTCGGCTTCGGCCTCGCGCTCGCGGGCCTCGGCGTCGCGGAAGGCGGCTTCGCGGCGACCCTCGGCCTGCAGGATCTGGCCGGCCTTTTCGCCCTCGGCGCGCAGGATTTCCGACGCGCGCATGCCCTCTGCCTCCAGGATGTTCGCGCGCTTTTCGCGTTCGGCCTTCATCTGGCGCGCCATCGCGTTCGAAATATCGGCGGGCGGACGAATGTCCTTGATCTCGACGCGGGTGATCTTGACGCCCCACGGCGTCGTCGCATCGTCGACGACGTGCAGCAGGCGGGTGTTGATCTCGTCGCGCTTCGACAGCGTTTCGTCGAGGTCCATCGACCCCATCACGGTGCGCAGGTTCGTCGTCGTGAGGTTCATGATCGCCAGATACAGGTCGCTGACTTCATAGGCGGCCTTGGCGGCGTCGAGCACCTGGAAGAAGACGACGCCGTCGACCGCGACCATCGCATTGTCCTTGGTGATGATTTCCTGCCCGGGAATGTCGAGCACCTGTTCCATCATGTTCACCTTGCGACCGACGCGGTCGAAGATCGGCATGATGAAGTTCAGCCCGGGCTGGGCGGTGTGGGTGTAGCGGCCGAAACGCTCGATCGTATAGGCATAGCCCTGCCGAACGGGCGTCAGCGCCCAGATCAGGAACACCAGGGCCAGGACCACCAGTGCAAGCGCGAATTCCATCGATCATCCCCTCTCGCAAAATTACCACTTTGCAGACCCGGTTCCTTATTGCGGCAATGGCGCGTCTGCGCCACAGAAAAGCGCATGACGCCAAGTGACTATCCGCCCCGCTCGCTGCTCTATGTTCCCGGGTCGAACGCCCGTGCGCTGGAAAAGGCGCAGGGGCTCGCCGCCGACATGCTGATCATCGACCTGGAGGATGCGGTGCCCGGCGACCGCAAGATCGAGGCGCGCGAGGCGATGCGCCGCGCGGTCGAGGCGGGCTATCCGGGGAAGCGCGTCGCGGTGCGCGTCAATGCGACGGGCAGCTTCGAGCAGGAGGCCGACATCACGGCGCTCTATGGCCTGGCGGTCGACGCCGTCGTGCTGCCCAAGGTCGACGCCGTCGCCGACCTGGAGCCGGTCCGCGCGCTGGGCGTGCCGATCCTCGCGATGATCGAGACCCCGGTTGCCATCTATGCCGCGCGCGACATCGCCGCCGATCGGGTCGTCTTCGGCCTGATCGCCGGGCTCAACGACCTGGCGCATGAATTGAAACTGCCCGACGGCATGGACCGCGGCGCGATGAGCCACGCGATCCAGGCGATCGTCCTTGCCGCGCGCGCATCGGGCGCCTGGTGCTTCGACGGCGTGTACAACGCGATCGACGACGCGGCGGGTTTCGCGGCCGAAGCCGCCGAAGGCCGGCGCCTGGGGTTCGACGGCAAGACGCTGATCCACCCGTCGCAGGTCGACCCGTGCAATGCGGCCTTCGCCCCGTCGGAGCGCGAGATTGCGGTGGCCGAGGCTCTGGTGGCCGCCGCAACCGGCGGCGCGCAGCGCCACGACGGCCGGATGATCGAGGATATGCACGTCGCCGCCGCGCGCGCGTTGCTGGAGCGGGCAGGGCGATAGCCGCCGTTCGTCGTTCGACGAACGCGGCTTGCCTGTCCGCGGCGGAAATGCGATGCGGCACCCCATGAAAACCAACCGTTTCCGGGCCGCCATCGCGGCCGCCGCTCTCGTCGCTTTCGCCGCCCCGACCGCCTTTGCCGCGCCCGCCAAGGGGGACGCGCCGGTCACCGAGGCCGAACTTGCCGAGCATATCAAGATATTGTCGAGCGATGCGTTCGAGGGACGCGCCCCCGGCACCGAGGGCGAGGATCGCACCATCGCCTATGTCGTCGGCGAATGGGCGAAGCTGGGCCTGGAACCCGTTCCGGGCAGCGCGACGCCCTGGCTGCAGGGCGTACCGCTGATCGAGACGCAGGCGATCGGCGGATCGGCGAAGTTCAAGATCGGCGGCCGCGAGGTTCCGCTTGGCGATGACGGCGTGATCCTGACCGGCCGCGACGCATCGGTTTCGCTGGCGAACCTGCCGGTCGTCTTCGTCGGCTATGGCCTCGGCGCGGCGGGCCGGGTCAATGCCGACGTCAAGGGCAAGGTCGCGGTCATGCTTTATGACAATGCGCCCTTTGGCGACAAATTGCCGCGCTATCGCGAACGGCGGCAGCTTCTGGCCGAAGCGGGGGCGAGCGCCGTGCTGGTGATCGCGACCGACGCGACGCCCTGGTCGCAGCTTCAGAATTCGCTCGGCGGCAAGACGACGCGGCTCGCCTCCGCCGCGCAGAGCGCACCGGTGACCGGCTTCCTGTCGCCGGTCGCCGCCGACGCGCTGTTCAAGAAGGCGGGGCAGGACGCCAAGGCGCTGCGCGATGCCGCGCAGTCGGGAAGCTACAAGGGCTTCACCCTGCCGGCGACGGTCGACCTGGCGACGACCTCGTCGGTGCGCCGGTACGAGAGCAACAATATCGTCGCGAAGCTGCCGGGTGCGAAGCCCGACGGCAAGGCGGTGCTTTTCCTGGGCCATTGGGACCATCTGGGCATTTGCGCGCCCGAAGGCGCCGCCGATCGCATCTGCAACGGCGCGGTCGACAATGCGAGCGGCATCGCGGTGCTGACCGCGGTCGCAAAGCGCCTCGCGGCCGGCGAGCGTCCCGATCGCGACATTTATTTCATGGCGACGACGGCCGAGGAAAAGGGCCTGCTCGGCGCGCATCACTTCGCCGACCATCCGGTGGTGCCGCTGGCCGACATCACGGTCGCGCTCAACATCGACACGATCGCCATCTCTCCGCGCGGCACGCCGGTCGCAACGATCGGGCGCGGCAAGCCCGCCTATGACGCGGTGATCCGCGACGTGGCGACCAAGTTGGGCCGCAAGCTGGACGAGGATGGCGAGGCCGATGCCTTCATCCAGCGCCAGGACGGCTGGGCGCTCGGCGCGAAGGGCGTCACCTCATTGATGGTCGGGGGCAGCTTTTCGGACATGGCGCTGCTGGAGAAATTCCTGGGCAGCGACTATCATGGGCCCGCCGACGAATTTTCGGACAAGGTGCCGCTGGGCGGCGCGGCCGAGGATGCCGACCTGCACGTCGCGCTGGGGCGCGCGTTCGCCGATACGAAGCGCTGGCCGGGCCGGTAATTCTACCGGGCCGGTAATTTCACCGTCATTGCGAGCGAAGCAATCCAGAGCGTTTACGCGACTTTGGATTGCCTCGCTTCGCCCGCAATGACGAGGCGCGATCAGGCCGCCTGCTTGGCGCGATCCGAAATTTCCTGATTCAGCATCTCTGCCAGCAGGAAAGCCAGTTCCAGCGACTGGCCGGCGTTGAGGCGCGGGTCGCAATGCGTGTGATAGCGATCGGCCAGGTCCATCTGGGTCACGTCCATCGCGCCGCCGGTGCATTCGGTGACGTTCTGGCCGGTCATTTCGATATGGATGCCGCCGCCGTGCGTGCCTTCGGCGCGGTGGACCGCGAAGAAGCCGCGAACCTCGGCCAGGATGCGCTCGAACGGGCGCGTCTTGTATCCATTGTTCGTCTTGATGACATTGCCGTGCATCGGGTCGCACGACCAGACGACGGGGTGACCCGATTCCTTCACCGCGCGAACCAGCTTCGGCAGGTGCGCCTCGATCTTGTCGTGGCCGTAGCGCGTGATCAGCGTCATGCGGCCGGGCACATGGTTCGGGTTCAGCGTGTCGAGCAGGCGCAGCAGCGTATCGGCCTCCAGGCTGGGGCCGCACTTCATGCCGACGGGATTGCCGATGCCGCGCAGATATTCGATGTGCGCCGAGCCTTCGAAGCGGGTGCGGTCGCCGACCCACAGCATGTGGCCCGACGTGTCGTACCAGCCGCCGGTCAGGCTGTCCTGGCGGGTCAGCGCCTGCTCATAGGGCAGCAACAGCGCCTCGTGGCTGGTGTAGAAGCTGGTGCCCTTGATCTGGGGCACCGTTTCCGGCGTCACGCCGCAGGCTTCCATGAAGGCCAGCGCCTCCGAAATGCGCGCGGCGGTTTCCTGATATTTCTTGGCCCAGGGGCTGCGGTCCATGAAGTCGTGCGTCCAGGCGTTGACCTGGTGCAGGTTGGCATAGCCGCCGCCCGCGAAGGCGCGGAGCAGGTTCAGCGTCGCCGCCGACTGGTTGTACGCCTTTACCATCCGTTGCGGATCGGGTTCGCGGCCCGCGGCCTCGAAGCCGATGTCGTTGATGATGTCGCCGCGATAGCTGGGCAGCGAGACGCCGTCGATATCTTCCATGTCGGCCGAGCGGGGCTTGGCGAACTGGCCCGCCATGCGGCCCAGCTTCACGACCGGCATCTTCGATGCGAAGGTCAGCACGACCGCCATCTGCAGCAGCACGCGGAAGGTGTCGCGGATGTTGTTCGGGTGGAACTCGGCAAAGCTTTCGGCGCAATCGCCGCCCTGAAGCAGGAAGGCCTTGCCCTCGGCAACGCGGCCGAGTTCGTTCGTCAGGTCGCGCGCCTCGCCCGCAAAGACCAGCGGCGGATAGCCGGCAAGTTCCTTCTCGGCCGCCGCGAGCGCGGCGTCGTCGGAATAGGTCGGGAGCTGACGGGCTTCGTGCGAGCGCCAGCTATGCGGTTGCCAAGGTTGCGTCATAACAATCGTCTTCTACGTAAAATTCGGCCAAAATGCGAATCGCGCGTCGCCATGACGCGAATGAGCGCCCTAGGCAAGGCAAAGAAAATTAGCATCCAAAGGCATTTTTCGTATCGAAGCCTTTTCTTTGTGCGCGAAAATGATAATTTATTGCGATGTTGCGGTCGCACTGTGGGGTGCGCGTCCAAGGCGTTCGACAATCGGTAACGTTATTCGACTAGTGGTCCATGTGGGGCCACGACGCAAAAAAGATATTCTATGGCCAGTTTCGATCCGACTTGGTTCGGTTATGGGGCGCTTCTCGTGCTGCTTGCAGCCAGCCTCGTCGTGCGCGTCGATCATGTCCGCATCGGGCTGGCGGTCGCGGCGCTGCTGGCGCTTCCCGTGGCGATCATGGGGTGGAGCGGCGGCGGCTATACGCTGCTGATCATCGCGATCCTGCTGGTCAACCTGGGCCTGATCGCGCGGCTGTGGCTGAGCAATGCGAAGGTCAGCTTCACCGCCGAGGAACAGGAGCTGCGCGATCGCCACTTCGAGCGGCTGGGCGCGGCGAGCGCGCGGATGCTGATCGACCAGGGGCACTGGATATCGGCGCGGCGGGGCGAGATGCTGATCCGCGAGAACGAGGCCGCGCCGTGCCTCTTCTACATGGCCGAGGGGACGGCGACGATTCGCCGCGACGGCGCCGACGTCGGCGCGCTCGCGGGCGGCGCGCTGATCGGCGAGGCGACGGTCCTGGACGGCGCGCATGCGACGGGCACCGTGGTGCTGACCAGCAACGCGCGGCTGTGGTTCATCCCCGCCGCGGGCCTGCGCGCCTATCTGGCCGAGCATCCCGACGTGGCGGGCGCCTTGCACGAAGGCTTCGCGCGCGCGCTGCGCGGGAAATTGGCGAGCGCAAACACTCGCCTTGCGGAGATGCCGCCGTTATCCTGACGGCATGACGATGATTCTCTATGGCATCCCCAACTGCGACACGGTGAAGAAGGCGCGCCGCTGGCTCGACGATCATGGCGTGGCGTACCGGTTCCACGATTTCCGCAAGGACGGGCTCGATCCCGGCAAGCTGCAGGGCTGGGTCGGCGACATCGGCTGGGAAAAGCTGCTCAACAAGGCGGGCACCACCTTTCGCAAGCTGCCCGACGCCGCGAAGGACGGGCTCGACGCCGCATCGGCGCAGGCGCTGATGCTCGATCAGCCGGCAATGATCCGCCGCCCCGTCGTCGAAAGCGCGAGCGGGCTGAGCGTGGGTTTCGCCGCCGATGACTGGCAGAAGCGCTTTGCATGAGGGGCTGGCGCGCGGCCGCGCTGGCGCTGCTGCTGACCGGCTGCGGCGCTGAACCGATGGCGGCGCAGCCGACGCTGGATGGCCAGCCACCGATCGTCATCGCGCATCGCGGCGCGTCGGGCGAGCGTCCCGAACATACGATCGCAAGCTATACGCTCGCGATCGAGCAGGGCGCCGATTTCATCGAACCCGATCTGGTGCTGACAAAGGACGGCGTCCTCGTCGCGCGGCACGAAAACGAGATATCGGAGACGACCGACGTCGCCGACCATCCCGAGTTCGCGGGCCGCAAGGCCACGAAAAAGATCGACGGCAAGGACGTCACGGGCTGGTTCACCGAGGATTTCACGCTCGCCGAGCTGAAGACGCTGCGCGCGAAGGAGCGGCTGCCGAAGCTGCGGTCGACCGATTATGACGGAAAATACCAGGTTCCGACTTTCGCCGAGATCCTCGACCTGCTCGTCCAGGTCAACAAGGGGCGGGCAAAGCCGATCGGCGTCTATCCCGAAACCAAGCATCCAAGCTATTTCACCGCGATCGGCCTGCCGCACGAAGCGCCGCTGCTCGCGATCCTGGCCGAATATGGATATCGGGGCCGCACCGCGCCGGTCTTTATCCAGAGCTTCGAGGTCGCGAACCTCAAGGCGATCCGGGCGAAGAGCGACCTGCCGCTGATCCAGCTCATGGACGCCGAGGGCGGCCCCGCCGACGATGCGAAAGCGACCTATGCGGCGATGGCCTCGCCCGCAGGGCTGAAGGCGGTCGCCGCCTATGCCGACGGCATCGGCCCGAACAAGTCGATGGTGATCCCGCGCGGCACCCTCGGCACGCTGGGCGACCCGACCAGCCTGGTGCGCGACGCGCATGCGGCGGGGCTGAAGGTCCATCCCTGGACCTTTCGCCGCGAGAATTATTTCCTGCCGCTGGGCGACAAGGGCGGGATCAATCCGGCCGGCCACGGCGACCTGGCGGCCGAAATCGACGCCTATCTCAAGACCGGCATCGACGGGCTTTTCAGCGACAATCCGCGCGAAGCCGTCCCGGCCGTGCAGAAGGAATCCGCAAAATGACCGAACGCGCATTGGGCCAGAGCGGCCTTTCCATCCGGCCCTTCGTCCTGGGCGGAAACGTGTTCGGGATGACCGCGGGCCGCGAGGCGAGCTTCGCCGTGCTCGACCGCTTCGTCGAACGTGGCGGCGGGATGGTCGACACCGCCGACGTCTATTCGGCGTGGGTGCCGGGCCACAAGGGCGGCGAGTCCGAGAGCATGATGGGCGCGTGGCTGAAGGGGAGCGGTGCACGCGACAGGATTCTTGTCGCCACCAAGGTCGGCATGATGCCCGGCGGCCTTCAGCCCGATCGCATTCGCGACGCGGTGAAGGGATCGCTCGACCGGCTCGGCGTCGATACGATCGATCTCTATTTCGCGCACAAGGACGACCCCGACGTGCCGCTCGACGAGGTTCTGGGTGCCTTTGCCGAACTGATGGACGCCGGCACGGTGCGCGCGATCGGCGCATCCAACTATTCGGCCGACCGCCTGGCCGAGGCGCTGCGCGTGTCGGACGAAAAGCGGCTGCCGCGCTTCACGGTGATGCAGCCCGAGCTGAACCTGCTCGACCGCGCGCAATATGAAGGCGCGCTGCAGCAATTGTGCGTCGATCAGGGGCTGGGCGTCGTCACCTATTTCAGCCTCGCTTCCGGCTATCTGTCGGGCAAGTATCGGGGCGTCGACGACCTGGGGAAGAGCCCGCGCGGCGCGCGCGTCAAACCCTATATGGAGGGCAAGGGGCCGGCCGTCCTCGCCGTCATGGATCGCATCGCCGCCGAGACCGGGGCGACCCTGTCGCAGATCGCACTGGCCTGGGTCGCCGCCCAACCGGGGGTTACCGCGCCGATCGCAAGCGCGACGTCGATCGAGCAACTCGACGAGATATTGGGCAGCGAGGCTGTGGTGCTGGACGACGGCCAACTCGCCGCGCTGTCCGACGCCGGGAGCTAGGCCGACGCGGCGGTGGATTGCGTTGGCAAAACGGCGCGCATCGGCTAGACCCCCGCGCCATGTCTACGCTACCAAAAACGCTCACCCTCGATACCTCCACAAGCCGCGCCAACCCGACGCCGCAGCCGATGAAGCGCCTGACGGTGCCGCGCATCCGGCAGCGCAAGGGGGGCGAGCCGATCGTCATGCTGACCGCCTACACCGTTCGTATGGCGCAGTTGCTCGATCCGCATTGCGACATGCTGCTGGTCGGCGATTCGCTCGCGCAGGTAATCTATGGCCTTCCGCATACGGTCGGCGTCACGATGGACATGATGGCGCTGCACGGTGCAGCGGTCGTGCGCGGCAGCTATCATGCCGCGGTCATCGTCGACATGCCGTTCGGCAGCTATGAGGGCAGCCCCGAACAGGCGTTCCACAACGCCGCGCGGCTGCTGAAGGAAACCGGCGCCGCCGCGGTGAAGGTCGAAGGCGGCAAGGTTCTGGCGCCGACGATCGAGTTCCTCACCCAGCGCGGCATTCCGGTGATGGGCCATGTCGGGCTGACGCCGCAGGCGGTGAACATCCTCGGCGGCTATGGCGTGCGCGGCAAGAGCGAAGAGGAAGCGCGTTCGATCGTCGAGGACGCGGTCGCGGTGGCGCAGGCGGGCGCATTCTCGATCGTCATCGAGGGCGTGCTCGAGTCGATCGCGATCGAGATTACCGATAAGGTCCCGTGCCCGACGATCGGGATCGGCGCGTCGGCGCAGTGCGACGGCCAGGTGCTGGTCACCGACGACATGCTCGGCATGTTCGAACGCGTCCCCAAATTCGTCAAACGCTATCAGGACATGGGCGGTGTCGTGAGCGGCGCGGTGAAGAATTATGCGGACGAGGTCAGGTCCCGTTCATTCCCGACATCGGATCAGATCTACGAGGGTTGAGTGCCCCGGCGGAATCGCGCGAGGTGAATCGCTTGGCCTTTTTCGGCGCCGTCGCTAAGGAAGCGGCCGGCCCGGCTGGATACAGGCGCAGCGCCAGTTTGAGTTTATGGAGGTTTGATTGGCGCTGAGCCCGAACAACAATGCCGCGCTGATGCAGGAAGTCGACGAAGCCGTCCGCAAGGACCGGCTGGACAGCATCGCGAAAAATTACGGGCGCTTGATCGTCGGCGGCGTGATCGCGGCGCTGATCGCCTTTGGCGGCTATCTCTATTGGGGACACCGGCAGGAGGTCGCGCGCGGCGAAAAGGGCGAAGAATTGATCGCCGCGATGGAAAAGCTGCAGGCGAACCAGCCGACGGCGGCGACCGCGGCCCTCAAGAAGCTGGAGGGCGAGGGGAATCCCGCCTATCGCGCCGCGGCGCTGATCCAGCAGTCGAACATGAAGGCGCAGGGCGGCGACCTGAAGGGCGCGGCCGCGTTGCTTGCGCAGGTTGCCGGCGACACCAAGCTCGACAAGTCGTTGCGCGACATGGCGCTGATTCGTCAGACCGCCCTGGAATTCGATACGCTGAAGCCGGACGCGGTAATCGCGCGCATGAAGCCGATCGTCGATGCGAAGGATCCGCAATCGAGCTGGTTCGCCAGCGCGGCCGAACTGACCGCGACCGCTTATTATCAGTCCGGCCAGTTCGACAAGGCGGGCGCGCTTTACGGCCGGATCGCGAAATTGCCGAAGCTGACGCCTTCGCTGCAGTCGCGGACGCGGCAGATGGCCGGCATGCTCGGCGTCGACGCCATTCCCGATCGCGCAGAAGAAAGCGCGGCCAAGGACCAGAAAGGCACGCCGGGGGCAGCGGCGGCCGCAAAGACTGAGGAAGCCAAATAATATGCTGAAACGGCATTATGTGATTTGCGCGGCGGCCATTCTGGCCCTGCCGCTTGCCGGTTGCGGCGCTTTGAAGGGCAAGGGTGGCCCCAAGACGCCGACCGTTGGTCAGCGCGTTTCGATTCTGTCGAACGACAATAGCGTCAAGGTCGATCCCGCGACCGCCGCCATCGCGGTCGTCCTGCCCGATCCGGTGGTCAATGCCGACTGGGCCCAGTCGGGCGGCAATGCCTCCAAATCGATGGGCCACCCCGCGCTTGGCGCGGCGCGGACCAAATTGTGGGAAGCGAATGTCGCGGGCAGCTCGAACAAGCAGCGGCTCGCCGCCTCGCCGGTCATCGCCGGCAACAAGCTGTTCGTCGTCGATACCGACGCCGTCGTTTCCGCTTTTGCCGCCGATACCGGTGCGAAGCTGTGGAGCGTGTCGATCGGCAGCGTCGGCAAGGATTTCAAGAATTCGCTGTTTGGCGGCGGGGCCGCGGTCGACGGATCGGTCGTCTATGCGACCAGCGGCGTCGGCGACGTCGCGGCGCTCAACGTCGCCGACGGTTCGGTTCTGTGGAAGGCGAAACCCGCGGGTCCGCTGCGCGGCGCGCCGACGGTCGCCTTTGGCGGCGTCTATGTGATCAGCCAGGACAACCAGATTTTCGCGCTCAACGCCGCAAATGGCGCGGTTCAGTGGCAGGCGACGGCTTCGCTCGAGGCCGGCAGCATCTTTGGCGCGGGATCGCCGGCCGCCGGACAGGGCACGATCGTCGCCGGCTATTCGTCGGGCGAGGTCCAGGCCTATCGCTATGAAAATGGTCGTGACCTTTGGGAAGATGCGCTCGCGCGCACGTCGATGGCGCTGTCGGTGTCGACCCTGTCGGACGTTGACGCCGATCCGGTGATCGACCGCGGCCGCGTCTTTGCGCTTGGCCAGGGTGGCCGCATGGCGAGCTATGAGCTCGTGACCGGCCAGCGTAGCTGGGAAATCTCGATCGCGGGCATTTCGACCCCCTATGTGGTGGGCGAGTGGGTCTATGCGATGACCGACGATGGCAAGCTGCTTTGCGTGGCGCGTTCGAACGGCAAGGTGCGCTGGATTCAGCAGCTCGCGCGCTATCGCGTCGAAACCGAGAAGAAGAAAAAGGACCCGATCCGCTGGACCGGGCCCATCCTCGCCGGCGGCCGCCTGATCGCGGTGAACAGCGAGGGGCAGATGGTCGAATTCTCGCCCGCCGACGGCTCCACGCTCGCGACGAGCGAGTTCAAGGCTCCGCTGTCGCAGACGCCGGTGGTCGCGAACAATATTTTGTATATTTTGGCAGACGACGGGCGCATCACGGCCTGGCGCTGACAAGCGTCCGGGCCGGGGCGGCCCGGATAGATACAGGGATTAAGTGATGGCGCGATCCGCAACGATCGCCATTGTCGGCAGGCCGAATGTCGGCAAGTCGACGCTGTTCAACCGGCTGGTCGGCAAGCGCCTGGCGCTCGTCGACGACCAGCCGGGCGTGACGCGCGACCGCCGCGAGGGCGATGCGAAGCTGCTCGGCCTCGAATTCCTGATCGTCGACACGGCGGGTTTCGAGGATCAGGACGCCGCGACGCTGCCCGGGCGCATGCGCGTGCAGACCGAAAAGGCGGTGCGCGAGGCCGATGCCGCGCTGTTCATGATCGACGGGCGAGCAGGCGTGACGCCGCTGGACGAGGAAATCGCGCGCTGGCTGCGCAGCGAGGACACGCCGATCGTCCTTCTGGTCAACAAGGCCGAGGGCAAGCAGGGCGAAGCCGGCCTGATGGAATCCTATTCGCTCGGCTTCGACAATCCGATCGCGTTCAGCGCCGAGCATGGCGAGGGCGTCGTCGACCTGTTCGACGCGCTGCGTCCGATCGTCGAGGCGCATGATGCAGCGGCGGCGGCAGATGCCCCGCCGATCGTCGAGGGCGACGAGGACGCGGAAGAAGACGCGCCGCTGGGTCCGATGAAGCTGGCGATCGTCGGCCGCCCGAACGCGGGCAAATCGACCCTGATCAACCGCATGATCGGCGAGGATCGCCTGATCACTGGGCCCGAAGCCGGCATTACGCGCGATTCGATCCGCGTCGACTGGCAGTGGGAGCAGGACGGCGAGGTTCACGAAATCCAGCTGTTCGACACCGCCGGTATGCGCAAGCGGGCCAAGGTGGTCGACAAGCTGGAAAAGCTGTCGGTCGCCGACGCGCTGCACGCGGTCGATTTTGCCGAGGTTGTGGTGCTGCTGCTCGACGCCACCAAGGGGCTGGAGGCGCAGGACCTGCGCATCGCCGACAAGGTGCTGCAGGAAGGCCGCGCGCTGATCGTCGCGCTGAACAAATGGGACGTCGCCGAGGATCCGTCGGCGCTGTACAACGGCGTGCGCGCCGCGCTCGACGACGGGCTCAGCCAGGTCAAGGGCGTGCCGGTGCTCAGCCTGTCGGGCGCGACGGGCAAGGGCATCGACACGCTGGTTCGCGTCGCGTTCGAACAGCGCGCGATCTGGACCACGCGCGTTTCGACCGCAAAGCTCAACCGCTGGTTCGAAGGCGCGGTCGAGAATAATCCGCCCCCGGCGCCGGGCGGCAAGCGCATCAAGCTGCGCTATATCACCCAGGCGCGGACGCGCCCGCCGACCTTTGTCGTCTTTGGCAGTCGCACCGACGCGCTGCCGGGCAGCTATGAACGCTATCTGGTGAACGGCATGCGCAAGGAGCTGGGCTTTCAGGGCGTTCCGGTGCGGCTCAACTTCCGCAATTCGCGCAACCCCTATGACGAGTGACGCGGCGGCGCTGGTCGTCGATGCGCGTGGCATGCGTTGCCCCTGGCCCGCGCTGCGGCTGGCCCGCGCGATGCGCGAGGCGCGCGACGTCCTTTTGCTCGCCGACGATCCGCAGGCGGGGCGCGAAGTCGCGGCGCTTGCGAGCGAACATGGCTGGAGCGTGGCGGCCGAGGCCGAAAGCGGGGCCGAAGCTGGGAGCGAAGCCGGTAGCGGGGCGCGCTGGCGCGTGCGCCGCGCCTGACCCAAAACGGGTCGGCTTTCTTCGCAATTGCACGGCCGCGTAACCTCTTTTTTACCGACTTTCGGCATGGGTCATGCGGGACCACGACCGAGTTGAACACTGAGGGACGCAAAATTGGACGAGATCCTGGTCGATTGGGATGAATTCCGCGCCACGCGCGCCCAGTTGGGCGCCGCGTTCGTGCGTATTCTTGGCTATTTCCGCGAGGACGGCAGCAAATCGGTTGTCGCGATCGAAGAGGCGATGCGCGCCCGCGACGCGCGCGGCCTCGTCATGCCCGCGCACACGCTGAAGAGCGAAGCGCGCCAGTTCGGCGCCGAACGGCTGGGCGCGCTGGCCGAGGACATCGAGATGTTCGGCCGTCACTGCGTCGAGGCGCAGGTCAGCCCCGAGGAATATCTGCCGCGCGTCGTGACGCTGCGCCCGCTGTTCGAGGAAACGCTGGAAGCGCTGGAGCGCGAGGCCAATCCGCTGGTTCAGCGCCGCCCGTCGACCTTTGGTCGCGCCATCGGCTATTAAGCCGGCGCGGCGCGCTTCATCGGCTGAAACTGCCAGCGCGACAGGCTGCGCCAGATCCATTCGAGCGGGCCATATTGGAAGCGGTCGAGCCACGGTTTCGACCACAGCAGCATCGCCGCCCACATGCCGAAGCAGAAGAGATACAGCGCGGCGCGCGACATGCTCCCGAACAGCCCCAGGCCATAGCCGTAGAAGATGGTCGTCATGACGATCGTCGTCACCAGATAATTGCTGAAGGCCATGCGCCCCGTCGCGGCGAGGCGCGCGCGCGTGGCGGGGCTCGCGGCGGTCTTGATCAGCAGCATGATCAAGGCGGCCCAGCCGACGGTCATCAGTATGTCGAAAGGCGTCGAGAAAAGCAGCGCGGCGCCGAAGATCGAAACGGTATCGAAGCCCGCCTGGCCGCTGTGCCATGCGATGAACGCCAGCGGCGGCGCGGCGACCAGGAAGCAGATGCTGGCCCACCGGCGGTAGCGCGCGACGTCCCATTCGCCCGTGAGCATCCGCGACTTGAACAGCGTCATGCCGATGAGCATCAGCGCCATGCTTTCCCACAGGAACAGCATGACCTGGATCAGCGGCTCGATCGCGCCTTCGCCCATGCGCTGGCCGGCGATCGTCCCATAGCTGCCGAGAAAATGCCGGACATCCTCGGCATAGGCCGGCGAGTTCGGGCCCATCATCGCGTTGAATTCGGCGAGCTGCTTCTGGGCTTCGCTGGCGGCCGCGGGGGACAGGCGGCCGGCCTCCAGCATCGCCATCGACACCCACATCGATCCCATGAGCAGCAGGGCGATCAGCAGGAAGCCCGCGGCCCACAGCAGCAGGGCGCGGATCGACAGGCCCCGGAACAGATAGAGCAGCAGCCCGCAGACCGCGTAGAGCGACAATATGTCGCCGAACCACAAGAAGTAGAAATGCGCGAGGCCGAAGAGGCCCAGCCAGAACATGCGGGCATAATGCGTGGCCAGCGGGCTGCGTCCGCCGGCTTCCGCGCTCTGGATCACGAGCAGCGTGCTCGCGCCGAACAGCATCGAGAAGAGCCCGCGCATCTTTGAATCGACGAAGACGAAGTTGAACGCCCAGGTCGCGAGATTGGCCGGGCTGGGCGGCCCGCCCGCGGCGGGGTTGAAATAGGCGCTCATCGGCAGGGCGAAAGCGACGATGTTCATCGCCAATATGCCCATCACCGCGACGCCGCGTATGGCGTCGAGGCTTTCATACCGCGTCGACGTCGCCTGAACAGTCATGCCGTTTCCCCCTTCGGCCCAGGCGCAAGGCCTATCCCGTGCACGAAAAGCCGTCGAGGGAATTCTCGCGGTCGTTAAACGGTTATTGACATCTATGTAAGTAATGCTATTTCCACAGCATCAGATGATTCGAACGAGAGCCGCTATGATCCCGACCATCTTTTCCCATCCCGATCGTCAGCCCGCGAAGTTCCGCCCGTTCAAGGCGCTTTCGCACTTCCGCAAGCTCATCAAGGACAAGGAAGACACCGAACAGGTCTTTCACATCTTTGAAAACCTGCCGCGCAAGGGCTTCATGGACGACGCGCGCGCTTTCGTGGAGAGCGAGCAGGGCAAGCAATTGATGGCAAGCGAACCCTATCTGCCCGACCTGCTCGACGATCATGGCTGGATCGACGCCTTGCCCGAGGGCAGCGTCGGCCATGCCTATGTGACCTTCATGCGCCGCGAGGGGCTGTCGGCGGCGGGCCTCGTCGCCGAAGCCGAGAAGATGGGCCGTCCCAAGTTCGACGACCAGATCCAGTGGTATGCGAACCGTCTTCGCGACACGCACGACCTGTTCCACATCCTGACCGGCTATGGCCGCGACGCGCTGGGCGAACAGTGCGTGCTTGGCTTCACCTATGGCCAGACCGGGAATTACGGCAATTTCTTCATCGCCTATGCCGGCGGTTACGAGCTGAAGCGCAGCGTCAAGGGCAACGCCCCGGTGATGGGCGCGATCCGCCAGGGACAGCGCAACGGCAAGGCGTCGAAGGCGATCATCGAGCAGGATATCCGCTCGCTGCTCGCCGAGCCGCTCGAAGCCGCGCGTGCGCGCCTCGGCATCGGTGAGCCGACGCTGTATCAGGAAGCACACCGCGCATATCGCAGCCGCGGGATCGATCCGTATAATTTCCTCGCGGCAAAGGCGGCGATGGCCTGATCAGCGTGTCCCCGGCGAAAGCCGGGGCCCGACTTAGAACCTTCATGGGCCCCGGCGTTTGCCGGGGTTCATTCGTTTCAGCGCAGCTCTTTCCGGATCATCAGCTTCAGGCCTGACCAGGTCGCATCGACGGCGCAGACCTTCACATCGACCCAGCCCATGGGAAGGCAA
>JAFKLT010000069.1 GCA_017309275.1 Sphingomonadales bacterium | reverse complement strand
CGGACCGACCTTCCCCAGGATCGGCTTTGTCGAGACGATGGGAATCAAGCTCAAGCCCGACGCCTGCGGCGAGGTCAACGACATCGGCGAGGCGCTGGCCCCGCTGAACACCGCACAAACCGTGCATCTGATCGCGGTGACGCTGGCCGCCGCCGCGCGCGGCGACAAGTCGATGGCAAGCTGTCCGCGAAACGACGCCGAACAGGGCTAGGCGCGGATCACGACATGCCGCGACAGGAGATTTCCGTGCTTTACAAAGGCTTTCCCCATGAGTGACGAGTCCCCCGAGACCCTGCGACAGGCGGCACGCGACGCATTGGCGACGAGCGTCCTCGCCAACAACCGCGCAGCCGGCCGGCGCGTCGCCGCCGCCGAAAGCTGCACCGGCGGCATGGTTTCGGTCGCGCTGACCGACATTCCCGGCAGTTCGGACGTCTTTTCGGCCGGCTTCATCACCTATTCGGGGAACGCCAAACAGTCGCAGCTCGATGTCAGCAGCGAAATCCTCGAGACCTTCGGCGAAGTGTCGCTTGCAACGGCATGGGCCATGGCGGCGGGCGCGCTCGCCAACAGCGACGCCGACGTCGCGGTGGCGATTACCGGCATCGCCGGCCCCGGCGGCGGGTCGGAGAAAAAGCCCGTCGGCCAGGTCGTCTTTGCACGGGCGCTTCGCGGCCAGGACCCCGACGATTATTTCACCCAGCGCGTGCAGTTCGATTCGAAGGACCGCGGCGCGATCCGCCATGCCGCGACGCTGTTCGCGCTCGACCTGCTTCAGCCCGAGAGGGACTCGCTGCGGCCGTCAGAGGATATCGCGCTTCCCGCGTCGTAAAGTTCGCCGGCACGGGTTTCGAAGGCCGCGATCATCTTGCGCAGCGCCTTGTCGAACATCTGGCCCGCCAGCGCCTCGAAAACGCGGCTGCGGAACGAAAAATCGACCATGAAATCGACGCGGCAACCGCCGGTTTCGAGCGGCGCGAAATGCCATTCATTGTTGAGATGGCGCATCGGCCCGTCGATATAGCTGACGACGACCTCGCGCGGCCGATCCTTGTGGACGCGGCACGAAAAGCTCTCGCGCAGGCCCTTGAAGCCGACGATCATGTCGGCGATCGCCTCATGCTCGCTGTCACTGCGGACGCGCAGCGCGATCACCCAGGGCAGAAATTCGGGATAGCGGGCAATATCGGTCACCAGCGCGAACATCTGTTCGTCGCTGTAAGGCAATTCGCGCGTTTCGTGGTGCCTCGGCAAAGGCGCGTCAGTCCGCCTTGACCCGCGCGAGCTGCGCTTCGCGTGCCGCGCGCATCCGTTCGAAATCGTCGCCGGCGTGATAGCTGGACCGGGTCAGGGGCGACGAGGCGACCTGCAAAAAGCCCTTGGCGCGCGCGATCTGCGCATAGGCGTCGAAAGCCTGCGGCGTAACGAAGTCGATGACCTTCGCATGCCGCGGCGTCGGCTGCAGATACTGCCCCATCGTCATGAAATCGATGTCGGCGCTGCGCATGTCGTCCATCACCTGATGAACCTCCATCCGCTCTTCGCCAAGGCCGAGCATGACGCCCGACTTGGTAAAGATCGACGGATCGCGGCGCTTGACGCTTTCGAGCAGGCGCAGCGAGGCATAATAGCGCGCGCCCGGACGGATCGTCGGATAGAGCCGCGGCACCGTTTCGAGATTATGGTTGTACACGTCGGGACGCGCATCGACGATCGCCGCGACCGCGCTCTCGGGCTTGTTGCGAAAATCGGGGGTCAGGATTTCGATCGTCGTCTGCGGCGTTTCGCGGCGTAGTGCCTGGATCACCTTCACGAACTGGCTGGCCCCGCCATCGGGCAGGTCGTCGCGATCGACCGAGGTGATGACGATATGCGTCAGCCCCATCTTGGCCGCGGCGATGGCGGTATGTTCGGGTTCGAGCAGGTCGACCGGACGCGGCATGCCGGTCTTGACGTTGCAAAAGGCGCAGGCCCGCGTGCAGGTGTCGCCCAGGATCATCACCGTCGCATGCTTTTTGGTCCAGCATTCGCCGATATTCGGGCACGCCGCTTCCTCGCACACGGTGTGGAGGTTGAGGTCGCGCATCAGCCGTTTGGTTTCGGCATAGCCGGGGCTGGTCGGTGCCTTGACGCGAATCCAGTCGGGCTTGCGCGGGCGAAGGGGCTGTGCGGGAGCGTTCATGGCGTCCACATAGTCGTGCACGCGCCTCTTCTCAACCTCTCTACCTATGCTAAGGCGCACGCATGACTCGCTTTACAGACATGATCGAAGGATACCGCCGTTTCCGTAACGGCGGTTGGCAGGAACAACGCGACCGGTGGGACGAGCTGGCCGAGGGGCAATCGCCCAAGGTGATGATCATCGCCTGTTCGGACAGTCGCGTCGAACCATCCCAGATATTCGACACCAACCCCGGCGAGATATTCGTCGTCCGTAACGTCGCGGCGCTGGTACCACCGTTCGAGACGACGCCGGGGCGTCACGGCGTGTCGGCCGCGCTGGAATTCGCCGTTCAGTTTCTGAAGGTCGAGGAAATCGTGGTGATGGGCCACGGGCTGTGCGGCGGTTGCCACGCGGCGCTGCACCGGTCGATGGAGGGCGCGGAACCCGGCCGCGGAGGCTTTATCGCCGACTGGATCGCGATGCTGGACGACGCCAGCGCCGACGTTCGGGCAAATTATCCCGATTTCGACAATCGCGAGGCGGGCCGCGCGATGGAAATGGCGGCAGTGCGCGTCAGCATCGACAATCTGCGGACCTTTCCCTGTATCCAGGAAAAGAAAAAGCGTGGCACGCTGAAGCTGCGGGGCGCCTTTTTCGCGATCAGCGACGGCGTGCTGCACATCATGGACGACACGACGGGAGACTTCGCACCGGCCTGATTGGCCCGAACAGGGGAGAAGGACGCATGAGCAAGAATGCAATGTGGCTGACGATCATCGTCGCGGCCGCCATCATCGGTGCTTTCCTGGGTCCGTCGCTCGGCCACCTGCTGGGCGAAACGACGATGCTGATCCTCGCGCCCCTGTTCCTGATCGGCGTCGTCGCCTTTTGCATCTGGGCGCTGTCCAGCAACAAGAGCGGCAAGAAGGCCGACACGGCCAGCCTGGCCGAGGCGCGGACGATGCGCGCGCCCGACGGCAAGAGCCGCATCTATATCACCCGCCGCGGCTTCGTCGCCGCGCTGCAGGGCATGGACGTCACGCTTGACGGCACCGCCCGGGGGCAGATCAAATCGGGCCAGATGCTGATGGCCGACGTCGCGCCGGGCACCCACCATCTGCACGTCGCGACCGCGAAGGCGAAGCTCGCCAATGCGGGCGAATTGGACATCGAGGTCGGACCGGGAAGCGTCGTGGTGATCGACGCGATGATCGAGATGGGGGCGCTGAAAGGCAGCGTGAAGCTGACCCGGCTCGACGACGCGAAGGCGCGCGAGAATGTCAACGCGACCGCGCTGATCCTGTGGGAAGAGGCTCCGACGGCGGTCTGACCGTCGGGGTTTGGCGGTCGGGAGGCCGGCCCGTCCATCCAAAACCCGTCATGCTGAACTTGTTTCAGCATCCATGGCCTGAGCGATAGTCAGGCGCCGCACCGAAGGATGCGGCAGACCATGGACCCTGAAACAAGTTCAGGGTGACGAAAGGGGATTGTCATGCACCAGTCGGCTTCGGATGCGCCTGGTTCCGTCGCATCGAGCGGCCAAAATCGGCTGAGAGCCAGCACGCCAGCCTGTTCGTCCATGCCAGCCTTGAATCAGGTTGGAGGAGGAGGCGGTGGATTCAGGATGCATCGGCCGGCCTTCGCCATTGCAGATCGGTGACGGGCCATTCGCTCGGCCTTGTCGATCACGCCTGCAAAATCGGCCTTCCCCTCGATGCGCACGGCTCGTTTCGGTCCTTCCAGTTCTTCGAAGGATATCTTGTAATAGCCGCTACGCCTCAGGCTCCTCATGCACTCGCGCCCTCGCAGCAGGGATTCCCGAACGAATATGCCGTTGAGGGGATAGGGTTGAATCGACGTGTCGCCGATCAGAGTGACCCCCTTTCCGCAGACAAAGGTCATGGCGTGAACGGGGAACCTCTCCTTTCCGAAAAGCTTGCGGAAATTGTAAAAGTGGATGGAATGATATCCATCGCCGCTCAGCGGCGCCCTGAAGCCGAAATTGATGTTGGGACCGTCTCTTCCAAGATCGTCCTTGGTCGGCCCGATATGGCTGCGCGGGATGCGATAGTTGATGTTGATGCCCGGGTCCCCGCCCCGGTGCAGAAATACGGAAATTTTGAAGGGGCCGTACTGCGCGTCATCGTTGCAGTTTTCCATCTCGGCCGAAGCCGGTGCGAGTTGGTACGCGGCGGCGAGAGCGGCAAAGATGGACAGAATCTGCATTCGCAACCTCGCAATCGGCATCCATGTCAGGCGATAGCTACTCCCCTCACCTCTCGCGTTCGTTAACGCCCGCTTCCGGCAGAGCTCGCGGTCGCGGCGCCAGGCGGGCATCGATCACGCATACGTCTGGAATGGGGTGAGAGCGGACCTTGCTCCCTTCCAAAGTTCAGGAAAGTTCAGCCCTGTGCGCTCCCCGATCTGGACCTCGCGATGTGGTGGGCGCGCGGTCGTAAGAAGACCGGCGGGGACCGCGTTTGTTCACTGAATGAAAGAGCCAGGATCGGCGCTGACATAGCCGGATATTGTAGGAAAGGCCTTTCCTCACGCCTGCGGCACAGGGAGGATTAAAGGGCCGCAATCGGTCGCTCCTGCCATCCCATCCAGATTGGCGGTGGAACGCCGATGTTGGGTGGAAAGCTGACGTAGGCCGTGATCGCTACTTAGGGCTATCAGAGGGACCTAAAATCCGAGGCGCCCCCGGGGGGCCGGACACTGGCACGAGCGGGATGTCGAAAGAATAGTCTTTTAGCTGCCTCACGCCATGCCTGTTTTGCTTATATGTGACGCTAAAGTCGACCGATTGCCCCGCCACTACGCTACCATTGCGCTTCTTGAAGAAAGTGACATGAACCTTGATGCATCCGGGCAGATTGGGTTTGCAACTCTTCGTTGACGGACGGCTGGTCGAATTTAGAAGGGCCTCGACCTCCTCTCGCGTGGGGCAGGGATCGGCAAACTGAGGCTGACAGAAAGGATTTTTAATCGTCCCATAGGATCGAAGGATCGGCCGTTTTAGAGCCTCTACCGCCCAAACTCCTGTGAGATAATGATCCAGCGTCGGCGACAGGCTGTAGTCCAGCCGGCCCTCGTCGGAACAAGACATCTTTCCGGATGGCTCCAATCGAGCATCAAAGTAACGGGCGTATTTCACGATGAGGTTGCCGCTCGCGGTTTGATAGATATCGGCACGGCCCGCTTCGCAGACCCTATCTTTCGGGTGGAATTTTGGCTTCAGCTTGACCCACACCCATGACTTGCCCTGAGCCTCTGTGGTTCCCGTCTTCTCGGCATCACGCAAAAGTTTCTCGGTATAATCACCTTTGGTGTCAAGGATGGCGGGATTGGATGGGTCGCCGCCAGCCACGTCAACGAACGACACCCCTTCATCCAGTGGCTCCCTCGCTTGTGCGGGCGCAATCAATGCCGCAATTGCTACAACCAGAATGCTTATAGATTTGATCATTGGCGTCATCTGCTCGCCTTGTTTCCCAATTGGGAGCGCATAAAGCTATTTTTGCACGACCGCTATCGGTCGAAAACGGACCCTTGCTTCCCACAGCTTCGTCATCCCGGACTTGATCCGGGATCCATGACAGCGGCCGAAGCATGGACCCCGGATCAAGTCCGGGGTGACGAGGAAGCAATCCTCCCTGTGGCCGCCAGGCGCTCCACGCGCGCCCCGGCGCCAACGCCCCCCATGTGATCCCCGGCGAAGGCCGGGGCCCAGAGCGCAACCACGCAGCGCCGGCTTCTTAATACCCTGGCCCCCGGCCTTCGCCGGGGATCACTAAGGATGTCGGAACTCGCTGCTGGCGATCTGGCAGCTTTGGGGTAGGAAGCTGACGTTGCGCCAATCGAGCGGTGGGACCCAATACAGCTACGAAAGGCCATAATCGCGCGTCATGTTAATAAGGTCGATCGAATCTGGAAGCAGTCGCGGGTGCTGGAGAAAGATAAGTGACGAGTAAGGCCGTTGTTACGCCGCGATGGGCTTGGGCGATGTTTATAAGCGCCATGGCCACTATCGCGTATTTCTCCACGCATAACTGGGGCACTCGGGCCATCGTCTTTCTGTGGCTGACCGTCCCCATAATTTGGTGGACCCGGAGACGGGTACGGAAGTTGGCTTCGGAGACGGAAAAATCGTAAGACTACAACGTCCGTAATCGGTCGTTAGCAACCGCCGGTTCCGCGATCCATCAGGGGATCGCGTAGGTTACATTCGCCTGGCCCACCGGCTTGTCCGCATCGTCGGTCCAGATGCGCACATCCATCACCGCGAGCCGCTTGCCGAGGCGCAGCATATGTGCGTCGGCGAACAGCGAGCCCGGGCGGCACGGGCGCAGGAACTGGTAATTGAGCCCGCTCGTCACCGCCATCGCGACCGGACCGATATGCGCGAGGACGAGGGCATAGGCGGCCATGTCGGCGAAGCCCATCTGCGTCGGGCCCGAAATCAGGCCGCCGGGGCGCAGCGCCTTGTCAGTGGGGTCCATCCGCGCCTGGATATGGCCGGGCGCGGCGGACACGACATAGCCGCGCGAGCCGCGCTCGGCATGGGGGAAGGCCTCCACCAGAAAGGCGTTGAGCGCGTCCGCGTCCATGCGGATCGCGCCCGACGAAATCGGAGCCTCCCCAGCCATCGCGATCAGCGCGTCAGCTTCTTGTAGCTCGTCGCATGCGGACGCGTCGCCTCGTCGCCGAGGCGGCGGATCTTGTCCTCCTCATAGGCCTCGAAATTGCCTTCGAACCACTCGACGTGGCTGTCGCCCTCGAAGGCAAGGATATGCGTCGCGAGACGATCGAGGAAGAAGCGGTCGTGGCTGATGACCACGGCGCAGCCCGCGAAATTCTCCAGCGCTTCTTCGAGCGCGGCGAGCGTTTCGGTGTCGAGGTCGTTGGTCGGTTCGTCGAGCAGGAGGACGTTGCCACCCTCCTTGAGCATCTTTGCCAGATGGACGCGGTTGCGTTCACCGCCCGAAAGCTGGCCGACCTTTTTCTGTTGGTCGACGCCCTTGAAGTTGAACGCACCGACATAGGCGCGCGTCTGCATCTCGTGCTTGCCGATGTTCATCAGTTCGTGGCCGCCCGAAATTTCCTGCCAGACATTGTTGTCGGGCTTCAGGTCGTCGCGGCTCTGATCGACGAAGCCGAGACGGACCGTGTCACCGATGGTGACGGTGCCGGTGTCGGGGGTTTCCTGGCCCGTGATCAGCTTGAACAAGGTCGACTTACCCGCGCCGTTCGGCCCGATCACACCGACGATGCCGCCCGGCGGCAGCGTGAAGGACAGGTCCTCGAACAACAGCTTGTCCCCATAAGCCTTTGATATCCCGGCAACCTCGATCACCTTGCCGCCGAGGCGCTCGGGAATCTGGATGACGATCTGGGCCTTGCCGGGGGTGCGCTTTTCCTGCGCCTCGACCAGCTGGTCGAAGCTCTTGATACGCGCCTTCGATTTCGCCTGACGCGCCTTGGGCGACTGACGGATCCACTCGAGCTCGTCGCGGATCGCCTTCTGGCGTCCCTGATCCTCGCGCGCTTCCTGTTCGAGGCGCTTGCCCTTCTTGTCGAGATAGGTCGAATAATTGCCTTCGTAGACGAAGTAGCGGCCGCGATCGAGTTCGAGGATCCAGTTCACGACATTGTCGAGGAAGTAGCGATCGTGGGTGACGAGGATGACGTTGCCCGGATAGTCGACGAGATGCTTTTCAAGCCAGGCGACGCTTTCGGCGTCGAGGTGGTTGGTCGGTTCGTCGAGCAGCAGGATCGAGGGCTTTTCGAGCAGCAGGCGGGTGAGCGCGATACGGCGCTTTTCACCGCCCGACAGATTCTCGACGCTCCAGTCGCCCGGCGGGCAGCGGAGCGCTTCCATCGCGATTTCGAGCTGGTTGTCGAGCGTCCAGCCGTCGACCGCGTCGATCTTTTCCTGCAGCGTGCCCATTTCTTCCATGAGCGCTTCGAAATCGGCATCCTCGGGCGGGTCGGCCATCAGCGCGCTGATCTCGTTGAAACGGTCCATCATGTCGGCAACGGGGCGAACGCCGTCCATGACATTTTCCTTGACCGTCTTGGTCGGATCGAGCTGCGGCTCCTGCGCCAGATAGCCGACGCTGATCCCCTCGCCCGGCCAGGCTTCGCCGGTGAATTCCTTGTCGATGCCGGCCATGATCTTCATCAGGGTCGACTTACCCGTGCCGTTCGGCCCGACGATGCCGATCTTGGCATCGGGGTAGAATTGCAGGCTGAGATTATTGAGCGTCGGCTTTTGCGCGCCGGGATAGGTCTTCGACAGACCCTTCATCACGAAACTATATTGGGCAGCCATGGAATGCTCCGGTATGGGTCAGGCCGCGCCTGCGGCCGGGAGAGTTGCGCGCCGGTTAGCGAATGGGCGCGGCGTTGGCAATCATTCGGGGCAATCATTCGGGGCAATCATTCGGGGCAATCATTCAGGGGCAATGATCGGGGCAATCGACGCTTGCACGTGCGGGGCGGTCCGTTACGACGGCGGCATGAAAATTCCCCCCGCCTCCACCCGCGCCGCCGCGATCGCCGCCCTGTTTCTTGCCTCCACGACCGCCGCAGCCTCGCCCCCGCCGCCGAGCGCGGCCGAACTGGCGCAGCGCGGCGACGACCTCGCCTGGTCGATCACCGAGGATCTGACGACCGAGATCGGCCCGCGCATGGCCGGGACCGAGGCCGAATCCGCCGCGCGCCGCTGGGCCGTCGCGCGGCTTCAGGCGATGGGCTTCGCCAATGTGCGCGAGGAACAGTTCGACATGCCCGTCTGGGTGCGCGGCGGCGAAGAGGCGTGGCTGACCGGGCCCTTCCAGCCGCAGAAGCTGGCGATCGCGGCGCTCGGCAACTCGGCCTCGACCGGCGCCAAGGGGATCAGCGGCGACATCGCCTATTTCGAAAGCTTCGACGCGCTCGCCGCCGCGCCCGACACGCTGGTCCGCGGCAAGATCGTCTTCATCGACCACAAGATGCAGCCGACGCAGGACGGCAGCGGCTATGGCTATTACGGCCGCGGCCGCTTTACCGGCCCGAACGTCGCGGCGAAGAAGGGTGCGATCGCGATCGTCATCCGCTCGATCGGCACCGACGGTCATCGCAACCCGCACACGGGCGTGACCAATTTCGAGAAGGGCGTGCAGCCCATCCCCGCCGGCGCGATCTCCAACCCCGACGCCGACCAGCTGGTCCGGCAGTGGAAGCGCGCGAACGAGGCGGCGGTCGGCAATGTCCCCGAACCGCTGCGCATGAAGCTGATCCTGACGCCGCAGAACCTGGGCACGCGCCATTCGGGCAATGTCATTGCCGAAGTGCCGGGGTCCGATCCCGCCGCCAGCCCGGTGATCGTCGCATGCCATCTCGACAGCTGGGATCTCGGCACCGGGGCGATCGACGATGCCGCCGGCTGCGGCATCATCACCGCCGCGGCCCGCCATGTAATGACCGCCGGCCAGCCACGGCGCACGATCCGCATCCTGTGGGCCGGCGCCGAAGAGGTCGGCGTGTTCGGCGGCAAGGCCTATTTCGACGCGCACGGAAAGGAAAAGCACGCGGTCGCGCTCGAGTCCGACTTTGGCGCCGACCGCGTCTGGCGGGTCGACTTCAAGCTGCCCGACAGCGCCAAGGGGCTGGCCGACCGGATCGCCACCGCGGTGATGCCCTATGGCGTCGTCCGCGGGAAGCAATCGGCGGGCGGCGGCGCCGATATCGGCGCGCTGGTTCAGGCCGGCGTCCCCACGATCGACCTGGCGCAGGATGGGACACGCTATTTCGATCTCCACCACACGCCCGACGACACGTTGGACAAGATCGACCCCGCGCAACTGCGCCAGAATGTGACGGTTTGGGCCGCGACTCTGGCGATTCTCGCAAACAGCGAGGACAGCGAGCTTCCCTGAGTATGACGGAGAAATGACAGAATTCGGCCAGCCCCGGGCATCTCAATTATTTTTGTTGACGATTCATGCGGAACGGCTAAATCCCGCCGCTCGCGGGACGGGAAAATTTCCCCATCGCGGAAAGGCATTTTAGGGAGCCCACACATCATGAAGAAGTTTGCTGCTATCGCCGTTGCTGCCAGCATGTTCGCCCTCGCCGCTTGCGGTGAAAAGGCTGCTGAAGAAGCCACCACCGAAGCTCCGGCTGCGGTTGCTGAAGAAGGCGCAGACGCCGCCGCTGCTGGCGCCGACGCCGCCGCTGCTGGCGCCGACGCTGCCGCTGCTGGCGCTGAAGCTGCTGCTCCGGCCGACGCCGCTGCTGCTCCGGCCGCTGACGCTGCCAAGGCTGAAGCTGCTCCGGCCGCCGACGCTGCGAAGACCGAAGAAAAGAAGTAAGTCGCAGCCCTTCGGGGCAATGACTGAAACGAGAAACGGGCGGTCCTCCTTCGGAGGGCCGCCTTTTTCTTTGCCCGAGTTTCGCAATGGCTAGTTGAGCTGGCCCTGGATGCTGATCGTGAAGTTGGTCGGAACGCCCGTCGACCCCGCCATCGCGCCCTGCGGACGCAGGCACACATATTTGACCGCGGGGTCATAGGCCGCAACGGGCGTATAGGTGCACGCGGCAAAGCTCGCCGGCTTGGTCGCCGAATTGGAATAGCGAATGTCGGTCGCGGCGTTGAACGTCAGCCCGCTCGTCGGCGATCCCTGCGTAAACACCGGCGCCGCTGCCGTGCCGACCGTGATCTGCAGGGGCAGCGTGTCAACGATCAGCAGCGTGTTGTTGTCGACCGCCGCCGGCCCGCTGTTCTGGACCACGAAGCTGTAGCGCAGGATAGCGCCCGGAATCGCCTTCGGATTGGTCGCGCCATTCACGGGGTCGGAGACGAGCGAAGAGTTTTTGGCGATGTTGAGCGTCGCGTTCGACGCCCGCTTCGTGTTCGTGACGACGCAGCTGATGATGTCGCCCATCTGCGGCGTGACGCTGCCCCCCGGACTCGTCGGCAGGACGGTCGAGGATGAAGCCGCGTTGGTGCAGACCATCGCCGCGTTATACTGACCGAGGATCGTCGTGCCGCTAGGGCTCTCGTTCAGGCTATAGGCGGTTCCCGCGGTCACCTGCGTCTGGGCCGTCGCGCCATTCGTCACCGTGCTGCCGCTGCCGGTCGTGGTCGTCGTCGCGACAACGGTCGCCCCGTCGTTGATCGCCATCACGAACTGGTCGCCGCTGAACTGACGCCCGCCCGATCCCAGCATCTTCGTCAAAGTCAGGTGCGGAAAAGGCGTCTCGGTAAAACTGCACTGCACCGCATCGCCGAAACGCAATGTGCCGAAATTATAGGAGGTCGTGACGACGTTGGTCGGCATCACCGTGCTCGATCCGGTGGTGCTGTTGGTACAGGTCAGGGTCGAACGATATTTGCCGATCGCGCTGCTGCTGCCGCTGGCCATCGACTGGTTGAGCGTGATCGGGATCGCCGCGGTGCTGGACAGCGCGGCGGCCGTGAACGGCCCGAGCGTCGCTCCGCTGGAAGTGCCCGAGGCTAGCGCCGCGCCGCCGCTCGTCGCATTGATCGAGAAGGCGAACTGGTCGGCGGCATTGACGCGCGCGCCCGCAATCTGGGTGTTGAGCCGGATCGATGCGAAGCGCACCGCGAACATCGTGCCCTGTAATCCGCCGCCGACCAGCGTCGTCGTCACCTGCGTCGGCGAAACCGAACCGACGATATAGGCGCCGACATTGCCGTTCGCGCCGGCGACGCTGAAGTTGCTGGTGCCGGCCCCCGACGCCGTCGGATAGGTCGAACCGCTGATCGGTCCCGCGGTGTCGAGCAATTGCCAGTTGCCGCCATTGGTCTGGAACGACAGCGATTCCCCACTGTTCGACGATTCCCCGTCGGCGCCGACGAACATATAGGCGCTGACCGTACCCGACGTCGGCGGCGTCAGCGTGATGCCGCTGATCTGGATCGTCGTCGTGCCGCCGGCCGTCTGATACAGGATCGGCCGCCCCGCGATGCCGAGAAACGCCGTATTGCCGACCGCACTGCCCGACCAGGACGGCGACGACGAAGCGCTTGTCGCCGCGCCCGATACGCGCATGTTGAAAGCCATCACCGTGCCGTCGGGCAATGTGAAGGAGAAATTCTGCCCCGCCGTGGTGCGTGCCGTCGTGTCGTTGTAGGTGCTGAAGTCGAGCCAGCAATAGGTCTGCCAGTCCGCAGGGCCCGTGGCCCCCTGCGACGTCGCATAATAGCAGGGCGCGGCCATCGCCGGCCCCGCCACGCACAGCGCAGCAAGCAGCGCAAACAGCGCCGCAATCAGCTTCTTCAGTGCCATACCCACCTTGGTCACTTGTTGGTCCCAGGAAGGAGCAATAATCGCAAATGCTTAGTAGCGCGTTAAGGCTTTGGCTTCGGGCCGCCGGGAAGCATGTAGGTGAGTTTGCAGATCAGCCCTGACCTGTCTTTCCTCGTCACCCCGGACTTGATCCGGGGTCCATCCTTCAGCCGCTGTTATGGATCCCGGATCAAGTCCGGGATGACGAAGGCGTGGGAAGCGACGTCAGTTTGCGACCGGAAGACGACGTCTCTTCTTTCGTCACCCTGAACTTGTTTCAGGGTCCATGGCCCGACGATGCTTCCAGCGCAGCGTTAAATTGCAGGTCCGTCCATGGATGCTGAAACGAGTTCAGCATGACGAGCGTTGGATGGCCGCTACCCACCCCAAAACCGCCGGATCGTCCGCTGCCCGTCGCGACCCTTCGTGATCCCCGGCGAAGGCCGGGGTCCAGGGCGTTAGGAAGCCGGCGCTGGGTGGCTGCGCTCTGGACCCCGGCCTTCGCCGGGGATCGCATCGAACGCTGCGGATTGGGGCTAGCTGTCCTTCCTCGTCACCCCGGACTTGATCCGGGGTCCATCCTTCGGCCGCTGTCATGGATCCCGGATCAAGTCCGGGATGACGAAGGCGTGGGAAGCCAGGTCAGTTTGCGACCGATTGCGGCCATTTAAATCCTCCCTGTGCCGTGGGCATGGGGAAAGGCCTTTCCTACAATATCCGGCTATGTCAGCACCGATCCCGGCTCTTTCATTCAGTGAACAAACGCGATCCGCCGGTATTCTCTCGACCGTGCGCCCACCATAGCGTGGTCCAGAACGGGGAGCCCACAAGGCTGAACTTCCCTGAACTTTGGAAGGGAGTGAAGTCAGCTCCCCACCCCCAACACAGAAAAACCTAACGCCGCCGGATCCCATAATCGATGCGGATCCGCACCCACGCCCCGACCATCTGTTTTCCGCCGAGGCGCGGGGGGCGTACCCTGAATTGCCACGCGGCGGCCAGAACGGCGCGCATGATTTGCGATCCGTTCGGATATTCGTCGAGCCCGACGCAATCCTCGACCCGGTAATCGGGCGCGGTGCGGCACGCGATCAGGCCCCAGCCGGGTCCGTCGGCGGTGGACAGATAGCCGCGCAGTTCGTCGTCGCTCGGTTCGCGATACCAGGCGGCGGCATATAGGGGCTCGCCATTGGGAGCCGTCCCCACCCGCTCGGTATCGCGATAGGCCGAGGAGGAGCCGCCAGTGTCGGGCGGTCCATAGACCTGTCCACCCGGCGGACGCGCGCCGATCCGCGGGACCGTCGTCGGCGGCAATGGGGGCGGCGGTGGAGCCGGCGGTGCCGGGGCGGCTACCGGGTCGGCGGCCTTCGGCTGCACCGGTTCGTCGGGCGCGGGCGGCTCCGGCAAGGGCTTCGTTTCGGCGCGCTTGCTCTCGCGAGGGCTGGGTTCGACCGCCTCTTCCGCCGCCTCCGGCGCATCGATGCTCACCACGGTAACGGGCACATCCTTGAAGCGCGGCGGCTTTTTCGGGCCGAAGGTCAGCAGCATCAGCAGCAACAGCAGCGGGATCAGAACCGCCAGGCCGATGGCGAACGCACGCCGCCCTGCCCCGATGCTGAGCTGATCGACGTAGGGAGTGGCTGGAACAGAACTCAGCGGACGCAATCTTTGGTGGCGGCACCCGCCGATCGAGATACCCGAAGGCGCGGTTTGCGCGGGATAGTGGGGCGCCGGACCTTTGGCAAGTATGTGCGCGCGTGGCTGTCGGCGATCGACGATGATACGCGCCCAGCGAAAGCCGGGACGCGCATCCGGCCCGGAACGACGAACGGCCGCGCACTGGCCGCCGGAAGCCGAGAAACATTTTTGGGAATGGTCGGGGAGACAGGATTCGAACCTGCGACATCTTGCTCCCAAAGCAAGCGCGCTACCGGGCTGCGCCACTCCCCGACTGCGGGCGCCTTAGACAGGCTTGGCCGCCGAGTCTATCCCGCAGACGTCGCAATCAGCCGCGCATAGAAATCGATCATCCGTTTGAAGCTGTCGATCTTCATATGTTCGTTGGTGCCGTGGATCATCGCCGATTCCTTCAGCGAGAAATGCATCGGCATGAAACGGTACACATCCTGCGACACCGGCTCCATGCTGCGGCTGTCGGTTCCCGCGACGACGAGCGTCGGGGTCAGCACCGCGCCCGGCGCATCGGCGCGCGCGGCGGCGGCGATCCATTTCCAACCCTGCGAACTGGTCGAGGAAACGCGCGACGGCTCGCGCGGCGGCTTTACCCATGCAAGCTCGACCTTGGTGCTGCCGACCGCGGCCTTGGCCCGCGCCATGATGTCGGCCGACGTGTTCCACGGTGCGATGCGATAGTTGATCAGCGCGTTCGCCGACTGCGGCAGGACATTCTCCTTGGGGCTGCCCTGCAGCATCGTCGGCGCGATCGTGGTGTGGAAAGCCGCGGCGGTCGTCGGCGCGGCGCCGAGTTGCTGCCGCAGCTTGCCGCCGAACAGCCACTGGTTCGCGACCGCCATCTTGGTCGTCCCGCCCTTCTTGGCCGCCAGCGCCTCGATCATCGAGGCGCCGGGTCCGCGCACCTCCAGCGGGAAAGGCTTGCCGGTAATGGCGAGCACCGCCTTGGCCAGCGTCTCGACGCCGGTCTCCGCCGGCGGCATCGAACTGTGCCCGCCGGGCGCGTTGGCGGTCACCTTCAGCGTGCCATAACCCTTTTCGGCGATGCCGATCATGATCGCGGGGCCGTCGATGACCGGCGTGTCGGTCAGCACGATGCTACCCTCGTCCAGCGTATAGATCGCCTTGACACCCTCGGCCTCAAGCTTCTCCGCTGCCGCGATCGCGCCGGTGCCGCCCGCTTCCTCGTCGTGGCCCGAAACAAGGTAGATGCCGCGCTTTGGCTTGAACCCCGCTTTCACCAACGCGTCGAGCGCCTCGAACAGGCCGACGAGCGAGCCCTTGTCGTCGACGGTTCCGCGACCCCAGACCGCATTCTCCGCGATCGTCCCGGCAAAGGGCGGATATTTCCAGTCGCCCTCGGTCCCGGGGGTCACCGGCACCACGTCCTGGTGCGCCATCACGATGATCGGCGCGAGCGACGAGTCGCTGCCCGCCCAATGATAGAGCAATGTGCGATTGGGAAGGATCGTGCGCGTCATCGCGCCATGTGCAGCCGGATAGGTGGCCGCGAGCCATGCGTGGAGCTTGTCCCATTCGGCGACGTCGTTTTCGGCCGGATCCTGGTTCGACACGGTGCGAAGCTGGGCTGCAGCGCTGAGGTGCCGGACTGCGGCATCGAGGTCGTAGGGCGGCGCGGCGGCAAGGCGCACGTCGCTGCCGTCGGCGATATCCTTTGGCGCGAAGCCCGCGGTGCGCACCGCGACGCTCGCTCCGACGACGGCCACGACCGCCAAACCGCCCAGCAGGATTATACGCCCCTTGCCCATGTCCCTCTCCTCTTCTTGTCGGCCGTAATGGACCGCGACGAGTTGCATTTTGCAAGGGAAATGGTGGGCCCGGCAGGACTCGAACCCGCAACCTAGCCGTTATGAGCGGCCAGCTCTAACCATTGAGCTACAGGCCCCCGAAGGGATGAGCGGGCGATAGCGGAGCGAGTCGCCGATTGGCAAGCGGCTTACGCGCTGTTCCCCGGCGCCTTGCGCGCGGCGAGCGCCAATATTCCCGCTGTGTCGGTCGGCACGACCCCGCGACGCGCGAGATGATCGAGAACCGCGTCCCACCAGCGATAGAAACGATCGAGGTCGCTGTCGCTGCGCACATAGGGCGTGTTGCCGGGCTGCAGCGACGGAGAGTGAAAGGAAAAGTTGAGGATCGGTAGCCGCTGATCGAGCGCGATGTCGATCGCACGGCATGCCCGGTCGGCCGGGATGCCTTCGGGTGTCAGCGCGATGCGTTCGACGAGGCCGAGCCGCGCGAGCGCCGCGCCGGCGTGCATGCCGCCGCGCGCGATGCGGTGATAGACGCCCTCCCCGCCCGCGCCGAGCAAGCCGCCGAACACGGTCGTCACCGGCACCTCCAGCACCGCGCCCTTGCCGGTCGCCACCCACCAGGGATGCAGCGGCGCGCCGCGATAGTCGGGCCCGTCGCCCTTGCGATAGTCGAAGCCCGACCGCACCGACGTGTCGCAGCGGAACCCGAGCTCGGCCAGCATCGTCGCCGTATCGGCGCCAAGACCATAGCGGCCGGCACGATAAACCACGGGTGCCGCGCCGAAGCGGCGGGTGATCGCATCGCGCAGCATCGTCATCTTCGCGCGCTGAAGATCGGGGGGCAAATTTCCGGTGTAGCTGTTGCGTTCGCTGACGACCTCGTCATGCGGCGGCGTCACCCAGGGGTGAAGCTGCGCCCCGACGTCGCAGCGCCCGGCCCGCAGCGCCTTGGCCAAAATGTCCACCGCGCGGTCGTCCTGCACGATCGGCCAGTCGACCAGATAGATCGGCACGATTCCCGCGCGCTCGAAAAAGCCCTGGCATTCGGCGAGCGCCGGAACCGAGTCGAGCCGGAAGCCGGTGCGCGCGAACGGCGCGGCCCAATCGAAATCCTCTTCGGTGTCGATGGTGACCCAGAAACGCGGACGCTCGTCGTCCTGGAGCGCGATCAGCTCGGACGCGGCCGGATATGCCTGGAAATCGCCCGCAGGCTCCACCTTGAACCCCTTTGCCTTCGCCTGCCCCGGCGCGACTATTCGCTCTGCTGGATGCCGAGCTCCGTGTCGGCCCTTGGGTTGGCCGAGGGCAAGTGCAAGGTCAAGGCGTTATGCCCGATGTCGAGGCGGCCGCCAGCCCCGCGCGCCAGGCTGTCGACCAGGCGAAGCGAGAAACCCAGGCTGAGGATCGCGGCGCCGGGCGCCTCCCCTTCGGGGCTGTATCCGGGGTCGAGCAGGTCCGCCGCGGTCGCGAAGCGGATCGCGAGCGGGCGCACGACACGAAGCTGGAGCATGTCGTCATGCCCCGGTTCGGTGACGAGCTGACCGACAAGCGTCGCGCCGGGCTCCGAAATGTCGACCAGCGCGGTCAGCAGGCGGCCGATCATGCGCCGAGAGTTGGCGTCGTTCGCCCGCGCCAGGAACGGACCGCCGACGCGCGAAATGCTCATGTCGACGTGCTGTTCGGCGAGCAGCGAGGACAGATCGCCCTGAACCTGCGCCATGACCGCGTCGATATCGGCGATTTCGCTCGGTCCGGGTTCGGGCGGCGGTGCGCTGACGGCGCGCGCCGCGGTCTCGAGATCGTCGATGATAGCCTGCACCGCCGCGGCGTCGGCGACGATCGTTTCGGCCATCGCGCGATAGGTCGCGCTCACCGGCCCGAACATCTGACCCGAGATGATCTGCGAAAAGCCCGAAATCGCGTTGAGCGGACTGCGCAGTTCGTGGATCAGCTGGCGGATCGAATCGCCCGATTCCACGGCCGCGGGTCGGCCATAGGGTATTTCGCTCTGCTGCGGGCGCCTGGCGCTGCCGCGATAGCCACGAAACTGTCCGGTTGCCGGATCGAACCAGGGCAAGGCCGAGAAGCGCCATTCGCCCGACTCGCTGGCCGCACCCTCCAGGATCATGCGCGCGTTGATGATTTCGGCGCGCTGGCGGAACGCCCCCGCCGCGGCACCGTCGGCGCCCGGCTCGCCGCCCAGTGCCGATTCGGCGATCGACAGGCCGATCGCGGCACCGCGCGTGATTCCGTCGACCCAGCAGATGAGCCCGTCCGCGCCGGTTTCGAAGAGGAAATCGGTCCGCGGCGCCCGCGCGGCGGGCTGCGCGCGCGCGGACTGATATTTGTCGATGCGGCGCACAAGCTCGCTGATCTGGCTGGGTATGGCGTCGGCGACCGCGGCCGGCTGTTCGACCACGATCTCGACCGGCGGCGGCGCCTCCTCGACGGCGATCTCGGGCTGGGGCAACGCGACCGATCCCGCCCCCAGACTCGCGAGCGCGCGCCGGACGCTGACCGGCAGATCGTCGCGCCCGGCGAGAATCGAGCGCGCGGTGGCTGCGGTCGCGGGCAACATCGCCAGCCAGTCGACCTCCGACAGCCGCGCGCGGCGCAGCATCGCCGTCGACACAGCCGGCACGTCGTTCGCGTAAAACGCCACAAGCGGCGCGAAACGGCCATGCCGGGCGATCGCCTGGGCGCATTCGCGCCTTACTTTTTCGGGCACTTCGGGGCGCAGGACGGCCAGCGCGTGGAACGACCGGCGAATATCGTCATCGCCCAGTTGATTACCGCGCTGCGCAAGAATATCGGAGATTTGCCGCCACGCCGCGACGGTCCCGCGCCGATCCTTCGGCGCTTGACGCAAGATGGTCGCGATCATCGAGTCAGCAGTCACGCGAAGCCCGCCCCACCTACTTTGTTGGTTAGCATATGCTTAGCGGCTAGCGTGAATCACCCGGTCATGAAAGTGCCTTCACCAGCTACGTCACATTGTGGGACAATTGCATTCGTCTGAAATAATATTATGGTCGAGAGAGTTTTGGAAAGCGGATGTTTCAATGATGGCCAGCCAGAAGTTTGATCAGATCGACCTGCAAATCCTCAGCGAGCTGCAGAAAAACGGGCGGATGACCAATGTAGAGCTGGCGCAAATGGTGGGACTCACGGCACCTCCGTGCCTGCGCCGAGTCCGCGCCCTGGAAGAGGCGGGCGTGATCCGTTCCTATCATGCCGACCTCGATGCCGCCAAGCTGGGCTATGGAATCACCGTGTTCGCGATGGTCAGCCTACGCAGCCAGGCCGAATCCGATCTCAAATCCTTTGAGGATTACGTCGGCCAGCTTCCCGAAGTCCGCGAATGCTATATGCTCAACGGCGAAATCGACTTCCTGCTGAAGGTCGTCGCGCGCGATCTGCAGAGCTTCCAGTCGTTCCTGACGGCGCACCTGACGTCGGCGCCGAATGTGACGAGCGTGAAGACCTCGCTGACGATTCGCACCGCGAAGCAACTCGCGGGAATTCCCGTCGAGCCCTGACCCTCTTCACATGACGCAATAAAAAAGGGCGCCATCCGCAGTGGATGGCGCCCTTTTTTGTGGCCGTGACCCGTAATCAGCCGCCGGTTGCCGGAGCAGCAGCGGGAGCGGGAGCGGGAGCGGGCGTAGCGGGCGCCTGGACATGCACGGTCCAAAGCTTCGCGAGTCGGGCGCGGCTGCCCGTCACCTTTGCGAAGCTGGCGACGGCTGCGTCCTTCTGGCCAGCCAGTGCCTGCGCGACGCCCAGACGATATTGCGCGACCGGATCGGTGGCGGCCACGCCTTCGTAAAGCGGGATCGCCTTGGCATATTCGCCGATGCCGACGAGTGCGTCGGCCGTCGCACGCGCTGCCTTCGGAGTAGCCGGCTTCTTCGACGCATCGGCGAGAAGCGCCGCATGGTCCGCATTGGCGCGGTCGGTCTGCGAGCTCAGGATCGGGCCAAAGCGCTCATCCTTTTCGGTGAACACCTTGTTCGCGATGCCCTGCTTGACCACCGAGACGACTTCGCCCGGATAGCCGGCTTCGGTCGCGAGCGCCGCATATTCCAGATATTCGCCGCGCTCGGTCATCGCGTTCGTCGCGCGCATCAGGCGCAGGACGTCGATATTGAGATCCTTGTCGCCGCCCGCCTGCTGCAGCAGGATGTACAGCGTGTTGCGCCACACCACCGGTTGCGGCCAGTCGCGAACGCGCAGCGTCAGGATGTCGAGCAGATCGTCGGTGCGCTTGGCGGCCTGCAATGCGCGCGCGGGGCGGACATACAGTTCTTCCGACGGACGCTGGCCGGCGGCGCGGCTCGCCTCGATCGACGCCTTCGCCATCGCGACGCCCTTGTCGATCTGGTTGCTGCTGAGATAGCTGTCCATCAGCAGCAGCGGCAGGTTAGGTTCGTTCGAACCGGCGGCCTGCGCGGCCTCCAGACGCTGCACCGCCTTGGCGTAATTCTTGTCGCCATAGGCGAAGTTGCCCGAATAGAAATTATAGGCGGCAACGCTGTCCGCCGGCGAAACGCCCGAATCGAGCATCGCGTCGAGGCCGCGATCCTGAGTCGCCTTGTCCTTGTTCAGCAGGCCAAGCTGCAGCGTGTAATAGCCGTGCCAGTAACGGTCGCCGGGCTCGGTCGCGGCGCCTTGGCTTTCGGTAAGCGCGGCCTGCAGGGCGGCGGGATCCTTCGCCGTGTTGGCGTCGATCATCTTCTTGACCGCGGGCGTAAAGCCCTTGCTGACGGGAACCTCGGCTCCCTTCTTGCTTTCTTCCTTCTTCGGCTTTTCCTTGGCGACGGCCGGCGCCGCGGTGGCGATCAGCGCGCAACCCAATACGGCAGCCATCGCCGTCGCGGGCATCTGGCGGAAACGGGTGAACATCGAAATCTCTCCTCACAAACGGCCGCCTTGCCAAGATGCAAGCGGGGGGGCTCAGCCGCGGTCAAAACGCGGCTAAACCCGTCGCGTTGCCAAGGCAAGACGGCCGGGATCGAATTTATATATGAGAGGCGCCGGCTGAACGACGATTGAACCCGAAAACCGGGTCAGGCGAGGCCTTCGATTGCCCCGTTTATTTCACGCAGCACCGCCGGGTCGCCGGGTGCGCCCGCCATTGCATCTTCCGCAAGCTGGATCAGCGGAATGATGCCGAAGGTGGCGGAAAGGCTCTTTAGCCGTTCGGCGGCGACATGCCAGTTGGCGTCGCAGCGTGCGCGCCGCATCAGATCCGACAACTCGCGCGCGCCCTCGACGAAGCTCGCCCGCAATTCCATCGCCATTGCAGGATCGTCGCCGACCGCGGCGCTGATATACCGGTCCAGGGGGCCACTATCGAACGACATTCCACAGCCTTGGCAGATCGTAGTTAAGTTTCCGTTTCATGGCGGCCATTTGCTGCTAAGATAGCGCGATGACGGGGGAAAAGAAGATCGTCGGATTGTGGCGGGATTCCGCGGCAAAGCCGGAAACCGAGACCGAAGCGGAAGCACTGGCCGCGGCGCCCGAAGTCGTGTCCCCGCCGGAGGCGGCCGCGACCGCGGAGCGCGACTGGCTCGACACCTCCTCGCTGACCTACGCGCCGCAGGATTGGTCGGCAGAAGAGTTCGAATCCGCGCAGTCGCCTTGGCGCGACCGGATCGCGCCGATTCTGCTCGTCCTGCTCGCTCTCGGCTGGACCGCATTCGCCATGGCCATGGCGACCACCCAGTTCACGCGCAGCCCCGCCCCTTCCGAATGGCCCGGCGTTCTGGCAACGATCGCGATGCCGCTGACCCTGCTTGCCGTCCTGTGGATGGCCCTGCTGCGTTCGAGCAAATCCGAACAGGCACGGTTCGCACGCCTTGCCGGCGCCCTCCGCGACGAAAATATGGCGCTTGGCCAGTCGATGCATTCGCTGGGGCTGCATCTTGCCGACGCACAAAAACAGCTTTCGGATCAGGCGAAGACGATTCAGCAGCTCGGCCTCGATACCGTGCTGCGACTCAATGAGAGTAGCGACAGGCTGGCGACCAACGCCTCGGTGATCGCAAACGCCCACGACCAGCTTGCGCGATCGGGTGATGTCGCGATGCAACGCATGGATGGCCTGCTTGCGGGCCTGCCGCGGATCGACGACGTCGCGCAGCGGCTCGCGGTGAATTTCCGCGAAGCCGGCCTCGTCGCGCACCAGCAGGGTGCGAATCTGGAAGCGAAGCTCGCCGCACTGGGTGAAGAAGCCACGAAGGTCGCGCAGACGGGCAGCGAATCCGCCGCAAGCCTGCACGAAGCGATCGGCGCGCTTCAGCAACAGGCGAAGGAAACCGAAGAAGGCCTGCTCGCCACCGCCTCGCAGGCGACCGATGCCCATGCGATCGCGCTGGCGCAAATGACACAGGCGTCGGCAACGGCGCGCGACGACCTGAAAGCGACGATTGCCACCGTCACGGGCCAGATGGACGGAAGCTGGAAGCAGTTCCGCGACGGCGTAGACGCGGCCGCGGCTCAACTCGACACCCGGCTTGCAGCGGCGCGTGACGCCGGCGATGCCATGGCAACGCAGCTCGCGGCGCACGGCGAGGCGAGCGAAGCGCTGGCCACCCGCCTGACCAGCCATGTCGCCGACGTGACGCAGCAACTGGAGGCCCTCGACGCCAGCGTGTCGACGAGCACGGGCATCATCGGCCGCGCCATCGACGATACCAAGGGCCAGCTGGCGGCCTTCATGGCAGAGGTGCAGACGGGCAACGGGTCGGCCCATCAACTGATCTCGCAAGCCGAATCGCTGCTGCTCGCGCTCGATGCGGTGACGCGCGAGCTTGACGAGACATTGCCCCACGCGCTCGACCGCATGACTTCGCACGGCAAGACCACGCAGACGGCGCTGTCGCAGCTCAAGCCGATGCTCGAGGCGTCGGAGCTGGTCGCACAGTCGACGCTGTCGCACGTCAATGCGGTCAAATCGACGATCGAGGCCGGCGAAAGCAAGATGGCGGAGCATGGCGCAGGCCAGCAGGCGCTGATCGACCGAATCAACGGATCGCTCGCCGAGGCCGACGCCGCGCTCGCGAAGTTGCGCAGTGGCGCCGACGAATTCGCCGAGCAAGGCGGCGCGCGGATGATCGCGACGCTGGGCGAGGTTCGCATCACCGCCGATGCGGCCGCCGACGAAGCGCGCCAGACGCTCGACAGGCTGGTAGCGGGCGCGCGCGAGGCGATGCAGGCAACCGCCAGCGAAGCGATCGACGCCGCCTTCAAGACCGAGATCATGGGACAGCTCACGGCGATCGAGGAAGCCTCGCAGCGCGCCGTCGAGGCGGCGAACGGTGCGGCCGACAGGCTGATGCGCCAGCTCATCACGATCATGGATACCAGCGCCAATGTCGAACAGCGCGCGCTGGAAGCCGAACAAGCGATCGCCGCGTCGGACCGCGATTCGCTGGCGAAGCAGGTCGGCGTGCTTACCGAAGCGCTGAAATCGACGGCGATCGATGTGACCAAGATCCTATCGAGCGAAGTCAGCGACACCGCGTGGGACGCCTATCTGAAGGGCGATCGCGGCGTCTTCGCGCGCCGTGCGGTCAAGCTGATCGAGAATAGCGAGGCGAAGGAAATCCTGCGCCTCTATCAAAATGACGACGGCTTCCACGCTTCGGTGAACCAGTTCATCCACGATTTCGAGGCGATGCTGCGCCTGCTGATCGGCGCGCGCGACGGGTCGGCGATCAGCGTCACCCTGCTGTCGTCGGATATCGGCAAGCTCTATGTTGCGCTCGCGCAGGCGATCGACCGCCTGCGGAACTGATCAGGCGCGCCCGGTCAGGACGTCGGGATCGGCCCAGCCGCTGACATAGGCGGCGTAATAGAGAACGAAGCCGACCGTCGCGAGGATCGTCATCTGCAGCAGGATGCGTCCGGGCCGAAAGGTCGCGGGCGCGCCGGGGTCCTGCCCCTTCACCTGCGGCGTCGCGTCGTCCTCCGCACGGCGGCCGTGAAAGGGCAGCACGAAGAAGGCGCTGAAGGCCCAGAACAGCGAATAAATCGCGAGCATCGATGTCCATTTCATCGATCAGATATCCACAATCAGAACGTCGGTTACGGGCTTTTTGCCGGTCCAGTCGGTCGCGACGCGGCGCACACCGAGGCGGATCGATTCCTTCAGCGCATCGCGGTCGCGCGCGGGCCCGGTCGCGGCCTGTTCGGCCGCTTCGTTCATTTCCTCGACGAACGCCTCGCGATCATCCTCGACCGGCACGCCGCGATACTGGATCGCGCTGCCCTGGAACTTGCCGTCGGACAGCACGACCGCGACCGAAATCTGGCCGTGCAGCGCCAGCTTGCGGCGTTCGTTGATCGTCTCGCCGTCGGCGGGAAGGATCACGTCGCCATCGAGGAGCAGTCGGCCCGAGCGCACGCGCTCGACGATGCGGGCGCCACCGGGCGCCAGGCGCACCAGATCGCCATTTTCCTGCACCAGCGTGTCGGGAACACCCTTTTCGAGCGCGAAGCGGGCCTGTTCGTGCATGTGGCGGATCTCACCATGCACCGGCACGACCAGCTTGGGCCGCAGCCAGCCATAAAGCGCGGCAAGTTCGGGCTGGCCCGGATGGCCGCTGACGTGGATATGCGCCTGCTTTTCGGTCACGGTCAGCACGTCCTTCGCGGCGAGCTGATTCATGATCCGTCCGATCGCGACCTCGTTGCCCGGGATCTGCTTGGACGAGAAGACGACGGTATCCCCGGCCTCCAGCTTGATCTGATGGCCGTCAGCCGCCATGCGCGCCAGCGCCGCACGCGGCTCGCCCTGCCCGCCGGTCGCGACCACCATCACCTTGTTGCGCGGCAGGCGCATCGCCTCGTCGAAATCGACGGTCGGCGGGAAATCCCTTAGATAGCCGACGCTCCGCGCGACGCCCAGAATGCGGTCGAGCGAGCGGCCGGCGACGCAAAGCGTGCGCCCCGTCGCCGTGGCAATAGCGCCCAAGGTCGCGAGCCGGGCCGCGTTGGACGCAAAAGTGGTCACGACCACCCGGCCCTTTGCCGCGCCCACTGCCTGCATCAACCCGTCGCGTACGCTACCTTCGCTGCCCGAGGCATCGGCGTTGAACGCATTGGTCGAATCGCAGACGAGAACGTCGACGCCCTCGTCGCCGATCGCGGTCAGCGCCGCCGCGCTCGCAGGAACGCCCAGGATCGGGTCCGGATCGAGTTTCCAGTCGCCGGTGTGGAACACGCGGCCATAAGGCGTGTCGATGACCGCGGCGCTCATCTCCAGGATCGAGTGCGCCAAGGGGACGAGGCGGATGCCGAAGGGACCGATCTGAAAGCTGTCGTCGATGTCGACGACATTGATCCGGACTTCCTTCTCCAGCCCCTCCTCGGCAAGCTTGTGCGCGATGAGGCCGGCGGTGAAGCGGTTCGCATAGAGCGGCACGCCCAGATCGGCGGCGAGATAGGGGATCGCGCCGATATGGTCCTCGTGCCCGTGCGTCAGGACGATGCCCAGCAAATCCTTCTTGCGATCCTCGATGAACTCGAGGTCGGGCATCACGATTTCGATGCCGGGATAGTCTTGGCTGCCGAAGGTCACGCCCAGATCGAGCATGATCCATTTGCCGTCACAGCCATAAAGATTGGCGTTCATGCCGATCTCGCCCGATCCTCCCAATGCGAGGAAAAGCAGCTCCTTGCCCGGAGTCGTCATCTTGTCTGGTTCCGTTGGTTATAGAGGTGCATCAGGCCGTTGAGCGTAAGATCGGGCTCGATACGGTCGAAGAGATGCGCCTGCTTGTCGAATAGCGTTGCGAGTCCGCCGGTGGCGATGACCGTCAGCGGCTTGCCGATTTCGGCCTTCATTCGCGCGATCAGCCCCTCCATCATCGAGACATAGCCCCAATAGACGCCGATCAGCATCTGGCTTTCGGTCGTTCGGCCGATGACGCTGGGCGATGCGGGCGCCTCGATGGCGATGCGCGGCAGCTTTGCGGCGGCCGCGACCAGCGCCTCCAGCGACAGGTTGACGCCCGGCGCGATGATGCCGCCGAGATAGGCGCCCTCGGGACCGATATGGTCGAGCGTCGTCGCAGTGCCGAAGCTGATGACGAGCTTGTCCTTGCCCGGCTCGACGGCCTGCGCCGAAATCGCGTTCACCGCGCGGTCCGCGCCCACCGACTGCGGCTCGTCGACCTTGAGCGCGATGCCCCAGCTCACCGGCTCGCGGCCCGCGACCAAAGCGTCGACGCCGAAATATTTATGCGCGAGCAGCTGAAGATTGTGGAGCGCCCGCGGCACGACGGTGGAGATGATCACCGCGTCGACATCGGCACGATCATGCCCCTCGATGCGCAGAAGCTGGTCGAGCCACACCATATATTCGTCGGCGGTCCGGCGATCGTCGGTGGCGATCCGCCAGCGCGCCAGCAGCTCGGCCCCGCGGAACAGCGCGAATTTTGCGTTGGTATTGCCGACATCGATCGCGAGCAGCACGCTATTTCCCCTCCTCGGGCGGTCGGTTCAGTTCGACGTCACCCGCATGGACCAGCATGACCTCGCCATCGACGCGGCGCAAGCGGAGTGCGCCGTCGGGTGCCAGGCCGTCGAAGGTTCCGTCGACCTGCTGTTCCGACACCCGCAGCGGCGTCCCGACCGGATGGCCCAGCGGTAACCAGGCACGGACGATGCTTTGCACGCCCTCCTGCCGCCAGGTCCATAGCGTATCGAGCATCGCAACCGCCATCGCCTCGGCAAAGCGGTCACGGTCGACCTGCACGCCCTGCTCGGCAAAGCACATGGTCCGGCGATCGGGAAGCTCCGGCGCGGACACCAGATTGACGCCGATGCCGATCACGACCGAATTTCCCGAGCGCTCCAGCAGGATGCCGGCGCATTTCGCGCCGTCGACGAGCAGGTCGTTGGGCCATTTGAGCGTCGCGGCGACACCCGGCGCCAAGGCCGCGACCGCCTTTGCCAGCGCCACCCCGGCGACCAGCGCCAGCGTGGCCGGCGACGGATCGCCGGAACTCAGGTGAACGACGGTCGAGCCCATGAAATTGCCCTGCCCGTCACCCCAGGCCCGGCCCAGTCGTCCGCGCCCGGCGGTCTGCCGGTCGGCGACGAGCCAATGCCCCTCGCCTACATGCTCGCCGCTCGCCAGCCTTGCCAGCAGGTCGGCGTTGGTCGAACCGGTCTGCTGCGTCCGCTCGATCGGCGGGATCAGAACAGCACCGACGCCGCGCTTGCGGAAAGAACCCCCAGCACGCCGATGAAGAGATAGCCGATGACCGACAGCCACAGAGCGCTGGCGGTGATCACCGCATCCTCGACCACCGTGCCGGTGCCCTTCGGAAATTCGGTGTCCGACTTGTCGTCGAAGTACATCGTCTTGATGATGGCGATATAGTAATAAGCACCGATCACCGAGGCGACGATACCCGCGACCGCCAGCGGCACGAGGTTCGCGTTCACCGCGGCCTCGAACACCAGATACTTCGGCCAGAAGCCGAACAGCGGCGGAATGCCGGCAAGGCTGAACAGGAAGACCGCAAGCGCCGCCGCGATGCCGGGACGCCGCTGCGACAGGCCCGCGAGCGCCGGAATGCTTTCGACCTGGTTGCCCTGATCGTCGCGCAGCTGCAGCACGACCAGGAAGGCGCCAAGCGTCGTCACCATATAGACGAGCAGATAGGTCAGCACGCCCTCGACCCCCTGCTGCGTTCCGGCGGCAAGGCCGACGAGCATGAAGCCGACGTTGTTGATCGACGAATAGGCCAGCAGGCGCTTGATGTTCTTCTGTCCGATCGCACCGACCGCGCCGAGGATGATCGAGGCGAGCGCGAGGAAGATGATGATCTGCTGCCACGCGCCGACCGCGGGTCCCATCGCATCGATGACGACGCGCGTCAGCAGCGCCATGGCCGCAACCTTGGGCGCGGTGGCGAAGAAGGTCGTCACCGGCGTCGGTGCGCCTTCGTAAACGTCGGGCGTCCACATGTGGAACGGCACGGCGCTGACTTTGAAGGCAAGGCCCGCGATCACGAACACGACGCCGAACAGCAGGCCGATGTTCATCTCGCCGCCGATGACCTTCGCGATCCCGGCGAAATCGGTCGTGCCGGTGAAGCCATAGAGCAGCGAAATGCCATAGAGCAGCATGCCCGACGCAAGCGCACCGAGGACGAAATATTTGAGACCCGCTTCGCTCGACCGGTCGTCGGTGCGCATGAAGCTGGCGAGCACATAGGCGGCAAGGCTGTTGAGCTCGAGCCCGATATAGAGCGTCATCAGGTCACGCGACGAAGCCATGATCCCCATGCCGAGCGCGGCAAAGAGAATGAGCGTCGGATATTCGGCGCGCATGCTGTCCTTGAAGAAGCGCGGCGCGACGAGGATGCACATGAAGCTGGCGGCGTAGATCAGAAGCTTGGCGAAACCGCCGAAGCTGTCGACCGACAACGTACCTGAAAAGACCGTCGTATCGGTGCCGAAGAACGTAACGACCGCCGCCGCAGCGGCAGCCAGCGTCACCATCGCGGCGAGCTGATAGAGCCCGACCTGGCGATCACCCGCGAAGGTGCCGAGCATCAGGGTGATCAGTCCGCCGATCGTCAGGATCAGTTCGGGCCAGATAAGCGCGAGATCGGCGGTCATTGGACGCCTCCCGCATGATGGGCTTCGCCCTGAGCAGCACCATGGTCACCGGCCTTCGCCGCCTTGGGCTTGCCCGCGGCAAGATGCGCGTCGCCCGCAGGCTTGGCCGGCGCAAGACGCGCGACAACAGTGGTCACGTCACCGCGCATCGGTGCCAGGAAGCTTTCGGGATAGACGCCCATCCACAGTGCCACGGCGGCGAGCGGCGCGAGGATCGCCCATTCGCGCGGGTTGAGGTCGGGCATGGCCTTCACATCGTCCTTGGTCAGTTCGCCGAAAACGACGCGGCGATAGAGATAGAGCATATAGGCCGCGCCCAGAATGATGCCCGTCGTACATACGAAGGCGACGGTGCTCGACGCTTCATAGATACCGGCGAGGCTCAGGAACTCACCGACGAAGCCGCTGGTCCCGGGCAGGCCGATCGACGCCATGGTGAACAGCATGAAGAACAGGGCATAGGCCGGCATGTTCACTGCAAGGCCGCCGTAACGGTCGATCTCGCGCGTGTGGAGCCGGTCATAGATCACGCCGACGCAGAAGAAGAGCGCGGCCGAAACGACACCGTGGCTGAGCATGATGATCAGCGCGCCCTCGATCCCTTGCTGGTTCAGGGCATAGAGGCCGGCGGTGACGATCGCCATATGCGCGACCGACGAATAGGCGATCAGCTTTTTCATGTCGCTCTGCACCAGGGCGACGAGGCTGGTGTAAACCACCGCCACCATCGACAGGGCGAAGACGAGCCACATGAGCTGCGCCGAGGCGTCGGGGAACATCGGCATCATGAAACGGATGAAGCCATAGCTGCCCATCTTCAGCAGCACGCCCGCCAGGATCATCGAACCCGCAGTCGGCGCCTGAACGTGCGCATCGGGAAGCCAGGTGTGGACCGGCCACATCGGCATCTTGACCGCCAGGCTGGCGAAGAAGGCAAGCCACAGCCAAGTCTGCATTTCCGGCGGGAAATTATAGACCAGCAGCGTCGGGATATCGGTCGTGCCCGCTTCGCGGATCATCGCGATCATCGCAATGAGCATCAGCACCGAACCGAGCAGTGTGTAGAGGAAGAATTTGAACGCGGCGTAGATGCGGTTCGCGCCGCCCCAGATGCCGATGATGAAGTACATCGGGATCAGGCCGGCCTCGAAGAAGACATAGAACAGCAGCAGGTCCTGCGCGGCAAAAACGCCGATCATGACGACTTCCATGATCAGGAACATTGCCATGTACAGGCCGACGCGCTTCGTGATCGCTTCCCAGCTCGCAAGGATGCAGAGCGGCATCAGGAACACGCTGAGCACGATGAGCATCAGCGCGATGCCGTCGATACCGAGCGCATAGTTGAAGCGGCCGAAGAGCCCTTCATGCAGTTCCTGAAACTGCCACTGCGCGCCACCGACATCGAACTGCGCCCACATCAGGATACCAAGCGCCAAGTTCACGAGCGTCGCGCCCAGCGCGATCAGACGCGCGTTGCGGTCACCCGCGAAGGCGCAGGCGATGGCGCCGACGGCCGGAACCGCCAGCATCAGCGAAAGAATGGGAAGCCCGCTCACAGGAAATTCACCATGGCCCAGCTGGCGAGGCCGACAAGACCGAGCAGCATCACGAACGCATATCCATAAACATAACCCGATTGCAGCCGGACCGCGAGCCGGGTCCCCCCCTGAACGAGCGCCGCCGCACCATCGGGACCGAAGCGGTCGATGGTGCCTTCATCCCCCCGCTTCCAGAAGAAGCGGCCGATCGCGAAGGCCGGCTTCACGAAGAGGAAGTTGTAGAGCTCGTCGAAATACCATTTGTTGTACAAGAACTGGTGCAGCAGCTTGAACTGCGCCACGAACCGCGCCGGCAGGCTGGTGTTGCGAATATAGCTGTTCCAGGCAAGGAACAGGCCGATCGCCATCACCGTGAACGGCAGCCACTTGACCCACCACGGAACCAGATGCGCCTCGTGCATCAGATGCTCGTTGAACGCCAGGCTGCCCTTCCAGAACGCCGCCCCTTCCTCGGGATAGATGAACTGGTGGTGGAAGACGATGCCGGCAAAAACCGCACCGATCGACAGGACGACCAGCGGGATCAGCATGCTGATCGGGCTTTCGTGCGGGTGATAGCCCGCCGTGCCGTCGCTGTGCGCATCATGGTGATGATGATCATCATGGGCTGCGTGAGCGTGGGCATGGTCGTCATGGCCGTGGCCGTGATCGTCGTGAACGGCGTGCTGGATATGCTCGCTCTGTTCCCAGCGCGGCTTGCCGAAGAAGGTCAGGAAGACCAGGCGCCACGAGTAGAAGCTGGTGAGCAAGGCCGCGAAGATACCGACCCAGAAGGCGATGCGTCCGCCGCCGCCGGCAGCGAAAGCCGCCTCGAGGATGCCGTCCTTCGAATAGAAGCCGGCAAAGCCCACGACCCCGGCGATACCGACGCCGGTGATCGCCAGCGTGCCCATCATCATCGCCCAATAGGTGAGCGGGATGTGCTTACGCAGGCCGCCGTAATAGCGCATGTCCTGCTCATGGTGCATCGAGTGGATGACCGAGCCCGCCCCGAGGAACAGCAGCGCCTTGAAGAAGGCGTGCGTGAACAGGTGAAACATCGCCGCGCCATAGGCGCCGACGCCCGCGGCGAAGAACATGTAGCCGAGCTGCGAACAGGTCGAATAGGCGATGACCCGCTTGATGTCCCACTGCGTCGTGCCGACCGTGGCTGCGAAAAGACAGGTCGCCGCGCCAACGAAGGTGACGACGCCCAGCGCGATCGGCGCGGTTTCGAACATCGGCGACAGGCGGCAGACCATGAATACGCCCGCGGTAACCATCGTCGCGGCGTGGATCAGCGCCGACACCGGGGTCGGGCCCTCCATCGCGTCGGGAAGCCAGGTATGCAGACCGAGCTGCGCCGACTTGCCCATCGCGCCGATGAACAGCAGCAGGCAGATGATCGTCATCGTGTCGAGACGCATCCCCATGAAGGTGATGCTGCTGCCCGCCATGCCCGGCGCGGCGGCCAGGATTTCCGGGATCGAGACGGTACCGAACACCAGGAAGGTGCCAAAGATGCCGAGCATGAAGCCAAGGTCGCCGACGCGATTGACGACGAACGCCTTGATCGCCGCGGCGTTGGCGCTGGGCTTTTTGTACCAGAAACCGATCAGCAGATAGGACGCCAGGCCGACGCCTTCCCAACCGAAGAACATCTGGACGAGGTTGTTCGCGGTCACGAGCATCAGCATCGCGAAGGTGAAGAGCGACAGATAGGCGAAGAAACGCGGCTGGTCCGGATCCTCCTCCATATAGCCCCAGCTATACAGGTGGACGAGCGCCGAAACCGTCGTGATCACCACGAGCATCACCGACGTCAGCGTGTCGACGCGCAATTCCCAGTTGAACTGGAGCGCGCCCGACGAGACCCAGTGCAGCACCGGCGTCACGCCGGCTTCGCCCGTGCCCGCCACGAACGACAGGAAGATCGGCCAGCTCAGGGCGCAGCTGGTGAACAGCGCGCCGGTCGTCACGATCTTGGACGGCACATTGCCGATCACGCGCTGGCCGAGGCCTGCAACAAGTGCCGCCAGCAGCGGCAGGAAAACGATCGCCTGGATCACCGGCTTACCCCTTCATCCGGTTGGCATCGTCGACGGCAATGGTGCCGCGGCCGCGGAAATAGACAACGAGAATTGCAAGACCGATCGCCGCCTCGCCGGCGGCCACGGTCAGCACGAACATCGAAAAGACCTGTCCGACGAGATCGTTCAGCGCCGCGCTGAACGCGACGAGATTGATATTCACCGCCAGCAGGATCAGTTCGATCGCCATCAGGATGACGATGATATTCTTGCGATTGATGAAAATGCCGAGCACGCCGAGCGTGAAGAGCACCGCCGAAACGGCAAGATAATGGCCGACCGAAATCACAGTTCCATCCCCTGCCCGACGCCCGGATCGACCAGGCGCGTCGCGTCCTCGGGACGGCGGCGGTTCTGGGCCGAAATATTCTGGATGCGCACGCCGCCGCGCTGGCGGTGGGTGAGCACGATCGCGCCGATCATCGCGACGAGAAGGACGATGCCCGCCGCCTCGAACAGGAAGATATAGCGCGTGTAGAGCAACTCGCCGATCTGCTGGATATTGCTCTTGTCCGTGACCGCCGGGGCTGCACGCGCCGCCAGGTCGACGCCGCCGGCCTGCCATGCGCCGACCGCGAAGATCAGCTCGGCGGCCAGGATGATCGCGACGAGCGCACCCAGCGGCAGATAACGGACGAAACCGGCACGCAACTCGGCGAAATCGATGTCGAGCATCATGACGACGAACAGGAACAGCACCGCGACCGCGCCGACATAGACGATGACGAGCAGCATCGCGATGAATTCGGCGCCGGCAAGCAGCATCAGACCCGCCGCGTTGAAGAAGGCGAGGATCAGCCACATGACGCTGTGGACGGGATTGCGCGCGAAAATGACCATCGCCGCGGAGGCGATGACGATCGTCGCGAAGAGGTAGAAGGCAATGAGCTGAATCATGTGCGCGCGCCCTTATCGATAGGGCGCGTCGGCGGCAAGATTCGCCGCAATCGCGCGTTCCCATTTGTCGCCGTTGGCGAGCAGCTTGGCCTTGTCATACAGCAGCTCCTCGCGCGTTTCGGTCGCGAATTCGAAGTTCGGTCCCTCGACCACCGCATCGACCGGACAGGCTTCCTGGCAGAAGCCGCAATAGATGCACTTGGTCATGTCGATGTCATAGCGCGTCGTGCGGCGCGAACCGTCGTCGCGCGGCTCGGCCTCGATCGTGATCGCCTGCGCCGGACAAATCGCCTCGCAAAGCTTGCACGCGATGCAGCGTTCCTCACCGTTCGGATAGCGACGCAGCGCATGCTCGCCGCGGAAACGCGGCGACAGCGGGTTCTTCTCGAACGGATAGTTGATCGTCGCCTTCGGCTTGAAGAAATATTTGAGCGTGAGGGCGTGCGCCTTCACGAATTCCCACAAGGTGAAGCTTTTGACGAGATGGGCAACGTAACTCATGAATACCTCGTCAGCATCAGATAGCCGGAGATCAGGAAGACCCAGAAGAGCGAGATCGGCAGGAAGACCTTCCAGCCCAGCCGCATCAGCTGGTCATAGCGATAGCGCGGAACGGTTGCCTTCACCCAGCTGAAGACGAAGAAGAAGAACAGGATCTTCGCAAACAGCCAGATGATGCCCGGAACGGCATAGAGCGGCGCCCAGTCGACCGGGGGCAGCCAGCCGCCCCAGAAGAGGATCGCGTTGAGCGCGCACATCAACAGGACGTTGGCATATTCGCCAAGCCAGAACAGCGCGAAGCTCATCGACGAATATTCGGTCTGGTAACCGGCAACGAGTTCGCTTTCGGCCTCGGTCAGATCGAACGGCGCGCGCGCGGTCTCGGCGAGCGCCGAAATCAGGAACATCACCGCCAGCGGAAAGAGCAGCAGGTTGAAGCCGAAGGCGTTGACGAAGCCCAGCCCGTGTCCCTGCTGCGCCTTGACGATCTCGTTCATGTTGAAGCTGTCGGCGAAAAGCACGACGCCGATCAGGATGAAACCGATCGACACTTCATAGGAGATCATCTGCGCCGAAGCGCGCATCGCCGAAAAGAAGGGATATTTGGAGTTCGACGACCAGCCCGACAGGATCACACCGTAAACGCCCAGCGACGAGATCGCGAGGATGTAGAGCAGGCCGACATTGATGTCGGCAAGCACCGCGCCCGAATTGAACGGGATCACCGCCCACGCCATCAGCGCCACCGTGAAGGTGATGATCGGCGCGATCAGGAACAGCCCGCGGTTCGCCGAGCTGGGGATGATGGTTTCCTGCAGGAACACCTTCAGGCCGTCGGCAAAGCTTTGAAGCAGGCCGAAGGGACCGACGACGTTCGGGCCGCGACGCAGCGCGATCGCCGCCCAGATCTTGCGGTCGGCATAGATGATCATCGCGACAGCGAGCATCAGCGGCAGCGCTATGAGCAGGATACCCGCGACGGTCGCGAGGCCCCACGCCCATTCGTAGGACATGCCCAGACCCTGGAAGAACTCGGTCATCGGCCGGCTCCGTCCTGGTTGCGCCAGCCGTTATGCGGCCCCGGCTTTTCCGACTTGGCGCGCGGATTGAAGCCGCGCCACACGGCGTAGCCCATGCCGACGAAGATCGCGCCAGCAACGATAGGTGCGTGGATCATTCCGCGGCCTCCGCAAAGTCTGCGCCATGGATCAGCTCTTCCGAGCAACGCTGCATCGTCGGCGACGCGCGGCAGATGGCGTTGGTGAGATAGAAATCCTTGATCGGCGACGGGATCGCGCGCGCCTCGGGCTTCGCGGGAAGCTTCGGAACCGACCAGCCGTAATCCGCCAGGCCCTCGCTGCCGAGCGCGGGCACCGCCGCGATCATCGCCGCACGGCATTCGGCGAAGCTGTCGAAGCCGACCGACACGCCAAGCGCATCGGCGAGTGCGCGGAAGATGCTCCAGTCCTCGCGCGCGTCACCGGGCGCAAACACCGCCTTTTCGCTACGCTGGACGCGGCCCTCGGTGTTGACCGTCGTGAAATCCTTCTCCGTCCAGGCGGTTGCCGGAAGAATGACGTCGGCAGCATGCGCGCCCTTGTCACCATGATGCCCGACATAGACCTTGAGCGTATCGGCGAAGTTGGCGAAATCGACTTCGTCCGCACCCAGGAAGAAGGCCAGTTTCGGCTTTGCGGCGATCACGTCCTTGATCCCGCCCGGCAGGCCATAGCCCAGCATCAGCGCGCCCATGCGAGCGGCCGAGAAATGCACGACGTTGAAGCCGTTCCAGCCATCCTTGACGGCATTGACGCTCTTCGCGAGCGCAAGGCCCGCACCGTGGACGCCGGGAACCGACAGCGCGCCACCGCCGAAGATCAGCATCGGACGCTCCGCGCCCTTCAGCGCATCGAGCACCGCAGCAGGCAGCTTCGCGACGAGCGACGCATCGTCGCCCAGCCATTCGACCTTGTAGGTAAGATCGGTTTCGGGACCGATGCCGAACACCTTGGCGCCCTTCTTCCACACCGCCTTGCGGATGCGGGTGTTGATGAGCGGCGCTTCCCAGCGCAGGTTCGTGCCCACGAGCAGGATCACGTCGGCGTTCTCGGCCTCGGCAATCCCGGTGTTGAAATTGACCGCCGACAGGCTGGTGACGTCATAGTCGAGCCCGGTCTGGCGTCCTTCCAGCAGGTTTCCGCCCAGCGCGTTCACCAGCGCCTTCGCGGCGAACATCGTTTCGCAATCGGCCAGGTCGCCGGCGATCGCTGCAACCGATGCCCCTGTCTTTGCGGCCTTGATCGCATCGAACGCCTCGGCCCATGTCGCTTCGACAAGCTGGCCGCCCTTACGCACATAAGGCCGATCGAGGCGTCGGCGGATCAGGCCGTCGACATGGTGCCGCGTCTTGTCGCTCGCCCACTCCTCGTTCACGTCGTCGTTGACGCGCGGCAGGACGCGCAGGACCTGGCGACCACGCGCGTCGATACGCACGTTGGTGCCGACCGCATCCATCATGTCGATGCCAAGCGTCTTGGTCAGCTCCCACGGACGCGCTTCGAAGGCATAGGGCTTCGACGTCAACGCACCGACCGGGCAAAGATCGACGACATTGCCGCTGAGCTCGCTGGCAACGGCGCGTTCCAGATACGACGTGATCTGCATATTCTCGCCGCGATAGATCGCGCCGATATCCTCCACGCCCGCAACTTCCTCCGCAAAACGGACGCAGCGCGTGCACTGGATGCAGCGAGTCATCACCGTCTTGACGATCGGACCCATGTATTTCTCGGTCACCGCGCGCTTGTTCTCGTCATAGCGCGTGGCGCCGCGGCCATAAGCCACCGACTGGTCCTGCAAGTCGCATTCGCCGCCCTGATCGCAGATCGGACAGTCGAGCGGGTGGTTGATGAGCAGGAACTCCATCACCCCTTCGCGCGCCTTCTTCACCATCGGGCTATCGGTCTTGATGATCTGACCTTCCGCAGCCGGCAGCGCGCACGACGCCTGCGGCTTCGGCGGTCCCGGCGCGACTTCGACCAGGCACATGCGGCAATTGCCGGCGATCGACAGGCGTTCGTGATAACAGAAGCGCGGAATTTCCTTCCCCGCCAGCTCACACGCCTGCAGAACGGTCGCGCCCTGCGGGACTTCTAGTTCTACGCCATCTACGGTAACTTTAGGCATCTTCAGTCCTTAGCTGCCACCGTCGGCTGGCTCTCGCCGACCGATAGCCGATAAAGCGCTTCTCCGATCACGCCGCGAAGGACGGATTTGGAAAAGGTCAATTTGGATCCTTCGAACACGCAACCACCCATCGACGGAACGATCTGGGTAAAAGCCGCGCCTTCGGCATTGCTGGCCACCATGCTCAGAATGAGCGTCCGCGACTCCTGTGGCGCCTTGCGAACCGTGCAATCGGCTATCTGCCGAAGCGCGATACGCGACTGGGTGTCGCCATAAGCCTTGACGTCGCTGCCCAGCGTATAGTCGATGGCCGGAACGGCACTGAAATCGACCGGTCCGTCTTTCTGGAATTTCCTCCGGTAGAGAACATCATAGACGCCGCTGCGGAACAGCGTTTCGCTGAACCGCATCTCGCCAACCGACAGGCAGTCGTCGACGGCCAGCTTGTTGGCGCTCTTGTGAGCAGCCTCCGAACCCGGAAACGTCTGAAGATACAGCTCGACCCGCGCGCGGCTGTTGTCCACGGCGCATTCCGCATAGCGATACATCGCCACGCGTGAGCGATCTTCCTTGCTGGCGCCTGCACCCTCGGGAATTTGCGCGGGCGAAGGGCCAACGCGCGTCCCCGTTCTTTGGGCATACGCCAGCGGCGCGCAAAGAAGCGCGCTCGAAAGGACGGCAACCAGAATTGCCGGTCGGCCCATCACTCGGCTGCCTCCAGCGCGCCGCCATTGTCACGGATGCGGCGTTCGAGTTCGGGGCGGAAATGCTTGATCAGGCCCTGGATCGGCCAGGCAGCGGCGTCGCCGAGCGCGCAGATGGTGTGGCCTTCGACCTGCTTGGTCACGTCGAACAGCGTGTCGATCTCGCTGATGTCGGCGTCGCCGGTGCGCAGCCGCTCCATCACGCGCCACATCCAGCCGGTGCCTTCACGGCACGGCGTGCACTGGCCGCAGCTTTCATGCTTGTAGAAATAGCTGATGCGGCTGATCGCCTGAACGACGTCGGTCGACTTGTCCATGACGATCGCGGCGGCGGTGCCCAGGCCCGACCCGACGGCCTTCAGCCCGTCGAAATCCATCGGCGCATCCATGATTTCGGCTGCCGGTACCAGGGGGACCGACGAACCGCCGGGGATCACCGCAAGCAGATTGTCCCAGCCGCCGCGAATGCCGCCGCAATGCTTTTCGATCAACTCGCGGAAGGTGATGCCCATCTCTTCCTCGACGACGCACGGGCGCTCGACATGGCCCGAAATCTGGAAGAGCTTGGTGCCCTTGTTGTTCTCGCGTCCGAAAGACGAAAACCAGGCCGCGCCGCGCCGCAGGATCGTCGGGACGACCGCGATCGATTCGACATTGTTGACCGTCGTCGGGCAGCCATAGAGGCCCGCACCCGCCGGGAACGGCGGCTTCAGGCGCGGCTGGCCCTTCTTGCCTTCAAGGCTTTCGATCATCGCGGTTTCTTCGCCGCAGATATAGGCGCCGGCGCCGCGGTGGACGAAGACGTCGAAGTCGTAACCCGACTTGGCCGCATTCTTGCCGAGCAGGCCGGCATCATATGCCTCCTGCACCGCCGCGAACAGCGTTTCGGCCTCGCGGATGAACTCGCCGCGAATATATATGTACGCAGCGCGCGCGCGCATCGCATAGCCCGCGATCAGCGCGCCCTCGATCAGCTTGTGCGGATCGTGACGGATGATTTCGCGGTCCTTGCACGACCCGGGTTCGGATTCGTCGGCATTGATGACTAGGAAGCTCGGGCGGTCGGCGCGCGGCTCCTTCGGCATGAAGGACCATTTCAGGCCCGTCGGAAAACCCGCGCCGCCACGGCCGCGCAGGCCCGACGCCTTGACTTCCTCGATGATCGCGTCCTGGCCGCGCTTCATCAGGTCCTTGGTCTTGTCCCAATCGCCGCGCGCCTGCGCGGACTTGAGGTTCCACGGCTGGAAACCGTAGAGATTGGTGAAAATGCGATCCTTATCGGCGAGCATGGCTTACCACTCCTTCCGATAGTCGTGGTTGGCCTTGACCATCTCCTTCAGCGTCGTCGGGCCGCCTTCGGGCTCGCTCGTGTGACGCTTCGGGTTCTGGGTTCCCGCCTTCGGCTGCTTGCCCGCGGCAAGATCGTCGAGCAGGCGGACCGTGCTGTCGTAATCCAGGTCTTCGTAGTTATCGTCGTTGATCTGGACCATCGGCGCATTGGTGCAAGTACCCATGCATTCGACTTCGGTCAGCGTGAACAGGCCGTCGGGCGTGGTCTTGCCCTTGGTCATCCCGCGGTTCTTGCACGCGGCCATGACATCGTCGGACCCGCGCAGCAGACACGGCGTCGTGCCGCACACCTGGACGTGATAGCGGCCCACCGGAACCATGTTGTACATGGTATAGAAGGTCGCGACCTCATAGGCGCGGATGAACGGCATATCGAGCTGCGCCGCGACATATTCGATCACCGGAACGGGCAGCCAGCCCTGCGTGCTCGTTTCGGCACCGACCTGGCGCTGCGCGAGATCGAGCAGCGGCATCACCGCCGAGCGCTGGCGCCCCGCAGGATAGCGCGCGATGACGGCCTTCGCCTTCTCGGCATTTTCCTTCGTCCACGCAAAAGCGCCCCAGCGCGCGCGGACTTCGGCTTCATCGGGGATTTGGGGTGCGTCGGCCATTAGCGGACAAACTCCACACGCGACACCTTGTCGCCTTCAAAACTATAGATGGACATGACCTCGAACGGGTCGACCTCCGGCGAACGGGCGACCTTTTCGTGCAGCACGACGAAATCGCCGAGCGTGTAGCCCGAGAGGATTTCGGCGCGATTCTGCGGGAATTCGGCGAACATTGCCTTCAGGCCCTCGCGGACGCCTTCCTTGCCGTCGCGAACGACCGCACCGCGATAGCCGGCTTCGGCCGCATCGTCGGTCATCAACGCTACATAGGCGTCGGCGTCCTGCGCGTTATAGTGCGCGATCATCGTCTCAGCGATTGCCAGCCTGCTCACCGGTCGCACTCCCCGAACACGACGTCGATCGCGCCGATGATCGCGGTCGTATCCGCAAGCATGTGCCCCTTCGACATCATGTCCATCGCCTGCAGGTGGCTGAACGCGGTCGGGCGGATCTTGCAGCGGTACGGCTTGTTGGTGCCGTCGCTGACCAGATAGACGCCGAACTCGCCCTTCGGGCTTTCGGTCGCGACATAAACCTCGCCCGCGGGGACGTGGAAGCCTTCGGTATAGAGCTTGAAGTGATGGATCAGCGATTCCATCGACTGCTTCATCTCGCCGCGCTTGGGCGGGACGACTTTGCGGTCGAGGCTTGCGATCGGCCCCGTCGGCATCGCGTTGATGCACTGCAGGATGATGCGCTGCGACTGATAGACTTCCTGCACGCGGACCATGAAACGGTCGTAGCAGTCGCCGCGCGTGCCGACGGGAATGTCGAATTCCATCTGCGCATAGGCGTCATAGGGCTGCGACTTGCGGATATCCCACGGAATACCGCTGCCGCGGATCATCGGACCCGAGAAGCCCCACGCCAGCGCGTCTTCCTTGCTCACCGTCGCGATGTCGACGTTGCGCTGTTTGAAGATGCGGTTGTCGATCACCAGGCTCATCGCGTCGCCGAACAGCTTCGGCAGGCGCGTCTCGCACCACTGGCCGATGTCGTAGAGCAGCTTTTCGGGAACATCCTGATGGACGCCGCCCGGACGGAAATAGGCCGAGTGCATCCGCGCGCCCGACGCGCGCTCAAAGAAGTTCAGGCAATCCTCGCGAAGCTCGAATATCCAGAGGTTCGGCGTCATCGCGCCGACGTCCATGACGTGCGACCCGATGTTGAGCATGTGATTGCAGATGCGCGTCAGCTCGGCGAACATCGTCCGAAGATATTGCGCGCGCGCCGGCACCTCGAGGTCGAGCAGCTTCTCGATCGCGAGGACATAGCTGTGCTCCATGGCGGTCGGCGAGCAGTAGTCCAGCCGGTCGAAATAGGGCAGCGCCTGCAGATAGGTCTTATACTCGATCAGCTTTTCGGTGCCGCGATGCAGCAGGCCGACGTGCGGATCGACACGCTCGATGATTTCGCCGTCAAGCTCCATCACCATGCGCAGAACGCCGTGCGCCGCGGGGTGCTGCGGGCCGAAGTTGATCGTGTAGTTGGTGACAGCCTGATCGCCCGCGGTATTCGCGGTGTCGACCGGATAGCCCTCGAACATGTCGCTGCCGTGGTGCTTTACCGCACCCGAATAGCCCTGGGGAGCGTCGGTCATGCGTCACCTCCTTTGGGCTTGCGCGTGGCCCGCGGTTTCGCGGGCGCCTTGGGCTTGGGCGGAGCCTTTTCCGCTTTCTTGGTAGCCGGCGTCTTGGCCTTTGCCGCGGCGGTCGCCTTTGCGCCGTCGCGGCTCGTCTTTGCGGCTTTCAAATTCGTCTTGGCGCCCGCACCCGTCTGTTCGGGCTTTTCGGTGGTCTTCGGAGTCGGCGGCGGCGAAGCCTTCGCCTTGTCGTCGGCCTTCTTGACCTCGGCCGCCGTCATCGGCGTCGGCGCGCCCTTACCCGGAGCTTCACCGGTCCCGCCGGCCTTTTCGTCGCCCGGCAGCACATAATCGGCGCCTTCCCAAGGCGAAAGGAAATCGAAGTTGCGGAAATCCTGCGCCAGCTTCACCGGCTCGTACACGACGCGCTTGTCCTCTTCGGAATAGCGCAGCTCGGTATAGCCGGTCAGCGGGAAGTCCTTGCGCTGCGGATGCCCCTGGAAACCATAGTCGGTCAGGATGCGGCGAAGGTCGGGATTGCCCGCGAACAGCACGCCGTACATGTCGAAGACTTCACGCTCCAACCAGCCGGCAACCGGCCAGACGGGCACGATGCTGGGCACCGGCGTTGCCTCGTCGGTGCAAACGCGAACGCGCAGGCGATGATTCTTCGTGACGCTGAGCAGATGATAGACGACTTCGAAGCGCTCGGCCCGCTCGGGATAGTCGACCCCGGCGATTTCCATGAGCTGCTGATAGTCGAGGTTGTCGCGCAGCGCGATCATCACGCCGGCCACTGCTTCGCGGCGCACGGTGATGCTGTCCTCACCGACAAGGAAGACATGCTCGATCAGGTCGTCGCCGAGCAGCTTTGCAAGCGCGGCAGCGATGCCCTCACGGGGCGCGATCAGGGGAGCGGGACTGGCCATCAGCGTTCGATCGTCCCGGTCCGGCGGATCTTCCGCTGCAACTGCATCACGCCGTAAAGCAGCGCTTCGGCAGTCGGCGGGCAGCCGGGAACATAGATGTCGACCGGCACGATACGGTCGCAACCGCGCACGACCGAATAGCTGTAGTGGTAATAGCCGCCGCCATTGGCGCAGCTGCCCATCGAGATGACATATTTCGGGTTCGACATCTGGTCGTACACGCGGCGAAGCGCCGGAGCCATCTTGTTACACAGCGTGCCCGCGACGATCATCACGTCCGACTGGCGCGGCGATGCGCGCGGCGCGGCGCCGAAGCGCTCCATGTCATAACGCGGCATGTTGACGTGGATCATCTCGACCGCGCAGCACGCGAGGCCGAAGGTCATCCACCACAGCGAGCCGGTGCGGGCCCAATTGAACAGGTCCTCGGTCGAAGTGACCAGGAAGCCCTTGTCGCCAACCTCGGAATTGAGGTCGTCGAAAAAGGCCTGATCGGGATTCGTTCCCGGGGCGACCGGCATCTGGCCGGGGGTCAGGATGGTCGAAGTGCTCATTCCCAATCCAACGCACCTTTCTTCCACGCATAAACAAGGCCGATCGAAAGTTCGGCGAGGAAAATCATCATCGTCGCCCAGCCTGCCCAGCCGATTTCCTTCAGGCTGACGGCCCAAGGAAAGAGAAAGGCGGCTTCGAGGTCGAAGATGATGAAGAGGATGGCCACGAGATAGAAGCGCACGTCGAACTGACTGCGCGCGTCTTCGAACGCGGGGAAACCGCATTCATATTCGGTCAGCTTCGCCGGATCGGGCTGGTGTGCACCGGTCAGGCGGGCAACGCCCATCGGCAGGAACACGAACGCCGTGGACAAGCCAACGGCGATGACCAGAAAGATCAGTATCGGCAGATATTGCGTCAGATCGACCATGGGAGCTCGCAGTCTGTTTTAAGGCGTTTACCACCCGTTGTTGCGGGCGCTTTAGGCCAGCAAGCCGCGCCCCGCAAGCACCGCGGGCAGGAAATTCGTTGCTGTTGTGACCAAAAGCATAATGGACGCTGGCGACAGCGCCTATCGCTGTGTTACGCCGTCCACGGGGGTCGGTTTTTCGGGCACTTGCCTGCCCGTTTCTTGACGGGGGTTCCTGTATGAAAGCGATTGGTCTTCGAGCGGCACTGGCCTTGGGTGCCGCAACCCTGCTGTCGGCGGCACCCGCGCATGCCGAGCTGGTCAATGCGAAGAATCCGGCGACGATCAAGGCAATCATCGAGTCGCAAGGGTGGCCCGCCACGCTGATCACCAAGGCGGACTCCGATCCCTATATCGAGAGCAGCCGTAGCGGGCTGAAATTCCTGGTGCTGTTCATGAACTGCAATGACGCGCACAAGGACTGCAAGACGCTGCAATATTACATGGGCTTCACCGACGCCAAGGGCCTGTCATACGAACGGCTCAACGAATGGAACCGGACCAAGCGCTTCGCACGCGCCTATCGCGACGACGAGGGCGATCCGGTCCTGGAGATGGATGTCGACGTCGACTTCGCGGGCATTCCGCGGGAAAATGTCGGCGAAACCTTCAACACCTGGGCATCGCTGATGGATTCGTTCCGCGAGTTTATCTTCAAGAAATAGGGTTGGACGGCCCCGGCGCCGGCCAATCGTGAACAAGAGGGCGATGTGAAGACGATATTGCTTACGGCGATGCTGGCAGCGGCAGCGCCCACACCCGCGCAGGAAGAGGTGACCAAAGCGGCCGTGCCTTCGTCGGCGAACGCCGACGCGCGGATCAAGGCGAACCCCGAACAGATCGCCAAACTGCTCGCCGATGAAGGATATCGCGCCAAGGTCGAAACCGACGAGGATGGCGCGCAGTTCATCAAGTCAGCCAGCAGCGGCCGAAACTTCACCATCTATCTGCTCGGATGCAATGGCGGGGTAAAGATTGGCGCCTGCGACTCGATCGAATTCTATACCGGCTTTACCACCGGCAAGCCCTTCCCCATCGAGCGTACGAACGATTGGAATGCGAAGAATCGCTATGGGCGAGCCTATGTGGATTCGCAAAAGGACCCGGTCGTCGAGATGGACATTTTTCTCGACGCCGGCGGTATGCCTCGGGCCCAGTTCGTCGAAAATCTCGACATCTGGACCAGCATCATGGCGAACTTCGACGCCTTCGTCTTTGACGATGGCGAAGATGCCAAGAAGAAATAGCGGCGCGCGTCAGGCGTTGCGCAGCGCGCCCGCGACCAGTTTCTGCAGCTTGGAGTGAACCGCGGCACTGCCCGCGATGAACTCGCTACGCTCGATCGCGCGCTCGCCGCCGCGGAAATCGCTGACGAACCCGCCCGCCTCGCGCACCAGCAGCATGCCGGCGGCGACGTCCCAGATGTTGAGGTGGCTTTCCCAGAAACCGTCGAAGCGCCCGGCGGCGACCCATGCGAGGTCGAGGCTCGCCGCGCCGAAGCGTCGGATACCGGCGACTTCAGGCGCGACCGCACCGAAAATACGGCTCCACTGCGCCATGTCGCCATGCCCCATGAAAGGGATGCCAGTCGCGATAAGGCATTCGTTCAGGTGGCGACGCGATGCGACGCGCAGGCGCCGGTCGTGCAGCCACGCACCGCGACCGCGTTCGGCCCAATAGCTTTCGTCGGTGACGGGCTGATAGATCAGCGCCGCCGTAACCTCGCCCCAGCCGCCGCCGAGCTTTGGCTCCTGGACCGCGATCGAGATCGCGAACTGCGGGATCGCGTGGAGAAAGTTCGACGTGCCGTCGAGCGGATCGATGATGAAACGCGGCTTGCCCGGATCGCCCTCGATCTCGCCGGCCTCTTCCATCAGAAAGCCCCAGCCCGGACGCGCGTGGGTCAGTTCGTCATACAGCGTGCGCTCGGCTGCCTGATCGGCTTTCGAGACGAAGTCGGCCGGCCCCTTTTGCGAAACCTGCAGATGCTCGATCTCGCCGAAGTCGCGGCGAAGCTTCGTGCCGGCCTTGCGGGCCGCGCGTTCCATGACGGTGATGATGCCGGAAATGGCCATGTCAAAATCTCCACCCGCCCGATTGCGGGCGGCGATATCAATTAGTCGGCGCGGCGGACATATTCGCGGTCATAGACGTTGACCACGATGCGCGTGCCGCTGGTGATGTGCGGCGGCACCATGACGCGCACACCATTGTCTAGGATGGCGGGCTTGTACGACGACGACGCCGTCTGTCCCTTTACCACCGCATCGGCCTCGACGATCGTTGCTTCGATCTGTTCGGGCAGTTCGACCGAGATCGGACGCTCTTCCCACAGCTCGAGGACGACTTCCATGCCGTCCTGCAGAAACTCGTGCGCGTCGCCGACAACGTCCTTGGAAATGGTGATCTGCTCGTACGTATCCTTGTCCATGAACACGAGGTCGTCGCCCTCGGCATAGAGATACTGGAAATCCTTGGTGTCGAGGCGGACCTTCTCGACCGTGTCCGCGCTGCGGAAACGGTTGTTCAGCTTGCGTCCGTCGATCAGATTCTTGGCTTCCACCTGCATATAGGCGCCGCCCTTGCCCGGCTGCGTGTGCTGAATCTTGGTGACCTTCCAGATGCCACCTTCATATTCGATAATATTGCCGGGACGGATTTCAACGCCGGTGATTTTCATCGCGCACACTCGCTGTTCAAGGATGGAAAGAGCCTCCGGCATATCCTGATATGCCGGTCACAGGAGCGGGCCCTTAGCCGCGTGCGCGGCCAAGGGCAAGCGCGCGCTTAATCGGGCGATGTCTCGGCCATCTTCTTGCGCGTGCGCGCATAGGCGAACCAGCCCAGCGCCGCGAGCAGTCCCAGCCCGATGAATTCCGACGCCGTGCCAAAGCCTTCGCCAACGATGGCCAACCGATCGGCATCGCCGACCGCCGCGACCGTGCCCGCGAATACCAGCCCATAGAGACTGTCGCCGACGACCAGCCCGGTTGCCAGCAATACGCCCATCCGACGCGCGAATTCGGGGCGCGTCGTCCGGTCGGCAGCGCGATTCCACACATGGCCGACAACCGTGCCGATGATCGTCGGCAGGGTCACCGACATCGGCAGGTACATGCCCATCGCAACGGCAAGCGGGGGGCAGCGCGTCTTGTTCGACCGCCCCAGAAGCTCGTCGGCGATGATCGCCACGACGCCGATCCCGGCGCCGAGGCCAACCAGGTCCCACCGCAGCGTGCCGCCGAGCACGCCTTGCGCGATCGATGCAATCAGCGAGGCCTGCGGCGCCGCGAGCGCGTTCGGGCCGGCATTCGGCGCACCGGCGAAACCGAAGGCGGTGTTGAGCAGGTCGAGAACCGGCGGGACGATGAACGAACCCGCAAGCACGCCGAGGATCAGCGCAACCTGCTGTTTCCAGGGCGTCGAGCCGACCAGTTGCCCCGTCTTCAAATCCTGGAGATTGTCGTTGGCAACGATCCCGATCCCGAAGACGAACGCAGTGACGAACAAGGCGAAGGCGATCAGCGGGGCCCTGTCGGCGGCAGCCACCTCGCCGCCGAAAATCGCTGCGACCAGAACCGACGCGACCAGGATCGACAGGATGCCGATGCCCGAGACCGGGCTGTTCGAAGTTCCGACGAGGCCGGCCATATAGCCTGTGACGATTGCCGTCGCGATGCCGATCACCAGGATGAAAAGGATTGCCAGCGTCAGCGCCGCGGTCACTTCGGATGCCAGCGGCCCGCCCTGGACGAAGTTCCAGATGAGCACGCCGATCGGCAGCATCAGAAGCAGGCTGGTGCCGACCACGATCGATCCTGGCAAGTCACGCTCGGTCAGATCGAGCGCCTGTCCGCTCTTGCGCGCGCGCGCCGCGCTGGCGATGCCGCGAAGCCCCTGCGCGATCGAACCGGCAATGCGGATCAACGCCCAGATCGCCGCGACCGCAATCGCGCCCGCGCCGACGAACCGGACATCCTTGAACACCTGCCCCACGACATCGTCGACCGGCCCGGGAACGCCGGCACTGAGCCACGGGAGCAGCACGAACCACGACAGTGCCGCGCCGATCGCCATCGCGACGCCGGTCGCAAGCCCGATCAGATGACCGACGCCGATCAAACCGAGCGACATGGTGCCCGCGACGCCGCTGACACCGGCGCCGAGTTTGAAATTCTTTGCGACCTCGCCCGCCGCGACCTTCAGCGCGGTCATCACGCCATAGAAGGCGGCGACCAACGCGCCGAGGACGATCGTCGAAAGTCCCAGCCGGTTTTCTCGCGCGCCCTCTTCGCCGGCCATGCCGACGCGCAGGATTTCGGCGCCGGCGACGCCCTCCGGATAGGGAAGATCCGAATTGATGACGAGCGCGCGGCGCAGCGGCACCGACAGCATGACGCCCAAAACGCCCCCCGTGGCGCAGGTCAACATCGTCGTCCAATAGGGGAAGTTGGTCCACCAGCCGACGATGACGAGTCCGGGGAGGATGAAGATCATGGTCGCGACCGCACCGGCGGCGCTGCCGATCGTCTGG
>JAFKLT010000068.1 GCA_017309275.1 Sphingomonadales bacterium | reverse complement strand
CAGGCCGCGTCGGATGGGGCGCGCTCCGATCGGTCGGCGTTCGACGCCTTGCCTGCGCACCAGCGGCCGACGATGCGTGAGCTGGGTCGACGGAGCGAAGCGGCGGCACCGGTCTTCCGGGCGCTCCGCGGCGATGACGGGCCGCCTCCCGGCGCAGCCGCTCCATTGCCACTGCTCTGGGGTGCTCGTCCGACGATCATTGTCGCGCGCTCCGGCCAGCGCGACGTCGTGACCGCGGCCTGCCCGGCGGCGCTCGACCTCGGGCTGGCGCCCGGCATGGCCGCGGCGCATGCGCGAGCGCTGGTATCCGACCTCGAGATATTCGACGCCGATCCCGAGGCCGACCGCGCCTGGCTCGATCGGCTCGCACTTCATGCTGCCCGCTACTGGACGCCGACAGCAGCCGTGTCCGGAAGCGACGGAATCTGGCTCGATCTATCCGGGACGACGCATCTCTTTGGCGGCGAGGAGCGCTTTGCAGCGCGGCTGCTCGGCTTTCTGAAGCGCCTCGGCTTCTCCGCGCGTGTCGCGATCGCCGGGACACCCGGCTCCGCTTACGCGCTCGCGCGCTATGGCGGGCGGGCGGCTACAGTCTTGCCGGAAGGGAGGGAAGGAGAGACGCTCGCACCTTTGCCGCTGGCGGCGCTCCGGCTCACGCCGGAAGCGCTCGCCGCCGCAGCCCGGTTCGGGATCGAGCGGATCGCCGATCTCTACCCGATGCCGCGCGGGCCGCTGGCCCGGCGCCTCGGCCGTGCTGCGGTCGAGCGGCTCGATCAGGCGCGCGGGTTCGTGCCCGAACCGATCGTGCCGGTCATTCCCTTCGAAATGCCCGAGGCGCGGCGGTCGCTGCTCGAGCCGATCGGCACGGCGGAGGCGATCGAACAGGTCATTGCCGACCTGCTCGCCGATCTCGTGCCCGCGCTGCGCGAGCGCGGGCTCGGTATACGGAGCCTGGTCCTGCGCTGCGACCGGCTCGATATGGGCGAACAGGTCATCGCGGTCGGGACGGCGCGGGCGACGCGGGACGCGAGCCATCTGCTCCGCCTGTTCAAGCTCCGCATCGACCGCATCGAACCAGGTCTCGGGATCGAGGCGGTGACGCTCGCGGCGCCGCAGGTCGAGACGCTCGGCGCCGAGGCGATCGGCGGCGCGGCGTTCGATGGCACCCCGTGCCCGCCCGACCTCGCTCCGCTCGTCGACGCGCTCGGCGGACGCGCGGGCGAGGCGGCCTTGTTCCGGTTGCGCTCGATCGAGAGCGATGTTCCCGAGCGCGCGATCGGACGCGCCGGTCCCTTGGCCAAGCCTGACGGTTGGCCGTCGTGGGCGCGTCCCATCCGTATGCTCGCGCTGCCCGAGGCGTTGCTGGGCGTCGTGGCGTTGCTGCCCGATCATCCGCCGCGCCGCTTCGCGTGGCGCGGACGGACCTATGCCGTGGTCGCGGGCGATGGACCCGAGCGCATTCACGGCGAATGGTGGCGCCGCCCGGGCGAAATGTGGGCCGTGCGTGACTATTTCCGGGTCGAGGCGGAGAGCGGCGAGCGCTTCTGGTTGTTCCGCCGCGGCGACGCGATCACCGACAATACGGGTGACCTCAGCTGGTATATGCACGGCGTCTTCGGATGACGACCCCGATCACTACCTACGTCGAACTATACGCCACCAGTCATTTCTCCTTTCTGCGGGGGGCTTCTGCGCCGGAAGAATTGTTCGGGGCGGCCGCACTCCTCGACCATTCGGCCCTAGGGCTGTGCGACCGGGGCAGCGTCGCGGGCATGGTGCGCGGCCTTTCGGGCCAGGAGGCGACCGGCGTTCGGCTGATCGCCGGAACGCGCGTCGATCTGCGCGACGGGCGTTCGATCCTTCTCTATCCGACCGATCGGGCCGCCTGGTCGCGGCTGACCCGCTTGCTGTCCTTGGGCAAGGGGCGCGGCGGCAAGGGCAATTGCTGGCTCGACTGGCCCGACATCGCCGCCAGTTCGCAAGGCATCGTCGCGATCCTCCTGCCCGATGCAGCGGACGAACGCACCCGGCTCGATCTCGCCGAGCTGCGCGGCGCCTTCGGCCCACGCGCCTTTCTGGCGCTCTCACTGCGGCGCCGTCCAGGCGACTTCGCACGGCTTCGCGCGCTCGACGCGCTGGCGCGGGAACTCGGGGTACGGAGCGTAGCGCTCGGCGACATCCTCTACCATGCGCCCGAGCGTCGGCCGCTGCAGGACGTGCTGACCGCGATCCGCGAGAAAACGACGATCGATGCGCTCGGCTTCAAGCGCGAGCGCTTCATGGACCGGGCATTGAAGAGCCCGGCCGAGATGGAAAGGCGCTTTGCGCTCTTTCCCGACGCGATCGCGGCGACCGCCGACATCGCGGCGCTATGCCGCTTCGACCTCGCCGAGATCCGATACCAATATCCCTATGAGCAGGTGATGGAGGGACGGACGGCGCAGGAGGCGCTTGCCGCGCTCACCGAGGAAGGCGCTGCGCGGATGTTTCCCGGCGGCGTTCCGCCTGCCTACCGGAAACAGATCGATCATGAGCTTCGCCTGATCGGCCAGCTCGGCTACGCGCCCTACTTCCTGACCGTCAATTCGATCGTCGCCGAGAGCCGGCGCCGCGGCATATTGTGCCAAGGGCGCGGGTCGGCCGCGAACAGCTGCGTCTGCTTCCTGCTCGGCGTGACCTCGATCGACCCGATCAAGCACGAGCTGCTCTTCGAGCGCTTCGTGTCGGGCGAGCGCAAGGAGCCGCCCGATATCGACGTCGACTTCGAACATGAGCGGCGCGAAGAAATCATCCAGTGGATCTATGAGACCTACGGCCGTCACCGCTCCGCGCTGACCGCCGTGGTCACGCGATACCGAACCCGCGGCGCGGTCGCCGAGGTGGGGAAGGCGCTTGGGCTGCCGCGCGACCTCACCAAGATGCTCACCGGCCTCGTCTGGGGCTGGTCGGTCGACGGCATCCCCGAGGAACGGATCGCCGAGCTCAACCTCAACGCCGGAGATTATCGGCTCCGCCTCACCCTCGATCTCGCGCGGCAGCTGATCGGCACGCCGCGGCATCTCTCGCAGCATCCCGGCGGCTTCGTGCTGACCGAAGAGCGGCTCGACGATCTCGTGCCGATCGAGCCGGCGCGCATGGAGGACCGGCAGATCATCGAATGGGACAAGGACGATATCGACGTCCTCAAGTTCATGAAGGTCGACGTGCTGGGCTTGGGGATGCTCGGCTGCATGAACCGCGCCTTCAATCTGCTGCGCGATCACAAGGGCGTCGATGTCGGCATGGCCGACCTGCAGGACGATGACCCGGCGGTCTATGGCATGATCCAGAAGGCCGACACGCTCGGCGTCTTCCAGATCGAGAGCCGTGCGCAAATGTCGATGCTGCCGCGGATCAAGCCCAAATGCTTCTACGATCTCGTGATCGAGGTCGCGATCGTGCGGCCCGGCCCGATCCAGGGCGACATGGTCCATCCGTATTTGCGCCGGCGCGAGGGCAAGGAGAAGCCCGAATATCCCAAGCCCGAGCTTCGCGCCGTGCTCGAGAAGACGCTCGGCGTGCCGCTCTTCCAGGAGCAGGCGATGAAGGTCGCGATCGTCGGGGCGGGCTTTACGCCGGTCGAGGCCGACCAGCTTCGCCGCGCGATGGCGACCTTCAAGCTCACCGGGGGCGTATCGCATTTCTACGACAAGCTCGTCGGCGGCATGGTCGAGCGCGGTTATCCCAAGGATTTCGCCGAGCGCACCTTCAAGCAGATCGAGGGCTTCGGGAGCTATGGCTTTCCCGAGAGCCACGCCGCGAGCTTCGCGAAAATCGCCTATGCGTCGTGCTGGATGAAGCATCATCATCCCGACGTCTTCTGCGCGGCCTTGCTCAACGCGCAGCCGATGGGCTTCTACGCGCCCGCGCAGATCGCGCGCGACGCGCAAAACCATGGCGTCGAGGTGCGCCCGGTCTCGATCAACGACAGCCATTGGGACTGCACGCTCGAGGAAACCGGTGGGCGCTATCTCGCGGTGCGCCTTGGCTTCCGCCAGGTTCGATCGCTCGCCAATGTCCATGGCGCCGCGATCGTCGGGGCGCGGGGCGATGTGCCCTATGATTGTGTCGAGGATGTCTGGCGCCGCGCCGGCGTGCCGCGCGCCGCGATCGAACGGATCGCCGAAGCGGATGGATTCGGCTGCCTTGCCGAGGACCGGAGGCAGGGGCTGTGGAAGGTTCGCGGCCTTGGCGAGGCGCCGCTGCCGCTGTTCGCGGCAGCCGACGCGCGCGCGGCGAGCTTCTCGCCCGAAGGGCTCGAACCGCCGACCTCGCTGCAGCCGATGACCGAAGGACGCGAGGTGGTGGAGGATTATCGCACGCTTCAACTGAGTTTGCGTGCGCATCCCCTGAGTTTCCTGCGCGACGAACTGGACGCGATGGGGATCGTCCGTTGCGCGGATCTCGCCAATATCCGCGATGGCCGGAATATCGAGGTCGCGGGCGTGATCCTCGTCCGGCAACGCCCCGGCTCAGCCAAGGGCGTGCTGTTCATCACGATCGAGGATGAGACCGGTATCGCCAACGGCATCCTCTGGCCCGATCGCTTCGACATTTATCGGCGCCAGGTCATGGCGGCGTCGATGATCGCGATCCGCGGCCGCGTTCAGAAGGAAGGCGAGATCATCCATATCATCTGCGACCGGATAACCGATCATGACGCAATGCTGCGGCAGGTCGGGCGCAGCTCGCTTTCCATTGCGCCGGGACGGGGAGACGGAGCGCGGAACGGGGGCGGGCCCGATAGCCGCGAACCTGCGCTGCGCGTCCGGAGCCATGACTTTCACTGATGGTGGCCAAATGCTCCGGTTGCAGGACCACTCCCTCCTTGGCTGCCTGACTGCGGGCCTCGGCTCGCCTCATGCCGTCAACCCCCTGCGGGGGTTCGCCCTCGCGTACCGCTCGGTGACGGCGGCTCGCGGGCCCTTCGGTTGGCGCCATCGGGGATGGTCCCGAGCAACCCAAGGAGACACGACATGGCCACCATCGCAAATCTCACCGTCAAGGCCGACGGCAGCTTCGAAGGCACGCTGACGACCCTTCTGGTTGCCGCGCCGATCGCGATCGTCCCGAACGGCCGCAAGGTGAAGGACAATGAGCCCGACTTCCGCGTGATCGCGCGCAAGAACGGCTACGAGGTCGGCGCGGGCTGGACCCGCACGTCGCAGTCGAACGGCACCGAATATGTCTCGGTCACCCTCTCGGCCCCCGAATTCGGCACGATCTACGCGAATATCGCGAACGCGCCCGGCGACGACCCGATGAAGAAGGTGCTCATCTGGAACCCGCCGAGCTGAGCCCAGCGGCCCCGCCTTCGGGCGGGGCCGTCATTTTTCCTGCGTGAGTTTCGCCAATCGGCGCGGAAGCTCCGAGGCCAGCTTGCGCTGCTGGAATGGCGAGGCTTTCTTCCAGCTCCGGCATTCGGGCTGGGTGCGGCCGCAGCCGCGGCACCAGCCCGTCCGACCGTCGAACGCACATAATTCGATGCAGGGCGAGCGCATCGCTCAGTTGCACTCGATCGTGACGTGACGCAGCTCGTGGACCGGCGCGAGGCGCTCGCGGATCGCCGCGCCAGTGAGACCGGCAGGCCCGGCGACGCTGACGATCGCGGCATGCGCGTCGGGTCCAAGGCGCCATACGTGAAGATCGACGATCCGGGCATCGCCGGGCGCCTCGACCAGCTCGCGGACTTCCTCCGCCACATGATCGTCGCTCCGGTCGAGCAGGACCGCGGCCGTGTCGCGCATAAGGCTCCACGACCAGCGCGCGATCACGATCGCGCCGACGATCCCCATGACGGGGTCCATCCACACCCATCCGAGATAGCGACCCGCAAGCAGGGCTGCGATGGCGAGGACCGACGTCAACGCATCGGCAAGCACATGCACATAGGCCGAGCGCAGATTATTATCCCCGCTCTGCGCCATTGGGCCATGGTTGTGATGATGATCGTCACCATGGCCATGATCATGACCATGGTGATGTCCGTGCCCGTGACCATGATGATGCCCGCCCGACAGCAGGAACGCGCTCGCAATGTTTACGCCAAGGCCAACCGCCGCGACGACGGTCGCCTCGAGAAAGGCTACGTTGGTCGGATTGAACAGTCGCGACACCGCTTCGACACCGATGCCGAGCGAAACAAGCCCGAGCGCCATCGCCGAGGCGAAGCCGGCGAGGTCGCCGACCTTGCCGGTTCCGAAGCTGTAGGCCGCGTTGTGCGCATTGCGCTTCGCATAACCATAAGCGATCGCCGCCACGCCGAGGGCACCAGCATGCGTCGCCATGTGGAAACCGTCGGCGAGCAGCGCCATCGATCCCGTGATGTAGCCGGCGATGATCTCGCCGACCATCATCAGCGCGGTCAAAACGACGACGAGCAGCGTGCGCCGGGCATTCTCGTCATGTGACGCGCCCAAGAACATATGATCGTGGACACGCGCGTCCGCAATGGGGGTAGTGGCCATTATGCGATCCTATTTGCTGTAGCGGCGGATAACGGTGAGCAACTCCTCGGCACCGGCCGCGCGCTCGGCGTCGGTCAGCCCCGGGCGCGAGACATGCTCCTCGAGATGATCGGAGATCACTTCCTCGATGAGCCCGGCGACCGCGCCGCGGACTGCCGCAACAAGATGCAGAACTTCGGCGCACGGCGCCTGCGACTGGAGCGCTCGCTCGATCGCGCCAACCTGTCCGCTGATGCGGCGGACGCGCGCAATGAGTTCGGAATTATCGCCTGAAAGATGTGCCATAGGGATACCCTCTACCCCTATCTAGAGCAAAAAGGCAAGCGGCGTCGCTCGGAAAGCAGGGTTGCCAACGGAGTGGGATTTAGCTTCCGTCTCCGGCTTTGGCCTTTGCGGGATCGGGTACGACCTCGCGGAAAGCGTCGTTCATCCAGCCTTCGCGCTCGCCGATATGCTTGTCCCAGAAGGCGCGCATCGCCTCGAGCCGCTTCCCGGCGAGAAACGGCTCGGTGAGATGTTCGAACATATTGTGCTGCGGAACGGGGACGGGCGAGGCGCGCCAGACGCCGAACAGCACGACCGACAGCGTCTGGAATACCGCGAACAGCAGATAATGGGCGCGGTCGAGATCGTGAATGGTGAGGCCTGACCGGAGCCCTTTCGCCTGCGCGCGCGAAAAAGCGTCGGCCGCATGCGCGATGCTCTTGTTGCGCAGCGCCTTGATCTCGGGAAGCGGCGGCCGCGCGAGCAACTCGTCCAGCCGGTCGAAAAAGGCCTCGCCAATCAGGTCGCCGCGCGCCCGATTTTCCGGAGCGACCCCCGACAACAGGTCGAACAACTCATGCTCCTTCCGCGCCTGATCGAACCCTTCGGGTCCCGACAGGCTGAGGCTCACCCGCCGCGCCTTGTTCGGATTGGCCGCCATTTCGGCGGACAGCCGCTCCAGCTCCGCCGCCAGCAAGGCTTCATAGTCATAAGGCAGCGCGTCGCGGCACACGAAATTCTCGCGCGTCATAATCTCGCGCGCCGCGCGCATCTCGTCGACGATCCGCGGGAGTGAGATCACGGCCTTCTTTGGCTGGTTCGCAGGTGCTTTCTCAAGCAGCCGGGTGATCGAGATGACCTGTCCGGCAAGATAGCCGCGGTCGAGCATCATCGCGATCAGCGGCGCGGTCGAGCCGCGGGTGCCGTCGTCATCAGCGAACTGCCGCGCCTCATTCGCCGTGCGCCAGGCTATGTCGAACCACATCATGTCGGCGAACTGCCCGGCGAGCGATGCGTCGGGATCACGCTCAAACAGCTCGGACCAATGCTGGAGTTTCTCGCGAAACGCTTCGAGCGAGGGTTTGTCGCTGACGTCGCAGGCGTCGATCGGATAGTGGAAGATGGATGGATGCTGGCGTTCGGGGACCGCCGGGGCAGCCTTGGCGGTCGGTGCCGCGGCCTTGCCGTCGCTTCCCGCGACACCTTGAGGCTCCATCACGCAGCTGCCTTTGCGTCGAATGCCTTCACGCGCTTCCGCGCCTTGCGGGCGCGCTTGCGCATTCGCGGCAGCGCGTCGATCGCCGCGCAGAAATCGGGATCGTTCACCTTATTGGCGGGAAGGTCCCGATAGGGCTTCATCGCCTTGAGAAAGCGCTTGCGCAGCCACAGATATTTGCGCGCGACACGCGGGTCGGCATGCTTCAACCCCTTTCGGATCAACCGTGCCATCCGGCCGAGATAGTCCGGATAGGCGTCATGTTCGCAGCCCATGGCCTCGACCACCTTGTCCCAGGAGAGGTAGTCGATGAACAGCCAGCCGTCCTTGTCCTCATCCAGAAAGGACCGGACATAGCGCTCTTCCTGCGGCCCCGAATGCTGCGGTTGCCTGTAGGTGCGCGCCATCCTGAGCACCTCGCGGTCGACGATCACGCGGGGAAAGCATGCGGTGCGCGATTCCAGCTCATAGGCCTTGACCATTGCCGGCCCGACAATGTGCCGCTTGTCGTGAAGCAATTTCCCGACCGTCACGGCGCCGCGCAGCAGATAGCCGCGATCGGCGAGGAGCACGACGGTGCGGGCGATCGCATCGATCATCCAGAAGACTGCTGAGGTCTCTTCGACCTTGTAGGACAGGACGAGCGAATCCGAGAATTGGGTGACGCGCTCGCTCTTCGAAAGGCCAGGCTCGACCGTCTGGCCCACCTCGTCGAGTGCCGCGACGAGGCGCTCGAGCGCCGTCGCGTCGCGCTCGGTCTCGGCCACCACCTCCTTGAAGGCCAGGAAGTCGAGAAACAGGATCAGGCGCTGCTCATAGGCGGGCGCTTTTGTCTTTGCAGGTTTAGCCAAGGTCGAGCCCCTGTCTTTGGCGGGTGCCGGTGGAACTGGTTATATAGCGATTGTTTCGCGCGCCGAGGAGCGCGACGAGCAGCCGGGAAACCAAGCCGGACATTTCGAGGGTGAGGTTTGGCCCCCCGCCTACGCCATGAAGTGCAAAGCCGAGCGGCTCGCCCATGTAGAGGCCTTCGTGGATCATCGGATTGCGCATCGCCGCCACCTCTACCCCGCCCGCTGCAGCCGGATCGGCCCATGCCGGAACCGGCACCCCGAGCCAGTCGCACATCCAGGCGATGCGCTGCCCATGTGACAAATTCCTTGCCGGAGGGTTCAAAGACTTCGCAAGTGCAAAGCAGGCATCGAGCGCGGTATAAAGATACAGAAAGCGTTCGAACTGTAGATGCTGCGGGTTCTGACTCAGGAACAGGGCATGGACTGCGGCGACCCAGATGCGCGCTCGCTCGGGCACTGCGAGATTGTCGATCCAGAATGCCTCCGCGAGTTCGATCGACTTCTCCAGGCTGCCACCCAGCAGAAGGAAGTCGACGAGGACATCGGGCTCGACTGGCGTCGAATCAAGAAACCCGGCCTCGGTGATCGTGAACCGCATTCCCTTGAAGAACGACAGGCTCCACACATGAAAGTTCACCTGGTCGAGGTCCGGCGCCGTGGCATGGGTGATGTCGTGGGTCTTCGGGAGACTGAAAACCCGAGCGGGATAGGGGCGGGTGTTAAGCCCCCCGCCGAGGTGGGAAACCTCCCTGAACGGCGAATATATCCACTTGCCCTCGCGCCATTCGTCCTCGTTGACGCTCTTCACCATATCGTCGAGCCCATCGCGGGTCGCAATCGACACCGGTCCAACCGTGATATCGAGCGGCCGCGGATAATATCCGAACTCGCTTTGCTGACCTGACATCCGATAATTCTCCCTGTTCTTCGCGCACACCGGGGCGACGGGGCACGCAGATTATGGTCCGGGAGGAAGGCGTGAGGGCCTCTCCCCCGCGAAACCGTACCCGCTCTCGATAGCCGCTGGTCCCTGGGCTCGGAGCCGGGCCTCCTTCAATCAACCCGTGAAGGGTCCGCTACGCTTCGCGTGCGGCCGCAGCCTTGCTGCGGTGATTGCGGCCCGCCCCCGGCCGGCGGGGCGACTGTCGAGCGGGAACGGTCCCGCTCCGAAAGGACAGGAGCCAAACCCATGCCGCTTTCCACCGCTCAATCGCTCGGCTGGAGCCTCGCCCGCACGATGATGACGATCATCGTCCTTATCGAAACGACAAAAGGCTATGCGGTGATGCCCATTTCTTGGTCGAAGGAGCTCAGCCAATGATCCGCCTTACCCTTCTTATCGGCGCCGCCACGCTCGCGCTGCCAGCGCAGGCCGCACCCGCCGATCCGCGCACGCAGGTCGGCCGCGCGAACGACGCGGCGCGCGTCCAGCCCGAGCGCGCGACCTTCCTCAACGCCATCCAGAAATATGCATGGGCCGACGGCGCGTTGTTCCAGGTCTATACCGCCCCCGGACAGGTCACCGACATCGCATTGCAGGAAGGCGAGGAGCTTGTCGGTCCGGGGCCGGTCGCGGCCGGCGACACGGTGCGCTGGGTCATCGGCGATACGGTGAGCGGGACGGGCGCGTCGCGCCGCGTTCATATTTTGGTGAAGCCCACGCGCCCCGACATCATGACGAATCTGGTCATCAACACCAGCCGTCGGACCTATCACATCGAGCTGCGCGCGACGCCCGCCACCTATATGGCGGCGGTCTCCTGGTCCTACCCGCAGGACGAGCTGATCGCGCTTCGCGCCGCCGAGACCGAACAGGCGCGGCTCGCTCCGGTTGCCGGCGGCATCGATTTCGCGGCGTTGAGCTTTGCTTATCGTATCTCGGGCGCGAAGGTCCCTTGGCGGCCGGTGCGGGTCTTTGACGATAGCCGCCAGCTCTTCGTCGAGTTTGGCGCTGCGATCGCAACCGCGGACATGCCCCCGCTGTTCGCGATCGGCGAGAAGGGCGCGGCGGAACTGCTCAACTACCGCGTCGATGGCCGATACATGATCGTCGACCGCCTCTTCGATCGCGCCGAACTTCGCCTCGGCAGCGGGCGAGGCGCCAAGGCCGTGCGGATCGAACGCGAAACGCCGCGCCCGCGAGGGCGGTCGTGACGGCGCCCGACCAGCCCGGCGCCGAGGCAGTGCCCGAGGCCGACGTAGCGCCGATCGCCCCCGCGAGTCCCGATGCGTTCCGCCTCGCGGGCGAGACGCCGCGGGTCATGCGTCTGTCGCGCAAAACGCTGGCGGTCATCGGTGGTGCCGGCGGCATCGCGATCGCGGCATCGCTGATGTGGGCGCTACGCACGCCGGCCCCGGCCGAGCGGCAGGAGCTATACGAGGCGAGCAACAATGCGCGGCCCGACGCGGTCACCGGGGCGCCTGCCGACTACGGCGCCGTGCCCAAGCTTGGCCCGCCGCTCCCCGGCGACCTTGGCCGGCCGATCGTCGCGGCGCAGGGAGGCGGCGATGCCATCCCCGTGCCGCCGATCGGAGCAGAGGCGGGCGCGCCTCCCGACCCGCGCGAGGCCGCGGCCGAGCAGGCGCGGCAGCGTGCCATGCAGGAGCGTGAGAGCGCCCAGACGAGCCGGCTCTTTCTGGCAGGCGGAACCACAAGTTCCGCAGCAACAGACATTGTGCCCGCTACGGCGGCCGAGCCCGAGCAGGCGGCGGAGCCTCGCACGGTCAGTGAGGGGCGGCGCCAGTTTCTGGCGTCGGGGCCGAAAAAGCCCCTCGAAAGCGCCGAGCGGCTGATCACGCCGAGCTCCGGGCTGATCGTTCAGGCCGGGACCGTGATTCCGGCAGCGCTCATCACGGGCATTCGTTCCGACCTGCCAGGCCAGATCAGCGCGCAGGTAACGCAGAATGTCTACGACAGTCCGACCGGGCGCATCCTGCTCATCCCGCAGGGCTCGCGGTTGATCGGCGAATATGACAGCGAGATCGCGGCGGGTCAGAGCCGGATGCTCCTCGCATGGGATCGCCTGATCCTTCCCGGAGGACGATCGATCCGCCTCGAACGCCAGCCCGGCGCCGACGCCGCAGGCATGTCGGGGCTCGAGGACAGGGTGAACAATCATTGGGGCCGGATGGTCCGGGCCGCGCTCGTCTCGACCCTGCTCGGGGTCGGAAGCGAACTTAGCGTCGGCGGCGACGACGAACTCGCCCGGGCGCTGCGCTACGGGATGCAGGACAGCACGAGTCAGGCCGGACGCCGCATCGTCGAGCGCGAGCTCGCCGTTCGCCCGACGCTCACCATTCGCCCGGGGTTCGCGCTCCGCGTGATCGTCACCCGCGACCTCATTCTCGAGCCGCAGGCGGATGGGCGATGAGCGGATTACGCCTCGGGCCAATCGTCGAGGAGAAGCCGGTCAAGGCCACTGTCGAACTCACGGGCAAGCTCGCGCGCGATCTGGCCGACTATGCCGCGGCACACGCGAAGGAAAATGGTCTGTCCGAGCCACTGCCGATCGAACGGCTGATACCGCCGATGCTTGAGCGGTTCATTGCGACCGATCGCGGTTTTGCGAAGGCGCGGCGTTAGGCGGTAAAGAGTCTTTTGTATGCAGCCACAGGGTCGATTATGATCGGCCTGTGGACGAGCATTTTGCTCCTGAGTGGCCGACCCTACCTCAGCGGCCTTGCACAACGAAGCCCGATCCCTCGGGCTTGCGGGTGCCTTTCGCTGCATGCGGCGATGGCGTGGTTCGGCACGTCGAGCAGATCGTATCGCACCGCGACGGCCCCTTTACCTGCCTTGGATGCAAGGAACGACTGACCCTTCGGCTCCCGAAGAAGATGCGGAAACATTTCGCGCACCAGTCCGACAGCCGATGCTCAGGCGAGACGGCCCTGCATCTCTACGCCAAGCTGCTGCTGGCTGCTGTCCGGCGGGTCACCCTGCCAAGCCTTGTCTTGCGCGAGGAGCGACTGGAGGAGGTCGTTTTCGAAGGTGGGCAGTTCGCGCTCGACGAGGTGAGGCTGGAGACATCGGAGGGCGATTTCCAGCCCGATGCCATGGTGTGGATCGGGTCCGATCGCCGCGCGGTGGAATTCAAGGTGTCGCACGCGGTCGATGAGGAGAAGCAGCAGAAGGTCGCGCGCGCAGGCTGCCCGATGATCGAGATCGATCTTTCCGGAGTGCGTTGGCGCCAGCTTGATGGCGCCGAACTCGACGAGCAGATTTTGCACGACGCACCGCGGCACTGGATCCATCATCCGGATCGCGAGCGTTCCGCGCAGCGGCTGTCCGAGCGGGTCACGGCGGAAGCGACGCGCAAGGGCGAGGCGCTCCGATGGCATATCCTGGAGCGACCGCAGAAGCCTCCCGTCGATACCGAATGGGTCGGGGAGATCATGGCCGACCTGCAATATGCCGAACTGGACTATCTGCTCGGGGCCAAGAGCCGGATGGGCCATTGGTTCACGGTAAGGCCGCAGCTTTGGCAGGCGGCGCTCGTGCATGCCCTGATCTACACGCCGAGCATCAAATACTCGGCGGGATCGGACATCCATATCCATGGCGAGTGGCCGAACGAGGCGAATCTCGAGAGCGTGCTGCCGACATGGATGCTGCGCACCGATCTCAGCAATTACAAACCGAAGGCACTCGCGGCGGCCGGCTACTCGCGGGAGAGTTTCGGGTCGCCCAGCCAAGCGGTGATCGAGTATCTCTTCAATCTCTTCACCGATCGGCAGGCTGTGGTGTGGGAGCGTGACGAGCAGCGCTTCTATGTCGACCCCGATCTTCATGCCCGCGTTCACAATCGCCATGACCTTGAGCGCACCGTTGCCTGCATCGCCAAGGATGCCGGCCATCCCGATCCCGATGGTTTCAGCCGGCGCTGGATGCGGCGATATAATGTCGACGGCCGAAATCCCTGGAAGGTAGCGGCGGAAGGCGGCGACGATTTTCGCGCGCTGGACAAGCGGGTCCGGGCGATCTTCGACATGTCGCGCAGCTACCGCGATCTTCCGATCGTCGACGATCTTTGCGGCTTGCCCTTTCAGGAGTGGCGCGACGGGATCCGGCAGAAGCGCGAGGCGAAAGAAGCCGCCGAGCGCAAGCGGATCGAGGACGCGAAGGAGATCCGGCGAAGGAATTTCGCCATCGCTGCGCAAAACCTGCTCAAGGACGAGGCCGAGGCCTTGCTCGCATCGACGGCCGTCGACGGGGTACCTATCACCGAATGGGCGTGCGGCAGCGACGATCTCTATTGGCGCGCCTTCAGCCATATCGAGCGGGCGGAGGACGCGAGGAAGCGGCGGGTTTTGGCGGCGGAAGCGGCGGACGAACTGCGCAAGCGGCTCACGACCGCTTCCAACAAGGCTTTCCGCGATCCGGACCGCGCGCACCTCTTCCTCAACAGCGCGCACCCGAAGCTTGCCGGTCGGCGCCCGATCGAGGCGTGCGAGACCGATGCGGATCTAAGAGTCGCGCTGACCCTTCTTCCGAAAGCGTAGCGGAGCATGCCGGAGGGAATTCCCGCTCGCGTGTGAAATCGCGATGTTCTAGACTTGTTCTATGGACCAGCCCGACGATTCGGCCGATCAGCTTGCGGCCACACGCGCCATCCTTCCCTCGGAATTCATGCGCCAGCTGAGACCTGACGAGTTTTCCGATAGCGGGTCCGAGCCTGCCTTCATCCTCGAAGCCTATGAGCTGGAGCAGCGCCTCGAGTATGTCACAGCGCGCAACGAGACCCATGATTTCGAGATCTTCTGCCGCAAGCTTTGCGAGCGCATCGTCTGCAAGAATCTGAAGCCTGCGACGGGCCCGGAGGGCGGTGGCGACAGCAAGGCCGACAGTGAGACCTTTGCGGTCTCCGACGAGATTACGACACTTCACTATGTAGGCGAGGCCAACTCGGGAAGCGAGCGCTGGGCGTTTGCTTTCAGCGCGAAAAAGCAGTGGCAGCAGAAGGCGCGATCGGACATCGAGGGGATCGCGGCGACGGGGCGTCCCTATACAAAGGTGTTCATCGCCACCTCGCGTTACGGCCGCTCCAAAGATGTCGCCAAGATTCAGGATGAGCTGTCCGAGAAATTCGGCTTTCGCGTCGAGATATTCGACCGGAGCTGGATCATAGACCGGGTTCTGACGCACGGAAATCAGGATATCGCTGTCGACTATCTCGGAGTCGGGAAGCGAAACGAGAAGGCGCGGGTCGGGCCAGCTGACTATGCGCGGTCGCAGCAGCTCGAAGATCTGGAGAAGGAAATCCAGGACCCGGCCGCTTATGCCGGCATCGAGGCGCAGCGCGTGACCGACGCCCTGCTCGCTGCGACGCTTTCGAAGGAGTTGGAGCGGCCGCCTTTCGAGACCCATGGGCGATTTGAACGGGCGATCCGCATCGCCGATCAACATGGTCTGCTCAGCCAGCAGATCGAAGCACGCTATCAGCGGCTATGGACGGCCTTCTACTGGTTCGACGACTTTGACCTCCTGGACCGCGAATTTGACGCGTTCGCCGAACTCGCGCTTGGCTCGCCCGCGGCGCGACACGCGGAACGCCTTGCAAACCTTCTGCAGTGCCTGATTACGGCGGTCGCACAGGGCTATCGTTCAGCCGAACAGGTTCGCCTCTTGGAACGCCGGTCCGCGCTGGTCGCTCGCCTCGAATTTTTGGCGGGTCAGAAAGACCGTCCCAACAATGCGCTCGAAGCGCGCACGACCTCGCTAATGCTCGAGATCACCTCCCTTGCGTTCGACCGACGCGACGAAATCTCCCCCTTTTGGCAGGAAGTCGAAGCTATCCTCGAAGCCGCGTCGGGGCTCGCTGAATATGATGCGGAGCGGCTCTCGCAGCTGATCGAGGAGGTGGGGCCGCTTGCCGGGAACGATCCGGCCTATGGTGAACTGGTCGACAAGCTCGCAGCCTTCATGGGAAAGCGGGTCGGCGAAGGCGAGAGTGGACGTATTCTGCTGCGAAGGGCGCGGCGGCTCGACACAAATGCCGACCGCCTTGAGATAATTCGACTACTCGGACGGGCCACGCATCAGCTCACCAAGCGCGAATATGCGGAAGAGCTCATCGAAGCGAGCTACATGCTCGCGGTCGCCTATCGGGGCACCGGCACGCTCTGGGCTGCTCGTGCCGCGGCGCTGTTTGCTGTCGCATCGATAATTGCGGATTCGGAGCACGATAGCCATCCGTCGGTTACCCTCGTTCCCGCGTTGATGCTCCTCATCTGGATCGACATCGAGTTGCGGCTGCTGCCCGAGGCGCTCGACGCGATCCGGATGGTGAATGGTTGCCGAAAGTTGCTGCCGCTCGACGACGCTTCGAAGGTTCGCGTCGACGAGAGGTTGAAGGAATTTGATGGCGTCCTCACTTGCCAGTTTCTCAACAGCTCGGCCGATGACTTCGAGGTGATGGCGGGCCTCCCGACGGTTCTGGAACGCCTTGGTTTGCCTATGTCCTGCGGCGCGCTTCTCTACGCCTTGGGCTATGCGGAGCGCCTGGGCGAACGTCAGCCCGAGGAGGAGCCGGAAGGGGGACTCGAAGGCATGTTCGCGCGCGCGGCCAACCAGCCAGCGGGCGACCTCGGTGGTCGGCCGCTGGTTACCGGCAGCCCGCAACCGCACAGCATCGAGACCCGCGTTATCGGCATGCGCGTCGCGGTGCATCTATCGGGCAGCGACACAGCGCTGCTCGCCGGCCAAACCCTGCTGGCGGTTATCGACACGCTGTTTGCTACGGTTATCGGCCTGCGGATCGGAGCATTCGTCGAGCGCTTTGATATCGATCTCGTGGAAAGCGATGTTGCCACGGCACCGAGCGTTGATTTCGATGGCAATAACATGCGCGCCAAACTTCATTGGCCTGCCGGATCGACACCCGCCGATCATCTCGGTGAGAGCGGAACCCATAGCCAATTCCTGCTTCTCTCGACGCTGATGCTCGTCGCGACCTCACTCGCGGACCGGCAAAAAATATCTCTGGAGAAGCTTTTTCGGGAAGAATCACTCCTTGAGCGCGTCAGCGCCGCAGTCGCGAGTTCGAACAGCCGTATCCGGGCGATGAACAGTCCAGCGTCGCGACTGACGGACTGGAACGAGCTATCGCTCGAGCGGTTTCCGCCGAAGGCCGACCGGCCGGTAATTGTACGGGTGCCAGAGGCTGATCCCGAAGAAGAAACAATCAGCGAGCGATACGCGACTGGCGATCACCGCAGCGTCGAAGTGCGTTCGATCTTGGACATTCCGCAATGGGAGCAGGCCCGCTGGATCGGCGTGATGCTCGGTCTGCAGCATGATCTCCCGATCGTCGGATTGCATTTTGAGGATCGCGAGGCGGGACGCCAAATTTTCGAGCGTTGGCGCGAGCGGTTCGGCGCACGAGATGTCGAAGGGGCTATCCACATCGCGATCTTGCGCGAACTACCTGGTCGGCCCCCGTCCCACTATGCGGTGCTATTGATGGCGGGAACCGAGCCAGGGGATTTCGCTGGTACGCTGGTGAGCATGCCGAGCCGCCTCAAGCTGCTCGAACCTGCCGCCGACACGAATCTGAGGTTTTTTCTCGATAACTATCCCGCGGGTGGCTCGTTCATTCTGGTTCCCACTTATGTGAAGGAGAATGGTGAGCCCGATCTGATGATGGACCTTGCCATACTAAAGCATGACCTCTCGATCCGGAGAGTTGCCGATATCGGCAAGTCCGATTTGGAGATCATCGGAGTGCAGCTTCTCGAGCAAATGGAAGCGCGCGACGGTTCGCCGCCCTGATCAGGCGGCGAACTTCATCTTTGACGCCTTCCTCACGCCAGTCTCGAGATGTTTTGCGATCTCGTCCGAAGTGCGGCTGACCGCCAGCTTCACGGCTTCATCGATATGAACATAGTCCTGCGTCACACTTTGCGACGCGTGGCCTAGCATCGCGCGGATCGTGAGCTCGGAGAAGCCGAGTTCGCCCGCCATGCTCCCGAAGGTGTGGCGCAGGGTATGCGGCGTCACGCCCTCAATGCCGGCCGAGCGGCATAGCCGGGCCAAGCAGTCGCTGACGGCGGTAAACGGGCCTTCGCCATTCGACGCGGGAAAGACGTAGGGGCAGCCGGCAATTTCGGGCTGTGCGACGACGATCTTGATCGCCTCGGGTCCAATCGCCCGATATTGCGCGTCGCTCTTCGTGTCGGGGAACGCGACGTAACCGCCCATTGGGTTGACCCACTGCCGCTGCAGTGCCTGCGCCTCTTCCCGCCGATAGCCGGTCAGAAGCAGCGTTCTCACGATGGCAAGCGCAACGGGGTTCTCGGAACCCAGTTCGGCCCGGCCGATCGCCCGGCCCAGCAGCTCGATCTCGGCGATGCTGAGACGCCGGGTCTTCTTCTTGGTCGCGAGCTTCTTCGCGCCCTTCGTGGGATGCTCTGCAATCAGCCCCTTATGCTTTGCGTGGCCGAGAATGGCCTGAAGGGTGCCGAGGCTCCTCCCGGCAACGCCGGCGCCGCCCGTCGGTCGGCCGCCGCGCCCGCCCGAGGGAGGCTTTCGGGTCTGACCCGTGGCGATGTCATTCTGCATGGCCTCGACGTCGGCGATCGTCAGCTTCCGCACGAGGCGTTTGCCCATCAGCGGGATGATGTGCGTCCGGATGCGGCTCTCGTCCATGTTGAGCGAGGTGTCCTTGATCGGGCGGTTCTTCCGTCCAAGAATGCGGCCGGCTCGCGCTTCGACGAGATACCATTCGCACATCTCGGCGACGTTGAGATCCTTCCGGACCCGACGCGACTCCTCTGCGGGATCTTCGCCAGAGGCGACCTTGCCCAGCTGAATCTTTGCCAGCTCGCGGGCTTGTTCGACCGTCATCACGCCGAAGCGCCCGATCTTCACTCGCCGAACCCGGTCTTCCTCATTCATATACTGGATGACGAAGGTTTTCGTCCCGGTTGCGCCGACACGGACACCGAAACCCTTGATCTCGGTATCCCAAAGAAACGCCTGGCCTGTCGCTGGTACAGCCAGCGCATCGACCGTCCGCTTATTGAGCTTTGCAAGCGCCACAAGTTCCTCCATCATATTACGCGAGGGTGGCAGATTCGAAAAGTAATAAGGACGTAATAGAAATTCACCGCTTCGCAGGGTAGGTCGAGGATAGAATATCGTAGGCTGAAGTCAACAAAAGCTTGCTTTTTCGTGCCTTGGCGTAGAAAAAGAAGTTCTGGCGTAGTTGCTGTAATTTCTTGCCAAGGTTGGGGTCGAGGGTTCGAATCCCTTCGCCCGCTCCAGTTTTCCTACATTTTCCAGTGACTTAGACCTCCAGGCGCACTGCGACGTTTGGTGACAAAGCGGCCTTTGATGGGTTTTGTCCCCATAATGTCACCACTTGGGATCGTGGCATCGGAATGAATCTGCAAGGTCGACCATAAGCCGTCTACGAATGGGAAGCGGCTGCGGCTATCGCAGGCCCTGTCTTGGAGACCTGTCCATCGAACCTCGATGCAGTTCGCAGAAACATCCAATTTCGGTTCCAGTTGTCATTGCTAATTGTTCCGTTGATCGGGGATGAAATCGCGCACTTCGCAATTGTTGAAGTGTGTGACCGGGTTCCGCTACGGATGTCCAGGCGAAAGCTAAAGGTAGTGGTGCGCGCCCCGACGTGCGTTTCCTTGGCTCGGTCACTTTTTTGGGAGATTGATGGGTATCCGATTATTATTGGATTATAAAATGGATGCCACTCTGCCCGAGGCATAACTTCCTGAATGCGACTCATTCTGGTCGCGAATTGGGAAGGAAGAAGCAATGAAAGACTTCAACGAACTGATCGACCTCGGCGCCATCAGCGTCGAAACCCGCGGTATCGAGCCGCTCGGACCGGTCGACGAGGATCAGGGCGAACATTATCTGTTCGCCGGCGGCATCACGGCCGACGACTGAAAGCGGTGGCGTGCCGCTCGCATGCGGCACGCCATTCGCATTGCCCCGCGCAATTATCGAAATGTCCGCCATGCTGCGATCGGGCCTGCACTACTGTCAGTTTGACAGTGGCTTCGTCTTGTTCGATCTCTCCGCCGACCGCTATTTTCTTCTCACCGATCAATCAGCGGAACAGTTTGGCCGAGTGCTGAGCGGTGGCGGGACGTCTGCGGATGAACATCATCTGCGTGACCTCGGCCTTCTTGCCGACGATGAAACCGGTAAACCTGCGCCTGCAATCCTTCCACCGCTGGCTGCGCGCAGTCTCGTTGATGAGCCGACCGCCAAGGCTTCTATGGCGACGACAATATTCTGTATCTGGGAGCAGCGACGAGCCCGCCGCGATCTTCAAAACAAGTCTCTTTCCGATATTGTAACCGGCCTGGGACGCAGGTCGGATCGACTGGCGCCATCCAGTGCGGACGATTGCCGCGAAATCGCCGCCGCGTTCGTTCGCGCCAAGCGCTATATGTCATCAGATGACCAATGCCTCGTGCGCGGCATTGCCATGGCACGGATGCTTGGGTGCCGCGGCGTGGCAGCCTCGCTTGTGTTTGGCGTCACCATGCCCTTCGCCGCCCATAGTTGGGTTCAGGTCGGCGATACCGTCCTGACCGACTCCTTGGACATGGTTCTCCACTATCGACCGATCTTCGCCGTCTGATGAAAGGCGGGTTTCGAATTGAGGTCGAGATGTCGACCAACCGTCAGGCTCCGGAGCAGCAGGGACCGCCGACTTTCGAAATATCTGGCGTGAGGATATGGACCGCCGAACCGGCAATCGCAGTGCCTCCTCGGACCGTCATCATCGGTCATCTTTTTACGAGAGGCCCACCCAGCCGCCGGGTCGAGGCTTTTGAAGTCGGCGAGGGCGATGGTCTTGCGGCCAATGATGCGCAACGGCTGCTGAGGCAATATTGGGGCGGTTACGTCATGGTCCATGCCGACCCAGGGGGTGCGGTACGGATATTTCGCGATCCATCGGGACTTCTTCCTTGCTATGTCCGCCGCGATCGCGGCCGCGTGACGCTTGCAGGATCGATTACTGACCTCGCTAACCCCGCCCCTGGTTCGGCAAATCTCGATGAGATCGCTCGCATCCTGGCGGGTGGCGATCTTCGGGGGCGACGGACATGTGTATCGGACGTCGAAGAACTGATCGCCAGCGAATGCCTGGTCATCGACAAGGGTGAATTACGGACCGAGCAATATTGGTCGCCTTGGGATCATGTCGCCAGTTCCGGCCTTGGCGCCGACGATATGGCTGACGCATTGAGGCGCACGATAGCGGACTGCGTCGGAGCGTGGGCTACCTGCTTCCCCTCGATCATGGTCGGCGTGTCGGGCGGGCTCGACTCCTCGATTGTTGCGGCCTCGGCAGCGAATATGGCCAAGAGGCTGACCTGTCTGAATCTGGTGAGCCCCGATTTCGATGGAGATGAGCGCAGGTACGCCCGGGCGCTTGCAGAGTCGATCGGCACGCTGCTGATCGAGGAGCATCGCGAGCTGCAAGACATTGACGTCACCGTCTCGGCAGCGCCACATCATCCTTGGCCCGTTGCTCCGCTCTACAAGCAGACCAATGAGGCGATCCATCGGCGCTTGCTCGGCCAACTACCCGTCGATGCCTTCTTTTCCGGCAATGGCGGCGACGGCATCCTTTGTGGTGTACGAAGCGCTGTGCCCTTTATTGATCGGCTTCTGGCCGAAGGTCCGCGGCCATCCCTCGCGTCCACCCTTTACGATCTCACCCTGTTGACCGGAGCCGATACCAAGACCGTCTTGAAGCACGGCTGGGACCGCTATCGACGAAATCGAGGGCGGCATAGTCCTCTCATCAATCTTGCGGGCCTGGGAAAGGAAGTCGGACGAAAGATCAGGGCGGAGGGCGCCTCCCACCCCTGGCTCGATGCGCCTGACGACATTCTTCCGGGGAAGACTGTACACGCCGCATTTCTGATGCGAGCGCAGAAGGGCATCGAGCTTTATCCGCGCGCGACGATGCCTCCCCACATTGCCCCGCTGATGTCGCAGCCGATCATCGAAGCCTGTCTTGCGATCCCGACTTGGGATTGGATCGCCGGAGGACAGAATCGCGCTGTGGCGAGAAAAGCATTCGAGGGATGTTTACCGGAGTTGATCACCGCGCGAACACAAAAGGGCGGACCTGGCGACTTTCACCTGTCGATCTATCGCGCCCACCGATCTGCGCTCCACGATCGCCTACGCGGCGGGATCCTTGCGGAGTCGGGGATCTTGGATCTTGCTCTTCTTGACACACCCGAAGACCCAAGCTGGCGCGGCACGGATCGCATCGACAGGATCCTCACATTCGTCGCCGCAGAGAATTGGGCCCGATATTGGGAGTGAAATTGATCATGAGAACAAGAATGTGATGCGCGTTCAATTCGAACCGCAATTTGGAGGAAGAGCAATGGAAGACAGAGACGCCAAGTTGGAGCTTTTGGACCTTGGTGCGATTAGTGCGCAGACGCGCGGTTTGGAACCGGTCGGCCCCGTCGAGGAAGACACCGGCTCGCGCTACATACCCTTCGCAGGAATCGGCGAATACGATTGAGCACGGATCAAGGCGCGGCGGCGCAGCGATCTGGCAAGTTCTTCTTCAAGCGATCCCATTTCACCACATGATCTGGGAAAGGCGCATCGGCGTCCCGCTTGTCGAGCAGCCAATAGTCGAACCACGCAATGTTTTCGCGCATCGCGCGCAATCGGTTGGTTGTCAGGTAGAAGACATGCGTCTCGTCGGACGCCGCTGTTGCTCCCGGATAGTAGCTGATCTGGGTTGCCACGCCCGCCGCACGCAAAGCCTCGAACAGTTCGATCTGTGACGGCGATGCCGAAGCCACTTGCTGCAACACCGCGGCACAGACTTTGTCGGCATTCAGCGACGGCGCAAATCGGCGCCAGCGTTCGATATTGTCGCTGAGCGGGGCACCGCCATAGACCGCATCATAACTGGAGCGCCCCGTTGCATAGCCGGCGGGTTCCAGAAAGCCGCCATCGCCGCTCGAGGCCGCGCGAAACATTTTTGAGTTGGTCACGGTAACGTTGACCATTTGGGAGCCGCGACTGTAGCCGGCGATGCCGACGCGGGCCGGATCGATCAGCCCCTCGGCGGCAAGTTCCGTCACGGCATCCTCGAAGCTGTGCACGCCGGTCAGCCAGAGTTTTTGTTGAACCGTTTCAGGATCGGGGGGACCTTTACCGCGTAGCCAGGCGTGCATGGCGTCCATCAAATCCTTCGACTGGCCGGGTGAGGGGTCGTTGAGGAGAAGAACCACATAACCGCGTTCAGCAAGCAGCTGGACTGGATAGTTCCACTGGTTTGCGGGCTCGGCAAAGCGGTCGTCTGCATCGGTGCCGTGGGTCACGACCACCGCTGGGTGTCGGTCGGCGGCACGGTGGCCGCGCGGGAGCAAGACATAGCCGCTCGACCAATAGCCGTCGCGACTGACAAAGGTGCGTGCAATTGTCTGAAGAGGTTCGATCTCCTCATGTCTTGGTGAGATGGGACCAAGGTCTGTGATCTTATCTGTGCCGAGATCCACGCGAACGAGGCGCGGCGGCCGGGACATGCCTTCCTCGACGCAAATGGCAGACCGGAGCATGCCGTCGAAGCCGCATCGCGTAAGGCTCGCGTCCGCGCGGAGTTCACGCACCCCTGTTTTATCGATGAGCGCGAGACCATAGCGCGCGTCGCCGAGCCCCCTGGTCCCGATCACCACCCGTTTGCCATCGCGGCTACGTTTCCAGCCAGCCGAACGAGAATCGCCGATGTCGAATGCGACACGACCATAGCTGTGTGGTCGACCTTCTGCCGAGGTCTCGATCAACTCCCGATCGCTGCCCAGACCGCTTGTCGAAAGCTGCCCACCGCGCGGGCCGACGAGAATCGACATGCTGAGCAAGTCGCGTTGTTTCGCGAGCGTGCGCACCGTCCTGTTGACGCGGTTCCACGCCACGAATTCGAAGGCACCGCCCAAAGTGCCGTCGCTCGTCTCGATCCGAAACTGGACTTCATTGCCGCGCCACAGAACGCGCCCCCCACCACGGGTGGCGACGCGATCTGTCGATGGGCGCGCCATGATCCTCGTCGTGTCTCCCTCAGGATTCCGAAGAAAAAAGTCGACTTCGACGTCGATCGTTGACCGTCTCCGGCCAAGTAGGGCGGTCACTTCCTCATCGAACCGGACACGAGGTCCGTCGGACTTGGCCCTGAGCTGTGAATACCAGAGCCATTTGCCATCGGGCGACCAGTCATAGTCGAGGATGCCGATATGCGACGGGCGTATGGCGCCGCCGAGCGGGAATGACATGTCGGCCTTTCCCACTGGCACGGGGTTAGGGTTCACGATCAGTGGCAGCAGCTTGCCCTCGGAGTCGATCCGGTAGAGTTGCTGGCCTTCTCCAAGGTCCATCAAAGCGCTCCAGCCGAGTGTCCCGGGGACGGCTTTTAGCGATTTGATCGTCTCGACCGTCCGCGATTCCTTCGTCCGACCGGTAGCGACGTCCACGATGCGAATATGCGATCTTGGCTTTCCGACATCGAGGTCGGCAATCTCGGCAGCGTAAATCGCGAGGCGGCCATTATCCGACAGGGCGATCTCATTCACCTCCGGAACTGTGAGTATATCCTCGAGCGTCCAGGGCCTGCCCATGCTCTCCCCTGCCTGCGTGGCAGGGGAGAGCGCCGCGGCGGCAAGGAGCGCTGCGGCCGGGAGGCCGGATCGGAGTGCGATTTTCATATTGGCGCTCCTCACCAGTCGCGGCTGATCGTGACGCCGAGGAAACGCCCGACAGCCGAATAGTTGGTAGTATCGAAAGGCGTGTCGCTAGCGGACGCGACTGCAGTCATATCCGGCTTGGCATTGAGGATATTGAGCGCATTGACCGATATTTCGGCAAGGCGCCCAAGCTTCACGCGTGCGGAGAGATCGAACATCGTGACGGGTGAGACACTCACCGGCACGGCGCGCCGCCGATCGGTTACGCCGCCCGTGAAATTGGCGAAGGCCGCCAGTGTGAAGCGCTCGTCACCGAAGGTCGCGCCGCCCCTGGCGCGAAAGTGCGGCGAATTGAATATCGTGCCGGCCAGATCGATGTTCGGAAGGCCGGGTAGCAGTCGCTGCCGGCTGTCGAGCCAGGTGGCATTGGCGGTGAGCGTCACCGTCTGCTTGCCAAGCGGAGCCCGGTAGCGGATCGCCAGATCGGCGCCTTCATAGCGCTGCGCGGCGATATTCCGGTCGCGGCCGTCGATGATCGCAATCACCGTGGCAGGACTATATGGGCCGCTCGTTCCGTTCCCGAGGGGATCGGCCGCGCCGGCGATCGCCTCGGCCTGCAACACGGCCGACGGGTTGAAGGTGATGAAATCGGCGTAGAGCGGATTGCTCAGCGTTCCGAGCGGCGAGCCGAAGGGCGGCGCAACCCTGTCGCGATAATCGATCCGGAACAGGCTGGTGACGATCTGAAGCCGGGGTGACGGCCGGAAGGTCGCGCTCAGGGTGATATTCTCGGATCGCTCGGGACCGACGTCCGGATTTCGGCCGCCGAGATAGATGTAGGTCGAACCCGCCGGGAACATCGTACCGTAGCCGGTCACAGGCAGCAGCACCGGCGTGTAGCCGCTGAACTGCTGGTTGAGCGTCGGCATCTTGAAGGACCGGCCCCACGACAGGCCGATGCTCAGTTCCGCAGCCGGCGCATAGACGAAGCCGAGCTTCGGAATCACGATGCTCCCGGCATCCGAATAATCCTCGAAGCGCAGCGCTGCGGTGATCGACGCGCGGTGCAGGAAGGCGAGGTCCTGTGCAGGGCTGGCCAGCGGCAGGAAGAGCTCGCCATAGGCATAGAGATTGTCGCGGCGTCCGGTGAAACCACGGCCGTTGACCTCTGCGACGAGCCGGTTGCGACGCCAGCCGCCGCCGGCGGCGAGCCGCACATCGCCGGCGGGTAGCGCGAAGATCGCGCCCTCCACACCGGCTTCGACGCTGACACTGCGATTGTTGAATATGCGAATGGGGCGCGTCGCCACACCGTTGGTGAAATTCTGCGTCTCGCCATAGGTATCATCGCTGCCGTAGAAAGCGGAGATACGCGCGTTCCAACTGCCGCCGATCTCGGCCTCGAGCGTTGGGGCGATCCCGAACGTTTCGAACTCATTGGTGACAATCGTACCGCGCGTCGTGATCGGACGGTCCACGATAAGACCGCGCACCGAAGTCATATCGCCGCGCTTGTAGATCGCGTCGGTCTTCAACTGTACGCCGGCAACCACCTGCTGATGAGCGCTCAGCAGAAAACTATGCCGCTTGAGCTCCGGGTAGAGTGTCGAGGCGGGGTTGTTGCTCGCTGCATAGCTGCGATTGCGCGCAAGGATCGCGCTATTCTCGAAATAGTCATAGGCCGCAAGGAAGCCGCCACCGGACCATTTTGCGCCCCCGAGCAGCCCATATTGCTGCTGAAAATTGCCCCCGTCGGTCGATCCGCCGAGCCGGGCACTCGTCGTGATTCCTTCATAATCCTTGCGCAGCAGGATATTGACCACGCCCGCCACCGCGTCGGCGCCGTAGATCGCCGACGCGCCGTCGGTGACGATCTCGATCCGTTCGACCGCCGCTGCCGGAATCGCACTCACGTCGATGGCGCTTTGCGTGCCGCTGTAGGCAAAGCGATTGCCATTGAGCAGCGTCAGCGTTGCACTCGGCCCTATCCCCCTGAGGTTGAAGGTCGAGGCCCCATTGACGTTTCCATTCTCGTTCGCGACGCCCTGACCCGACCCGATCCCGGGATTCTGCCCGCCGCCGAAATTCTGGGGCAGGCTTCGCGCCACCTCGCCGAGGTCGGCATGACCCGCGTTGCGAATATCCTCGGCACTGATGTCGATAACCGGCGCGGCGGCAGGAGCGCCCGCGATGCGCGACCCGGTGACGATGATGACTTCGGGCTCGCCCGCGGGGATGGCCGGAACGGCGGCGTCGCTCAGGATAATGACCGACCGGCTCTCGAAACGCGCCGTGAGGCCGCTGCCGGCGAGAAGCGCCTCGATGGCTTCGCGCGGCGTGAGCTGACCCCGCACGGCGGGCGCCCTCTTCCCTTCGATGTCCTGCGCGCTGACATAGAGCTCGATATCGGCGAGCGCGGCGGCACGGCGCAGAGCGTCGCCCAGATCCTGCGCCGGAATATCATAGGATTGGCGCGGCGCCTGCATGGCCTGCGCGCCTTCGGGCGAAAGCAAGGCTGCTGTGCCGACGAGCAGTGCGGCCAGCGAACGGGATTTCATCGACATTTTCACTCCCCCAATATTCTCGGCCGTGCATCAGGCAGACGGCCAGTGGGGGTGCGATGACGGGAAGATAGGAGCGACCTTAGTCGCTCGGTAAAAAATTTATCGGCGGCGGAGGTGGATGGCGTCAGACCTCCGTTCGACGGCGAGACCGAACAATATGGCGATCCGCTCGGCGAAAGCGTCGGTCTGGCTGATGTGGAAGCGGCCCGACACTTCGCGGGCGGCTGTTGCGCTTTCGTCGATCACGATCGGCACCGCAGCGTAGCGATTGGCTTCCGCGACGAGCGCGCCGAGTTTGATCGATCGATAATCTGCCCAACCTTCGGTCCAGTCTGGCTGAATGACGGCCGCCGGCGCCGCGACAGGTTCCAACCGGTTGCCGGGTCCATAGGCGAGAGCGCTTCCCGCCTTGAGGGGCATGGTCTGATCGACGTCTGCATCCGCGCGTACCTCTGCTGCGCCGCGGCGCAGCGATGCGACCACTCTCCCCGATGCGGCGAGACGCAGATCGATTTCCGCATCGTTTGCCGTCGCTTCGCCGCGCCCGGCCTCGATCCGGAGTGGCACATCGCCCGGCGCGACCGACAGTCTAACCCGGCCCCTCACGAGACGAACGCTTCGTTCGCCATGCGAAAAGGCCACGTCGAGCCGGCTGTCGGTGTCGAGCGTCGCGCGCGAACCGTCGACGAGCCGGAAGGTGCGAATCTCGCCGCGCTGCGTCTCGAGAGGTTCGGCGGCAAAAGCCGTCGCGCCGCCGCCTGGCTGGCCGGGAAAGGGGGCGCCCGCGGCCCCGATCGCGATGATCAGGAGCGCGAACGCAGTAGCGACCGCTCCCCATGTGAACCAGCCGCGCATCGGGCCGCGGCGCGCCTCGGCATGCGTGGTTCCGTGGCGCTGTGACGTCTTGAGGATCGCAAGCGCCGCCATCCGCTTTTCGGCGTGCCGATAGGCTTCGCGATGTTCTGCAGATGCTTGTAACCACGCGTCGAATTCGCCGCGCAGCACCTCCGCATCCTCGCCGCGCATCTTGACGAGCCAAGCCCGCGCAACCTCGTCGACCGGATAATCGTCGTCGCCGGCCTTCGTCATTTCTCGCTGTCCACCACCTTCGCGATCCGACCGAGCGCCTTCATCATATGATATTCCACCGTCGCAATGCTGATGCCGAGCTGTTCATGTATCTCGCGATAGGAAAGTTCGTCCACCCGGTGCATCAGAAAGACGCGGCGCGTCTTGGGCGGCATTGCGTCAACGGCCTTCTCGTAAAGTTCCAGAAGGTCCGCCGCTTCGAGATTCCATTCCTGCGTGGCGGGCGTCACGGCATCGCTTTCTTCGCGCAGCGAAAATAGAGCTTTCGGCGCAGACTTGCGGCGTCGCGCCCGGTCGATCAGCAGATTCTGCGCAATCCGGCGAAGAAAGCCGCCCGGGTTGACGAGCTGATGCCGTTGCTCGCTGCCTGCCGCACGAGCAAAGACTTCCTGCACCAGGTCGGATGCTTCCTCGGGTCCCGCCTTGCGGCGCAGGAAATGAAAGAGCGACGAGCGGTGCGTGCGATACACCGTCTCCAGATCCTGTCCGGTGGCGGGCCGATGTTCGGCCGGTGCCGGGCGATCGTCGGGATGCACATGACAGGCCGACGACACCGAAAAGGGGTGGCGTAGCGGAGCGTCGTCGCAGCAGGTACAGGAAGACACAGCAATTGTCCCGAAGGCACGAGCCGAACCATCCCGCCGAAGCGAAATGCTCGTCTCCCAGTGCTGCGCCGCCGTTCGGTCGCTTGTGCGATCCAGGGTCCGGTTCGGCCGCCGGTCCGGTCAAGGACTGGCGCATATAATGCCTGGCGAAATAGTTCGCGCGAAAGCTGCCAGCAATGCTCCCGCGCGCCCGAATCATGTCAATTGCGGGCGGCTGTGACAAGCAAAAGCGTCGATCCGGCAATATTGGCCGCTCAGGACTGGCGGCCGGGATGCGCTGCGAGTGCGCGCGCATAGGCATTGGCCTCGCGCGCGCGCCGCTCATGATAGCCGAGCAGCAGGCTCCGCATCTCGGTCTGCGGTGCGGCATCGACAATGGCCGCCTCGAGCAATTTATATTCAGCCTCGACATCGCCAAGGATCGCGGCGTCGAAATGCCGCGAGAACTGGAGCCGGTCACCGATTGCGGCGATGTTGGCGACGATCTCGGAGTTCGAAGATCGATCCGCCACCGCCAGGAACAGATCGGCGATCCGATCGGGATAGGGCTGATCGGCGCTCACCGGCGTTGCCAGCCGATTTGGCGCTGTCGCGAGCGCGGCGAGTTGCAGGACCAGGTGCAGCTCGAGCAGGTCGCGAAACTCGGTCTCGGTAAGGCGGTGAACATGAAAGCCGTCGCCCGGCGTGAAGTCGACCATGCGCTCGCCATTGAGGCGGTAGAGACCGTCGCGTACCGGGGTCATGCTGACCCCGAGGTCATCGGCGAGACGCGCGGCCTCGATTCTGGCACCAGTTGCCCATTCGCCTGTCATCAGCCGGCGCTTGATCGCCTCATAGGTCGGCTCGAACACGTGCGCGGGGCTCATGCGCCTGTCCTTTCGGTGGCGGCGAAGGTGGCGACCGCCTCGGCCTGGTCGGGACGCAGGGCATCGATCGCGCCGAGATGGGCGGGCCTTTCATCGGTCAGCAAGACCGAAGGGCATTGGCCTTCATAATTGCCGAGATTGGGGCGATGCTGCGCATAACCGGCGAGCGCAGCCAGTTCGGGCGGAAAATGCCGAGCGACCTCGGGGGGATAGGCGAGCCACAGATTTTCATAGGGCTTGAGCCAGCCGAGGCTGTAGCTGACGAGCACGCCGCGCCGGACTTCCTTGCTGAGGTTCGTTCCCGCGCCGTGTGCGGTCGATCCGAGGAAGCAGATCGCTGACCCCGGCTCGCATTCGGCGAATATCGGCTGGCCGAGATCGGTCTTTGCCATGCCCGCAGCCCCATGGCTGTTCGGGAAGATGCGCGTCGCGCCATTTTCTTTCGTGAAGGGCGTGAGCGGCCATAGGACATTGACCAGATATTCCTGGGCGCCATCGGCGCCGCGCCACATATCCTGATCGCGGTGCGGATATTGCCTGACTTCGCCCGGATGGATCTCGATTGCCTGGGTGAGGTTGAGCTGGATCCGGTCGCATCCCGTTCCGAGGATCGTCTCGACGGCGGGGAGGATGATCGGATTCAGCACCAATGCGGCCATATGCTGCGAGCGCTTGAGCAGGCTGCCGAACCGCTTGGTGCGGCAGCCGTAAAAATTGCCTTCGCAGAAGGGCGTCGCGGCGAAGATCGGGTCGAGATCCTTCGCCAGGGCGTGGACGCGGGCGATCGCCTCGTTGCGGACGATGCAATAGCCGGTGCGGCGCAATTCCTCGACGAGCATCGCGCAAAGATCGGCTTCGGTGAGATCCTTCTTCATAGCGCCGGCTCCCCGCCTTCCTCATATTTGAGCATGAGCGGCGCATAGGTCCCCGTTCGTTTCAGGCCGGGGAGCGTGTCTTCGTCGATCGTGATGTTGAACGCGACGATCCGGCAATTTGTATCTCGGTGGACGGGTCCCAGCGTGCGGCAAGCCCAGCCGAACTTGCTGATACTATGGTACCAGCCCGCCTCGGCGATCCCGGCATATTCATTTATCCCGTTGTTCAGCGCATAGTCGGCAATTGCGGTCACGAGCTGGTTGCGCGCGTCGCGGCGCTCGTCGGGCGTCTGCGCGGGGTCGAGGCAGAAGCGGCTTATCTCCCACATACTGGTGCCGGTCGGCGGGCCATCGGTGCAGAGATGCGGATAGATGTCGCCGAGAAGGTGCGGCGCCGTGGTGGGCAGGAGCCGCGCCGAAGCACGATGACGCAGATCGTGCGGGTCGAGCAGGATCAGATAACGAGCGTCGGGCGTGTCGAACTGATCCAGCTCGAAACGGCCGTCGAGGACGGGCAAATCCCATTTGAGCTGGTCGATGAAGACCTGCTTTCGCGCGGCAAACATGCCGCGCAGCGCGGCATCCCCGGGCGCGTCGGGCGCCCGCGTCGATTGTGCGATCATGATGATTCCTTGGCTGTGGAGCCGGAATCAGACCATCGATCCTTTGCGGCCGCCATGCCCATTTCTGGGCAAGGATTTTGCGATTATGCGTGGCGCGTCAGTTCGGGCGCCACCAGTCGTAGATGTCCGAGAAGCCGATCAGCCCGTCGAACAGCGCGCACAGGATCAGCATCGAGCGGCAATGCACCGAATAGCGCTCGCGCGCCATCTTGAGGTGGCGCACGACCGTCTCTTCGCTGATCCCGAGAATATCGGCGATCTCGCCGGCGGTCTTGCCGCGCGCCGACCAGAGCACGCATTCGCGTTGCCGTTCGGTAAGTATCGGGCGTGGCCGTAAAGGAGAGGAGCCGATCAACTCACGCGCCGAAGCGATGGCGATCGCGCCGAGGATTTCGGCGGCGTGGAGCATGTCCGCCGGAATGTCCGCGTGCGGACGGACTGCGAAGGAACAGGTTCCCGATGCCTCGCCGGGCAGATGGCGAGGAACCGTGAAGCCGTCACCGACGCCGCTATCGCGCGCCACCGACAGCAATTGGCGGTCGCCGCGGCTCAGCGGAATATAGCGATCGACGTGGCGCCATTCGAAGCCGGTCAGCGATCGCTCGCTAGCGCGGCGGATCGGATCGGTTCCGCTGAGATCGAAGCCGACATAGACCTTGGCCCAGGCGTCGGGATAATTGTGCACGAGAATCGACGCCGGTTCGCCGGTTCCGCGCCGATCGAAAGCAAGCGCGAAATGGTCGAACCCCATTCGGCCCGCAGCCTTGGTCAGTGCGGCAAAGAGCTGCTCTTCTCTGTCTGCTCCTGTAAATTCCTGTGCGAGTTCCTCTGTCAGTTGATAATGCTTCACATCGTTCATCGGCCGCCGGCGCGTTCCCGACCCGCTCGCCTGCGGTCCGCTCCAACTATCGCCGCGAACCTTTTCCATTTCGGCGCGGGCGAACGGGGGAATTTCCGACGGGTCCTCACGCCCTGTCCGACCGCTGTTCCCGCAGCCCGGCGCATGGCGATCGATCGGTCAGCGAGATGTAACAGGTTGATAATCCGGGTAAAGGGCTTGGGTCTGACAATCGGACCCGCTTCTGGATCTATTCCGGCTGCACACCGCCCGTTTTCAGAGCAGTGATGGCGCATCCGCGGGCGGCGCCTTGCGGCTGAACCAGGGTACTTCGGTGCGCTCGACGGCGAGGCGATCGGCGGGATATTTTGCGACCAGCGCCATCGCCTCTTCGGCAGGCGCATAAAGCCAGGCATCATGATCTTCGGGGTGCAGGATGACCGGCATGCGATCATGGATGTGGAACAGTTCCTCGGTCGCATCGACCATCACGCCCGTATAGCAATCGCCCCATTCGTCGGTCGGCCGCCAGAGACCCGCCCATGCGGCGAGCGGCTGGTCGGTCACGCTGATCCAGGTTCGCGTCATCTTGCCCTTCTCGCCTTCGGCTTCGGCGAAGGAGGTGAAAGGGATGAGGCAGCGATGTGCGGGGCTGGTGAACCAGGGGCGCCAGAAGGACATCAGCTTGTCGTCGCGCGCATTGTTGACCGGCTTCGGCTTGCTGGTCGGTTTCATATGTTTGAGGCGCACCGGGAAGCCCCAGGTCATGGCCTGAAGAACGCGTTCGCCGCCGTCCTGCCTCACCACGAAACCCTGTCCGCCGGGATAGACATCGCCGGGCGAGGCGTTGGTGGCCTGCGGCCGGCGCGATTTAAAATAGGATGCCACCTCGTCGACCGTCGAATTCAGCGTCACCAGGTTGCACATCGGGCGGCCCTCCGTCAGGCCGCTCCGAGTAGGTCGTCGAAATTCTGCTGGATCGGCGGCGTGATCCTGAAGCTATCCTTGGGGAAGGGCCGCAGCAAGTCCAGCGGTGGACGCTTTCCCATCAACCAGTCGAAGAGATCGTCAGGATGAACCACCCCGACATGGCGGTCCTTATGATGCGCAAGATCGGCATAGGCGGGGACGGTGAGCGCCGCGAAACTGTCGGGCCAATCGCGGTTCCCGGGGCGCCAGGTCGCCGCGATGCATAGGAAAGGTTCGCCGATGAGGCTCGCCGAATAAACTGTGCGTCCCCGTTTCACCAAACCGAACTCATTGGCAAGCAGCAGGCACGGGCGGTCGATGATCGCGGTCTCGGACTTGAGCAGCGGAATCTGAAAGATGTCGGGATTGTGAGACGGCAGGCCCCAGTGGAGCTCCTTCTCACGCTCCTGCTGTCCATCCCAGATGATCACGCGATGGCTCTTGCCAATGCCCACAAGGGCGTCGTCATTCTCGATGTCCATCGGACGGTCTCCTAGGCCCGGAAGCGGCTCAGCGCGCGCTTCCATTCACGTTCGTCGGGCATGGGCAATTGAATATCGTCCTTGCTCGGTTGGACCAGTTCGAGCCGGATCGGCCGAACGCGTTTGCCGGTCCGTGCCTTGCAGCGCGCGCACCAGAATTTTTCGCGCGCCTTGCCAAGATCATCGTCCCACATCTTGCGCTGGAACTTCCACCACAGACCATAAGGATCGAAGGTCGCGCTATGGCCGCAGCGGCACACCGGCCTGACCGCCTGATACCATGCCGCGGCCTCGAACAGATGCGTTGCGCGCCGCCCACCTTCTCTGGTCCAGCCGCCCACGTCACAGCGAAAGCCCGAGCTGGTCGATATGCGCGGGCTCGGGGCTTCCACCCACGCTTTCGGCGATGACGCGGGCAAGCTCGAACGCCGCTTCGACGCGCATGTGACTTGTAGGTGCGGTGAGGCCCACGCGCGCCCAGCCGGGAGCGGCAAGCAGGGTTTCTGCGACTCGGGCGGTATCGATTCTGTCCATGCCCATATGAGAACATAGGAAGAACAACATGGCAAGCCCACTGCGCACGGCTGGGCCCGCCCATGATCCTCGGTCCCGCGGCGGCAGGCCGCCGCGAGCGAGCGCGGGGGTTGCCGGGCCGCGTGGCGGACGGAGTGCGGCGAGAGAGGCTTGCTGCCGGTCCCCCGCGGAGAACCGAAATGACGCATTATGCAAAGCCCCACCGCCACGGCGGCAAATTCACCGGAAGGATCGCAGCATGAAACTGCTCACTGCGGAAATCGCAGCCGCGCTCGCCGCCAATGCTGCCGCGCGGCACGACGCGATCGCGCGCGGCGCGCGCGAGCCCGATCCCAGACCTGTCGTGCGCTTCTTCAGCCCCGTCGGCGCCGCGACCTGGCTTGCAACCGAGGTCGATGCCGACGGCATCCTGTTCGGCCTCGCGGACTTGGGGTTCGGATGCCCCGAACTCGGAAGTTTCTCGCTTGCCGAACTCGAGGGGGTGCGCCTGCCCTTCGGGCTCGGCATCGAGCGCGACCTTCACTTCGAGGCACGCCATCCCCTGTCGGTCTATGCCGAAGCGGCGCGCGCGGCGGGCTCGATCATCCTTGGCGAGCAGCGCCTGCACGCAGCGGCGCGCCGGCTTTCGGCGCGGGGCTGAGGCCGCGGACTTGTTCGGGGCCGCCGGTGGCGGCCCCGTTCGAGGAAGAGGGAAGCCGGGGCTTCGTGACGGGTTTCAGGAGCCGGGAGAGTGTCTCGCGGCGGCCCGTCATGGAGAAGGCCCATGGCCAAATCGCTTCCGAAAATCACCCTCGCCCCGTCGCGCGACATTCCCCTCGACCGCCTGCGCCTGTCGCAGGCCAATGTGCGGCGCGTGAAGGCGGGGGTATCGATCGACACGCTGGCGGCCGACATCGCGCGCCGCGGATTGCTCCAGAGCCTCAACGTGCGGCCGCTGCTCGATGGCGAGGGGCAGGAAACGGGGGAATTCGAAATTCCAGCCGGAGGCCGGCGCTTCCGCGCGCTCGAACTGCTGGTGAAGCAGAAAAGGCTCGCGAAGGACGCGCCGATCCCCTGTGTCGTGGGCGGTGCGGCCAATGACATACTCGCCGAAGAGGACAGCCTCGCCGAAAACAGCTTTCGCGAGGCACTGCATCCGCTCGACGAATTTCGCGCGATGCAGGCGATGGTCGAGAAGGACGCCGGCATCGAGGCAATCGCCGCGCATTTTCACACCACGCCCGCCGCGGTGCGGCAGCGGCTGAAGCTCGCCGGCGTCTCGCCGAAGCTGCTCGAGCTCTATGCCGATGAGGCGATGACGCTCGATCAGCTCATGGCCTTCACCATCGCCGAGGACCATACGCGGCAAGAAGAGGTCTGGGACCAGCTCGAACATAGCTTCAACAAGTCGGCGACCTGGATCCGCCAGAAGCTCACCGAGAACAGCGTTCGCGCGGGTGACAAAAGGGCGCGCTTCGTCGGTCTCGACACCTATCTCGAAGCGGGCGGCAGCATCGCGCGCGACCTGTTCGAATCCGATGGCGGCGGCTGGCTCACCGACCCCGCACTTCTCGATCGGCTTGTCGATGCCAAGCTGAAGGCCGAGGGCGCGCGCATCCTCGCCGAGGGCTGGAAATGGGTGACGACCGCGATCGACCTGCCGTGGGACGCAACGCGCGGGTATCGCGAGATCGACCGCGAAGAGGTCGCGATGACCGAAGCCGAAGCGACGCGCGTCGCCGAGCTTGAAGCCGAAGGCGAGGAACTCGGCGATGAATGGGCCGATGCGCACGACGTGCCCGACGAGGTGCATGCGCGGATCGAGGCGATCGATGCCGAACTCGGTGCTTTGGTCGACCGGCCGCTGATCTTCGATCCCGCGGACATGGCGGTGGCGGGCGCATTCGTCTCGCTCGACCGCGATGGGTCGGTGCGCGTCGAGCGCGGCTTCGTGAAGCCCGAGGATCAACTGCGTGATGGACTCGGCAGTGACAGCGCGTCGGAGCCGGGCGATACGGCGCGCTCCACTGGCCGCGGCGACGGCGAACCGAAGAAGGCGCAGGATGACGCCGAAGGAGCTGAGGAACCGGGTGCGCTGCGCCCGCTCCCCGACCGTCTCGTCTCGGACCTCACGGCTTGGCGCACCCTCGCGCTGCAGGACAGGGTCGCGCAAGACCCGGCGCTCGCCTTCGTCGCCGTTCTCCACGTCCTCGTGCTGGGCTGCTTCTACAGCTTCAGCCGCGAGAGCTGCGTCCAGATCGCGGCGAATCGCGTCTCCTTTTCCAATGCCCCTGCCGGTTTGCGCGATTGCGCGCCCGCGCAGGCGATCGACGCGCGCTCGGGGGCATGGAAGGCGCGGCTGCCGCAGTCGGATAAGGAAGTGTGGAGCTTTCTGCTCACCCTCGATGGGGAGGAGCAGTCGCAGCTCCTGGCGCATTGCGGCTCGCTCTGCGTCAACGCCCAGGCCGAGGTCGTTCCCAAATATGACAATGGCCGCATCTCGGCGCATGGCGTCGAGCGCCGGATCGCCCACAGCCATGTCCTCGCGCTGGCCGCGGGGCTCGATGTGCATGGCGCGGGGTGGCGGCCGACCGCGGCAGGCTATTTCAGCGGTGTGACCAAGCCGCAGATCCTCGCCGATGTCGCCGAGGCGCGCGGCGACGAAGCTGCCCGCATGATCGGCCATCTCAAGAAAGCCGATATGGCCCGCGAGGCCGAACGGCTGGTCGAAGAAACGACCTGGCTCCCGGCGCCGATGCGAACGCCGGGTCTGGACGACATCGATCCGGACGGCGGTGAAATGGCGGTACCCGCCGATGCCGACGAGGGCGATCCCTGCGACGCCGAGCTGCCCGTCGCGGCGGAGTGAGCCATCCGGGCGGGGGCGCATGCCCCCGCCGGATCTTCTTCACGGCGCAGCGGTGCCCGGGAAAGTCGGCCTTTGACGGCTTGAGGCGACACGAGGCCAGTCACGGCTCTCGGTCCGGACGCTGACCCCCGACCCTCGCTAACCCTGCGCCACCCCATCAGCAATGCAGCCCGCGATCGCGCCTCTTCGGGGCATGCGCGCGGCTGCGCGGAGTCCCATCCATGGCACAGTTTCAAATCCTTTGCCCGCACTCGGAAGCCGAGTGGCGGCCGGTCACGATCGAATTCCTTTTCGCACCCAATGGCGACCAGCAATATCTTTGGCCTTCCTTTGACGAAGCCGAAGCCGCGCGGAAACAGCTTCTCCTCCGCGCGCCCGATGCGCAGCTCCGGATCGCGCTCGCGGGCGCCGAGATCGGCGACGTCGACTGGCCGGTTCGCGAGAAATTGCGGTTCGCCGACGGCACCTATGCGCCGACGCCCTGGCATGAGGAGCCCTGGTATCAGGAGAAGCACGAAGAGCATTTCTGCCATGTCTCGACCGAGCAGGCGGGCAAGATCGCTTTCACCGAGAATGCGGCGAAGGGCGAGGTCGACCGCCAGCTCGTGATGTCGCCGGGCCGCTACCTTAATCGCTTCTTTTCTGCCCATCTGGACAATGAAGCGATCGAGGGCTGGTGCGCCCGGCTTTCGGTCCAGCTTGCAGAAGATGCGCTCAAGATCACGCAGGACGCCGACGAAATCGAGGAGGTTTATGTCGGCGGTCCCGGCAGCTGCATGTCGCACGGCGCGAGCGACTTCGAGAGCTATTGCCACCCGGTGCGCGTCTATGCCGGTCCCGACACGGCGCTCGCCTATATCGGCGCCCGCGACGATGCCCGCGCGCGCAGCGTGGTGTGGCCCGAACTCAAAATCTACACCAGCATCTATGGCGATGTATCGCGGCTCAAGCTGCTGCTCGAAAATGCGGGCTATGCGAAGGGCAGCCTCAATGGCGCACGCATCCGGCGGCTCGTCGATGGCGGCAGCTTCGTCGTTCCCTATATCGATGCGGGCGATGACCTCGCCGACGACGGCGAATATCTCATCATCGGCCATGGTGAGATCCCGTCCGAGAATACCAACGGCCTGGGGGACCGATGTTGGTACTGCCCGCGGTGCGACCGCGAAACGACGCCGCATGAGGAAGTCTATTTCGGCGACGGCTCGTCGGAAGAATGGTGCTATAATTGCTTCACCGATCACACGACCTTCTGCGCGCATAATGAGCGCAGCTACAGCGATGCCGAAACCTTCATCCCGGTGCTCGCCGATGGCGATGAGCATGACGTGCTTGACGGTTATGTCGAGGCCTTCGGTGCGGTGTACATCGAAGATCGCGGCGAATGGTGGCTCGCGACCTGCTGCCGGAAATGCGATGCCTCGGGCGAATGGTATCATGCGACTGATCTCACCGAATATCATGGTGAATGGCTTTGTGCGGATTATCTGCCCGATCCTGTCGACGATGACGATCCATCGCTCGCCAATGCCCATGTCCTCGCTCGCGACTGGTTTCGGTACGAAATGTCGGCGATCGAACTCGAGGTCGCCAAATGGCAGGCAGCCGGTGAGCGTGCCCGCGAAGAACGGCTGAGGCACGAACGGGAAGCAGCCGAGCGACCTCGCCTCGAAGACTTGCGACGTGGATCTCTTCCGCCGTGCAGCTGTGCCTGCGCGCACGGCTATCCTCCCGACATGCCGACGCCGGTCGATGGCCTCACCTCCGCCGCCGCAGCGCCTCTGGCAGCGACCGCAACCCCTTGCCAGACAGGAGCCTGATCCATGACCCATGACCTTGCGGGCCGCGCCGGCCTCCTCGAAATCCTGTCCTGGGCACGGCCCCATGACAGCGCGACCGAACGCGCCTTCTGCCGCGAATATCTCGACCGGGTTCCCGGCATCCGCGCCGATGGTTTCGGCAACCGAATGCTGGAAATCGGCGATCGCCCGCGCACATTGTGGAGCTGCCATGTCGATACGGTCGCGGCCGTCGGCGGGCACCAGGCGGTGGGCGTCGATGAATATGGCATCGCGCATCTGTGCGACGGCAAAGCGGGCATGTCGCTCGGCGCCGACGACGGCGCGGGACTGTGGATCATGCTCGGCATGATCGCGGCCGCGCGTCCCGGCCTCTACCTCTTCCATCGCGGCGAGGAGCAGGGTTGCCTCGGCTCGCGCTGGATCGAGCGCCACACGCCCGAACTTCTCGCGGACATCGACGCGGCGATCGCCTTCGACCGCGCGGGGCTTGGCGATGTCATCACCCACCAGAGCTATGGCCGGACATGCTCCGATGCCTTCGCATCGAGTCTTGCGGCGGCGCTCAACCGGCAGAATATGGGGTTCCGCTATGCCCCCGACGATACCGGCGTCTACACCGACACCAATGAATATGCCGGCATCGTTTCCGAATGCACCAATCTGTCGGTGGGCTATCAGCGTCAGCACGGGCCGCGCGAGACGCTCGATGTCGTCCACTGCGAGCAATTGCTCGCAGCCATGCTCGAACTCGATGCGTCGCAGCTGGTGATCGAGCGCGATCCTTCCGTCCAGGAAGAGGCCGGTTGGTGGTTCGACCGCGGGCGCAGGCATGGTGGTGATGATTTCGTCGAAGCCGTCGCCGATCATCCGGCGCTCGCGGCCTGGATGCTCGAGCAATGCGGGGTCAGCTATGATGACTTCCAGATGGCGCTGTGGGCCGAGGAAATGGACGACGACCGGGGTTATCGTCCGCTCATGCCGACCTGATACGCGGCATCCGCCGTTATAGCCTGCCGACCGATAGTGTCCGCCATGATCCGATTGGCTTCGACGCCGCCGGTTCCGCAGGTCCCACCGCCAGACGGGCAGGCAGGTCATGCTTGATTCTGAAGTCCCGTTTGTGACAAAATCACGCTCTACGCGCTGGCAGGGGCTGCCGGTGCCGAGCTGTCCGTGCGGATCGCCGATCGCCTTTTGATCGACATCTGCGCGGGCGCAAGGCCTTGGAAGGAGCCCCGCATGGAAAGTCCAGCCCGTGAATTGGCGCGCCGCCTCGCCGACAATGCCGAAGCCGTCTGCCGCCACTATCTCCCCAACGGCCGCCGCGAAGGCCGCTACTGGCTTGTCGGCGATGTCCGGGGGACGCCCGGTCGCAGCCTTTACCTTCTCTTGTCGTCGTCGGGCGACGGGCGCGGCCGGGCGGGGAAATGGACCGATGCCGCGAGCGGCGAACATGGCGATCTGCTCGATGTCATCGCCGCCAGTTGCGGTCACGTCGATTTGCGCGAGACCCTCGCCGAGGCGCGGCGATTTTTGAGCATGCCGATGTTGATGCCGCAGCCAGCGGGGTCTCGATCGCCGCGATCGCGCAAGGCGTCGACGGGAACGCCTGCGGCGGCGCGGCAGCTTTGGGCTGCGTCGAAGCCGATATCAGGAACCTTGGCCGCTGCTTATCTCTTATCGCGCGGGATCGATATCGACCCAGGCAATGGTGCGATCCGCTTTCATCCGCGCTGCTATTACCGGGCAACAAGCGATGACCCGCCCGATGTCCGTGCCGCCTGGCCGGCCATGATCGCCGCGGTGACCGACGACGCCGGTCAAATCTCCGGCGTCCATCGCACCTGGCTCGATCCGGCGGGAGGCAAGGCGCCCGTCGCCTGTCCCCGCCGCGCGATGGGAAATCTCCTTGGGCATGGCGTGCGGTTCGGACCCGCTGCGGACGTCATGGCCGCTGGCGAAGGTATCGAGACGATCCTGTCGCTACGCGAGGTGCTGCCGGGCATGCCGATGATCGCCGGTCTGTCGGCGGCGCATCTTGCCGCCATCCATTTCCCCGAACCGCTGCGCCGTCTCTATGTCGCGCGCGACGACGACGCTGCCGGGTCCTGGGCGATGAAGACCTTGATCGAGCGCGCCGAGCCACTTGGGATCGAGATCGTTCCGCTCGATCCGCGGCTCGACGATTTCAACAGCGATCTTCTTCGGATGGGCCGGCAAGAGATGGCGGCCCGGCTTCGCGCCCGGCTGATGCCGCTCGATGCGGCCCGCTTCCATGTCCGAAATATATAGTGCTATTTCGGACATCGGGATCACCGCTTCATCTAACGTCCGACCGTTTTGGCCATTGCTTCCCTGCGGAGGCCGCACCTCCGGCCTTCGCTGGAGGGCGACTGCGGCGACGGGTGCGGGCACCGCAATGGCGGATGCGCGGCTATTTTCCGCCGGGGCTGCGCCCCTTTGCATCGCGAAACAAAATAGCCGCGCCCTCGCCATCCTCCGCTGAAGCTTCGGCCGCGCGTCCCGCGCGGTGCGGACCCGCACCCGCCGCCGCGGGGGCGTCGCCGCGAAGGCCGCGAGAGGCGCGGCTACCAGAAGCGAGGCATGACATGAGCGACCTGTCAGACTTTTCCGAACGCGGCGAGCCCGCCGAGCCCGGCGCCAGCGCACATCTCCTCCAGGAAATGCAGCTCTACGGCTATCGCCCCTTCGAGGACGAACCCGACGGGCGGCCGCTTCCCGATGATCGGCTCGCCGGCGGCGCCGTCGCCGACATCTTCGATGCACTCGCGGGCTGCCTCGTCGACACCAGGATCGAACCCGATCTCGAGGATTTGCTCTGGGGCGTCGTCAATCTCTTCCATGGCGCTGGCACGCGGATCGAGCGCGATCTCGACCGCAACGAGGCGGCGCAGCGCGATCTCCAGCGCGAGCAGGATGGCAGCGAAATCCGTTCGGTCGAACTCGAACGCGCAATCGCCGAGGGCATCACCTTGATCGAGCGGCGCGACGCCATGGAATTTTTCCGCGAGTGCGCTGCCGACCAATATCGCATTCACGCCCGCAAGGCGTGGGTCCCGCGCACCGGGTCGCGCATCCGCCATCAGGCGATGACGGCGGCGATGATCGACAGCCGCGACTTCATGGACCGCCGCCTCCGCGAAAAGGCCAAGGCGCTGATCCCCGAGGGCACCCGCATCGCCTTCAGCGGCGGACCCTCGTGCAACGATCATCGGCATATCTGGTCGGCGCTCGACAAGGTTCATGCCCGTCATGCCGACATGGTCCTGCTCCACGGCGCAACCCCGACCGGCGCCGAGCGCGCCGCTGCCTGCTGGGCCGATGCCCGCAAGGTGCCGCAGGTGGCCTTCCGTCCCGACTGGAACCGCGACCGGAAAGCCGCTCCCTTCAAGCGCAACGAGCGCATGATCGACGCCATGCCCACTGGGCTCATCGTCTTCTCGGGCACCGGCATCCAGGACAATCTCGTCGACAAGGCGCGCGCATTCGGCATTCCGGTCTGGGATTTCCGCATCCGCGAGGCGCCATGAGGTGTCGATCTGGACCCGACCATGCTTGCCATCGGGCGAGCTTGTGACCACAGAAGGAAGGAACGATGCGTACAGATCTCGATCATCTCCCGGCCAACAAGCAGCGCGAGCTCGACCGCGTGAAGGCGATCATCTTCGAAGAATTCGGGGATGCCGTCGCGCTTTCGACGATGGGCTGGAAGAAGAAGGGCCGGATCGACAAGGTCATCCTCTACGGAAGTTATGCCCGCGGCGGCTGGGTCGACGAGCCGCACACGGCGAAGGGCTATCGCTCGGACTTCGATCTGCTGATCATCGTCAACGACAAGCGCCTCACCGACAAGATCGACTTCTGGTCGAAGCTCGAAGACCGGCTGACCCGCGAACTTGCGATCGACAAGACACTGCACACGCCGGTGAATTTCATCGTTCACACCCTGCAGGAGGTGAACGACGGGCTGGCGCACGGGCGCTATTTCTTCATGGACGTCGCGCGCGACGGGATCGCGCTCTACGAATTTGACGATAAGGAATTGCACACGCCGAAGCCGAAGACGCCTGAGCAGGCGTTGGCGATGGCGAAGGAATATTTTGAGGAGTGGATGCCTCAAGCAAACGCATTCTTCAAAATGCATGAGGCAGGACGCGCCGAAGGCGCATTCAAGCAGGCGTCATTCGTTCTTCATCAAGCGGCGGAGAGCCTTTATCATTGCGTCCTGTTGGTATGCACCTTCTACACACCGCATGTGCACAACCTCGGGTTCCTGCGAACGCAGGCGGAACGGATCGATATGCGGTTGGTGGATGCGTGGCCTCGCACGTTGAAGGCTGATCGCACACGCTTCGAGAAGCTGAAGGAGGCTTATGTGAAGGCCCGCTACTCGAAACATTATCGCATCGGCGAGGCGGACCTGCTGTGGCTCGCTGCGCATGTTGAGGAGCTCGGCCGCGCGGTGCATGCGATCTGTTCGGAGCGCGTTGCCGAGTTGGAGGCCCGTATTCCGACGGCCTGATGTGGAGTGGCTACCCTTGGCAGGGCCTTGGGGACGCTCCTTCCTTCGTTCGCGTGACGCCGGGGTGGAAGGGTCCTATTTCGTGTTGCGCTGCAACGCTTGTTATTGATTTGTTCGCTTGTCTATCCTATGTGGGCATCAATCGCACCCGCCCGGCCTCTGTCCGCAAGGATATGCACACTGGGCGGGTCTTTTATTTTGGGCGCCATTGACGCATGACGACGGTCAATGTCACGCGCCTATTCCAAACCGACTCTCACCTACACGCAGCAAATCGCTCACCTCCGGGCAAACGGCATGATCGTTGCCGACGAGCCGGCGGCCGAGGCGTGGCTCCGCCATGTGAGCTACTACCGCTGAGCGCCTACTGGCTCTATTTCGAACATCCGAAGGGACAGGCGGGGCCGCGCTTCCTTCCGGGCACGACATTCGAACGCGTCACCGCCCTCTATGATTTCGATCGGCTACTCCGGCGCCTCTTGATGCGCGGCACCGAGCATGTCGAAGTGGCATTGCGCGGAAGCTGGGCTTATCATCTGGCTGGGCTTGGCGATGGACACAGCTATCTCGACGCCAGTCTTTATAGCGACCGCACCGACTATCACCTTCGCCTCTCGAAACTGGCTGGCGAAGTGGGGCGTTCGAACGAGACCTATATCAAGCATTATCGGCAAAACTACGATCTGCCAGCATTGCCGCCGGTCTGGATGGTCGCAGAAATGATGTCCTTCGGTCACCTTTCGCGCTGGTATTCGAGCCTCGCAGACCGCGCTCTTCGAACGCGCATCGCCGCGCCCCTTGGTCTTCCGGAGACCGTTCTCGTGCCCTTGGTCCGCCATGTGACCGACATCCGTAATATCTGCGCGCATCACGGCCGGCTGTGGAACCGGGGCTTCCTTACGCCTCCGAAGCTCGCGCAAAAGCCCAAATCCCTACAGGCGACCATCGACCAGAATGCCACTCAGGCACCGGCGAAGCTTTACAACGGCATCTGCATGATCGGCCACGTCATCAATACCGTGGCGCCGGACTCGACCTGGCTTGCCGATGTGGCGGCGCACATCGCGACCCATCCCGAGGGCGATATACGATCGATGGGTTTTCCCGCGAACTGGCTGCAGCGGCCACTTTGGCAAGTTTGATGGGCAAGACGACTGGTCGGCTTTGCGCCCAAGCCCGGCCATTCACCGCCAGCGACGCGTGGCCCAAAACCAGTCGTTCGCAAATGGGCCATTATAGCAGTGGCCGGACGTCCGATCTCCCACGAAACCTAACAGCTGCGAGAAACGCCCTTATCTTTGGAACGCGAGAACTTGCCCCATGCCCGTTCGCTGCCCCACCACAGAGCGGCAAACCCGCCAAGCGTGACTCCGCCCAGAATACCCCAGCCATGTGGCCCCAGCGGCAGCATCCCAATCGCGTAGGCGACGACCAGTATCGCCATCCCAATCAGGAACGGTCCGGTGAAACGGCAATGAGTCCGGCCGCACCGTCTGGCGTTCATGATACAAGCCGCACCCATGGAGGCCAGCATGACGGTCCAGATGACCGCGCGGGGCGTAGGTTCCAGCCACATGGCGGCCAGCATGGCTAGGCCGGGAATAGCCCAGAGCCCGACAAGCGTGCGCCAGTTACCCGACCAATCCCCGGCGCCGCTGGCGGGATCGGAACCGCGCGGGCTACTCATGTCATCTCACCGCCGCGACGCGACCGAGCAATCTTATCCTGCACAGCAGGACAGCCTTTTCACATCCCGATCGAATGTCTGCGCAGCCAGCTTCAGTCCTTCGACCGTGGTCAGATAGGGGAAGATCATCTCCGCCAGATCGTCGATCGTGAGGCCGCAGCGGATCGCCATGGCGGCGGTCTGGATACTGTCCGCACCTTCCGGCGCCAAGATATGCGCGCCCAGCAGTTTGCGGGTCCGGCCATCCGCAACCAGCTTGATCAGGCCGCGCGTGTCGCGAGCCGCCAATGCGCGCGGAACATTCTCGAGCGGGAGGGTCGAGGTTCGCGTTGCATATCCTGCCGCGATAGCCTGCGCTTCGGTGAAGCCGACACTGGCTACCTGCGGATCGCTGAATACGACGGCCGGCATGGCCGAATTGTCGTACCGCAGGCTATCGCCGTTCAAGGCGTTCTTGGCGGCGATCTTTGCGCCATAGGCTGCCATGTAAACGAACTGGTCTCGGCCCGTCACATCGCCGGCGGCATAGACGCCGCGCACCGAGGTTCGCATATGGTCATCGACAATGATGGCACCGCTGAGCGTCTGCTTCACCCCTGCCTCGATGAGACCGAGGTCCTCCACATTCGGGGCGCGCCCGGTCGCTACGAGAAGGCGCTCCGCGACGATGGTTTCGGCGACCCCGTTGCGCAGGACGGTGAGCGCAGTGCCCCCTTCCGCCGTCTTGTGGGCCGACTGATAGGCGAGGTCGCCCAGAACCGTGATGCCTTCGCTCGAAAGATAGTCGGTCAGCGCGGCACCGATCTCCGGCTCCATATCGGGGAGAAGGCGGCTGCGGAAAACGAGCGTCACGTCGACGCCGGCGCGGGAGAACATCTGGGCGAGTTCCACACCGATATAGCCGCCCCCGAGGACGATCATCGATTTCGGCAACTCGGTCAGGTCGAGCGCGGTAGTGCTGTCGAGCGCATCGACGTCCGGAAGGCCCGGGATAGCCGGCACCGCCGGACGCGTACCTGTCGCAATCACGATCCGGTCAGCGGTGAACCGCCTTCCACCGGCCTCGACGCCATTTTCGACGAGCCGCGCCGTGCCTTCATGGTAGGCGATATTATTGTAGAGAGGCAGGAGATCCGCATATTTCGCCTGACGAAGGCCCGAGACGAGCGAGTCCTTTTCGGCGATCACCTTGCCCCAATCGGCCATTCGTGCCCCGGCCTCGACACCGTTGAACCGCATCGGCGCGGCATTCGCGTGGTGAATGCTCTCGACCGCGCGGATCAGCGCCTTGGAAGGAACGCAGCCGACGTTGACGCAGGTTCCGCCGATGGTGCCGGCACCGATAACGGCGACTTGGGCTCCTTGCTCCGCCGCGGTAATCGCGGCCGAGAACCCAGCCGAGCCGCCGCCCACGACGATAAGGTCGTACTTCTTGGCCTGAGAGCCGTCGCCCCGATTGCAGCAATCACTCATGATACGACTTTCACTTGCGGACTCGGGAAGGGTAGCCAGCGTTGGTGGTCGCCGCGATCAACGCCGCGGTGCTGGTCTTGGCGTCGTCATAGGTGACCGTCGCGGTATGCGTTTTGGCCGACACTTCGACAGCGGTCACGCCGGGTACGCGCGACAGGCTCTTTTTGACGGTGGGAGCGCAGGTCACGCAGGTCATGTTCTCGACCGCCAAGGTGGTGGTCCGGATTGCGGCAAAGGCCGGCCCGGATGCGAACAGCGCAGCCGCGGCCGCGAACAGGGTAAGCTTCTTCATCATGGTCTCCTTGTTCAAAGGTCGAGGAATAGGGGGGCGAGATAGGGGAAGAGGACGGCGAGTCCGATCAGCGCCGTTGCAAGCCACAAGGCCGTCTTTGCCAAGCGGTTGGAGGAAGGCGTGCCGCACTCGCCCTCGGCGCAGACCACGCGCGGCTGACGATAGATCCGCCAGAACCCGGCGGCCAGGAAGGCGATCGCCACCGCCAGGAAGATGGGCTGATAGGGGGCGAGCGCGGTCAGGTTGCCGATCCATGCGCCACTGACGCCCAGTGTGAAGAGCACTAGCGGGACGATGCAGCAAGAGGCCGCGCCGAGCGCGCCCAGACTTCCTCCAACAATCGCTATCCACGCACCACGTCTGGAAGCCGTTTTCGGCTGGGTCATTTTCTGTTCTCCGAATCACGTTGTTGACCCTAGATAGGATCTGTAGCGGCTACAGGTTCAAGAGGTATTTCAGCATGGATCGGAAAAATCTGCAGGACACAGCGCCCCGGCTCCCCATCGGAGCACTGTCGCGGCGCACCGGATGCAACATCGAGACGATCCGCTATTATGAGAAAATTGGCCTGCTCTCCGCGCCTGCGCGCAGCGACGGCGGTCACCGGCTCTATGGCTATGGTCATCTCATGCGGCTCGGCTTTGTGCGGCGCGCGCGGGAACTGGGCTTCACGCTGGACGAGATCCGCGCGCTGCTTCGGCTGGCCGAGGACCGCGATCGCCCATGCACCGAAGCGCGCGAGGTCGCCGTGGTCCATCTGACCGACATTCGTACCAAGATCGCGGATCTTCAGGCCATGGAGTCGGTGCTTGCCGAAACCGTCGTGCGATGCGCGGATGGCAAGACCCCGGAATGCCCGCTGCTGGAAACGCTATTCGGTTCGATCGATCCGTCTGCCCGGCCTCCTGCCGGCTAGCCGCCGTCGGCCAGCACAGACCAATGTCGGTTTTCGCAAGGACGACGCTTTGGCGAAGCTCAATGTCTGCTTCTTTCATTTTCAGTCCGAAAGCCGACAGGCTGGAAACGTTGAGAGTTTCGGACGCCGTCAGGCGTCAGAAAGTCTTCGGTGCCCGAACCGCGGTGATCATGGGCTGAGCTATGGGGAAAGCAGTTTTGCGCTGATGCTAGGATAGCGAGATGCTGCCCAAAAGCGGACGTGCGCGATAGCGG
>JAFKLT010000067.1 GCA_017309275.1 Sphingomonadales bacterium | reverse complement strand
CTGATCGTCGACGGCGCGGTGCGGCGGGCGAGCGCGGGGCTGCGGATGCCGGTGATGGCAGTCGCGGGCGGCTTTGCGATGCTGTGGGCCTATGAGCTCAACGTCCAGCTCATCGGCGCGCTGACGTCGAAGACGGCTTCGACGCTGATCCACCTGTTGCCGGCGGTGGCGCTGCTGATCCTGCCGACCTTCGTGCTGTGCGCGATGGACGTGGGGCGCGAGCGGATTCGCCTGTCGCGCACAGCCGCGATGCGCACGCTGATCCTGCTGGGCGCCGCCATCTATCTGGTCCTGATCGGGCTGGTCGGCGCGGTCGCGCGGCTGATCGGCGGGGATTATGGCGAGCTGGCGCAGGGGACTTTCCTGATCGTCGCGCTGGGCGCGGGCGGCCTGCTGTTGCTGTCGGCGCGCGCGCGGGCGTGGCTGTCGGTGATGATCTCGAAGCATTTCTTCGAGCATCGCTATGACTATCGCGCCGAATGGATGCGGTTCACCGCGACGCTGGCGCAGGGCGACGGCGAGGACGACCGCAACCTGCACCGCCGCGTCGCCAAGGCGCTGGCCGAGCTGACCGGCAGCCCGGGTGCGCTGCTGATGCTGCCCGATCCGTTGGGCGCGTTCCGCGTCGCCGAGCAATGGCACTGGCCCGCGGGGATCGAGGAAGAGGCGACGCTGTCGTTGCGATCCGCCTTCATGCTGCAGGAAACGCGGCACATCGTCGACCTGGACGCCGAACGGCGCGGGCGGCCGGCGGACGAGCAGGACCTGGCGATCCCCGACTGGCTGATGGCCGACACGCGTGCGTGGGTCGTGGTGCCGGTGCTGCATTTCCAGCGCATGATCGCGGTCGTCGTGCTGCACCGCCCGGCGGTGTCGCGCCCGCTCGACTGGGAAGACCTGGACGTGCTGCGCATCGCGGGGCAGCAAGCGGCGAGCTATCTGGCCGAATCGCAAAGCCAGGCCGCCTTGTCGGAGGCCAAGCGCTTCGACGAGTTCAACCGCCGCTTTGCCTTTATCATGCACGACATCAAGAATCTGGCGAGCCAGCTTTCGCTGCTGGCGAGCAATGCCGAGCGGCACGCCGACAAGCCGGCGTTTCGCGCCGACATGGTCGAGACGCTGAAGATTTCGGCGGGGCGCCTGTCCGACCTGCTCGTCCGGCTGTCGCCGCGCGAGCGGGGCCGGGCGGCGGAGGCAGGGCGCGCGCTGATCGAACCGGTGCTGAATTCGCTGGCGACCGAGGTGAAGGCGCGGCGCGCGCTGTTCGTCGGCTGCCAGGCGGGGCTGGCAGCGTGGGGTGACGCGGATTCGATCCGCCAGATCGTCCAGCACCTCGTCACCAACGCCATCGACGCCTCGTCCTCCGATACACCGGTGCAGTTGATCGCGGTGGCCGAGCATGGCCGCGCGCGGATCGACGTGATCGACCAGGGCAGCGGCATGACGCGCGCCTTCATCCGCGACGAGCTGTTTAAACCCTTCGTATCGACCAAGGACGGCGGCTTCGGGCTGGGCGCGTTCGAGGCGCTGCAACTGGCGCAGGCGATGGGCGGATCGATCGACGTCGCGAGCGAGCCGGGCAAGGGCAGCAACTTCACGCTGTGGCTGCCGCTTGCCGACGCGCATGCGGACGGGGCGGCCGGGGAACCGATCAGGAAAGTGGCAAGCCGATGAGCGAGGGCGGGGACGTGATGCGCAAGTTGCTGGTGGTCGAGGACGACCCCGGGCTGCAGGCGCAGCTCAAATGGGCCTATGACGGCTATGAGGTGCTGATCGCCGGGGATCATGACAGCGCGATCGACATGCTGCGCGCCGAAGAGCCCGCCGTCGTGACGCTGGACCTGGGCCTGCCGCCCGATCCCGACGGCACGCGCGAAGGGTTTCGCGTGCTGAAGGCGATCCTGGAGAACAAGCCCGACACTAAGGTGATCGTGGTTTCGGGACATGGCGAACGCGCGAGCGCGCTGGCGGCGATCGCGAGCGGCGCGTGGGATTTCTATCAGAAGCCGATCGATATCGACGAGCTGGGCCTGATCGTCCGCCGCGCCTTTCATGTGCGCGAGTTGGAGGTCGAGAATGCGCGGCTGGCCGAGCAGGGGACGAGCGACAATCGCGTGCTGGGCCGGATGATCACCGGCGCGCCCGAGATGCTGAAGGTCGCGCGGACGATCGAACGCGTCGCGAACCTCGACGTGTCGGTGATGCTGCTCGGCGCGAGCGGCACCGGCAAGGAATTGCTGGCGCGCGGGCTGCACGAGGCGAGCGGGCGGCGCGACGGCGCGTTCGTCGCGATCAATTGCGCCGCCATCCCCGAAAACCTACTCGAAAGCGAGCTGTTCGGGCACGAAAAGGGCGCGTTCACCGGCGCGGTCAAGACGACCGAAGGCAAGATCGAACTGGCGCATGGCGGAACGCTGTTCCTGGACGAGGTCGGCGACATCCCGCTGCCGCTGCAGGTCAAGTTGCTGCGCTTTCTGCAGGAACGGACGATCGAGCGCATAGGGGGACGCAAGCCGATCGCGGTCGACACCCGCATCGTGTGCGCAACGCACCGCGACCTGGACGCGATGATCGCCGAGGGCAGCTTTCGTGACGATCTGTATTACCGGCTGGCCGAGATGGTGGTGAAAATCCCGTCGCTCGCCGAGCGGCCGGGCGACGCGGTGCTGCTGGCGCGGCATTTCCTGCACCATTATGCGCCGGAGATGAATCCGAGCGTGCGCGGCTTTGCGCCCGACGCGCTGCAGGCAATCGACGAAGGGCGCTGGCCCGGCAACGTCCGCGAACTGGAGAACCGTATCAAGCGCGCGGTGATCATGGCGGACGGCAAGCTGGTGATGGCCGACGATCTGGACCTGGCGGCACAGGATGGCACGGGCGAAGAGGATTATCTGAACCTGCGGAGCGCGCGCGAGGCGGCCGACCGGGTGGCGATCCGCCGCGCGATGACGCAGAGCGAGGGCAATATCTCGCTGGCGGCAAAGCTGTTGGGGATCAGCCGCCCGACGCTGTACGACCTGCTCAAGCAATATCGGATGCAGGCCTGACCATGCGCGCCTGCCGGTCCCTGCTGGCCGCGCTCGTCGCGGCGGCGGCGCTGGCCGGCTGCGACGGCGCGCCCGCCGAGCCTCCGCGCGAGCAATGGCGGCACGAGATCGCGACGCTGCAGGCGACGATCGCCGACGATCCCGGTGCGATGGAAGCGCGCGTCCGGCTGGCGCGCGCGCAAATCCGCCTGGGCGACGGTGTCGGCGCCGAGGCGACGGTGAAGGCGGCGCTCGCCGCAGGGGCCAATGGCGACTATCTGCGCCCGCTGTTGGCGCGTGCCTATGCGTTGCAGGGCGATGGATCGCGCGCGCTGCAGGCGATCGACGCCGGGCCGATCGCGCCCGAGATGATCGGCGAGGCGGCATGGGTCGCGGGTGACGTGCACCTGGACAATGGCGACATCGCGGCGGCGCGCGACGCCTATGATCGCGCGGTCAGGGAATTGCCGCGCGAATCGCTGCTGTGGGTTAGCGTGGCGCGCTTTCGCGATGCCAATGCCGATGCGCTGAGCGCGCGCGACGCGGTTGATTTCGCGATCGAGCTGGACCCGGCAAACAGCACGGCGCTGGCCTATAAGGCCAATCTCGTCCGCACGCAGCGGGGCCTGAACGCCTCGCTCGATTGGTATGCAAAGGCGCTGGCGGCCGATCCCGACAATGTCGACGCGCTGATCGACCAGGCCGCGACCTTTGGCGACCTGGGACGGTATAAGGACATGCTGGCGTCGCTGCGCCACGCCGCGACGCTGCGCCCCCGCGACCCGCGCCTTTTCTATCTGCAGGCGGTGCTGGCGGCGCGCGCCGAGAAATATGCGCTGGCGCGCAGCCTGCTTCAGCGGACGCGCGGCGAGCTGGACGACCAGCCGGGCTTCATGCTGCTGAGCGCGGTCGTGGAACTGCAACTCGGCGGCGAGGCGGTCGCGGCTACCTGGGCCGACCGGCTGTTGTCCGAACAGCCCAACAATTTCACCGCGCGGCGCATCCTGGCGGTCGCCGACTGGGCCGATGGTGATGCCGACGGCGCGGTCGAGGCGCTGGCGCCGATCGTGAGCCGTTCGGATGCCGATAGCTGGTCGCTGTTGCTCGCCGCGCGGGTCGCCGCCGAAACCGGACAGCAGGACGCGGCAGCGAGCTTTCTGTCGCGCGCCGCGACGCTGAACCGCGGCGATGCGGCACCGTTCGCGACGAACAACAGCTATGGCCTGCTCGCCATGGGCGCCGACGCCGATCCGCTGGATCCTGCCAAGGCGATCCCGGCGATTTCGGGCGACATGGCAACGGGAAACTATGCGAGCGCGATCGCGCGCGCGACGAAGTTGCGCGATGCGAACCGCGGGGTCGCCGAGGCGCATATCTTGCTGGGCGACGCGGCGCTGGCCGGCGAGCGCACCGATCTGGCGATCCAGTCCTATCGTGCGGCGCGCGACCTCGACGCTGGCGAGCGCACGACCCTGCGGCTGGCGAACGCGCTATTCGCCGCCGGAGATACCGCCGGGTCGGGCGCCGCGATCCTGGCGCTGCGCGACAGCCAGCCGTCGAGCATCGATGCCGACCGGCTGGCCGGGCATCTGGCGATGGATATCGAACATTGGGACCAGGCGATCGAGCATTTCGAGCGCGTGCGGCGGCGGGTCGGTAATCGCGACGTCGTGGTGCTGCGCGAGCTCGCCCGCGCCTGGGCTGCAAAAGGGGAGGCCGATCGCGCGCTGCCGCTGATCGCGCTCGCTTATCGGTTACAGCCGCTCAATGCCGAAATCATGCTGTTCTATGCCGACCTGCTCGATCGGCGCGGCGACAAGCAGAGCGCCGAAGACCTGCGGTACAAGGCCGAACAGATCGGCCGGTAAAGGTCAGAATTGTCCCATCGCCACGCGACGGGAGAGCGATTAGGCGTCGGAGAGGTCCAGCAACGCGCGCGCGTCGAGGCCGATGCGCCGCATCTGCTGCGCGACGGGCGGCCAGACGTTGGTCAGGAAATCCTCGCGCATCAGTTCGCGCAACCGGTCGGTCGCGCCATCGGCGACGAACATGCCGACCCCGCGCTTCACCGTTACCAGTCCTTCGTCCTGAAACGTCTGATACGCCTTGGCGACCGTCAGCGGGTTCGCCCCCTCCTCGGCCGCGAGCGACCGGACCGACGGCAGCATGTCGCCGTCGCGGAACGTGCCATCGAGGATGGCATTGGCGATGACGTCACGCAGACGCTGATACACGGGTTTGGACTGATCGAGCATGCCGCCTTAATGCCATAAGACAGCAGCACAGTCAAATCACGAAATTAGTAAAAATGCCGACAGAGTGAAATTAAATGTCCCAGGCGCGAACGACGTCGTCATATTCGGGGCGAGGGCGCTCGGACAATGCGCCGCCAGCCGTACCCAGGAAGAAATAGCCGACGATGGTGTCGCCCTCGCCGGCGCCGAAAGCCCGTGCAACTTCAGGACTGTAGGCGGCCCAGCCAGTCAGCCAGCTACCGACGAATCCGTGGGCGTGTGCGGCATGAAGCAGGTTCATGCCGACGGCGCCCGCCGACATCTGTTGTTCCCACACCGGGATCTTGCTGTCCTTGACGGGGGTGGAGATCAGCACGGCCAGGCTGGGCGCCTGATGCGCGAATTGATCGAGCGCCGACAGGTCCATTCCCGCGGCACCCGGATTTTCCGCGACCCAGGCGTCCTTCAGCAGCTTTGCAAAGGGTTCGCGCTGGTCGTCGGCGATCGTCACGATGCGCCAGGGCGCAAGCTTGCCATGGTCGGGCGTGCGCAGCGCGAGGCCGATGATATCCGCCAGTTGCGCGGCGTCGGGGCCGGGAGCGACCATGTCGCGGGCCTTGCCCGAGCGGCGGGTGGCGAGGTGCGAGCGGAGCGAGCTGATGTCATTGAACATGCCCGTCATGTGGCGGCGGTTCGGTGCGCGCGCAAGGCCTCGCGATGCGGCCACCCGATGGTTTCCAGCGTAATTAGATTCTTCCCATACGCAATTTTCGCGCTAGGTTGGCCCATTCGCGCGGCGAGACAGTCGCGACAAAATAATCAGAGAAAGTGGGGATCGCGTGGAGATCAAACCGTTTGGCAGTTGGGGTGAGGGCGATTGGGTATTCGCCATCGCATTGATGGTGCTGAGCGCCTTCGTCGTCGCTGGAGCGATGATCGCAAGCCGTCGTACCGAAGAGTTTGCGGGACACCCGCGCGGCCTTTACGTGCTGTTCTTCGCGGAAATGTGGGAGCGCTTCTCCTATTACGGGATGCGCGCCATCCTGGTTTTCTATCTGGTCGCGCACTGGGGCTTCACCGAAGCCGCAGGTAACGGCATCCTCGGCGCCTATGCCAGCCTGGTCTATATCACGCCGGTGCTGGGCGGCTGGCTGGCCGACCGATATCTGGGGCAGCGCAAGGCGGTGCTGTTCGGCGGCGTCCTGTTGGCCGTCGGTCACCTGTTGATGGCGGTCGAGGGCGACGGCGGGCAGAATAATCCGCAGATCGGATTCCTGTGGGCCGCGCTGGCCTTCATCATCGTCGGCTCGGGCTTTTTGAAAGCGAACATCTCGGTGATCGTCGGGCAGCTTTACCCGATGACCGACAAGCGCCGCGACGGCGCCTATACGCTGTTCTATATGGGCATCAATTCGGGTGCCGCGATCGGCACCATCCTTGTCGGCTATCTGGGTCAGACGGTCGGCTGGGCCTATGGCTTCGGGCTTGCGGGCATCGGCATGGTCGTCGGCCTGATCGTCTTTGTCGCGTTCAAGCCGTTGCTGCTCGGCAAGGGCGAGGCGCCCGATCCGGCATTGCTGAAAAAGCCGACCTTCGGCCTGAAGCTGGAAAATTTCCTCTATCTTATCGGCCTGGCGTCGGTCGCGGTGATCTGGGGCCTGATCCAGTATCGCGACGTGATCCAGATGCTGTTGCTGATATCGGGCATCGCCCTTCTGGGATATGTGCTGTTCGAGGCGTTCAAGCTGGAAAAGGTCGCCCGCGAGCGTATGTTCGCGATCCTGTTTCTGATCGCGCTGAACCCGCTGTTCTGGGGCCTGTTCGAACAGGCCGGCGGCTCGCTGAACCAGTATACGCAGAAGTTCGTCGACATCGGCGGCGTTCCGGCGTCGCTGTTCCAGTCGATCAACCCGATCTACATCATGATCTTCGCTCCCATCTTCGCATGGTTCTGGATCAGCCTTGCCCGCAAGAATATGGAGCCTTCGGCACCCGCGAAATTCGGCCTTGCGCTGTTGCAGGTCGGCGCCGGCTTCCTGGTGTTCGTCTGGGGTGCCAACACGTTCGGTACGATGGCGCCGAACCAGGCCGGAGTGATGGTCAACCTGACCCCGGTCATCTTCGTCTTCCTGATCTATCTGCTGCATACGACGGGCGAGCTTTGCCTGTCGCCGGTCGGCCTGTCGGCAATGACGCGGCTTGCGCCATCTTATCTGGCCAGCCTGATCATGGGCGCCTGGTTCTATATGACCGCGGTCGGCAATTTCGTGGCGGGCAAGATCGGCGAAGCCACGGGCGGCGAAGGCGGCGAGATGGTGCAGGCTAAGACGCTGGCGATCTATGACAAGATCGGTTGGGTCGCGATCGGCGTCGGCGTCGTCGTGCTGTTGCTGAGCCCGATCGTGAAGAAATGGATGCACCTCGACCTGCTGAAGGACGAGGAAGGCCTTGCCGGGAATCGCGAGCTCGCAGAGCCGCAGGCCGCCGGCACTCATCCCGAACCCAAGGGGGCGTAATATATGATCAGGGGCGTGAAGGGCGGCTTGCTGGCCGCAGTATCGATGGCGCTCGTCGGCTGCGCGGCGACGGGAACCGAAGCGAAATCGGCGGGCGACAAGCCCGCCACCGCCGCGGCCGACAAGCCGGTGAAGTTCAACAAGGATCCCTATCCCTCCACCTATAAGGGATATCCGACGCGCCTGACCGTGGTGCGCAACGTCACCATATTCGACGGCGAAGGCGGGCGGATCGACAACGGGTCGGTCGTGCTGTCGAGCGGCAAGGTCGATCGCATCGGCGGACCCGACATGGAGTTGCCGACCGACGCCGATGTCTATGACGGGACGGGCAAGTTCCTGACCCCCGGCGTGATCGATATTCACAGCCACCTGGGCGATTATCCCAGCCCCAGCGTCGACGCGCATTCGGACGGCAACGAGGCGACGTCGCCGACGACGCCTGAAGTCTGGTCGGAACATAGCGTCTGGCCGCAGGATCCGGGCTTTACGCGCGCGCTGGCCAATGGCGGCGTGACGACGCTGGAAATCCTGCCGGGCAGCGCCAACCTGATGGGCGGCCGTTCGGTCACGCTGAAGAATGTGCCCGCGCGCACGATGCAGGGCATGAAATTCCCCGGCGCGCCGTACAGCCTGAAGATGGCGTGCGGCGAAAATCCGAAGCGCGTCTATGGCGCGAAGGGGCGCATGCCCTCGACCCGCATGGGCAATCTGGCGGTGAACCGCGCCACCTGGCAAAAGGCGGCGGCGTACAAGAAAAAGATGGACGAGGGCAAAGCCGTCGACCGCGACCTGGCGATGGAAACGCTGGCGGGCGTGCTGTCGGGCGAAATCCTGGTCCAGAACCACTGCTATCGCGCCGACGAAATGGCGATCGTGATCGATATGAGCCACGAGTTCGGATACAAGGTCGCGGCGTTCCACCACGCGGTCGAGGCGTACAAGATCGCCGACCTTCTGAAGAAGGAGGGGATTTGCGCCGCGATGTGGGCCGACTGGTGGGGCTTCAAGATGGAAGCCTATGACTCGGTGCCCGAAAATATCGCGCTGATGTTCAAGGAAGGCGCGTGCACGATCGTCCATTCGGACGACGCGAACCAGATCCAGCGGCTGAACCAGGAAGCGTCGAAGGCGCTTGCCGCCGGGCGTCGCATGGGGATGCAGATCAGCGACGAACAGGCCTGGACCTGGCTGGCGATCAACCCCGCGAAGGCGCTGGGCATCGCCGACAAGACGGGCAGCCTGAAGCCCGGCAAGATGGCCGACGTCGTGCTGTGGAACGGCAATCCGTTCAGCGTCTATACCCGCCCCGAAAAGGTGTGGATCGACGGTGCGCTGATGTTCGATGCGATGGACCCGAAACGGCGGCCGGTGACCGACTTCGAGCTTGGCCAACCCGGCGAGGGAGACGTGAAATGATGCGCGCGCTGTTCCTTTCCGCCGCCGCGCTGATCGCGGTTCCTGCCGCGGCGCAGGACGTCGCGATCACCAATGCCAAGCTGGTCATCGGCGATGGCAGCGCCCCGATCGAGGGCGGCACCGTCGTCGTTCGCGGCGGCAAGGTCGTCGCCGCCGGCGCCGGCGTCGCGGTGCCTGCGGGCATCGAACGCGTCGATGCACAGGGCCGTTACGTGACCCCGGGCATCGTCGCCGCGTTCAGCCGCGTCGGGCTGGTCGAGGTCGACGCCGTGACTGGCACGAACGACCGGTCGGCGACGCGCTCGCGCTTTTCCGCAGGTCTGGACATCGCGCCCGCGCTGAATCCGATGGGCTCGCCGGTCGCGGTGAACCGTGCCGCGGGCGTGACCCGCGCGATCGTCGCGCCCGGCAGCAGCAGCAACCTGTTCGCCGGTCAGGGCGCGGTCGTCGACCTGGCCGACGACATGGACATGGTGACCAAGCCGCGCGCGCTGCAGTATGTCGCCTTTGGCGAGGATGGCTCGGCCAAGGCCGGCGGCAGCCGCGCCGCGACCTTCCTGCTGTTCCGCGAACAATTGCTGGCGGCGCGCAGCTATGCCCGCAACCCGGCGACGCTCGCCGAATGGGGCAATGACGCGATGATCCAGCGCGCCGATGCCGAGGCGCTGGTCCGCGTGATCAACGGGACGACGCCGCTGTTCGTCCGCGTCGACCGCGCGGCGGACATATTGAACGTCATCAAGCTGAAGACCGAATTCCCCGCGTTGAAGCTGGTGCTCGTCGGCGCGACCGAGGGATGGCTGGTCGCGCGCGATATCGCCGCGGCAAAGGTGCCGGTGCTCGTCTCGCCGCTCACCGACCTGCCCGGCAGCTTTGAGCAGCTTGGCGCGACACAGTCGAACGCTGGACGCCTGAAGGCGGCGGGCGTCGATGTGTCTGTCGGCGTGTTCGACGACGATGACGCGCACAAGATGGGCTACACGACGCAATATGCGGGCAATCTGGTCGGGCTGTCGAAGTTGCCGGGCGCGAGCGGGCTGACCTGGGATCAGGCGTTCGCGTCGATCACCAGCGTTCCCGCGCGCGCCGTCGGGATGGAGGCGACGATCGGTTCGCTGAAAGCCGGCCGTGTCGGTGATCTCGTGATCTGGGACAATGATCCGCTGGAACTCGGCAGCCGTCCGACCGCGGTGTGGATCGACGGCAAGCGCCAGTCGCTCGTCACGCGGCAGGATCGCCTGCGCGACCGCTATCTGACGCCGGAAGAAGGGGCGCTGCCGAAGGCTTACGACAGATAGGGTCGCATCTGATAAAAGCGGCCGGGCAAGAGGAGAGGGAGAGGGCTCCATGCAACCCATGTCGCTTTTGATCACGACCTGCGCGCTGTTCGTCGGCTCGCATCTGGCGTTGTCGCATCCGCTGCGCCGCGGCCTGGCCGAACGGCTGGGCGAGCGCGGTTTCCTGATCGTCTATTCGATCGTCGCGATCGCGACCTTCGTCTTGATCGTGCAGGCGTGGCGAGGGATGCCGCCCGAGCCGCCGCTGTGGGCGGTCGACGACCCGTTGTGGATGCTCGCCTCGCTGCTGGTGCTGGTCGCGAGCATCCTTTTCATGGGATCGCTGATCGGCAATCCGGCGCTGCCGGCGCCCAACGCCGCCGACGCGGCGCAGGTACCGCCGCGCGGCGTCTTTGCGATCACCCGCCATCCGATGATGTGGGGCTTTTCGCTGTGGGCGCTGGCGCATGCACTGGTCATGCCGACGCCAGGGCAGATCGTGCTGTCGGCGACGATCGGCTTTCTGGCGCTGGTCGGATCGGCGGGGCAGGATGCCAAGAAAGCGCGACTGATGGGCGATGCGTGGCGACAATGGTCGGCGCGGACGAGCTTTGTTCCCTTTGTGCGCCAGATGGCGGGAACGACGTCGTGGAGCGACGCGATCCCGCGCGGCCATGCGCTGCTCGGCGGTCTGGTGCTTTGGCTCGCCGCGACCTGGGCGCATGGCGCGCTGGGATATATGGTCGCGGGGATATGGCGCTGGATAGGGTAGGGACGCGATGAACCGCGAAGAGAAGATTTCGGACCTGTCGCTGCGCCTGCTGGGGCGTGCTTATGACCAGCTAGACACCGGCGAAAAGCGCGTGATCCGGGCGATCGCGGAGCGTCAGCCGACGAGCCGCGATCCCGACGACGATGACGACGGCCAGTCCAGTTTCGGCGAGCGGCTGGCGGACAGGGTGGCTGCGGTCGGCGGGTCGTGGGGATTCATTATCGGTTTCGCGGTCGTGCTGTTCGGGTGGATGCTGATCAATTCGAAAGCGCTCGACCATCTTGGGCTAGTCTTCGACCCCTTTCCCTTCATCTTTCTGAACCTGATGCTGTCGATGCTCGCCGCGATCCAGGCGCCGGTAATCATGATGAGTCAGAACCGGCAGGCGGCGAAGGATCGACTGACCGAAAAGCTGGATTATGAGGTCAACCTGCGCGCCGAGCTGGAGATCATGCGGTTGCACGAAAAGCTGGACCAGATCCGGTTCCACGAGCTGCGCGACAAGGTCGACGAGCTTTGCGAGCGGCTGGACCGGCGGGGGTAGAGTGAGGTTGGTTTTTGGGTGAGGTTGCGTTTGCTCCTCCCCATGGCTCTGCCACAGGGAGGATTCGAGCGCGGGTTACAGCCGGACCATCCGCATGCCCATTTCGCCGTAGCGCGGGCCGCTGGTGCCGCCGCGCGGGGCAGCGGCGTCGATGGCGGCGAGGTCCTCGGCGGTCAGGGTGACGTCGGCCGCCGCGACGCTGTCCTCCATCGTCACGCGGCGCTTGGTGCCCGGGATCGGCACGATGTCGTCGCCCTGAGCGAGCAGCCAGGCGAGCGCGATCTGGGCGTTGGAAACGCCATGCCGGGCCGCGACGGCGGCGATCGCGTCGACGATCGCCAGATTGGCAGGCAGATTCTCTTCCGAATAGCGGGGGTCGTTGCGGCGCCAGTCGGTTTCGGGCAGTTCGTCGCGGCTGCGGATCGTTCCGGCCAGGAAGCCGCGGCCGAGCGGCGAATAGGGGATGAAGCCGATGCCATTGTCGCGGCAGGCGCCCAGGATTTCCTCTTCGACATCGCGTTCCCAGATTGAATATTCGCTCTGCAGCGCGGTGATCGGCGCGGCCTTGGCGGCGCGGCGGATCGTTTCCGGCCCGGCTTCGGACAGGGCGATGTGACGGACCTTGCCCTCCTTCACCAATTCCATCATCCCACCGACGGTTTCCTCGATGGGTACCGACGGGTCGACGCGGTGCTGGTAGAATAGGTCGATCGTGTCGATGCCGAGCCGCTGAAGCGAGCCTTCGCACGAACGGCGCGCGTTTTCGGGCGTGCCGTCGACGCCGACGATCTGATTGCCGTCGAACTTGAAGCCGAACTTGGTCGCGATCACCAGCTGGTCGCGCTTGCCCTTGATCGCTTCGCCCACCAACTCCTCGTTGGTGAAGGGGCCATAGATTTGCGCGGTGTCGAAAAAGGTGACGCCAAGGTCGATCGCGCGGTGGATGGTGCGCGTCGATTCGTCCAGGTCGGCGGCTTCGCCGTAAAGGATGTTCCCGCCCTTGATCATCGGCATGCAGCCGATGCCGATCGCGGACACTTCGAGGCCGTGGCCGAGCTTGCGATACTTCATGGCACTTCTCCTGCTGTGTCGTCGTCGACACCGTCGGCGGCGAATTTGGTTGCGGCGACATCGGCGATAACATTGCCAAGTGTCCGGAAGATGTCGGGGAAAGTCTCGACCGCGACGAGCAGCCCCAACGGCGCGACGGGCACACCCATCGAGATGGCTATCGGCGCGATCGAGGTGACGAAGCTGATCGAACCGGGCAGGCTGACGGACGAAAGCGCGGCGGCGAGGGCGACAGCAAGGCCGACCGCCATTTCCCAAGGTGTCAATTCGATACCGAACAGCCAGGCGACATAGACGACCACCGCCAGGTTCATCGCCGGGCTGGTAAAGCGGAAGAGCGCGACCGCCAGCGGCAGGACGATGTCGGCCTTCTTCGGATCGACATCCAGCGTTTCGGACGATTTCAGCATCGCGGGCAGGCTGGCGAGCGAGCTTTGCGTGCTGATCGCGACCGCAAAGGTCGGCACCATCGCGCGGGCAAAGCGCGGCAGCGGCACGCCGACGACGAAAACCGCAAGCAGCAGGCCGAGCAGGATGGTGCAGGTGCCGATGGCCGAGAGCATCAGCACATAGTGGAGAAGGCCGCCAAAGGCCGCGACGCCGGCCTTGACCGCGAGCGCGTAGCCCAGCGCGAAAACGCCGATCGGCGCGAGCGCGAGCACCCAGCCGATGACGACCAGCATCGCCTCGCCCAGTGCGCTGAACAGCCCCGACAGCGTCGCGCGGTTGGGCGGAGAGACGCGCGTGATGGCGAAGGCGAAGATGGTGGTGAAGACGATCAACGGCAGGATCGCCGTTTCGGCGGCGGCCGCGATGGGATTGGTGGGGATCAGCGACAGCAGGAAGTCGGCAAAGGTCGGCGAGGTCGCGTTCTGGGTCGTGCCGCCGAGCCCGTGGCGCAGCCCCTCCGCAGCGCTGGTCGACAACGGGAACAGGCGCAGCAGCAGGGGCAGGACGAGCAAGGTCATCAGGCCGGCGAGCAGATTGGCGCCGATGAAGGTCGCGACAGCGCGGCCCGCCAACTTGCCCGCGCGCGCGGCGTCGGCGGTCGCGGTGATGCCGGTGATCAGCAGCGCCACGACCAGCGGGACGATCGTCATCTTCAGCGCGTTGAGCCACAAGGTGCCGATCGGTTCGATATAGGGAAGCGACGCGGTGCCCCAGTCGACCGAAATCGCCTCTACCCCGATCCCCAAAAGCATCCCCGCGATCAGCGCCGAAAGGATGATCCATGCCGATTTCAAGGTCTATTCTCCCGAAGGCCGCTATGGCCAGCTTGCCAAGCCAAAATGGGTGACTTAGGGCCGTTCCATCATAGGAGGCAGGCTTTCGTCCTGTTCCACGGATTAGGTAGCAGAGGTCGCATGCGCAAGTTTTTCGGAACCGACGGGATTCGCGGGCTGACCAATCAGGTTCCGATGACCGCGGAGACCGCGATGCGGGTTGGCATGGCGGCGGGCGCGCATTTCCTGCGCGGCGATCACAAGCACCGCGTCGTGATCGGCAAGGACACGCGATTGTCGGGCTATATGCTGGAAAACGCGCTGGTCGCGGGGTTTACCAGCGTGGGCATGGACGTGGTCCAGGTGGGGCCGATGCCGACGCCCGCGGTCGCGATGCTGACGCGGTCGATGCGCGCCGACCTGGGCGTGATGATCTCCGCAAGCCATAACCCCTTTCTGGACAATGGCATCAAGCTGTTCGGCCCCGACGGATACAAGCTGTCCGACGCCGACGAGTTGCAGATCGAACATTTGCTGACGCAGGAGCCCAAGCTGGCCGATCCCGGCCATATCGGCCGCGCAAAGCGGATCGAAGATGCGCGCGGACGCTATATCCACGCGGTGAAGCAGAGCTTGCCGGAATCGGTGCGGCTCGACGGGCTGAAGATGGTGCTCGATTGCGCCAATGGCGCCGCCTACAACAGCGCGCCGACGGTGTTCTGGGAACTGGGCGCCGACGTCGTGGCGGTGGGCATCACGCCGAACGGCATCAACATCAACGACAAATGCGGGTCGACCGCACCGGGTCTGCTTCAGGAAACCGTAGTTGCGAGCGGCGCCGATATAGGGATCGCGCTCGATGGCGACGCCGACCGGCTGATCATCGTCGACGAACAGGGGCGGGTGGTCGACGGCGACCAGATCATGGCGCTGATCGGCGCGAGCTGGGCACGGCAGGGCCGGCTGAAGGGCGGCGGCGTCGTCGCGACGGTCATGTCCAACCTGGGCCTCGAACGCTTTCTGGAGAGCGAGGGGCTGCGGCTGGAGCGGACCAAGGTCGGCGATCGCTATGTCCTCGAGCGGATGAAGGCGGGCGGTTTCAACGTCGGCGGTGAACAGTCGGGGCACATGATCCTGTCGGACCATGCGACGACCGGCGACGGCACGCTGGCCGCGCTGCAGGTATTGGCCGAGCTGGTGAGCTCCGGGAAACCGGCCAGCGAGCTGCTCCACCAGTTCGATGCGGTGCCGCAACTTTTGAAGAATGTCCGTTTCGCGGGCGGCAAGCCGCTTGAAAACGCGAATGTCCAGGCGGCGATCGCCGAGGGCGAAGCGGCGCTGACCGGACGCGGGCGGCTCGTCATCCGTGCATCGGGCACCGAACCGGTCATCCGCGTGATGGCCGAGGGTGACGATGCCGGCCAGGTTATCCAAATTGTCGATATGATCTGCGACGCGGTGCGCGTCGCGGCAGGAGAATAAATATGCTTGAGATGCGACCCGATTGCGAACGTTGCGGCCGGGACCTGCCCGCCGATGTCCACGGCGCGTTCATCTGTTCGTTCGAGTGCACTTTCTGCGCCAATTGCGCGGACAAGCTCGACGAACGCTGTCCCAATTGCGGAGGGGACCTGCTCGACCGGCCGCTGCGCGAAGGTGCGGCGCTGCACAAGTTTCCCGCCTCGACGGAGCGGAAATACAAGGGGTGACCGCGCGTATACTGATTATCGCCGGCTCCGACAGCGGGGGCGGCGCGGGAATCCAGGCCGACATCAAGGCGGTTACGATGCTGGGCGGTCACGCGATGACCGCGATCACGGCGATCACGGCGCAGAATACGCACGGCGTGCAGGACGTTCATCCCGTGCCGACCGCGATGGTATTGGCGCAGATCGACAGCGTCGCGTCGGATATCGGCGTCGATGCGGTGAAGATCGGGATGATCGGCAGCGCGGAGACCGCGGCAGCGGTGGCCGAGCGGCTGACGCGGCCCGACCTGGCGCAGGCGGCGGTCGTCTTTGACCCGGTAATGATCGCGACGAGCGGTTCGGTGCTGGCCGACGCCGCGACGATCGCGGCGTTTCGTGCGCTGCTCGACCGCGCGATGGTCGCGACGCCCAACCTGCCCGAGCTCGAAGCACTAGGCGGCGAGGATGCGGTGTTGGCGCACGGCTGTTCGCTCTTGGTAAAGGGCGGTCATGCCGAGGGTGAGACGGTGGTCGACCGGCTGCTGGAGACCGGCGAAGGCGAAGTCGCGCGCTGGGAAGCCCCGCGCATCCACACCAGCAGCACGCACGGAACCGGCTGTACGCTGGCGAGCGCGATCGCGACGGGGCTGGCGCAGGGAATGCCGCTGGAGCCCGCAGTGGCGCGCGCGCGCGACTTCGTGCGGCTGTCGCTGCTCGACGCGCCGGGATTGGGAAGCGGCCACGGTCCGATGGGGCAGCAGATGGTGCGCAACGACGGGCTGTTCACCGGTCCGGCGCTCAACCAGATCACGCTGCCCGCGAATGACTATGGCGTGTCGGTCGCCTTCTACAGGCAGCTTGGCCTGAAGCAGATCGTCGACAGTCCGGACAATGGCTATGCGCGTTTCGAGGCGGCGAACGGCGTCACCCTGTCGATCCACGTCGGCGACGGTTCGGCGGGCGGCGCGACCGCCTATCTGGAAAGCGGCGCGCTCGACGCCTGGGTCGCCTATCTCGCGCGGCGCGGCGTGCAGTTCGAACAGATGCCGAAGGACGAGGAGTGGGGCTGGCGCGAGGCGCGGCTGGCCGATCCGGCGGGCAACCGCCTGTGCCTCTATCAGGCGGGCGAGTATCGGAGATATCCGCCGTGGCGCATCTAGGCGTCGTTGAGGTAGCGGGACACGCAGGGTGATCGTCGGCGTCGACGAGGCCGGGCGCGGCCCGCTGGCGGGACCGGTCGTCGCGGCGGCAGTGTTGCTGTGCGAGGACGGCATCGTCGGGCTGGACGACAGCAAGAAGCTGACGGCCAGGCGTCGCGGCGCGCTGGAGGCCGAGATAAAGGCGCGGTGCCGCTGGGGCATCGGCGAAGCGAATGTCGAGGAAATCGACCGCATCAACATCCTGCAGGCGACGTTCCTTGCGATGACGCGCGCGGTCGAGGCGCTGGGTTTCGACCCGCACGAGGTGCTGGTCGACGGCAACCGCCTGCCCAAATGGCGCTATGCCGCGCGCGCCATAATCGGCGGCGACGCGCTGCATCCGTGCATCTCTGCCGCCAGCATTCTTGCCAAGGAACATCGCGACCGCATCATGGTCGATGCGGCGCGCGATTATCCCGGTTTTGGCTGGGAGACGAATATGGGCTATGGCACCGCCCAGCATCTCGCGGCGCTGCGAAAGCATGGACCGACGCCGCATCACCGCGCCAGCTTTGCGCCCGTCGCGCAGCTGACGCTGATCTGAAGGGCAGGAGAAGGCGATGCGCAGCGGATTTACGGCCGATGACGTCGCCCAGCAAACCGGACGCCGATTCCTGATTACGGGGGCGAATGCCGGCCTGGGCTTTGAAACGGCGAAGGTCCTGGCGGCGCGGGGCGCGCATGTCGTGTTCGCCTGCCGCGATGGCGCGCGCGCGGAGGCCGCGATGGATCGCATCCGTGTAGACTCGCCGGCCGCCGAGCTCTCGTTCCTGCCGCTCGACCTTGCCGATATCGACCAGGTCAGGGAGGCCGCCGCCGCGGTGATCGAAGGGCCGCGGGTCGACGTGATGATCAACAATGCCGGGGTGATGATCCCGCCCCGGACGCTGACGAAACAGGGGTATGAGCTGCAGTTCGGGGTGAACCACCTCGGCACCTTTGCTTTTACCGGGTTGGTCCACCCGCATGTCGACGACCGGATCGTCGTCACCGGCAGCATCGCGCATAAGAGCGGCGCGATGGATTACAGCGACCTCAGCGCGAGCCGCAGCTATCATCATTGGCAGCGGTACCAGATGAGCAAGCTTGCGAACCTGCTGTTCGTATACGAGCTCGACCGGCGGCTGAGCGCGGCGGGGCGGGCGACGCAGGCGATCGGATGCCATCCCGGGGTCGCGCTGACCGAACTGACGCGGCACCTGCCGCTGCCGCTGCGCAGCATGACGCCGCTGGCCATGCCCTTTTTCAACAGCGCGGCGCAGGGTGCATGGCCGACGCTCCAGGCGGCGACGGGTGCGAATGTTCAGGGGGGCGACTATCTGGGGCCGCAGGGGCTGGGCGAGATATCGGGGCGCTCCGGACCAGCCCGCGCGACGCGTGACGCGCGCGATCCGAAACTGGCGCGCGAGCTGTGGCAGCGTTCGATCGAGCTGAGCGGGGTCGATCCGGGGCTCTGACGAAATTTTTTTCGGCGGTGAGTCCCAATCGCCACACCACCAGTGGTTGAGTCTTCGATTCGCGGCAGACTCCATATGTCGTGGCAGACTCCTTTCGTTCTCGTCGCGTTAACCATTCTGACACCCGGAATCCCTAGAATCCCGGGGTTGACGGCGGACTCTGCCGGACTCATCAGGGCCTTCTTTCGAGCAAGGACGGGGTGGCAAACATGGGTGTGATGGAACGGGTCAAGGCGCCGGCGGCGAAGCAGCGGGCACCGAAAGCGACCCCGGCGGACCTGCCGCTCGACACTATTCTGCAGGGCGATTGCATCGAGATGATGCGCTCGCTACCTGCTGCGTCGGTCGACATGATCTTCGCCGATCCGCCGTACAACCTCCAGCTCGGCGGCGATCTGCATCGCCCCGACGGTAGCCAGGTCGATGCAGTCAACGACGAATGGGACAAGTTCGAAAGCCTCGCCACCTATGACCGCTTCACGCACGCGTGGCTGAAGGAAGCGAAGCGCATCCTGAAACCCGGCGGCAGCATCTGGGTGATCGGCAGCTATCACAACATCTTCCGCGTCGGCGCGGCGCTGCAGGATCAGGGATATTGGATCCTCAACGACATCGTCTGGCGCAAGGCGAACCCGATGCCCAACTTCAAGGGCACGCGCTTTACCAACGCACATGAAACGCTGATCTGGGCGTCGATGGGCGAGAAGGCGAAATATACCTTCAACTATCGCGCGATGAAGACGCTGAACGACGAGCTGCAGATGCGCTCCGACTGGTTGATCCCCATCTGCGGCGGGCAGGAACGGCTGAAGAAGGGCGGGCACAAGGTTCACCCGACGCAAAAGCCCGAGGCACTGCTGTATCGCATCCTGCTCGCCTGTTCGAACCCCGGCGACGTCGTTCTCGATCCTTTCTTCGGCACGGGCACCACGGGCGCGGTCGCCAAGCGCCTCGGCCGCCATTTCATCGGCATCGAGCGCGAGGATGATTATATCGAAGCCGCGCTGGAGCGTATCGAGATGGCGCTGCCGCTCGACGAAAGCACGGTGAAGACGATGATGGCGCCGAAGGCCGCGACGCGCGTCGCTTTCGGCACGCTCGTCGAATGCGGAATGATCGCGCCGGGTTCGGTGCTGACCGATGCGAAGCGCCGCTGGAAGGCGGTCGTGCGCGTCGACGGTTCGCTCGATTGTACGGGACAGGGCGCCGGTTCGATCCACAAGGTCGGCGCGGGCGTGCAGGGCGCGCCGAGCTGCAACGGCTGGACCTTCTGGCACCTGGACGACGGCAAGCAGTTGCGCGTGATCGACGCGGTGCGGCAGGACTGGCTGCTGGCGAACGAGGCGTAACGTCACATCGTCGTTGGGGGCTGAAGCGATCGGGCACGGTTTGTCGATATTCCGGATTGCTTCGCTCTGCCCGCAATGACCCGTAAGGAAGAGGCATGTTCGCTCCCCTGACCAAAGCTGACCTCGGTTCGGCCTCGACCACGGCGCAAATCTATTGTCGGCCTACCTGCTTCGTCGATCGGCCGCACGAGCTGGACGATGATTGCCTGCGCGTCGCCGACACGATGGTCTGGTTCGCGGCGTGGCATGTGAGCCTGCGCGATGATGGCGGCGTCCGGTCGGCAATCGTGCCGGTTCCCGAGCTCGACGGCTGGATCGCGGCGTTGCCCGACGGGCTTGCAGAGGCTGCCCGGGCCCAGCGTGCGGGTGTTTCGCGTCCGCGCGGCACCCTGCAACTGGGCGAGCGCGTGATCCGGCTGAACGAGCCGCAGATCATGGGGATATTGAACGTCACTCCCGACAGTTTTTCGGACGGCGGCAAGCATGTCGATGCCGCCGCCGCCAGCGAAGCGGGCTATGCGCTCGCCGCGTCCGGCGCGGCGATCGTCGACGTCGGCGGGGAATCGACCCGCCCCGGTGCGCCGCTGATCTGGGAAGGCGATGAAATCCAGCGTATCGAAGGCGTGGTCGCGGCACTGGCGCGCGGCGGCGTCGCGGTGTCGATCGACACGCGCAAGGCCGGGGTGATGGAGGCGGCGCTGGCTGCGGGCGCGACCATCGTCAACGATATTTCGGCGCTGCGGTACGATGAACGCGCGATGGAGGTCGTCGTCAAGGCCGGCTGCCCGGTCGTGCTGATGCACGCGCCCTCGGCGAAAAGCGATCCGCACGAGGGTGGCGACTATGCGCACCCGCTGTTCGACGTCTACGACCTGCTCGCCGAGCGTGTCGCGGCGTGCAAGGCGGTGGGCGTCGACCCCGCAAAGATCATCGTCGATCCCGGCATCGGCTTTGGCAAGGGCATCGCCGACAATCTGGCACTGGTGAACGGCCTGGCGCTGTTCCACACACTGGGCTGTCCGATCCTGTTCGGCGCCAGCCGCAAGCGGATGATCGGCGCGCTCGACAATGAAGCGCCCGCCGACGCCCGTCTCGGCGGCAGCGTGGCGCTCCATTATCAGGCCATAACCCAGGGCGCGCAGATCGTGCGCGTACATGATGTGGCGGAAACGCGTCAGGCACTGCGCGTGTGGCGCGGCCTCAGGGATACGGCGCTGACGGGCTGATCGATCCGGAAGACCAAGATGCGCGTTACGCGAAGGCGAAACGCACGCAGTGCCACCTCCCGCGCGCCACTCTGTTTATGACTTTTTTCCGGTAAGCATCGGGCGTCAGCGTAAATCTGGACCGGTGCCTTCGGGAATTACAATATTGGCAGGCAGCCGCGATATTGGCTTCCCTATCTCTTCCTCCTTTTGATCGAGGAAGAAGGTGTTCGGCGGTTGCCTTGAAGTGGCGTGCCTGTCTTATCGAAATTTGATACTTTTGAGCGAATGCCTCGAGGCCATTGCTCCACATCGGATGCCGGCAATAATAGCAACGACCGCCTTGCCTAAGAAATTGGATTCCACGAATTTTGGTGAGCTTTTCATTGCATACTCCAACGATCAATTGAATCGCTGCGGTACGCAACGGCGTAAAACGCCGTCCAAAGGCAGGAGCTTCTGCTCGCGCTTGGCGACTTCTGTCGCCCCACAAACCTTTAAGGAAGGCTTTTGCTCATTCCTGGCGCCAGATAAGATCAAATAGATCGAACTGGCAACAGGAAATCCGATCAGGCCGCCGTATCGATCCCCAGATCGCTCAGCTTGCGGTAGAGCGTCGAGCGGCCGATGCCGAGGCGGCGGGCGACTTCGCTCATGCGGCCGCGATAATGGCCGATGGCGAGGCGGATGACGTCGGCCTCGATTTCCTCCAGGGGGCGGAGGTTGCCGTCGGGGAGGTAGAGCGTGACGCCGATCGCTTCGCCGTTGATCGCGACATCGTCGCTGCCGCCGGGCGTGCCGCCGCCGAGCGCGGCCTCGATCGCCTTGAAATCGGCGCTGGTCAGGACGTCGGTCTTGCTGGCGGTTGCGGCGCGGAACAGCACGTCCTGCAACTGGCGAACATTGCCCGGCCAGGCATAAGCGGCGAGCAGGCGCAGCGCGTCGTCGGTGACGCCAATCGGACCCATGCCGGGCAGGCCGCCAATGCGGGCCAGCAGGTGGCGGGCGAGCGGGCCGACGTCGCCGCGGCGCTCGCTGAGCGAGGGCAGGGTGAATTGCGCGGTCGACAGCGCGTAGAACAGGTCTTCGCGGAAATGCCCCGCCTCGATCAGCTTGTCGAGCGGGCTGGCAGTCGTCGCGATGATGCGGACGTCGACGCTTTGGCGGATGCTGCCGCCGATCATCTGCACTTCGCCGCTGTTCAGAAATTCGACCAGCTTGGCCTGTGTTTCCAGCGGGATACATTCGACATGGTCGATGATGATGCTGCCGCCGTCGGCCTGGACCAGCCGGCCGACCTGGCGGTCGAAGGCGCCCGGAAAGGCACCGCGTTCGTGCCCAAACAGGCCCGAACCGATCAGCCCCGGCGATACTGCCGAGCAATCGACCATCACCAGTGCGCCGCGCGCTCGCGGCGAGGCGCTGTGGATCGCGCGGGCAAAGACTTCCTTGCCGGTGCCGGGCTTGCCGTTGATCATCACCGGTACGCGTGCGCGCGCAGCCTTGGCGGCGATCGCGAGCGCACTGCGGAAATTGGGGCTGGACCCGATGATTTCTTCGAACGCCAGCGGCTGGCGCAGCTTTTCGGTCAGCGGGCGGAGCTCGCCCTGCGGACCGCCCTGCGAGACGATGCGGTCGAGCGCGCCGAGCAGCCGGTCGGGAGCGATGGGTTTCTGGACGAAGTCGCTTGCGCCCGCGCGCATCGCGGCGACCGCGACTTCGACCCCGTTGCGCATCGTGATGACGATCAGCGGCAGCGCGGGGCGCCAGCGGCGCAATTCGGACACGAACTCGGCAATATCCATGCCGGGCGTGCCCTGATCGACCAGCACCGCGTCGAGGGCCATGCCCTCCTGCGTGCCGAGCTTTGCGAGGGCGGTGTCGGTGTCGGTCGCGACGACGCTGCGCCAGCCGCCACGCGACACCAGCGCCGACAGAAAGCGCTGCTGTGCGGGCTCGCTGTCGACGATCATCACTGTTCGCGTGTCGCGCGTGCTGGCCATAGTCCCGATTCTGCCCCTGTTCGGCCACCTAGGTGCCGGTTCGTCCGCTCAAGCGCAGTGATTTACGGCACATGGGTAAAGGGGCGATTAAGGCCGTTCGGCTTTTGCCACATGGACCCCTTTTAGCGCAGGCGCCCCTTGAGCAAGGCGCAAGGCGTGGCTAAAGACCGGCGCGACGCCCGATTCTGGAGCGCGCGGGCGCGCGCCCTCGGGGCGAACAGGCAAAAGGGGACAGGTCATGGCGGAACAGGAAATGAAGGCAGCGAACGAAACCTATGCGGGTTTCCTCAGCCTGCTGAAAATCGGTACGATCCTCACCGTGATCGTGGCCGCCTTCGTCGTTCTTTTGATCTCCTGACCGGCCCTTCGGCATGCGCATCGCTGTCCTGAAGGAGCTCGCCCAAGGCGAGACCCGCGTCGCCGCGACCCCGGAAACCGTGAAGAAGTTCATCGGACTGGGCGCTGAAGTTGCCGTCGAAACAGGAGCAGGGGAGGCGGCGTCGATCGCCGATGCCGACTATGCCGCCGCCGGGGCGAGCGTCGCCTCGCGCGCCGACGTCCTGAAGGGCGCGGGCATCATCCTGGGCATCCAGGGTCCCGATCCCAAGAGCCTGTCGGGCTTTGCCGACGGTGCCTGGCTGGCCGCGGGGCTTAACCCGTTCGGTGAGCGCGCGCGCGTCGACGAATATGCCAAGCTTGGTCTTGAAGCGCTGTCGATGGAATTCATGCCGCGCATCACGCGCGCGCAGTCGATGGACATTCTCTCCAGCCAGGCCAACCTTGCGGGTTACAAGGCGGTGCTGATGGCGGCGAACGCCTATGGCCGCGCCTTTCCGATGATGATGACCGCCGCAGGAACGGTCAGCGCCGCCAAGGCCTTTGTCATGGGCGTCGGCGTCGCGGGGCTCCAGGCGATCGCGACCGCGCGCCGCCTGGGTGCGCAGGTCAGCGCGACCGACGTGCGCTCGGCCACGAAAGAACAGATCATGTCGCTCGGCGCCAAGCCGATCTTCGTCGAAAGCGTCGCGGGGATCGAAGGCGAGGGCGCCGGCGGTTATGCGACCGAAATGTCGGAAGAATATCAGAAGGCACAGGCCGAACTGGTGTCGGGACATATCGCCAAGCAGGACATCGTCATCACCACCGCGCTGATCCCGGGGCGTCCCGCGCCGCGGCTGATTTCGGATGCGCAGCTTGCGACGATGCGCGCGGGCAGCGTGATCGTCGACATGGCGGCCGAAAGCGGCGGCAATGTCGAAGGGTCGGTTTCCGGCGAGGCGAAGAAGATTCACGGCGTGACCGTCATCGGCGCGAAGAATATCGCCGCGCTGATGCCTGCGGATACGAGTGCTTTGTTTAGCCGTAATTTGTTCAACTTCCTGTCCGCCTTTTGGGACAAGGAGGCGGGGAAGCCCGTGCTGGACGAGGAAATCGGCAATGCGGTGCGCCTGACGCAGGGCGGCAAGGTCGTGAACGAGCGGCTGCTCGGCTAAATCGCGTCGGCGCTGTCTTTCATCTGAAACTTTCGCGTCGCAGTGCGCGTTCGAAGCAAGGGGCCGCGGATTCATCGAATTCGCGGCCTGCTTCGTTGTTTCCCGAGGAGAGACCGAGATGATCAGGACATTGCCGCTGACCACCGCCCTTGCCGCAGGGCTTGCTCTCGCCGGGTGCAACAAGTCCCCCGAACCGCCGAAGACCGAGACCGAAACGGTCGCGACCGGCGATGTCGTTACCGCCAGCAGCAATCCGACCGTCGGCGGCGCCGAGATGCTGCCGACCAAGAACATCGTCGAAAATGCGTCGGCGTCGCCGATCCACAAGCAGCTCGTCGCAGCGGTGAAGCAGGCCGATCTGGTCACGACGCTTTCCGGCGCCGGTCCCTTCACGGTGTTTGCCCCGACCGACGAGGCCTTTGCCCAGGTGCCCGCCGTGACGCGCGACGGCTGGATGCGCCCGGCGCAGAAGTCGGTGCTGGCCGGCGTCCTCAAATATCATGTCGTTCCCGGCAAGCTGTCGGCGGCCGACATCGAGGCGAAGATCGCCGAAGGCAAGGGCAAGGCGGTGTTCAAGACCGTCGACGGACAGGACCTGACCGCGACGATAAGCGACGGCAAGATCCTGCTGACCAGCGCGAGCGGCAACAAGGCGGTCGTGACTCAGGGTGACGTGAACCAGTCGAACGGCGTGATCCATGTCGTCGACGCCGTTCTGCTTCCCAAGATGTGACGCGCCGCACGCAATTTAGTTACGCTGAAGGCGCGGATTTCTCGCTCCACGAGGGTCCGCGCCGCCTCATTTGACAGCTTTGGAGTCGACACGCCCCCTTGTGCACGGCAATAGGTGCGCCAAGCGGAATCAGCAGGGGAGCCGACCGTGGACTTTATTTCGATTTTCTCGATTTTCCTTCTGGCCTGTTTCGTCGGCTATTTCGTCGTCTGGTCGGTTACGCCGGCGCTGCACACGCCGCTGATGAGCGTTACCAACGCCATTTCCTCGGTCATCATCGTCGGGGCGCTGATCGCCAGCGCCGCCGCAGGGTCGCCGCTGTCGAAATGGCTGGGCCTCGCTGCCGTGGTGATGGCCAGCATCAACATCTTCGGCGGCTTTGCGGTCACCGAACGGATGCTCGCCATGTACAAGAAGAAAGAGCGCTAAGGCGCCGCTTTCCATGGATTTGACGGGCCGTGGACGGACGGCCCGACGGGGGAATTAGCATGCACGAAGTAGCACCGATCAATCCTTGGGTGGCGCTGGCCTATCTGGCCTCTGGTATCCTCTTCATCATGGCGTTGCGCGGCCTGTCGAGCCCGGCGTCGTCGCGGCGCGGCAACCGGTTCGGTATCGCGGGCATGACCATCGCCGTGGTCACCACGCTGCTTACGCACGTTCCGCGCACCGGCGACGGCGCGCTCGACACGATCGCGATCGCCGAAGTGCTGGGCGCGATAGGCATCGGCGCGGTCATCGGTATCGTCATGGCGCGCCGCATTGCGATGACCGCGATGCCGCAGCTCGTCGCGGCCTTCCACAGCCTCGTCGGTCTCGCTGCGGTCGCGGTGGCCGCCGCCGCCTATCTCAACCCGTCGGCGTTCCACATCGCCGATGCAGCCGGCCAGATTTTCGCGGTTTCGCGCGTCGAAATGGGCCTGGGCATCGCGATCGGCGCGATCACCTTCTCGGGCTCGGTCATCGCCTTCCTGAAGCTGAACGGAAACATGTCGGGCTCGCCGATCATGTTGCCCGGACGGCACATCATCAATCTGGGCACGCTCGCCGCGATCATCGGCCTCGTCGCTTACTTCCTGACCGACCAGTCGCCCTGGGTGTTCTGGACGATCACGGCGCTGAGCTTCCTGATCGGTTTCCTGCTGATCATCCCGATCGGCGGCGCCGACATGCCCGTCGTCGTATCGATGCTGAACAGCTATTCGGGCTGGGCCGCAGCGGCGATGGGCTTTACGCTGGGCAACACCGCGATGATCATCACCGGCGCGCTTGTCGGCTCGTCGGGTGCGATCCTTTCGTACATCATGTGCCGCGCGATGAATCGCAGCTTCATCAGCGTGATCGCGGGCGGCTTCGGCGCCGACGATTCGGCTGGCGGTGCGGGCGGTTCGAAGGAACAGCGCCCCTGGAAACCCGGCAGCGCCGACGATGCGGCCTTCCTGATGAGCCAGGCCGAGAATGTGATCATCGTTCCCGGATACGGCATGGCGGTCGCGCAGGCGCAGCACGCGCTTCGCGAAATGGGCGACGTGCTGAAGAAGGAAGGCGTCAACGTCAAATATGCGATCCACCCGGTCGCGGGCCGCATGCCCGGCCACATGAACGTGCTGCTGGCCGAAGCGAACGTCCCCTATGACGAGGTGTTCGAGCTGGAGGACATCAACAACGAGTTCGCCCAGTGCGACGTCGCTTTCGTCATCGGCGCGAACGATGTGACCAACCCCGCGGCGAAGACCGACAAGTCGTCGCCGATCTATGGCATGCCCGTCCTCGACGTCGAAAAGGCGAAGACGGTGCTGTTCGTGAAGCGTTCGATGGGCGGGGTCGGCTATGCCGGCGTCGACAACGACGTCTTTTACATGGACCAGACGATGATGCTGCTCGGCGATGCGAAGAAGATGGCCGACGATATCGTCAAGGCGCTGAACGGCGGCGGGCACTGACGCCCCGTCGCAAAACCCGGCTTCGGAGCTTGCCCCCCGGCGCCGGTTTTTCTAGCCAATATCGGGACCGGGTCCGGCGAGGCCCGGTCCTGTTGTATTTCGGAGGATTATTTTGCGCAAAATCGGTCTGATCGGGGGAATGAGCTGGGCGTCGACCGAGCTTTATTACCGGCACCTCAACAAGGGCGTGCAAAAGCGCATCGGAACCTCCTGCTCGGCACCCATCGTGCTGGAGAGCCTGAACTATTGCGAATTGTCGCGTATCTCGACCCCCGAGCAATGGACGCATGCGAAGGATGTGCTGATCGCCTCTTCCAAGCGGCTGGAGGATGCCGGCGCCACCGCGCTGATGATCGCAGCCAATTCGATGCACAAGGTGGCCGAGGATGTCGCCGCCGCAATCTCCATCCCGCTGCTCCACATCGTCGACGAGACGGGCGAGAAGATGAAGGCCGACAGGGTCAAGTCGGCTGCGGTGATCGGCACGCGCAACGTGATGACCGAGCCCTGGTTTCGCCAGCGGCTGGTTCGCCACGGCCTGACGCTCGCGCCCTATGACGCCGGCCGGGCCGAGGCGATCGACAACATCATCTATGACCAGTTGATGCAGGGCAAGGCGACCGAAGATGCGCGCCGCCAGATGCGGACCTTCATCACCGACATCGCGAAGCAGGATGTCCAGGCGCTGGTGCTGGCATGCACCGAACTTGTCATGATCGTCGATCCCGACGCCAATGTGCTGCCGATCTATGACACGACGCGCATCCACGTCGCGGCGGGCGTCGACTGGATTCTCGGCGACGCGCCCTGAGCCTTAGGGGCTGGGCGCGCCGCTGAAGATCAGGCCATCCGCGTCCAGGTCACCGTGCGGCAAAACACCGCGACGCAACCCTTCATGGTCAGCTTGTTGCCGTTCACGCGCAGGTGGGCGGTGTAATAGCGGCCATCCTCGGGGCTATAGCCCTGACCCTTCCAGCCGTCGCTGGTGGGGGCGAGGTCCCAATAGATCTGCAGGCCGGTCACCTGCCGCCCGCGCTTCTGCTTGTCGGGATTGCGCTCGTCGAGCTGGCCGCCCGCGGGCTGCTTGATCAGCAGGCGCTCGATCTTGCCGCACATCTTGGCACCGCAGGGCGCCATCGCGACGATTCCCTTGCCGTCGTCGGTCTTCCATCGTCCGGTCAGCGCCGACGGCGTGGTGGCCATCGACGGGACGGCGACGAAGGCGGCAAGCGCCATACCCATTCTGTAAATCACTGCGACCACTCCCCAGTTTTATTAGCTACACGCATGTCAGCAACCCGCTTGGCATCCGTCAAGTCTTGCCGCATGGTCTCATGAAAACAAGGGAGAGACATATGCGATTCCACGGCCTTCGCCACGCGGCGACGCTTTGCATTCTCGCAGCGATTGCTGCCAATCCCGCGAGCGCAAAGACGATCAGCGTCAGTGCGGGAACGCCCGACGCCAATGAAAAGCTGCAAGAAGCGCTGATTCTGGCCGAGCCGGGCGATACCGTCGAACTCGGCGCCGGGACATGGAAGCTGACCGACGGCCTGTCGCTCGACGTGAACAATGTCACCGTGCGCGGCGCGGGGGCGGGCGAGGGCGGATCGATCCTGGACTTTTCGGGCCAGCAGGGCGCGGGCGAAGGCTTGCTCGTCACCTCCGACGACGTCTTCCTGACCGGCTTCGCAGTCCTCAATACCAAGGGCGACGGAATCAAGTCGAAGGGCGCCGACCGCATCGTCTATTACCGGCTGCGCGTCGAATGGACCGCGGGCCCGAAAGCGACCAACGGCGCCTATGGCGTCTATCCGGTCGAAAGCACCGACGTTCTGATCGACAGCGTGTTCGTGCGCGGCGCCTCCGATGCGGGCATCTATGTCGGTCAGTCGAAGAATATCGTCGTCCGCGATTCGATCGCGCAGGAAAATGTCGCGGGGATCGAGATCGAGAACAGCTTCGACGCCGACGTCCACGACAATATCGCGACGCGCAACACCGGCGGCATCCTGGTGTTCGACCTGCCGAGCCTGCCGCAGCAGGGCGGGCACAATGTGCGCGTCTTCGAAAATGTCGTGAACGACAACAGCACGCCCAATTTCGCGCCGAAGGGCAATATCGTCGCGAGCGTGCCGACGGGCACCGGCGTGCTGGTGATGGCAAACCGCAATGTCGAGATATTCGACAATGTGTTCGATCTGAACGGCACCGCCAATGTGATGATCGTCGGCTATCGCTATGACCACAAGGATCCCAACTATCAGCCGTTGCCGAAACAGATCGTCGTGCGCGGCAACCAGCATGGCAAGGCGGGCTATGCCCCCGCGTTCGACGGCGCGGACCAGATCGCCGCGGCGCTGGGCGGGTCGTTGCCGCCGGTGCTGTGGGACGGCGCGGGCGATGCGGTCGTGCTCGACGACGTCGGCGTGCTGTCGCTGGGCCTGCCCGACATCAAGACCCCGCGCAGCGAGGCAAAGCCCCAGCCGGCGAACCTGAAGGGCACGCCGCCCGCGCGGTTGCCCGAGATCAAGCTGCCCGAAAGCATGGAGGCCAAGGTCAAGTGAAGCGCCTTGCCGCAGCCCTGGCCGCGGCGCTCCTGTGCGCGAGCGGCGCGTCCGCGGTGTCCGAACCACTGCCCGATCAGGCGGTGATCGACGGCGCGACGATGCCGGCGAAGCTGTCCGCCTTCGGGCTGTTTCGCCCGGGCACCAGCGAGCCGCTGCCCGCGCTGCTGCCCTATGATCTCAACACTCCGCTGTTCAGCGACTATGCCGAAAAGCATCGCGCGATCTGGATGCCGCCCGGCGAAAGCGCGCCGATCATGCGCGACGGCAACCCGTCCTTTCCGGTCGGCACCGTGATCGTCAAAAGCTTTGGCTGGCCGGACTGGAACGGCGGCCGTCCGGTCGAGACGCGCCTGCTGATCCGCCGCGCGAGCGGCTGGGTCGCGCTGCCCTATATCTGGGATGCCGACGGCAAGGACGCTTCGCTGGCGATCGCCGGGCGCCGCGTCCCGGTAACTTTCAAGAGCCCCGACGGCGCGTCGCACAGCATCAACTATGCGGTGCCGAACAAGAATCAGTGCAAGGAATGCCACAGCCTGAAGGGAGAGATCGTGCCGATCGGCCCCAAGGCGGGGAACATGGACTTTGCCGCATCGCGTGGTCGGTCCGATTTTTCGCGCTTCTTCACTTGGCCCGCCAATCGCATCGCGCCGATGCCGCGTTGGAACGATCCGAAGAGCGGCAGCGTCGCAGACCGCGCGCGCGCCTATCTGGCGGTCAATTGTTCGCACTGCCACAATCCGGAGGGCAGCGCGTCGAACAGCGGGCTGTTCCTGCGCTGGACCGATCCGGTCAACGTCAATTACGGCATCGGCAAGCGCCCGACCGCGGCGGGTCGCGGTAGCGGAGGCATGGATTTCGCGATCGCGCCGGGCGATCCGGATCATAGCTTCCTGATCTATCGCCTCGAAAGCCTGGATCCCGGTATCGCGATGCCCGAGGTCGGTCGATCGACGGTGCACAGCGAAGGCGCGGCGCTGTTGCGGCAATGGATTGCCGAGATGCCGAAAGACGCGCATTAGGCGGCGCATGGCAACGCTCGTCCTTCACGATTATTTCCGCTCGTCGGCCAGCTATCGCGTGCGCATCGCGCTGAACCTCAAGGGCCTCGATTATGAGCGCGTCGAGATCAGCCTGATCGCGGGCGAACAGCGCAGCGACGCCTATCTGGAACAGAATGCGCAGGGCTTCGTGCCGATGCTGGTCGCCGATGGCGAGACGATCATCCAGAGCCTGGCGATCATCGACTGGCTCGACCGCGCCTATCCCGAACCGCGCCTGATACCCGACGATCCGATGCCGCGCGCGGTCGCGATCGCACAGGCGCAGGTCGTCGCCAGCGACATTCATCCGCTCAATAATCTGCGCGTCCTCAAATATCTGACCAAGGACCTCGGGCTCAACGAGATTACCAAGGATCGCTGGATCCACGAATGGATATTGCAGGGCTTTGACGCGCTGGAGGCGATGGCGGGCGAGGGGACCTATCTTGGCGGCGACGCGCCGGGGATCGCGGACTGCTGTCTTGTTCCGCAGATGTATAATGCCCGGCGTTTCGAGGTGCCGCTCGACACCTATCCGCGGCTGGTCGCCATCGACGCCGCATGCATGGAACTGGACGCATTCCAGCGCGCGCATCCCGACGCGGTCAAGGCTGGGTGATCCGGCTGCTGGCAGGGGCGACCGCGCTGGCGCTGCCGGCGGCGGCGATGGCGCAGACCGAGGAGCCGGCCGACGAAGACGCCTATTGCTGCGTCCATATCGTTCCGCTTCCCAAGGAAGATATCGTCGTCAACGGCAGCGGCCTGCTCCGGCTGGCGGACGCCGACAAGACGTTGGGCCGGACGCTGATAACCGACGTCGATCAGGGGCTGGGCAACCGCGTCGAGAATCGCCTGCGCGACGAGGCGGGGCTGGTGCAGTTTCGCCGTTCCGACGGGCGCTCGGCGCATCCGACCAGCCAGGGGGTGACGCTGCGCGGGCTCGGCGGCAATGCGTCGAGCCGCGCCCTGGTGACGCTCGACGGCGTGCCCCAGGCCGACCCGTTCGGCGGCTGGGTTGCGTGGAGCGCCTATGACGCGATCCATCTGGGCGGGATTTTCGTGATCCGCGGCGGCGGCAGCGGGGTCGACGGCCCCGGCGCGCTGGGCGGGACGATCAGCCTGCATTCGGACATGACGAGCGGCGCGATCGCCAGCCTGGCCTATGGCAGCCGCAATAGCTGGGACGCGTCGGCGTCGGCGGGGACGGCGCTGGGAGACGGCGGCCGCGTCGCGATCGACGGCCGCTACAGCCGCGGCGACGGCTTTACGCCGATCGCGCGGGCGCAGCGCGGAAGCGTCGATCGGCCCGCAGCCTATGAGCAGGGCGGGCTGGGCCTGCGCCTGCGGTTCGACGCCGGCGACGACAATCAGATCGAGGCCAGCCTGCGCGGCTTTTCGGACCGGCGCGACCGCGGCACCGACTTTACCGACAGCAAGCTGGGCGGTGTCGATGCCAGCTTTCGCTTTCTGCACAATCCCTATGCCGAAACGCAGTGGCTGGCGCTCGCCTATGTCCAGCTTCGCGAGCTGGAGAGCGGTTTCGCCAGCGTGGCGGCGGGGCGGAACAGCGTCGTCCCCGCATTGTTCCAGCGCGTTCCGGCGACCGGCCTTGGCGCGCGCGTCGAAGTGCGGCCGGGGATCGGCTTTGCCAATCCGCTTCGCATCGGGGCGGACTGGCGGCGGACGACGGGGCGCACCGAAGAGGATTTCTTCTTCGCCGGCGTCGTGCCGGGGCGCCATCGCATCGCGGGCGGCAGCAGCGACACCGTGGGCGCGTTCGCCGAATGGACCTCGGACGAAACCGGCGACGGCCTGTTGTTCACGCTGAGCGGCCGGCTGGATCATTGGCGGCTGGGCGAGGGCTATCGGCTGGAGCGCAATATCGGCGGGTCGACGATCACCAACCTGCGCTTTGCCGGACGGCAGGGCTGGGAAGGCAGCGGACGCGCGGGCGTGCGCTGGCAATCCTATAACTGGACGCTGCGCGCCGCCGCCTATCGCGGCTGGCGCCTGCCGACGCTCAACGAGCTCTATCGTCCGTTCCGCGTCGGGGCAGAGGTGACGACCGCGAACGAGGCGCTGGAGCCCGAACGGCTGTGGGGCGGCGAGATCGGGGTCGATTGGGACAATGGGTATACCAGGCTGTCGGCGACGTTCTTCGCCAACCATCTTTCCAACGCCATCGCCAATGTGACGCTGGCGCCCAATCTGAACCAGCGGCAGAATCTGGACGCCATCGACAGCAAGGGGATCGAGGTCAGCGCCGAGCAGGACCTGGGGATCGCCAGGCTGCGCGCGACCTATGCCTTTACCGATGCAAAGGTCGATGCGGCGGGCGTCGCTGCGGCGCTTGACGGACGGCGGCCGGCGCAGATCGCCAAACATGGCGGCAGCCTGTCGCTGCGCAGCGACATGAGCGGCCCGTTCGAAGGCTTTGCGACGCTCCGCTATATCGGCCGGCAGAATGAGGATGACCTGGGCCTGCTCCGGCTCGGCGACGCCCTGACGCTCGATGCCGGCGTGTCGTACCGCTTTTCCGACGCCGTCAGTATCGAGGCGCGCGGCGAAAACCTGACGAACGAGTTGGTCCCCGCCGCGATTTCGTCGTCGGGTATCGTCGAACGCGCGACGCCGCGCACGCTGTGGATCGGCGCGCGCGCCCGATTCTGACCTTCACAAGACGCGAACAGACGATAGGATGAATTCCGCAGGGAATTGAGCTTGGGGGTATTGCACGGCATGGCCGCGAAGAAACTGAATCTCGACAATTTCCTGCCCTATCGCCTGTCAATCGCCTCCAACGCCCTGTCGGAGCGGATTGCCACCGAATATCAGAACCGGTTCGGGCTGAAGATTCCCGAATGGCGGCTGATGGCCGTGCTCGGCGAAGGCAAGTCGCTGACCCAGCGCGAACTGGTCGCCGCGACGCGCATGGACAAGGTGACGGTCAATCGCGCCGCCAAGGCGCTCGCCGACCGACAGCTTATCGCGCGGCTGGCGCACGAGGCCGATGGGCGATCGCATCATCTGGAGCTGACCGAGACGGGGCGTTCGCTTTACGACGCAATCGTCCCTGCGGCGCTGGCGAGCGAGGCGCGGCTCGAATCGAACCTCAGTCCCGACGAACGCAAAGTCCTGCTCGCCATTCTTGCCAAGCTGACCGCCGCTGCCGAAGATTATGGGTGACAGGCATTATGTCGCCGCACCGGCCGACGCGCTGCGTATCGAGCCGCTGGGCGAACTGACCGCGATCTTTGACCGGCGATCGATGCAGACGCATCTGGTCGTGTCGCCGATACCGGAGATATTGGAGGCGATGGGCCCCGAGGTCTGCGATGCCCGCGCGCTGGCACAGCGGCTTGCCGCGCGCTTCGACCTGGAGGCAGAGGGCGATGCGCCCGCGATCGTCGCCGACCGGCTTGCCGAGCTGGCGGCGATGGGCCTGGTGGCGGAAGCGTGAGATACGCCGCGCGCATCGCCGTCGGTCCGGTCCAGTTCCGCATCGGCAGCGACTGGCCCGAACCCGTCGCTGCGCTGGAAAGCCTGTACGCCGGCTATCCCAAAGACCCGGAGCGCACGGCCGACGCGACCGTCCGCCTGTTCGCCGCGCGGCCGTGGCGCCGCTGGCTGCGGCCATCGGTGCATATCGGGGGCGATTTCGTGGTGCCCGACGCGCTGCCGCTGCCCTTGTCGATGGGGCTGCTGGCGGCCGAGATGGGGATGAACCTGCAGGTCGCGCTCGGCTGGAGGCGGCACATGCTGCTGCATGCCAGCGCGGTCGCGCGCGATGGTCGCGCGGTCGTCATGTCGGGCGAGTCCGGCTCGGGCAAGTCGACGCTGGCGGCGCTGCTGGGCGAGGGCGACTGGCGGCTGATGGGCGATGAATTCACGCTGATCGATCCGGTCGCGGGCGATGCGCTGGCCTTTCCGCGCGCGATCAGCCTGAAGAATGAGGCGATCGCCGAGATGGCGGGGCGCGTCGACGCCGCGCGGCTGGGGCCGCTTCTGGCGGGCACGCCAAAAGGCGACATCCGCCACCTGATCCCGCGCGCCGACGCGATCGCCGCGATGCATCAGCCGGTGCGCCCGGCGCTGATCCTCTTTCCGCGCTTCGGCGGCGAACCCGCGATCGAGCCGATGGGCGAGGGCGAAGCCTTCGTTCGCCTGACCGAGGCGTCGACCAACTATATCGCGCTGGGCGAGGCCGGCTTCGCGGCGCTGACGCGGCTTGTGCGGACGACGCCGGCGTTCGGCATCGCCTATCCCGACAGTGCGAGCGGGATCGCGCTTGTCGAGCAGCTCTGGGCGGAGGCGGTGCGATGAGCGCGGTGCGCACGCTGGTCGACCTGCTGGCGGGACGGCGCGCGGCGGCGACGCTGGCGCCGCGCGAGTGGGACGGCGTGATCGGTGTCGCGCGGGCCGAGGCGATGCTGGCGACGCTGGCGTGCTGCGTCGGGGAGGACGACCTGCCGCCTTCGGTCGCGGCGCTGTTCGCCGACCAGCGCGCCGCCGCCGAGGTCGCCCGTGGTCAGGCGCTGTGGGAAGCCGAAATGGCGCGCCGCGCGCTGGGATCCGAGGGGATCGAGTTCGTACTGCTGAAAGGTACGGCCTATGCGGTCGCCGGCCTGTCGTGCAGCGATGGGCGCCAGATCGGCGACCTCGATATTCTGGTGCTTGCGTTGGACATCGGCCGCGTCGAGAATGAATTGCTCGAGGCAGGGTGGGAATGGGTCAAACCCGATGCCTATGACGATCATTATTATCGCGAGCATATGCACGAGCTGCCGCCGCTGATTCACAAGGCGCGCGACCGGATGATCGACGTCCATCACACCATCCTGCCGCGCACGCACCGGATCACGCCCGACGCGCTGGCGCTGGTCAGCGATGCAGTGCCCACGCCTGGAGGCTTTGCGGTGCTGTGCCCGACCGACATGGCGTGCCACTGCGCCGCGCACATGATCGCCGACGGCGACCTGCAGGGCGGCCTTCGCAACCTGTGGGACTTTCACTGCCTGACGCGCGACTTCGTCGCCGCCGATCCGGGCTTTTGGGGCAAGCTGGACGCGCGTGCCGACCTGCACGGCCTGCGCGCGCCGGTACGCCGCGCCGCGCGGCTGGCGCGCGACCTCTATGGATCGATACTGCCGTCCGGATGGGACGGGCACGATCCCGGCGACATCTGGTATCGCCGCCGCCTGCTCGCGCGAGATGACTGGGGACGGGCGACGAATTTCCCGCTGCAGCAAGCCTTTTACATCCGATCGCACTGGCTGCGCATGCCCCCGATGCTGCTCGCGCAGCATCTGTGGACCAAGTGGCGAAAGCGTTAGAGCGTTTCGAGCAGCGCGATCAGATCGTCATAATGGTCGATCACATGGTCCGCGCCGAATGCCTCGGCGGGGCGATCGAGAAAGCCGAATCGAACCAGAATGCTGGGTACATCGGCCGCCCGTGCGGACTGCACGTCATAGATGCTGTCGCCGACGAACGCCGTGCGGCCGCCGCCGCACTGGGCGATCATGGCCAGGATCGGGTCGGGCGAGGGTTTGCGCACGCCGACCGTGTCGCCGCCGATGATCGCGGCCATCCGCTCTGCCAGACCCAGTTCGCCAAGCAGTTGGCGGGCGAGCCGCTCGGCCTTGTTCGTGACCACCGTGGTGAACACGCCCAGCGCATCGAGCCGGTCGAGCACCGCGATCAGGCCCGGGAAGGGGCGGCTGTGCACCGCGATATGCGCGCCATAATAGTCCAGCAGATCGGGCATCAGCCGGTCGACCGCTCCATCGGGAACCCCGCCCGTCGCGCGCAGCCCCTGTTCGAGCATATGCCGCGCGCCAAGGCCGATCATCGGCCGCACCTCCGCCACGGTCAGCGGGGCGCGGTCCAGCCGCTCCAGCGCATGATTGACCGCGGCGGTCAGGTCGCCCGCGGTATCGATCAGGGTGCCGTCGAGGTCGAAGCCGACGATGCGGAAAGGAAAGGCGCTCATGTGCCGCGCATGGCGCGATGGTCTGGAAACCGCAACCAATTGCTGGCATGGCACGCGGCATGAGCAATTCCATCGCCGCCATCGTCCTTGCCGCGGGCAAGGGCACCCGCATGAAGTCCGACCTGCACAAGGTGCTGCACCCGATCGCCGGGCGGCCGATGCTGATGCACCTGATGGCCAGCGTCGACGCGCTGAACCCCGCGAAGAAGGTTGTGGTCGTCGGCGACAAGGCCGACCAGTTGGAGGCCGCGCTGGGCGGCACGGCGGACCTTGCTGTGCAGGAGCCGCAGCTCGGCACCGGCCATGCGGTGCAGCAGGCCGAAAGTGCGCTGGCGGATTTCGCCAGGGACAATGCGGACGGCGATGTGCTGATCCTCTATGGCGACGTGCCCTTCGTTCCGACCGCGACGATGCAGGCGATGATCGATCGGCTGAACGCGCCCGACGCCCCCGCGGTGGTCGTGCTCGCGTTCGAGCCCGCCGATGCGCAGCAATATGGCCGCGTCATCACCGACAGCGACCGCGTCACCAAGATGGTCGAGCACAAGGATGCGACCGAGGCCGAGCGCGCGGTGCGGCTGTGCAATTCGGGGCTGATGGCGGCGAAGGCGCGCGACCTGTTCGCGCTGTTGGCCCGCGTCACCGACGACAATGCCGCCAAGGAATTCTATCTGGTCGACATCGTCAACATCGCCAATGCCGACGGCCGGCACTGCGCGGTGGTGAAGACCGATCCCTATGACGTCGCGGGCATCAACAGCCGCGCCGAACTGGCGGCGATGGAAGGCGAATGGCAGGCGCGCCGCCGCGTGCAGGCGATGGCCGACGGCGCCAGCCTGGTCGCGCCCGACACGGTCTGGTTCGCGTGGGACACCGAATTGGGCCGCGACGTGCTGATCGAACCCAACGTCTTTTTTGCTCCCGGCGTAAAGGTCGCCGACGGCGTCCGGATTCGCGCGAACTGCCATATCGAGGGTACGGTGATCGGTGCCGGCTGCGAGGTCGGCCCCTTCGCGCGGCTGCGCCCCGGTACGGTGCTGGGCGAAAAGGCCAAGATCGGCAATTTCGTCGAAACCAAGAAGGCGGTGCTGGGCAAGGGCGCGAAGGCGAACCACCTGACTTATCTGGGCGATGCCACCGTCGGCGCGGGCGCGAATATCGGCGCTGGCACGATCACCTGCAACTATGACGGCTATTTCAAATATCGGACCGAGATCGGCGAAAACGCCTTCATCGGATCGAACAGCGCGCTCGTTGCGCCGGTGCGGGTCGGCCGCGATGCGATCGTCGGCGCCGGCAGCACCGTCACCCGCGACGTGATGGACGGCGAGCTTCGCCTGGTCCGCGCCGAACAGTCGGTCAAGCCCGGCTGGGCCGACCGCTTCCACGACGCGATGCGCAAGAAGAAAGCAGCGGAGAAAAAGACGTGAGCGACCGGTACGAGGACAAGCCCTTCCTGCGCTATGTCGATGCGTGGGTGTTGAATGCCATCGGTCATCTCGACGAGCCGACGCGCGCCTATTGCGTCGCGATGGAGCCGCAACTGCGCCAGAGCCTGGGCCTGTCGGGCACCTGGCTGGACGTCGTGGCACAGCAGATGAAGTTCACCGCCGACCTGCCCGAGCAGATCCGCAAGATATGGGATGATGGGAAGGCGAAGTTCGCGGCGGCGAACGGCCGGCCCGCCGATCCGGTGCAATTCGCCATGACCTTCGTCGACAGGAATTTCGGGCGCTCTTGATTTGATATCATGATATGATATCAGAGTCGCATGCGCTTCCTCGCCGACCTTCCCGATTCCGATGTCGAATGGCTCGACACGCTGGCGACCGAGCAGGGGGTGTCGCGTGCCGAGTTGGTGCGGCGCGCCGTCGCGGCATATCGCGCCGATGCGTCGGGTGATGCGGTCGACAATGCGTTCGGCATCTGGAAGGGACGCGACGATATCGGCGACGGGTTGAAGTATCAGCGCCGCCTGCGGGGCAAGCGCGAATGATCGATGCGCAGTTCGACAGCGACATATTGATCGACGCGCTCAACGGGGTCGAGGCGGCGCGCAACGAGATCCGCCGCGCCGGGCGCAAGAGCGTCAGCCGCGTCAGCTGGACCGAGGTGATGTCGGCGGCCGACCCCAAGTCGGTGCGCGCGGTCGAGGCCTTTCTCGGCTGTTTCCAGGTCGAGGAGATCGGCGACGCCGTCGCGCGCCGCGCCGCCGCGCTGCGCGCCGAGCGCAAGGGCTTGACGCTGGCAGACGCCTTCGTACTGGCGACCGCGCAGATCAGCGGGCGCATTCTCGTGACCCGAAATATCAAGGTGTTTCCGGCATCGATGCCGGGTATTCGCATTCCCTACACGCTCTGAACGAAAGCAAGAATCATGTGCGGCATCATCGGAATCATCGGCAAGGACCAGGTGGCGGACCGCCTGGTCGAGGGCCTTCGGCGCATGGAATATCGCGGCTATGATTCGGCGGGTGTGTGCACGGTCGAGGGGGGCGAACTGATCCGCCGCCGGGCCGAAGGGAAGCTGGGCAATCTGGTCAAGGAACTGGCGGGCAATCCGGCCCCCGGCACCGTCGGCATCGCGCACACGCGCTGGGCGACGCACGGCGCGCCGACGACGAGCAACGCGCACCCGCACGCGACGGGCGAGGTCGCGCTGGTGCACAACGGGATCATCGAGAATTTCAAGCCGCTGCGCGAGGCGCTGACCGCGCGCGGCCGCACCTTTGAAAGCGAGACCGATACCGAGGTCGTCGCGCATCTCGTTTCCGAACAGGTCGAGGCGGGCAAGTCGCCCGAGGAAGCGGTCAAGGCGGTGCTGCCGCAACTGCGCGGCGCCTTCGCGCTCGCGATCGCCTTTCGCCGGCACCCGGACCTGCTGATCGGCGCGCGCCTCGGCTCGCCGCTGGTCGTCGGCTATGGCGAGGGCGAGACCTATCTTGGCTCCGACGCGCTCGCGCTGGCGCCGCTGACGCAAAAGATCGCCTATCTCGACGAGGGCGACTGGGTCGTCATCACCAAGGACGGCGCGCAAATTTATGACGCCGACAACAATCCGGTGACGCGCGAGATCACGACCAGCGGCGTCACCGCGGCGGCGGTGGAGAAGGGCAATTATCGCCACTTCATGCAGAAGGAGATTTTCGAGCAGCCGACCGTGGTCGCGCAGACGCTCTCCTCCTACATCCGCCCGCTCGAACAGACGGTCGCGTTGCCGCAGATGGATTTCGACCTGTCGGCGGTCGAGCGCATCACTATCGTCGCATGCGGCACCAGCTTCTATGCGGGCATGGTCGCGAAATACTGGTTCGAGACGTTCGCGCGTGTCCCGGTCGACATCGATGTCGCTTCCGAATTCCGCTATCGCGACCCGGTGCTGCAGCCGGGCGGGCTCGCGCTCTTCATCTCGCAGTCGGGCGAGACCGCCGACACGCTGGCGGCGCTGCGTCACTGCAAGGCGAATGGCCAGACGATCGCGGTGGTCGTCAACGTGCCGACCAGCAGCATGGCGCGCGAGGCCGACCTGCTGTTGCCGACGCATGCCGGCCCCGAAATCGGCGTCGCCTCGACCAAGGCCTTTACCTGTCAGTTGGCGGTGCTGGCGGCGCTCGCGGCGCATCTGGCGCTGAAGAAGGGCAAGCTGACTGCCGCCGAAGAGCATGAGATCGTGAAGCATCTGATCGAGGCGCCCGCCGCGCTCAATGCCGCGCTCGCGCATGACGAGGAAATCGCGAAGATGGCGCACCTGGTCGCCCCGGCGCGCGACGTGCTCTATCTGGGGCGGGGTCCCGACTATCCGCTCGCGCTCGAGGGCGCGCTGAAGCTCAAGGAAATCTCGTATATTCATGCGGAGGGCTATGCCTCGGGCGAGATGAAGCACGGGCCGATCGCGCTGATCGACGAGGCGGTTCCGGTGATCGTGCTCGCCCCCTCCGGCCCGCTGTTCGAAAAGACGGTCAGCAACATGCAGGAGGTGATGGCGCGCGGCGGCAAGGTCGTGCTGATCAGCGACGCCGAGGGGCTGGCCGAAGCGGGCGAGGGCTGCATGGCGACGATCGAGATGCCAAAGGTCCATCCGCTGATCGCGCCGCTGGTTTACGCGGTGCCGGTGCAACTGCTCGCCTATCATGTCGCGGTCGCAAAGGGCACCGACGTCGACCAGCCGCGCAATCTGGCGAAGTCGGTGACGGTGGAATGAGCTGGGAGGCCCATTGCCACTGCGGCGCGGTATCGGTGCGGCTTGCCAAGGCGCCCGAGGAGGTCGCCGAGTGCAATTGCTCGCTCTGTTTCTCGCACGGCATTTTGTGGGCCTATTATTCGCCGCGTGATGTCGTGATCGCGGGCGAGACGCGCACCTATAATCGCGCCGATCGCGAAAATCCGAACTCGGACCTGCATTTCTGCCCGACCTGCGGCTGCTCGACGCATTGGTCGGCGACGGCGGGGCTGATCGAGCGGATGGGCGGTACGGTCGACCTGATGGGGGTGAACATGCGCCTGTTCGCGCCGGAGCAACTCAGCGGCCTTCGCCTCGGCTTTCCCGACGGGCGCAACTGGTCGGGCGAGGGGGCCTGGGGCTATGTCCGCGATCATCAGGTCATGCCCTAGGCCGATGTCCTTCGCCGCCATTATCTTCGACTTCGACGGCGTCATCGCCGACAGCGAGGTGCGCGCGAACCTGTCGCTGTCCGAAAGCTTGACCGCGGCCGGGATGCCGACGACCTATGACGAGTGCCTGCGCGACTATTACGGCCATAATTGGCAGGAGGCGCAGCGGCGGATCGAGGCGCGCTTCGGTCGTCCGCTGCCCGCCGATTTCCGCGAGACGCACCGGGTGCGGGCTCGGGCGCGTTTCATGGAGGGGTTCGACGCCGTGCCCGGCGCGCCGGCCTTTCTCGACACGATGGGTGCGATGCCGCGCGCGATAGCCTCGTCCAGCCGCGCCGAATATATCGACTGGGCACTCGGCCTGTTTTCGCTGCGCCATCATTTCGGCGACCATATCTACAGCGCCGACGGCTGGGATCGCGGCAAGCCGCATCCCGACATCTATCTCGCCGCCGCGAAAGGGGTCGGCGTCGATCCGGCGGCGTGCCTGGCGATCGAGGATTCGCCGACCGGCGCGCAGGCTGCGCTCGCGGCGGGGATGACCGTCGTCGGCTTCTGCGGCGCCAGCCATATCACCGACCGCGCGGCGCATGGCGCGATGCTGCGCGATACGGGCGTGCACCATCTTGCCTTTGCTTTCGACGAGATTAGCATCGCCGCCTGATCCATTTTTCGGGGCGAAGAAATGATCTGGAACATAATCTGGCCGCTGATGCTGATTTTCTCGGTCGTGGTTTTGCCGCTGGGGCTGTGGCGGCGGATGCGGTCGGTCCAGCAGGCCGCGCGCGATGCGCTCGACGACGAGCCCGTCGGCGCCGAAGCGGCATGGGAGGAAACGGCGACCTCGTCCGACGGTCTGCGCTATGGCCGCGCCCATGGCTTCGATCCCGTCCTCGCCAAGGCGTCGCGCGACGCGGAGCATGTCGACGACGTCAAGAATCTCGAGGGGCGTCGCTGAGCCGGGGCTTCCCTATTATTCGTCGTCGTGCTTAGCTGAGCCTGTCATCATCGCCCGACCAAATGCGATTTGCGAGTGAAGTTGCGCAGTTTTCTGCGGCTTTGCGCGAATCGCCGTCGCGGCGGTCCTGGGTATTCGGGGCGGGGAAGAGGAGAGAGCAATGTGCAATGAAATCACCGAAGCCGATCTCGATCGGGCCGGGCTTCCCGTAGATCGCCGCAGCTTCGGCACGCTGGTCGGCGCGGGTGCGATCGCGTCGATGCTGCCGGTATCGGCGAGCGCCGCCGGGCCGATCAAGGGCCGCGACGTCGAGATCCGGACCGCCGACGGCACGGCCGATGCCTATTTCGTCGCGCCCGCGACCGGCAAGCATCCCGGCGTCCTGATCTGGCCCGACATCCGCGGCCTGCGTCCGGCCTTTCGCCAGATGGCCGACCGGCTCGCGGGCGACGGCTATGCCGTGCTGTGCGTCAACCCCTTCTACCGCTGGCAGAAGTCGCCGGTCGTCGATGCGACGAACGATTTCAACGATCCCGCGATCCGCGAAAAGCTGTTCGGTTATCTGAAGCAATTGACCAAGCCGCGGGTCACCACCGACGCGACCGCGCATCTGGCGTTTCTCGACGCGCAGAAGGAAGTCGATTCGCGCCGCAAGCTCGGCACCACCGGCTATTGCATGGGCGGACCGATGGTCATCTATACCGCCGCGCTGAAACCGGGCCGCGTCGGCGCGGCCGCCAGCTTTCATGGCGGCGGGGTCGGCAGCGACAAGCCCGACAGTCCGCACCTGCTGATCCCCGATACCAACGCCGGCTATCTCTTCGCGATCGCCGACAATGACGACAAGCAGGATCCGGAAGAGAAGAACCGCCTGAACGCCGTCCTCAAGCCGCGCAAGCAGTGGCACGAGGTCGAGGTTTACGAAGGCGCGATGCACGGCTGGTGCCCGCCCGACGGCCGCGCCTATAACGAGGCTGCGGCCGAAAAGGCATGGGGCCGGATGCTCGAACTGTTCAAGGCCAGCCTCTGAGGCGGGGAGGGCGGCCGTCGAAGGCTAGCGGACCGCGGCGTAGCTCGCATAGACGCGCTGGCCCGCGGGACCGAAGGTCATGACCTTATAGGCGTCGCGGACCTTGCCATATTCCATGCCCGGCGATCCGGTGGGCATGCCCGCGACGGCAAGGCCTTTCACGCCTTTCGGCTTTTCGCGCAGCAGACGAGTGATTTCGCGGGCCGGGACATGGCCCTCGATCACATAGCCGCCGACGATGACGGTGTGGCAACTGCGCAGCGCCTGTGGCACGCCCTGCCGGTCCTTGACCGCGTCCATGCCCGCCGAGTTGACGACCTTTGCCGTGCCGCCCAGCGCGCCCTTCACCTGCGCCAGCCACTTGAGGCAGCAGCCACAGCCCGCGTCGCGGAACATCGTAGGATCGGCGGCATGGGCCGCGCCGGCCGCGCCGATCAGGGCGACAAAAGCAAGCAGGGCGCGGCGGGCGGGAGACATGGGGAACTCCTTGAAAAAGCGGGTCGTCCTGAGGATAGCAGCGACGCCGGGCCGCGCAAGACCGTCATCCCATCGGATAGAGGATGTCCCTGCCGACCTGGTGCAGCGTCTTCATCAGGCCGGCGTCGAGCACCAGATCCTTCGCCGCCAGGATCGGGTCGACCTGGTCGTAGCTGCTGACCCCGACGATCGTCGAGGCAACGAAGTCGTGCTGTTTCGACCAGGCGGTCGCCATCGTCACGGGGTGCAGTCCGGCTTCGGCGGCGATCGCCAGATAACGCTCGGTCGCGGCCAGGCTCTTGTCGTTGACGAAGCGGCGACCCATCGCCGCCTGTCGTCCTTCCATGCCGAGGTAGCGCGAAAAGCGTGCGCCTTCGGGCCGGGCGCCGTCCTGATATTTGCCCGACAGCACGCCGCCGGCGAGCGGCGAATAGGGGATCAGGCTGACGCCTTCCTGGCGGCAGACCTGTGCCAGCTCGTCCTCGAACCGGCGGTTGTTGAGGCTGAAATTATTCTGGATCGTGTGATAGCGCGCCACGCCCAATCGTTCGGACGCGGCAATCGACTTCATCAGCCCCCAACTCGTCTCGTTCGAACAGCCGAGAATGCGGACCTTGCCCTCACGCACAAGCTCGTCGAGCGCGTCCATCATCTCGTCATAGGGGGCGTCATGGTCGGGCCAGTGCGTCTGGTACAGATCGACATAGTCGGTCTGCAGCCGCGTCAGGCTGGCCTCGATCGCCGTGCGGATATTGTGGCGGTCGAGCGCGGTCATCCCGCCACGGCAGGGCGACTTGAACCAGACGTGGCTAGGCCCCGATACCTTGGTCGCAAGGATGATCGCGTCGCGGTTCTTGGTCTTCAGCCAGCGCCCGACGATCTCTTCGGTGCGGCCAACCCACTTGATGTCGGGCGGCACCGGATATCCCTCGGCAGTGTCGTAGAAATTGATTCCCTCGTCGAAGCAGCGGTCGAGGACGCGAAAGGCCTCGGCCTCGTCGGTCTGGCTGCCGAAGGTCATCGTCCCCATGCAGATGTCGGAGACGTGGATGGCGCTTTTCCCGAGGCGGCGGCTTTGCATTTGCGTCTTCTCCCGATCGGACGGCGGTGGTTGCCGCCGTACTTAGGTTGCAAGCCGCAACCTGGCAATCGGGTCAGATCAGGAGCGCGAGCGATCCGACGAGCAACGCGGCCATCGTCCAGTTGAAGACCCTCAGCCGGCCGGGGCTGGAAAGCCAGCCGCGCAGCGACACGCCCATCACCGCCCAGATGCTGGTCGAGGGGAGGTTGATCAGGCCAAAGATCACCGCGACCAGCAGGATCGCCGCGAAATTGCGGTCGGGCGCATAGAGCGCGATCGCCGAAAGCGCCATCGACCACGCCTTCGGGTTCACCCATTGGAACATCACCGCCTGGAGAAAGCTCATCGGCTTGCCGCGCGGACTTTCGCCGTTGCCGGGCGCGCCGGCGTTCGCGATCTTCCACGCAAGCCACAGCAGATAGGCGACGCTTACCACCTTCAGCACGATGTTCAGCACCGGGAACATGTCGAACAAGCCCATCAGCCCGACGCCGACCAGAATGATCATCAACGTAAAGCCGATCCCCACACCCAGCGCGTGGGGGACCGTGCGACGGAGGCCGAAATTGGCGCCCGACGCCATCAGCATCATATTGTTCGGTCCCGGCGTGATCGACGAGACGAGCGCGAAGGCAGAGAGCGCGGCGAGAGTGGTCTTTTCCATGCGCGCAATATAATTCGTTTCGATACGCAATGTATTGCAAAGATGGATCGCCGGAGGATATATTATGCAATCCATGATCAAGATTGACGCTATAGGCCGCAAGATATTGCACGAATTGTCGCTCGACGGGCGAATCTCCAACCTCGAGCTTGCGGAGCGCGTCGGCCTGTCGCCCTCGGCGTGTCTGCGGCGCGTGCAGGAACTGGAACGGTGCGGTGTGATCAAAGGCTATCGCGCGGTGATCGATCCGGCGAAGCTGGGGCTCAACTTCTTCGCTTATGTGACCGTCGGCCTGTCGTCGCACACCAAGAAATCGCAGGCCGATTTCGAGGCGGCGATCGCCCTCGCGCCCGAAGTGCGCGAATGCCACAATCTGACGGGCACGATCGAATATCTTCTGCGTGTCGAGACGGTGGATCTGGCGGCGTACAAGCATTTCCATACCGAGGTGCTGGGTGTGCTGCCGCAGGTGAATTCGATCACGACCTATGTGTTGATGGAATCGTCGAAGGACGAGCGGGCGTAACGCCGGTCGGCACGTCATCGCAAACGAAGCGAAATCGCGAACGAAGCGAAGCAAGGGCGAAGGTCAGAGGTTGAACCTCGCCCGCTCCATCCGCATATCGGTTTCATGGTGAAACTGTCCTTCCTCGACCTGGTGCCCGTAATCGATACGGGCACGATCTCCCAATCGCTCGCCAACGCCGCCGATCTCGCGCGCCATGCCGAAGAACTCGGCTATGCGCGCTATTGGGTAGCCGAGCATCACGGCATGGCGGGGATCGCCAGCGCGGCGACCTCGGTCGTGCTGGCGCATATCGGCCAGGCGACGTCGACGATCCGCATCGGCGCGGGCGGGATCATGCTGCCCAACCACGCGCCGATGGTGATCGCCGAGCAGTTCGGGACGCTCGAGGCGCTCTTTCCGGGACGCGTCGACCTGGGGCTGGGGCGTGCGCCGGGTTCGGACGGGGTCGTTGCGCGCGCGCTTCGCCGCAATCTGGCGAGCGACGAGCGCCAGTTTCCGCAGGACGTCGTCGAGCTGCAGGCCTTTCTCGCCGGCGACGATCGGCTTGGTATCCGCGCGGTGCCGGGCGAGGGAACTAATGTCCCGCTGTGGATACTCGGGTCGAGCCTGTTCGGCGCGCAGCTCGCGGCGATGCTCGGGCTGCCCTACGCCTTTGCCAGCCATTTCGCGCCCGACGCGCTCGACGAGGCGCTCGACATCTATCGCCGCCAGTTCAAGCCGTCCGAGCAGCTTGCGGAGCCTTATGCCGCCGCGGCGTTCAACGTGTTCGCCGCCGACACGCGCGAGGAGGCCGAACTGCTCGCCTCCTCGCAGCAGCAGGCCTTCGTCGCGCTGCGCACCGGCAATCCGGGCAAGATGAAGCCGCCGCTTGAGGGCTATAAGGACAGCCTGCCGCCCAATGCGCGCGCGATCCTCGACCATGTGCTGCAATGCTCGGCGGTCGGGACGGTCGACGATGTGGCCGCGGGCCTGAAGGGCTTTGCTGCGCGCACCGGGGTTGACGAGATTATCGTCGCCTCGTCGATGTACGACCATAGCGCGCGCAAGCATTCGGTCGCGCTGGCGATGCAGGCGGCAAAGTCGCTCTAACCGCCGTGTTGACGCGGCTCGGCCCGCGGCAGTATAGGGGCGCTCCGACCAAGGGCGGCCCATTTCGGGGTCGCCTTTTTACTTTTAGGCTTTTTGGAAAGGTGCCTGACATGTCGATCACGCCGCTGATGCCCGTTTACCCCCGGTGCGGTGTGCGTCCGGTACGAGGCGAAGGCGCCTATCTGATCGGCGAGCGAGGCGAGCGCTATCTCGACTTCGCGAGCGGCATCGCGGTCAACCTGCTCGGCCACGGGCATCCGCACCTGACCAAGGCGATCGCCGAACAGGCCGCGACGCTGATACATGTGTCGAACCTGTACGGCAGCCCGCAGGGCGAAGCCTTTGCCCAGCGTCTTGTCGAGAACACGTTCGCCGACACCGTCTTCTTCACCAACTCGGGCGCCGAAGCGGTCGAGTGCGCGATCAAGACCGCGCGCGCCTATCATTCGAGCGGCGGCAACGCGCAGAAGCATAATCTGATCACCTTCAACAACGCCTTCCATGGGCGCACGCTCGGCACGATCTCGGCGACGAACCAGGAAAAGCTGCGCAAGGGCTTCGACCCTCTGCTGCCCGGCTTTGCCTATGCGCCGTTCGACGATCTCAACGCCGCGCTCGACCTGGTGGACGACAATACCGCGGGCTTCCTGATCGAGCCGGTGCAGGGCGAGGGCGGCATCCGTCCCGCGTCGCAGCCCTTCCTTCAGGGCCTCCGCGACATCTGCAACGAACGCGACCTGATGCTGGTGTTCGACGAGGTTCAGTGCGGCGTGGCGCGCACCGGCACGCTCTATGCCTATGAACAATATGGCGTCGAGCCCGACATTCTTGCCAGCGCAAAGGGCATCGGTGGCGGTTTCCCGCTGGGCGCGTGCCTCGCGACCGAAAAGGCAGCGCGCGGCATGGTGATCGGCACGCATGGTTCGACCTATGGCGGCAACCCGCTCGCGATGGCGGCGGGGCAGGCGGTGTTCGACGTCATCCTGGAGGATGGCTTCCTTGAGCAGGTGAAAACGACCGGCGAGCGGCTGCGCGGCGCGCTCGAACAGCTTATCCCGAATCACGACGAGCTTTTCGAAAGCACCCGCGGTCTCGGCCTCATGCTCGGCATCAAGCTGAAGAGCGATAGCCGTGCGTTCGTTGCGCATCTGCGCGACAACCACGGTCTTCTCACGGTGGCGGCGGGCGACAATGTCGTCCGCATCCTGCCGCCGCTGAACATCGAGCAGAGCCACATCGACGAGTGCATCGAGAAATTGTCGGCGGGGGCGGCGAGCTATACGCCGCCGGAAGCCTGATGTTTTCCGTTCCTGAAGAACGGAGGGCATGATGCGGCACTTTTTGAACCTGTCCGATGCGGGCGGGGATGCGATCGCGGCGATGCTTGCCGACGCGGTCGATCGCAAGGCCGCGCGGGCGGGCTGGCCAAAGGCCAAGCCCGACGCCGATGCCCCGCTCGCGGATCATGTGCTGGCGATGGTGTTCGAAAAGAACTCCACGC
>JAFKLT010000066.1 GCA_017309275.1 Sphingomonadales bacterium | reverse complement strand
GAGCGACAATTTCCTTGCCGTGCTGGTCGGCGGTCCGCTTCCGGCGGATCTGCCCGCTCCGCTGCCGCTTGCCGCGCAGTCGAAGCCGCCGGTGCTCTCCGCCGGTCTGCCGTCGGACCTGCTCGTCGCGCGGCCCGACATCGTCGGTGCCGAGGAACAGCTTCGCGCGGCGCGCGCGAATGTCGGCGCGGCGCGGGCGGCGTTTTTCCCGTCGATCTCGCTCACCGGCAATGTCGGCTTTGCGTCGGGATCGCTCGACAATCTGTTTGGAAACAATGGTCTGACGTGGAGCTTTGGCCCGACGATCAGCCTGCCGATCTTTGATTTCGGGCGCAACAAGGGCAATCTGACCGTTGCCGAGGCGCGCGAGAATATCGCCATCGCCACTTATGAAAAGACGATCCAGACCGCGTTTCGCGAGGTCGCCGACGCGCTGGCGGGCCGGCGCTATCTGGCCGAGCAGGTCGAGGCGCAGGAACGCGGCACGCTGGCGACGCGGCGCATCGCCGACCTGGCGCGCAAACGCTATCGCGAAGGCGTTTCGACCTATCTCGAGGTGCTGGATGCCGAGCGCAACCTGTTCGCGTCCGAGCAGGCGCTGATCGAACTGCGACGCGCGCAGGCCGATAATCTGGTGACGCTCTATGTCGCGCTGGGCGGCGGGATGGTCGAGCGACGCTGATCGGTCGCATGCCCCGAAAAGTGAAAGGCCGCCCCTTTCGGGACGGCCTTTCCATTGTCAGCCAACGCGGCCGGCTCAGGCGAGCAGGACCCCCGCGGTGGAGGTCAGGCTCTCATACTTCGCCGCACGCGGCATGTGACAATGAGACATCAGACCACCTCCTTTCTGTCGTTGAACGATTAGCGGAATGTGGGACGACGCGGCGTCGCGGTCAAGAGCCGCGTGTTTGCGGCGTGCGTCGGGCGCGCGGCCGGGCGCGCACTTCCTGGAAATGGAATGAGCCTCATCCTTCAGGTGGATGATACCAGGCGAAATTAATCGGTTGAATCGAAGGTGCGGTCGCGTGCCGGATCGCCCGGCCGTGCGGTCCGGGCGGCCGCTCGTGGCCTGCGGCGACCGATTGCGGCCATGTCTTAAACGTTTGTTTACCCAGTTTTTCTACTCTTGCGAGGAAGGGGGGCGTTGAGAAAGGTCGAGGTGCGACCCATGAGTTTCGCCGAAAAAATGGCCGCTATCGGCCCCCGCTATCTCGCGCGTACCGCACAGAGAGTCGCCGACCTGGCCCCGATCCTCGACAGGGTCGACCAGCATGTGGGCAGTGATCTCAGCGACTTGCGCTTCGTCTTTCACGATATCGCCGGCACCGCCGCTTCGATCGGTTATCCCGACATCGGCCTGCGTGCGCGCGAGGCCGACGAGATCATCCTCGGCGTGCTGCGATCGGGCGGTCCGCTGACCGCCGAAGAGGTCCGCAGCGTGCGCGGCGCGGCATCGGACATCACCCGCATGATCGGCGAAGCACGCGCCGAATGATCGATCGGATCGTCCTCGCTCTCGCCCTGCTGACGGCGGCCTTCCTGTCACCGATGGCGGAGGCGCGCGTGGCCGTGTCGCACTACGGCCTCGACCTGCGGACGCTTCCCGCGGACAGCCGGCCCACCGCCGCGCGGGTCGAAATCGACGCGCGCGGGGTCGGATCGCTGGCGCGCGATACCTGGATCAGCATCGCGATCAACGGCATGGTGATCGCGCGCCACCGCGCGTCGCGGGGCAAGGTCACGGTCGTCGACGTGCCGCTTCAGGACCGGTTGCTGTCGACGCGCAACCAGATCGAGATCGCGGCGTCGGTTCGTGGCTGCGCAAAGGATTGCGACGCCCAGCTCGCGGCGATCCGCCCGGTGACGCCGCTGCGCTTTCGCCTGGGCAAGCCGCAGGCCGAGGTCGACGATTTCTCCCAGCTCGTCACCGCCTATCGCGCCGGCATCGCCGTCCATGCACCGGGTCCGCGCGAGCAGGCGCTCTCCGCGGTCGTGCGCGCGGCGCTGGCACCGGCGGCTCCGCTCGATCCCAGCGCGCGGGCAAGCATCCATGTCGGCGACAGCCCGCCACCCGGCACCGCGCCGATGATCCGCTTCGATCACGGGCCGGTGCGCCTGTTGCGCGAGGACGGGCCGGTCATCTTCGCACCCGACGCGCTCGCTCGCATGACCGTGGTGCAGATATTGCGCGGCCGCGACCGGCCGCTGATCTGGGTGCGGCCGGGGGAGGGCGACCTGCCGTCCGAACTCGACCTGAGCGACGGAGATATTGCGTTGTTCGACGCCGGTGGCCGGGCGATGGCCTTTTCGACGCTGCGCGACCACCGCGCAGTGCGCATCGACTATCCGGGCGGTTATGACCCTTATGGTGGCGAGCGGCGGATGATGATCTGGCGGTTCGGCCTGCTCGGTTTCTGGCTGATCGCCTCGGCTTTCCTGCTCTTCGTCTATCGCCGCTTGCCCAGGCCGCAGGTTTCGGAGGCCGCCGCATGACGCGCCTGACCGCCAGCGATACCTGGACCGGCGACTTTCTGGTCGAGCGGGGGCTGATCACGCTGAAGCAGTTCGACGAGGCCGTCGACCTGGTGGAGGCGTGGGACGCCTCGCTGTCCGACGTGCTGATGGCGCGGCGCTGGATCACGCCGATCGCCTATTACACCGCGCTCGCGCAGCGCTTCGGCATCGATTTCGTCGACCTGCGCAACGATCCGCCCGACCCCGAGCTGCTGAACGAGGCCGAGGTTGACGATTATATGCGCGAGCTGACGATGCCGTGGCGAAGCCGCGACGGCCGCCTCGTCATCGCGACCGCACGCCCCGGACCTGAGGCGATGCTGTATATCCGCCGCCGCTGGGGGCGCGACGTCGATCTGGTCGTCACGGCCAAGTTCGACATATTGTGGTCGCTTCAGCGCGCCTTCGGCAGCAGCCACTCGCACCGCGCGGTCTATGAGCTGGCCGACACCGATCCCGAGATGTCGGCGCAGACGGTGTTTACCCGCGCGCAGATCGCGGCGGCATGGCTATTCCTGACCATCCTCGTCGCGGGCCTCGCCTGGTCGCCGATCGTCACGCTGATCATCGTCAATGCGGTGATGAGCCTGTTCTATCTGGGCAATTTCATCTTCAAGGGCTTTCTGGTCTGGGCCGGCGGTCGCCGCCAGGGCACCCGCATGAAAGCGCTCGATGCCGAGGCGCGGCTGCTGCGCGACGACGATCTGCCGATCTATACCATCCTGGTCCCCATGTTCCGCGAGCCCGAGGTGCTGCCGATCCTGGCGGGCGCGCTGCGCAAGCTCGACTATCCGTTGGCCAAGCTCGACATCAAGATCGTGCTGGAGGAGGGCGATCACGAAACGATCGACGCCGCGAAACGCCTGGGTTTGGAGGGCATCTTCGAGATCATCCGCGTCCCCGCGTCGCAACCTCAGACCAAACCGAAGGCATGCAACTATGCGCTGCGCTATGCGCGCGGCGACTATCTCGTCATCTTCGATGCAGAGGACAAGCCCGAGCCCGACCAACTGCGCAAGGTCGTCGCGGCCTTTCGCCGGTCGGGGCCCGAGGTCGCCTGCGTCCAGTGCCGGCTGAACTATTATAACGCGTCGGAGAACTGGCTGACGCGCATGTTCACGCTCGACTATTCGCTGTGGTTCGACCTGATGCTGCCGGGGCTGGAACGCCTGGGCATCCCGATCCCGCTGGGCGGGACGTCGAACCATTTCAAGATCGACGTGCTGCGCGAACTGCACGCATGGGACCCGTTCAACGTCACCGAGGACGCCGACCTGGGCATCCGCATGACACAGAAGGGCTATCGCGTCCGCCTGGTGGAATCGACGACGTTCGAAGAGGCCAATGTCTCGCAGACCAACTGGATCCGGCAGCGTTCGCGCTGGATCAAGGGCTATATGCAGACCTGCCTCGTTCACACGCGGCGACCGCTGCACCTGATGAAGACGGTGGGGCCGCTCGGCACGCTGGGCTTCGTCGCCTTCATCGGCGGCACGGTGCTGTCGGGGCTGCTCAACCCGATCTTCTGGGGCGTCTTCGCCTTTTGGATCATTACGCAGACCAGCGGCTTCGACCTCGTCTTTCCGCCGATCCTGCTCTACATGAGCCTGCTCAACCTGTTGCTCGGCAACGGCATGTTCATCTTTCTGATGATGCTCGCGCCCTTCCGGCGGCAGTGGGTGAAGCTCGCGCCCTATAGCATTACCGTCATCTGGTATTGGGTCTTGCTGTCGATCGCCTCGTGGAAAGGGGCATGGCAGCTCATCACCAAACCCTTTTATTGGGAAAAGACCCAGCACGGCATTTCGAAACATACGGCGATGGAAGTCGCCGAGGCGCTGAAGCCGGAGCCGACGGCATGACCGCGCACCTGACCCGCGCCCGGCTGACCATCATCGGCTTTGGCCTGCTGGCGGCGCTGGCATCGCTGTGGCTGGCGCGGGCGAACCTGTGGCCCGCCGACACGGCGGCGCTGGCCGGCCGCGCGATGCTGGGGATGAACGGAAAGGCCGATCTTGCGACGCTGCTCGCCGCCTATCCGCCGCTGCCCTATGTGCTGCTGTCGATCGTCGAGCCGTTCGCGGCGCTGATCGGGATCGCGGCGCCGGCGCTGCTGACCGCCGGGCTCGCGGGGGGATTCCTGGTCGCCTATATCGTCACGATGCGCCGCGCGCGCTTCGAGGTCGAGGCGGTCGTTTTCCTTGCGCTGCTGTTCTGCCTGCATCCCTTCGCGCTGTTTTCGGTCGCGAGCGGGCCGGAGGCGATGCTCCTGTTGTGGGGCGTATGGCTCTATGGCCTCGGGCTGTTCGGGTTTCGCGCGACGGGCGGGGTCAACGACCTGATCACGCTGACGCTGTCGCTGCCCCTGCTCGCCTTTACCAATCTGGAAGGTGCGGTGATCGCGGTTTCGGCGGTGCCCTTTCTGTTGCTGTCGGTGCCGACGCAGATGCTCCAGCGCTTCTATGTCAGCGTCTATACGGTGCTGCTGTTCCCGCTGCTCTTTTCGATCTTTGCCTTCTGCATCGTGTCGTGGATCCTGCTCCACGATCCGCTCGCCTTCGTGACGCCCGAGTTTCTGCAGGCGGCCCGGTGGAGCAGCCAGCCCTGGTGGCTGGTCGCTGCGGCGTGCGGCGCGGGGGTGATCGGTACGATGGTGATCGTGCCGGGCATGATCCTGCGCGTCAGCACGCGTCGCCCGCTACAGGCGGCGGCGGGCGCGCTTTTGGGAACGATGATGCTTGCGGCGGCGCTGCTGGCTATCCTTGGTCTTTCGTCGAGCGCGATCGGTGCGCTGGCGCCGACCGTTGCCGCGGCGGCGGTCGTTTCGGCGCGCTGGCCGATCGAGCGTGCTCGGGCGCTTCGTACGGCGGCGCTGATGGCGATCGGCCTGCTGATCGCGCTCAGCATCACGCTGACCAACATTGCGGCGATCCGGCCGGCGCTGGATGCGCTGTTCGGTAGCCGCATCGCGGGCACCACGCCCGAAGCCGACCTTGGCGAATATCTTGCCGGACGCGACGATGTGATGATCGACGCGATCGCGCATCCGGCGGTGGTCACTGCGCGCGGAGCGACCCGCGGACTGATCACAGCGACCGATCCGGCCTTCACCGTCGCGATCCTGAAGCGCGAACTGGACGCACCGCATGTCGCGGTTCGTCAGCACCAGCCGGGGGAGAGCGACGATCTGGTCACGCGCATCTTCCCCGCTCTCTATGCGCAAGGCGCGCCAGGCTATCGCCTGACCTATGATCATCAGGGCTGGCGCGTCTGGTCGCGCACCCAATCCGGAGACATTCAATGACCCAGGTGGCCCATATCCTGTTGGTCGACGACAGCGAGGACGCCCGCGAAATCGCGCTGGCCGCGCTCGCCGAGGGCGAATTCGACGTGGTCAAGGCGGCGGCATCGGCCGAGCAGGCCTATGAACTGCTGGGCCTCGACGGCGACCCTGACGAACCGCCGGCCTATGACCTTGTCCTGCTCGACATCGTGATGCCGGGCGTCGACGGGGTCGAGGCCTGCGCGCGTATCCGTTCGTCGCGGCGCTATCGCGACATTCCGATCCTGATGGTCAGCGGCCAGTCCGACGTGGAGGTGCTGAACCAGGCCTTCGTCGCCGGCGCCAACGATTATGTGACCAAGCCGATCAACCCGATCGAACTGCTTGCCCGCGTTCGGTCGTCGCTGCGTTTCAAGCGCGAGATCGACCGGCGCCACGCGCGCGAGGCCGAATTGCGTGCGCAGGCGAGCGGCAAGGCGCCTGCAAAGACCTATCGCATCGACGAGGCGATCGGACTGCCCGACCGCGAGGCGGTCGATGCGCATATCCGGGCGGCGGCCGACGGCGGCCTCGGCACCGCGCTGTTGCTCCTGACGGTCGACAGCCTGGCGGCATACCGCGCCGAAAATGGTCCGGTCGCGGCCGAGCAGTTGCTCCGCCGCCTCGGCCGCGAGTTCGGCACGCTCAACGCACCGCTGGCGGCGACGCTCGGCTATTTCGGCGACGGTCAGTTTCTGGTCGTCGCGCCGGGGACGACGGGGGCGCTGCTCCACGCTATGGCCGAGGACGCGCATCGGCGGCTCGCCGCGCTGCAACTCGCGCACGGCAGCTCGCCCGATCACGACCATGTCCGCGTGTCGACGGTGGTCGGCGAAGCCCGTGCCGAGGCGCTGCTTCGTTTGCCGTCGCACATGATCGCGAGCGGAGAAGAGGCGATGCGCAACGGCGGCAATCAGGCCATCAGCATAGGAAGCGAATGATGAAGAAGACGGCAATCGCACTCGCGGCGCTGGCGGCACTGATCCTGCCCGGAACGGCGCTTGCGTCGGCCTGGACGCAGGAGGCGGGCAAGGGGCAGGTGATCGTCACCGGCGTCTATTCGAACAGCACGAAGGGCTATGACGGCAACGGCGATACCATCGACATCAGCGACTATGAGAAGCTGGAGGCCTATGCGCTGATCGAATATGGCGTAACCGACGATCTGACGCTGATGGTCAATCCCAGTTTCCGTCACGTCGGGATCGAGGGGCCGGGGGCCGACACATCCGGCCTCGGCTATACCGAGCTTGGCGCGCGTTATCGCGTCGCGCACGGCGACGGCTGGGTCGCATCGGTGCAGGGCACGGCCCGCATTCCCGGCAAGAAGCGCACCGACAGCCTGGCGCAGGTCGGCAGCACCGACGCCGAATATGATTTCCGCGCGCTGGTCGGAAAGGGCTTCAAGCTTGGCCAGACCGACGCCTTTGTTGATCTGCAGGGCGGGTATCGCCTGCGCGCCGGCGACCCGCCGAACGAATATCATGCCGACGTCACGCTGGGCGTCCGGCCCGCGAAGAAGCTGCAGGTCATCGGCCAGCTCTTTAACACCTTCTCCGACGGCGCGGGCCAGGGGGTCTTCAACTCCTACCGTTATCACAACGCCTATCTGAGCACGGTCTATGACATCGACGACCATCTGTCGTTTCAGATCGGCGGACTGGCGACGCTGGGCGGCAAGAACGCGCTGCGCGAACGGGGCGTGATTACCGGGCTCTGGTACCGCTTTTGAGCCAATAAGCGCGCAGGACGTCGGCGGCGGGCTTGCCCTGAACGGTAAAGTCGGTGTCGGCGCGGCCGCCCGCATCGGGATCGCTGAACCACCGCCAGACGAGCAGCGCTTCGGGGACGATAGCCGCCAATTCGTGCAGCCAGGCGCCGATTACGTGCGCCTGTAGTTCGGGGTCGGCGGCGGCCGTGCGCTCCTCGGCGCTTTCCCACGGCTTCTTCGTGGCGTCGGCAGCGGAGCGCAGGCCGATTTCGCCGATCCAGACGGGGCGGTCCGCGCGCGACGCGACGGCGCGCACCCGCGCAAGTTCCGCCGCCATCGCGCGGTGCCACGCGCCCTTGTCGCGCGCCGCGCCGAGCGCGGGATAGAGCGACACGCCGACCGCATCGAGGTCGCGCCAGAAGGCGATCTTTTCCGCCTCGTCGGCGCCGTGCGCGACATAGGTCAGTCGGCGCGGAAAGACCGACCGGACGGCGGCGATCAGCTCGCGCCATTCGGAGCGCGCGACCGTCCCGCGTACTTCGGTTCCGACGACGAACGCGGCCGCGCCGTCCTCCGCCGCGAGGCGGGCCAGCGGCAGGATCGCGGCAAGATAATCGGAAAACCAGCGGCACCAATCGGCCTCGCCGCGCGGCGCGACCATGCCCGCCCAGCCGTGCGGCACCCAGATGTGCGGCTTGACCACCACCGAAAGGCCCGCAGCGCGTGCCTGGGCGATGCCGGCTCGGAGCCGGTCGGGCGGCAGCGCGTCGCCAAGGACGATCTCCGCGCTCGATGCCGAGGACTGCCAGAGAAAGGGGATCAGCGCGACGCAATTGGCGCCGAGGGCGGCGATGTCGCGCATCGAGCGCGCGGCGGCCTCGCTGCCGAAGGGCGCCTCGGGCGTTTCGATCAGGTTGAAACCGTGGAGCGCGTCGCGGGTGATTGCCTTGGCCTTCCATGCCGGTGCGAGCGAGGCGGCGGCGATGGCCGCCAACAGGCTGCGCCGGTCGACCGGCATCGGCCTAACCCTTGCGATCGGTCAGCAGTCCGCGCACGGTCTGCGCCAGCGTCGCGGGATCGAACGGCTTTGGGATCACCGCCCGCGCACCCTCGGCCATCAGCATCTCGATATCGTTCGCCTGCGCCTGCGCCGTGATGAAGACGAAGGGGATATGCGCGGTCTCTTTCTGCTCGCGGAGTTTCCGGCTCGTCTCGGGACCGTCGAGCCCCGCCATCATCACGTCGAGCATGACGAGCGCGGGTTGCCACGTCGCGGCTTCGGCGAGCGCCGCCGTGCCGGTCGAGCAGTCGCGCACTTCGAATTCCGGGTCGAGTTCGAGCGACATGACCGCGATTTCGCGGAGATCAGGCTCGTCATCGACATAGAGAATGCGGATCGTCATGGGCTCCCCTCAAACGGCGCCGCGGACCAGCGGCAGACAGATGTCGAACGCCGCGCCGTCGGCAAATGTTTCATCGAGTGCGATCGATCCGTCATGCGCATCGACGATCGCCTTGCTGATCGCCAGGCCTAGGCCGGTTCCGGCGTGGCCCGCCTGATGCTCGCCCTCTTCCTGCGCGAAACGGGTGAAGAGCCGATGGCGGAAGGCCGGGCCGATCCCCGGTCCGGCATCGCGCACCCGAATGCAGGCGTGCGGGTCTTCGCGCCGCAGCGACAGGTGCACGGTCGAACCGGCGGGCGAGAATTTGCAGGCGTTGGACAGAAGGTTGGTGATGACTTGGAACAGCCGCGTCCGGTCGACGGGGACGATCAGCGGTGCACCGGGCAAATCGAGCGCGAATGTCACATGGTATCGATCGGCATAGGGCTGATTCTGCTCAGCCGCTTCGGCGAGCAGCGCGCCTAGGTCCTGCGCCTCGAAGCGGAAGGGCATGCGGCCGGATTGCAGCTTGTCCATGTCGAGCAGGTCGTTGACGAGTTCGGTCAGCCGCTCGGCATTCTTCTTGCCCAGCGTGACGAGCCGCGCTGCCTTGGCGTCGAGGGGACCGGCCGCGCCGGCATCGAGCAGACCGACCGCGCCGACGATCGCCGCCAGCGGCGTGCGCAGTTCGTGGCTGACAGTCGAGACCAGCTCGTCCTTCATCCGCGCCATCTGCCGCTCGTCGGTCACGTCGCGAACCGTCGCGATGAAGCGGCCGTCGGCCAGCGTCTTGCGCCAGAACTCGAGCGTCCGGCCGTTGGGACCGGTCAGGTCGAGACGGCGGCTTTCGGTCGTGCGGATCGAGGCCATCAGTCCGGCGGTAATCTGCGCCGGATCACCCGAGCCCAGCGCGCCGCTCGCCGCGATCCGCTCGACCAGGATGGCCGCTTCGATCCCCTCCTTCACCGCGCCTCGCGGATAGCCGAGCAGGTCGACGAAATCTTCGTTCCACAGCATCAGCCGCAGGTCGCCGTCGAACAGCGCGACGCCCTCGCTGACATTCTCGACCGTCAGCTTCAGGAGCTCACGCTCCTCGTCGAGCTTGCGGCGGTGATCCTCGGTCGCGAAACGCTGAACGCGAAGTTCGATCAGGTCGACGACGGTGCGCGCCAGATCGGCGAGCCGCTTGCGCTCGTCGGCACCGAATTGCCGGGGCTTGGTATCGATCAGGCACAAGGTGCCGACCGGCTGCCCGCCGACGCGCAGCGGCGCGCCTGCGTAGAAACGGATGAAGGGATCGCCCAGCACCAGCGGATTGTTCGCAAAACGCGGATCGTCGATGGCGTCGGGCACCACCGTAACCTCGGGGTCGAGGATCGCGAAGGCGCAGAAGGCCACATCGCGCGGGGTGCCGTCCGAATCGAGGCCGCAGGCGCCGCGAAAACATTGCATGTCCGACCCGATGATCGAGACGACCGACATCGGCACGTCGAACAGCTCGGCCGCCAGCCGCGTGATATGGTCGAACGCCGGCTCGCGCCCGATTCCGCCGAGCTTGTAGCGCTCGACCGCGGCGAGGCGCAGGTCCTCGTCGTCGGGGATCGGTATCGTACCGTTCGGTTGCGGCATGTCGGATCCTGTCATCGCGGTGACGCAGCAGTCGCGCCTCCTGCCCAATTGGCAACCGCAATATCGGAGAGCAGTTGCTAATCTGCGATGAATCTCCGCGCAGCGTCCTCAGGAATTTACGGCGATGACGGCCTCGATCTCGATCAGCGCGCCGAAGTGGAGCGCGCCGCAGGGAACGATCGAGCGCGCGGGGCGGTGCGACCCGAAGAAGGCGGCATAGGCGCGGTTCGCATCGTCCCAATGCGCGATGTCGGCGACATAGACGGTGCACCGGATGATATCGTCGACCTGTGCGCCGACGACGCGGCCGATCGCCGCAATGTTGTTCAGCGCGAACGCGACCTGCTCCGCAATCGGGACATTGTCGGCGTCGGGGGTCGTGCTGGTCACGCCGAGCTGGCCCGAGACATAAAGCGTGTCGCCGTGCAGCATCGCCTGCGCATAATGTCCGCCGGGGGGCGGGGCCTCCGCGCAGCGTATCTCTGTCATTTTCCGAACGTTCATGCCGATCTCCGAATTTACCATCCGCCGGTGCGCGGCCATTGGCCGACCGCTTCTCCGGCGCGCAATACATCATAGGAAACATAGGCTGCACAGGTCAGGCAGGCGTGGTTGGGCAGAATTCGCACGACGCTGCCGATCGGGAGTCGCGCGAACCAGCTTTCGTCGGGGACAGGCACATTGCCATGTTCCTGGTGCACGACCGTGACCGCCAACGTGCCGTAGGGCGCCAGCGTGTCGGCGTCGCAGACCAGCCCATAGCCAGCCTCCGGCATGAAGCGGTTGGCGCCGACGTCCTTGGACAGGGCGAGCGCGCCGGCGTCGAGGATCAGGCTGGGGCCGTGGCGCTGGTGGCCGATTACTGTCGCGAGCACGGAAACCGCCAGATCGTCCTGCGCGCAGATTCCCCGAGACAATTGGGCAAGATCCCAGAACAGATAGATGCCCGCGCGCACTTCGGTAACGCCCGACAGATGGTCGGCGAACAGCGCGGTGGGGGTCGAACCGACGCTGACGATGGGGCAGGGGTAGCCGCGCGAGCGCAGCAATTCGGCCGACGCGACCGCCGCATGGCGCTCTACCTCGGCCAGCGCGGCGATCGCCGCGCGGTCGTCGAACGCGTAGGAATGCCCGGCGTGGCTCATCACACCCATCAGCTCCAGGTGCGGCGCGCAGGCGCCGATCGTGTCGGCGATGGCGAGAAGCTCTTCGGATTCGGGCTCGACGCCGCTGCGATGTTCGCCGCAATCGACCTCGATCAGGATGCCGAAGCACGCGCCGAGCGCGGCGGCCTCTTTCCCGATCATCGCGGCAGCTTCCCGGTCGTCGAGGACGAACAGCAGCCGTGCGCCGTGCTCGCGCTGGATACGGTCGGCACGCGCCAGCTTCGCAGGGGCGATTGCCGTGGTGTAGAGAATGTCGCGCCAGCCCGCCGCCGCGAAATGCTCGGCCTCGGCCAGCGTCGAGACGGTGATCGGTCCTTGCTCGCCATCGGCGGCGATGCGGGCGACGTCGGTCGACTTGGCGGTCTTTACATGCGGGCGAAGCGTCACGCCCAATTCGCCGCAGCGAACGCGCATGCGGGCGGCGTTGCGCTCCACACGGTCCGCGTCGAGGACCAGGCGCGGCGTATTCAATCCTTCGAACATATTGGTCGAATCCTTCACACGAGTGTCGCGAGCGGATCTAGCGTATCGGCGATGAGAAAGGGACGGGCCGCATCGGCGACGAAGGGCAGTCCCGCCCGATTATGCCAGAACACCGGCATGCCGACACCGGCGGCGCCTGGAATGTCGGCGGGCGACCCCGCGACGAAAAGCGTCCGCGCCGGATCAGTGCCGAGCCGGTCGAGCGCCGCGCGATAGGATTCGGGCCGCGGTTTGTAGAAACCCGATTCCTCGGACGTCACGATGGTGGAAAAGGGAACGCCGACGCGCTCCGCGGCCTGACGCCCCAGCGCGACCGAACAGTTCGTCACGACGCCCAGCTTGATGCCGCGCTCGCTGAGGCCGCGCAATATTCCGGGAACCTCTGGCCAGGGGCGCAGCGTATCCCAGTGTTCGGTCAGCGCGTCGGCCGCCGACACGGGCACACCCGCAATCGACGCGGCTTCGCGCACCAGATCCTCATAGGGACGATAGGCGCCGCATCCATAGGTCAGTTCCAGATAGGCGCGGCGCCAGCGCATGCCCTGGTCGCTCGACCCGGCTGCATGGTTCCAGACCGACCACGAGTCGAGAAGTGCGGTAAGCAGGTCGAAGAGCACGGCTTCGATGGATGCGATTTGTTTCATATTCTGTAATCCAGGTCCCGTCACGCCGTTCCAAATTCGAGCGCGCATCGTCCAGCGCCCGCTGCCGGGCGCTTTCGGTCATGTCGCGTCGAGGTGATTAGCGATTAAAAGGAGCCTGTTGCGTCGGCTAATGCCCGTTGCTGATGGTTTCATGCCTGTCCGTAAGCATTGCTGCGGCGACGCCGCGCGAACGGAAGGGATGAGGGCTAATTCGCGGCCAGTTTCCAGAATGCCTCCGCCGACTGCGATTGCCGGCTGCGCGGCCGGTACAGGCGGACATCGACCGGAATATCCCAGGCTGCGTCGCCCGCGCGGACCAGCGAGCCCTTGGCCAGATCGTCGGCAACGATGCTGAGGGGTAGCCATGCCAAGCCTTTGCCGTCGCGCGCCATGCGCGCCAGGACCAGCGTGTGCGAGGTGAAGACCGGTGCGAAGCTGACGGGCATGGGGTTCGTTTCGAACATCGCCGACACGATGCGACCCATGCCCGATCCCGCGCCATAGGCGAGCAGATTGACGGTGCCTCCCGCGCTGCCCTCGATCGAATGCAGCGGCTGGCCGTCCGCACCGGGTGCGCTGACCGGAACGAGTGCGTCGGGGCTGAGGGAGATGGACTGGAAGCCCGCGCCGTCGAGCACCGACGCGGCGCCCGGATAGAAATAGCACAGGCAGAAATGCGCCTTGCCGGTCAGCATTATATTTTCGGATGCGCCCATATTGTCGGCGGTCAACTGGATCGGGATCTCAGAATCCGTCATTGCCTGCAGCGTCGCGAGCCACTGCGGAAAGAAGTTGAGCGCCAGGGCATGGGTGACCAGCATCTTGATCGTCGAGGCCGAGGTGCCGGCAATCTCCTGCACCTCGCGCCGGCCATGTTCGATGTCGCGCAGAACCGTCTCGGCGATCACGGAAAAGCGTTCGCCGGCGGGAGTCAGCGTCATCTTGTGCGTGCTGCGGTCGACCAGTTCGACGTCCAGCCACTCTTCCAGAGCCCGGATGCGGCGACTGAAGGCCGGCTGGGTGACGCAACGCTCCGACGCGGCGCGCGAGAAATTCCCGACACGGATCAGGGCACCGAAGTCTTCAAGCCACGCCATTTCCATCGTTCACGCCCATCATTCGAAAAGGGGCCGCCGGCGACTGGATGGCGCGGGCGGCTGTCGGCGCCAATCTATTGCCCAAATGATCGAATGAAAGCGGAATGATTGTCTTTGAAAATCGCGATTTTGGCCTTGGCCCGCGTGCATCAATCGCGGTACCGCCAATTCCTGGAAGCGAGGAAAGGGGTCCGGTGCGGCTATCACGACGGGAATTTTCACTGGCGCTGGCGAGCAGCGTATTTGCGGCACCGGCAGCGCGCGCGGCAGGAGCAGTGGGTAAGGGCGGCGCGAGCGACGCGGCGCTGACCGCCTTTCTGGATGCGGCGTTTGAGGCCGAACTGGCGCTCGATCCCGAAGCACTCACCGGCCTGGGGCGCAAGGAGCAGCAGGACCGGTTCACCGATCCCAGCGATGCCGCCGCCGAAGCGCGGCTCGCATGGCGGCGCGGCAATGTCGCAGAAATGAAAAAGCGCTTCGGCCGGGCGGCGCTTGGTCCGGATGCCCGCGTATCCTATGACATGTGGGCGCTCGAACTCGAACGTGCCGAGGCGACGACCAAATGGCGCAGCCACGGCTATATCTTCGATCGAAACGGCCCGCACACCGGCCTTCCCAACTTCCTGGTCAACCAGCATCGCGTCGACACGCCCGCCGATATGGAGGCCTATGTCGCGCGCGTCGCCGCGCTCGGTCCGACGCTCGACATCTATCTGAACCGCGCCAAGACATCGGCGGCGAAGGGCATTCGCATGCCGGGCTTCGCCTATGACCAGTCGGTCGAACTGGTCGGACGGCTGACCAGCGGCGCGCCCTATGATGGCGGTGCCGACAATGCGCTGTTCGCCGACGCCAAGGAAAAGGCGGCTGGCCTGGTGACCGCGGGGAAGATCGACGCGGCGGCTGCCGACGCCTTTACCGCGCGCGTTGCGGCCGCGATGACCGGGGCGCTGAAGCCCGCCTATGGCCGCCTGCTGGCATGGCTCCAGGCCGATCGCGCCGCGGCTGATGCCGAACCGCGCGGTGCCGGGGCGCTGCCCGACGGCGCGGCCTATTATGATGCGATGCTGCGACTTCAGACCACGACGGGCATGACCGCCAACGAAATTCACGACCTCGGCCTGTCCGAAGTCGCGCGCATCCGCGCGGAGATGGAGGCGCTGAAGGCGACGATCGGGTTCGAGGGCAAGCTGGAGGAGTTTTTCGTCTTTCTGCGCAGCGACGATCGTTTCTATGTCGCCAACGACGATGTCGGCCGCGCCGCCTATCTCAAGATGGCCGAGGCCTATCTCGCCGGCATGCGCGCACGGTTGCCCGAACAGTTCGGCCGGCTGCCCAAGGCTGACCTGATCGTGAAGCGCGTCGAGGCCTTTCGCGAGGAGCCGGGCGGCGCGGCGCATTATTCGCCCGCGGCGCTCGACGGGTCGCGGCCGGGCATTTTCTATGTCCACCTCGCCGACACGCGCGCGACGCCGACCTATGAGATCGAGGGGACCGTCTATCACGAAGGCCATCCGGGCCATCACATGCAGATCGCGCTGGCGCAGGAGATGACCGGGACGCCCGAGTTCCGGAAAAACTATTTCTACGGCGCCTATGGCGAAGGCTGGGCGCTCTATGTCGAGCGGCTCGCGAAAGAGATGGGCTTCTATACCGATCCCTACAGCGATTTCGGCCGGCTCGGCCGCGAAATATGGCGCGCCATCCGCCTGGTCGTCGACACCGGCATTCACGCCAAGGGGTGGAGCGAGGCGCAGGCGCTGGCCTATTACACCGCCAATTCGCCGCAGCCGATCGGCAAGATCCGCTCGGAAATCCGCCGCTACTTCGTCACGCCGGGGCAGGCAACCTCGTACAAGGTCGGCATGCAGCGCATCCTGGCGCTGCGCGAAAAGGCCAGGACCGCGCTCGGCGACCGTTACGACCAGAAGATTTTCCACGAGATCGTGCTGGGGCGCGGATCGGTGCCGCTGCCGGTGCTGGAGGCGCAGGTCGACCGCTGGATCGCTGCGCCCGCCTGACCGCAACGGGCGCGGTCGGGCGCGATGATCGGGGGTGGTGGTGCCGGCTGTCAGACTCGAACTGACGACCTACCGCTTACAAGGCGGTTGCTCTACCAACTGAGCTAAGCCGGCGTTGTTGGCGCCCCCCTAGAGCATTTTCCGGTCGGATGGAAATATCTGACGTAGAGAAAATGCGAAAGGCGGCGCGGGGTCACAGGATGCCGAAAGTCCAGCCCTCTGTGCGTGCCAACCGGTCGGTCAGCGGGGCGGGTGACCAGGGGGCGCTGTCTCCCGCGATCGTGCGCAGCCAGGCCGCGGTCAACAGCGCGTCGCTCGCATGATCGATCACCGGTCCCTCCATGCCGATCGGTGGCGAACCGAGCGCCGCGAGTGCTGCGTCCAGTGCCCCGCCGTCGCGAACCTTGCTGCGTCCAGCGGCGACGCCGGCAGCGCGTGCGGCGAGGCTGGTATAGATTTCGACCAGCAGCGGTCCTTTCGCGGGCACTGGGTCGAGCGGCCAGAGCGGAACGCGGCCGCGCAACCGGTGCAGCAACCGCATTCCCGCGAGGCTGGCCTTGCCGACCTGCGCTGCGCCGACGAGGTTGAAGTTGCTGACGCTGGCCGCCTGCCTGGTCGCGCGTTGATGCTGTTCGACGACGCGCAGCCGGCCCGCGCCCGGTTCGAACATATCGCCGACATCGCCGCGCGCGTGGCGGAAATGCCGCCGCGCCTCGGGGTGCGAGAGGAAGCCGTCGATCTGAAAGTGCGGGTCTTCGGCAGTGAGCGCTTCGACGAGCGTCCACAGCGCGCGCAGGTCGGCGGGGCTGTCGGCCCATTCGGGGAAATAGGCGCCGCGATCGGCGAAAGCGAAGGCCGCGGAAAAATCGAAACCGATCAGCATGTCGGCGTCCGACGCCTGCGCTTCCTCGATCCACGCCAATATTTCGCCGCGCGACCAGATATGCCCCGGTCGCACGAGCGCCGGGGCGGCCCTACCGCTTGCGACCGCGAGCGCGATCCCCGGCTGGCGCGGTCCGCGCGCGCCCGACCAGTCGATGGCGGCGAAATGCGTGAAATGGCGCATAAGCGGGCCCTAGCCGATGCAACCCATCTTGCACAAAGGGGCTTTGCGCCCCACATGCGCCCTATGCTGATCGAAACCGAATCGACGCCCAATCCCGCGACGCTGAAATTCCTGCCCGGCCGGGCGGTGATGGAAGCGGGCACCCGCGACTTCGCAAGTCCCGAGGAGGCCGAGGCTTCGCCGCTCGCGACCGCGCTTTTTGCGCTCGGCGACGTCACCGGCGTCTTTTTCGGCCGCGATTTCGTCTCGGTAACGATCGCGCCGGGGGCCGAATGGTCCGATGCGAAACCCGATATACTCGGTATCGTCATGGATCATTTCCTTGCCGACATGCCGCTGTTCCATCCGGCCAGCGCGGCAGGCATCTCGGTGCCGGGCGAGGATCAGGGATTCGCCGACGATCCGGCCGACGCCGACATCATCGAGCAGATCAAGGAACTGATCGAGACGCGCGTCCGTCCGGCAGTCGCGAACGACGGCGGCGACATCGTGTATCGCGGTTTCGACAAGGGGAATGTGTACCTCAAGATGCAGGGCGCCTGCGCCGGCTGCCCCTCCTCGACGGCGACGCTGAAGAATGGCATCGAGTCGCTCCTGAAACATTATGTGCCCGAAGTGACGGCCGTCCACGCCGTCTGACCCACCCAAGGAGATCAAGCCGATGAGCGAGTCGCTTTCCGACAGCGCCCTCGACCAGCTGTTTCGTACGGCGCGCACCTATAACGGCTATCTCGACAAGCCGGTGTCGGAAGCGCAGCTCCACGCGATCTGGGACCTGGTGAAATACGGCCCGACCAGCGCGAACGCGCTGCCCGCCCGGATCGTCTGGTGCGTATCGGACGAGGCGAAGCAGAAGCTCGCGGCGCTGGCGATGCCCGCGAACGGCGAAAAGATATTGAGCGCGCCGGTTACCGCGATCATCGCGATGGACACCGAATTCTACGAGCATCTGCCCGAACTCTTTCCGCACGCCGACGCGCGGAGTTGGTTCAAGGGCAATGACGCGCTCGCGCATGCGACCGCATTCCGCAATTCCAGCCTTCAGGGCGCCTATTTCATCCTGGCCGCGCGCGCGCTCGGCCTCGATACCGGGCCGATGTCGGGTTTCAGCAACGATGCGGTCGACCAGGCCTTTTTCGCCGATACGCCCAATGTGAAGAGCAACTTCATCTCGACGCTCGGCTATGGCGATCCCGCGACCATCTTCGAGCGCAGCCCGCGCCCCGGCTTTGACCGCTTCAATTGCATCGTCTGACGGCCGACGGCTGGTCATCGATTCCGCCAGCGAGGCCTGTTCGGTCGCGCTGGTGGAGGGCGGCCATGTTCTCGATTTTCGTCACGAGGTGATCGGTCGCGGCCATGCCGAGCGGCTGGTTCCGCTGATCGCCGAACTGGCGGACGGCGGCCGGGCGGCGTCGATCTTCGTCGGGTGCGGGCCGGGCAGCTTTGCCGGGGTCCGCATCGGCGTCGCCGCGGCGCGCGCGCTCGCGCTGGGATGGGGCATCCCCGCCTATGGCTTTTCGACCCTCGCGCTCGTCGCTGCGGCGGCGGCCGGGGAGATTGCGGCGGAAGGCGGCGCGCTCGTCGTGATGGAAGGCGGGCACGGCCAATGGTTCGTCCAGCCGTTCGCCGCCGACCTGTCGCCGCGCGCCGACCTTCGCTCGCTGCTGCCCGACGAGGCGATTCTGGCCGATGATGCGCTGGTCGTCGGCAATCGCGCGGAGCCGTTCGTGGCGCGGCGCGGGACGGGCAGGGCGCTTTCGGCGCTGCCCGATGCGCGCGCCTTTGCGGCGCTGCCGCCCGCTGCGCTGTTCGCCGACCCCAGCCCGATCTATGGCCGCGCGCCTGACGCCAAGCCGATGGTGGCCGCGTGATGGAGAGTGACATTCGCCTCGCCACCGCGCGCGTCGGCGATATTTCGTCGGTCATGCGGGTCATGGATGCGGCCTTCGACGCCGCTTATGGCGAGGCCTGGAGCACGGCGCAGCTGCTGACCCTGTTCGCGCTGCCGTCGGCGCGGGTATGCCTTGCGTGGGACGGCGAGCGGCCGTGCGGTTTTTCGGCGGCGCGCATCGCTGGGCCGGAGAGCGAATTGCTGCTGCTGGCGGTCGATCCCGCGTGGCGCGGCCGCGGCGTCGGGGCGGCGCTGATGGATGATTGGCAGGCCTGGGCAAAAGGGCAGGGCGCAGACGATTATTTCCTTGAGATGCGCGCCGACAATGACGCGATTCATCTTTACGAACGGTCGGGTTTTTCGGAATGTGGTCGCCGCAATGCTTATTATCGCGGTGGTGATGGCGTTGTTCGCGATGCGATTACGATGCGCCGGACCAGTATTGGTGTCCAAGAACAAGGCATAGGCTGAAAGTTCGGCCGGGAAGGCCATTGCGGGAATTCATCCGAAATGGCATGAATGTCCGCAACGCGCGCGGGCGGCCAATATTCGGCGCCCTTGTCGCAAGTGCTCAAGGACAGGAACAAATAAAGCCATGGCCGATCAATCCGACACGAATGAAATGCTGGTCACGCTGACCGCCGATATTGTCGCCGCGCACGTCAGCAACAACAGCGTCGCGATTTCCGACCTGGCGCTTCTGATCAACAATGTGCACGCCGCGCTCGCCAATCTTGGCGAAAAGCCGGTCGTCGAGGAAAAGCCGGTGCCTGCCGTCTCGATCCGCGCGTCGATAAAGCCCGATCACATCGTTTGTCTTGAGGACGGCAAGAAGCTGAAGATGCTGCGCCGCCACCTGATGACGCATTACGGCATGACGCCCGACGATTATCGCGCGAAATGGGGCCTTCCGGCCGACTATCCGATGGTCGCCCCCAGCTATGCCGAAAAGCGTCGCGAGCTGGCCAAGGAAATCGGCCTAGGCACCAAGGGCCGCGGCGGCGGCCGCAAGCGTCGCAAGGTCTGATCCGCTTCGTCCAGGCACGACCCAAGGGGCGGCTCCGCGAGGTGCCGCCCTTGTCCTATCGGCGGGGCGTGCTTATACGGTTTTGGAAGAATATAGATCCGACTGCATCAATGCAGGAAAGGCCCGCATGTCCGGTACCATCGACCTTGAAGCCTTGTGCCACGAAAAGGGGCTGCGCATCACCGAGCAGCGCCGAATCATCGCGCGCGTGATCTCCGATTCGGAGGATCACCCCGATGTCGAGACGCTGTATGAACGCGCGTCGAAGATCGACAGCGGCATCTCGATCGCCACCGTCTATCGCACCGTACGCTTGTTCGAAGAGGCGGGGATTCTCGACCGTCACGATTTCGGCGACGGGCGATCGCGGTACGAAGCGGCACCCGAGGCGCATCACGACCATCTGATCGACGTCGAAACGGGCAAGGTGATCGAATTCGTCGATCCCGAACTCGAGGCGTTGCAGCGGGTCATCGCCGAGCGACTGGGCTTCCGCCTGGTCGACCATCGCATGGAGCTTTATGGCGTCCGGCTCGACCGCAAGGATTGACCCAGTTGCTCAGCGCGCCGCAATCGCGGCGGGCCAGCCGGCACCCATTTCGCTGAGGGGGAAAGCGCGCATCCTGTTCCGGGTGCTGTTGCTTTTCCTCTCGCTCTTGATCCTGGTGCCGCTCCATTATCTGTACCGGATCATCAGCTACGGCTCGCCGTTTCCGAAGCTGTTCCTGTTCCTGGCCGCCTGGATCGTCGGTGCGCGCGTGACCAAGCACGGCACGCCGCTTCGCCGCGACGTCTTCTTTATCTCGAACCATGTCAGCTGGGTTGACATATTGTCGCTGGCGGGGGCGAGCGGAACCGCGTTCGTCGCCAAGGCCGAGCTGGGGCGCGTGCCGGTGATCGGCTGGCTTTGCCGCCTCAACCGCACCGTCTTCGTCAGCCGCGAGGATCGCGGCGGGGTCGCCGACCAGATCAACCGCCTGCGCGAGGCGCTGGCCGACAATTGGTCGGTGACGGTCTTTCCCGAAGGGACGACGACCGACGGCCAGTCGCTGCTGCCGTTCAAGACGTCGATGATGCAGGTGCTCGAACCGCCGCCGCCCGCGGTCCTGGTCCAGCCCGTAATGCTCGATTACGGGCCGCTGGCGGAATGGATCGGCTGGATCGGGGTCGAGGCGGGGATCGACAATGCCAAGCGTATCCTGGCGCGTCCCGGCACCTTCAGGCTGCACATCCATTTTCTGGAGCCTTTTCATCCGCGCGATTTTCCGGGTCGCAAGGCCATAACGGCGGAGGCGCGCCGCCGGATCGAGGACGCGCTGGTCGCTACGCTCGGCAAGCCGCTCCGGCCTTTTCCTCACAATGTCGCGCCGGTGCGCTACGAAGCGGATCAGCCTGCCGCATGACGGGCCGAATCCCCTTCATTTCCGCGCTTCCTTCCTCTATCGGAGCTGCATGACCGCTACCCCTCCCGCCAAGACCTTTCACGTCAAATCCTTCGGCTGCCAGATGAACGTCTATGACGGCGAGCGCATGGCCGAAGTGCTGGGCGCAGAGGGCTATGTTCCCGCCGCCGACGGCGCCGATGCCGACCTTGTCGTGCTCAACACCTGTCACATCCGCGAAAAGGCGGCGGAAAAAGTCTATTCGGATATCGGCCGTTTGAAGCGCGAGGACGGCAGCCGTCCGACCATCGCCGTCGCGGGCTGCGTCGCGCAGGCCGAGGGAGCGGAGATCGCGCGGCGCGCACCCAGCGTCGACGTCGTCGTCGGTCCGCAGGCCTATCACCGCCTGCCCGAACTGATCGCGCGCGCCGCAAAGGGCGAGAAGGCGATCGACCTCGACATGCCGCTGGAAAGCAAGTTCGGCGCGCTGCCAAAGCGTGCGGGCGGCCAGCGTCCGACCGCTTTCCTGACCGTGCAGGAGGGATGCGACAAATTCTGCACCTATTGCGTCGTGCCTTACACGCGCGGTGCCGAAATCAGCCGGCCTTTTGCCGACCTGATCGCCGAGGCGCGGGCGCTCGTCGCCGTCGGCGTCCGCGAAATCACGCTGCTGGGGCAGAATGTGAACGCATGGGACGGCGAGGATGAGCGCGGGCGCGCCATCGGGCTGGACGGGCTGATCCGCGCACTCGCGCGGGAGGACGGTCTCGAGCGTATCCGCTATACCACCAGCCATCCGAACGACATGACCGACGGTTTGATCGCCGCGCATGGCGAGATCGACAAGCTGATGCCCTTTCTCCACCTGCCGGTTCAGGCGGGCAGCGATCGCATCCTGGCCGCGATGAACCGCAGCCACAGCGTCGACAGCTATCTTCGCGTCATCGAGCGCGTCCGCGCCGCGCGTCCCGACATCGCGATCTCGGGCGATTTCATCGTCGGTTTCCCCGGCGAAGACGAGGCGGATTTCGAGGCGACGCTCGATATCGTCCGCGCGACCCGCTATGCTATGGCATACAGCTTCAAATATTCGCGCCGCCCGGGTACCCCCGCGGCGACGATGGACGAACAGGTCGACGAGGCGGTGATGCATGACCGGCTCCAGCGGTTGCAGGCGCTGCTCAACGAACAGCAGCAGGCGTTCAATCAGGCGACCGTCGGGCGTACGACGCGTCTGCTCCTGGAGCGCAAGGGCAAGCTCGACGGCCAGCTCATCGGCAAGTCGCCGTGGCTTCAGTCGGTGCACGTCACCGCGCCCGGCCTGGCGATCGGCGATATGGTCGACGTCGAAATCACTTCGGCAGGTCCGAATAGTTTGGGCGCGATTTTGCGCCAATTGCAGGAGGCTTGATGTCCAAACGCCCGCTCGCCGCAACCCCCGCCGAACCCGGCGACCGCGTCCGATTGACCGCGGAATTCGAGCGAACGCAGCTTTTGGGCATCCTCTTCGGCGAGTTCGACCGGAATCTGGTCGCGATCGAGAACCGCCTGGGCGTCTATATCTCCGCGCGCGGCAATCGCGTTCAGATCGAGGGTGAGGCAGAGGCCGCCGCCCGCGCGCGCGACGTACTCGTCGACCTGTATAACCGCATCGAACAGGGGCAGGAGGTCGACAGCGGCATGGTCGACGGCGTCATCTCGATGTCGGCGCAACCGACGCTGGACGGCATCATCCGCCACGACGCGAATGAAACGCCGGCGGTGATGATCCGTACGCGCAAGAAGACGATCGTCCCGCGCGCGCCGTCGCAGGTCCCCTATATGCAGGCGCTCGCGCGCGACGACGTGATTTTCGCGCTCGGCCCGGCGGGGACCGGCAAGACCTATCTTGCCGTCGCGCAGGCGGTGGCGCAGCTCATCACCGGCAGCGTGCAGCGTTTGATCCTGTCGCGTCCCGCGGTGGAGGCCGGTGAAAAGCTGGGCTTTCTGCCCGGTGACATGAAGGAAAAAGTCGATCCCTATCTGCGTCCGCTCTACGACGCGCTGCACGACTGCCTGCCCGCCGAGCAGGTCGAGCGCCGCATCGCGAGCGGGGAGATCGAGATTGCGCCGCTCGCCTTCATGCGTGGACGGACGCTCGCCGATGCCTTCATCATCCTCGACGAAGCGCAGAACACGACGATCCCGCAGATGAAGATGTTCCTTACCCGCTTCGGCATGAACAGCCGCATGGTGATCTGCGGCGACCCGAAGCAGGTCGATCTGCCGTTGCCCGCCAGTTCGGGGCTCGCCGATGCGGTTGACCGGCTGGAGGGGCTGGAGGGCATCAACGTCAGCCGCTTCACCAGCGCCGACGTCGTCCGCCACCCGATCGTCGGGCGGATCGTCGAAGCCTATGAGGGGCCCGGGTCCTGATTTGCGACACGCCGGGTCGTAATGATCCGGCGCCGCACAGCGGAGCCGGTGGCCCTAGCTGCCGGTCTTCTTGAAGGTTACCGTCACAGCCTGGTCGGTATCATATTCGGGAACGATGTCGCGCGTCCCCTTGCGCACCGTGCCGTCGGGCCAGCGTACCTGATAGACATAGCGCCCGGCCAGGCTCTTTTCGACGCCGGTTTCGATCTCGGTCCATTTACAGGCGAACCGATCCCACGGGTCGGGCACCTTGCGCGTGCAGACCTTGAAGGCGAATGCGTTGACCAGCAGGACCTCGCCCTGCGGGGGCATCGTCTTGACGATGATCGGCCCCGCGCCGCCGGCGCCGCAGCCGCCTTCGGCGACGACCTTCGGCAATTTGGGTGCTGACCGTTCGCGATTCGCCTCGACCGCCTTTGCGAGCGCGAAATAGGGATCTTCATAATCGTCGCCCACCTCTTCGTCGCCGCCCGAGCTGTCCTCGAGCGGCGGCGGCGGGTCGCGGCCCTCGCGTTCGGCCTTGGCATAGGCGGCCTCCCGTTCGGCATAGCGCGCGGCCTCGACCTGCGGGTCGGGGCCCTTGGTCGCTTCCTCGATCTTTGCCTTTTCGAACGCCAGCAGCGGTTCGGCATAGAGGGCGGCGGGGAATTTGAGCCGACGGAAGTCCGACCGCAGGCGCGCGACCTCGCTCGCGACGAAGCCATAGCGCGCGGTGACGGGATCGACCTCCAGCGCGTTCGGCGACTCCGCGCTGCAATCGATCACATCATAGCGTTTGCCGAGCCCGTCGTTCCAGTCGCCGAGCAGATCCTTGGACGTTCCCTTGGTTTCGCCCTGTTCGGATTCCGCCGCGATGCGGACGTCGTAATAGCCGTCGGGATACCAGCTTTGCCGCGGCACCTCGGCCTCGATCGCCTTCAGCGTCGCCGCGTCGGGCGGCGTTTGTGCCCGTGCGACGCCGGGCACCGCCAGTGCGAGCGAAATCGCGCTCACGGTCGCTATCCGCATGCTATTCCTCCTGCTTCAACCGGCGCGGCCCGCCGAGCCATGCCGCAACGAACAGCGCCGCCGCGGCGGCAATCACCGCCCACGACGCCCCCAGCATCAGCCGGACGCGGCCGATCGACGCCGCGGTCCACAGCTGCGCGGGATCATAGGCGGCGTCGGCCAGCGCATCGGAGGGCAGGTCGGGGCATTCGCTTTCGAACACCAGCCGCGCGTCGGGCGTGCATTCGGTCCCCCGCACCAGCGGCGCGCCATTCTCGCCCGCGATGACATAGGCGGAGGACGCCCAGCCATAGAGGCCCGCGGCGGCTATCAGCAGTGCGAGCAGCGCCGCCTGGACGGGGCGTTTCAGCCACCATTTGACCTGTCCGCTGCCGACGACAGCCGCCGGGATCGCCAGCGCGAGCAACGGCGCGATCCAGCCGATCGCCGAATCCGGCGGCGTCAGTCCGCCCAGCCATGCCGCGAGCAGCAACAGCGCCAGCACCGCGCCGCCGGCGGTCGCGCGGACCAGCGCATTGTTCCACGACAGGCGCTTGGTGCCGCGCGGTTTGCCGGCGACATAGGCGTCTTTCGGGCCGGCGATCAGCGCGGCGACGACGTCGCCCAGCTTGGCGATGTGATTTTCGACCGGCGGCGACAGCGCGTCGAGCCAGTGCGGCACGCTCATGAAATATTCCAGGCTGCGTTCGGGGACGACGTCTTCGATCCGGAAGGGGATGATCGGCAGGCCCAGGTGCACCGCGCGTTCGACCTCGCGCAATATCTGCGGCGACGTGTTGGCGTGGCTGGAAAAGACGAGGACGAACACGGTCGAGGCCTTCAGCCCGTCGATGATCGCCTCCCCCCATGAGGTGCCGGGCAGGATGTCGCGCGGTGCGATCCAGCACCGATGTCCGCGCTCTTCCAGCAGCGCGCACACCATGTTGGCGACGATGCGGTCCTTCGACGAATAGCTGATGAAGACCTGTGGCGGCATCAATCCCCGTTCCCCCGGCAGCATCATGCCGCGCGGCGCGGGGCGGGGCAATGCGCTTGTTTGGATCGAGAGCGCCCGGCGCCAGCGGGCAAATTATGAAAACGAGTCGCAATAGCATAATTGTTGACCGATGCGCTTTGCGCTCTTAATGGGGCGCTATTGCGAGTCAGTCGCAAATCTGCAGGGGAATAAAATTGACTATCCGATATGCGTCGTCCGCCACCCGCCTAGCGGCTGGAAGCGCGCTTGGCCTGGCCCTTGCTGCCGTCGCGCAGCCGGCCTTCGCACAGGACAATGACGGCGACTATTGGCTTGCCCGCAAGACGCAGATCGTCGTCACCGCGACGCGCATCGCGACCAATGCCGAAGACCTGCCGGTCACCGTGACGGTCAAGACCGACGAGCAGATCGCCGACGAGATGGTCACCGACATTCGCGACCTCGTCCGCTTCGAACCCGGCGTCAGCGTCCAGCGCCAGCCCGCGCGTTTCGGCGCGGCCCTCGGCGCGACCGGCCGCGCCGGCAACGACAGCTTCAACATCCGCGGCATCGGCGGCAACCGCGTGTTGATCCAGGTCGACAGTGTCCGCGTCCCCGATGGCTTCAGCTTCGGCGCGCAGGCGGCCGGGCGCGGCGACTATGTCGACCTAGGTCTCGTCAAGTCGGTCGAAATCCTGCGCGGTCCGTCGTCGGCGCTCTACGGCAGCGACGGCCTGGCGGGCGCGGTCAGCTTCATCACCTCCGACCCGTCGGACTTCCTCGCAGAAGGCAAGGATATCGGGGGGCTTCTGCGCGCCGGTTACAGCAGCAGCGACAAGGAGTTCAGCGAGACCGCGATCCTCGCGGGGCGCAGCGGCGACTGGTCCGTCATGGCCGCCTACACCCGCCGCGACTGGCAGGAACTCGACAACAAGGGCACGAACCCGGGCGTCGTCCTTCCCAATCCGCTCACCGGCACGCTGACCTCGGGCCTCGTCGCGGGCACCGGGCCGCAGCGTACGCTGCCGAACCCGCAGGACGGCCGCTCGAACGCCGCGCTCGCGCGCATCGTCTATGATCCCGCGAACGGCCACAAGCTGCGCCTGACGGGCGAATATCTGGGCACCAACCTTTATACCAACGGGCTGACCGGGGTGACCGCGACGCGCAACGCACTGGGCGTCGTCACCGCCAGCGTCGATCGCCTGGAGGGCTTCGATACCGGCGAGCGCAAGCGCGTGTCGCTCGACTGGAGCTGGGAAGGCGAGGGCACGATCGATTTCGCCCGCGTCGCGCTCTATTGGCAGGACGGCGAGGACAATCAATATACCGAGGAAGACCGCACCCCCGCGGCCGACCGCACCCGCCTCAACACCTTTGAAAACCGCGTGATCGGCGCCGCCGCCGACGCGCGCGCGGATTTCACCACCGGCGCGATCGGGCACCGGCTCGTCTTCGGCGGCGATATCAGCAAGACCCGCCAGCGCGGCCTGCGCGACGGCACGGTGCCGCCGTTCGGCGAGACGTTCCCGACGCGCGCTTTCCCGACCACCGAATATACGCGGGCCGGTCTGTTCATCGGCGACGAAATCTCGATCGCCGAGGGCCGTCTGCTGCTCTATCCGGCGCTGCGCTTCGACTGGTACGACCTGTCGCCCGACGACGATCCGTTGCTGCCGACCTTTGCCGGCGCGAAGCAGGACGGCTCGCGCCTGTCGCCGAAATTCGGCGCGGTCTTCAAGATCACCGATGATGTGCGGCTGTTCGCCAACTATGCGACGGGGTTCAAGGCGCCCGAACCGGGGCAGGTGAACCAGTTCTTCTCCAACATCGCGTCGGGCTATACCTCGATTCCGAACCCCGACCTGGGTCCGGAACGCAGCGAGAGCTTCGAGGGCGGACTGCGCTTCACCAGCAATGCCGTCAGCCTGGACGTCACCGCCTTTTCGGCGCGCTACAAGGATTTCATCAGCCAGGAACAGGTCAGCGGCAGCTTCCTGCCCAACGACCCCGCAATCTTCCAATTCGTGAATCTCGATCGTGTCCGGGTCAAGGGGGCCGAGGCGCGTTTCGAGGGGCGAGCGTCGTCCGGCCTATATACGACGCTCGCCCTATCCTATGCGACGGGGACCCAGACCGGGCTCGGGCTTGAGCGGCTGCCGCTCCAGTCGATCGACCCGCTCAAGCTGGTCGCCGGCCTCGGCTATCGTGCGCCGAACGGGCGTTTCGGGGGCCAGGTCATCATGACGCACAGTGCGCGCAAGGAAGTGTCGCGGACCGTCGGCGTCGACGACCTCGGCCGTCCGACGACGGTCTGCAGCGGCTCGACCTGTTTCCGGCCCGACGCCTTCACCATCCTCGACGCGACCGCCTTCGTTCGCCTGATGGACGGGCTGACCCTGCGCGGCGGCGTCTTCAATATCCTCGACAAGAAATATGCCTGGTGGAGCGACGTTCGCGGCCTCGCGTCCACCTCGGCCGTCACGGATGCCTATACCCAGCCCGGCCGTAATGCGAGCGTGTCGCTGAGCTACCGCTTCTAAAAACAGAAGGACTGCACCCATGAACATCTATCGCAAGATCGCCGCCGGCTTGCTGCTCGCAACCGCCGCGCTTCCTGTCGCCGCCTATGCGCATCCGCCGATCGCGGCGACCGAGGCGGCTGCCAATTTCGAGGCCGACCGCGCCGACATCCTGGCGATGGCAGGCAATTACCGCGTCAGCTTCAACATGCAGGAATCGACGCGCTGGGACCCCGACTATACCCCGCTGGAACCCAAGCGTTCGGGGGGTAACGAGGTCGTCCGCGTGATCGAGGACACGGGCCGCAAGATCGTGCTTCAGCATATGCTGGTCATCACCGATGACGAGGGCAAGAGCCATATCATAAAGCATTGGCGCCAGGATTGGGAATATGAACCCGCCAAGGTGCTGGTCTATTCGGACCGCAACCAATGGTCGTGGGAAGACGTCCCCGAAAAGATGCGGACCGGCCGCTGGTCGCAGACCGTGTGGCAGGTCGACGACTCCCCGCGCTATGGCGGCTGGGGTCAGTTCGAAACGCAGGCCGGTATCCGCCGCTGGCGCTCGAATTGGACCTGGCGTCCGCTGGCGCGCCGCGACGCGGTACGGAAACCTGTCTACGACCGCTATTTTTCGATCAACCGCCACCAGCCGTCGCCCGATGGCTGGGTTCATTGGCAGGACAATACCAAGATGGGGATCAAGGACGGCAAGCTGGTGCCAATCGTCCAGGAATATGTCCTCAACACCTATATCAAATATGAGGACTATGACGTGAAGGCGGCCGATGATTATTGGGCCGCCACCAAGGATTATTGGGCTGCCGTCCGCGCCGAATGGGACCGCGTCGCCGCCGCCAAGGGCGGCATCGCGATCCAGGAAGAGGCGGAGACTGGCACGGTGATCAGCGCTCGTCTGCTCGGTATGGCCGACGAGATTCAGGACAAGAAGCTGACCACCGACAAGGCGATCGCCGAAGCGAAAAAGCTGATCGAGGCGAACACCAAAAAGCTCTGACCAACTTCACCACCATGTGAAGCCCGTACCTGGGGGCGGTTCCGCAAGGAATCGCCCCCTGTTTTGTCAGGCCGATTTGCGGGTCGCCGCGTCGAGGCTCCAGATTCCGGCGCCGCGCGTCGCGACGAACAGGAACAGGAAGCAGTAAAGCACGATCGTCTCGCCGCCGTTGGCGATCGGAAAGGGGCCCTGGCTGCCATGGGCGATCCAATAGCCGACGGCCGACATGCCGCTCGCAATGAAGGCCGCCGGGCGCGTGAACAGCCCGATGACGATCAGGCCGCCCGCGACGATCTCGATCGCGCCCGCCGCCTGCAGCAGGGGGTTGAGCGGCATCGGGAACGCGACTGGGAAATTCAGGAATTTCTGCACGCCATGCGCAAGGAAAAGCAGCCCCGCGACGATGCGGAGCAACGCATAGGCCTGTTCGGTGAAACCATCGAGAAACTTCATGACCACTCCCCCTCTTGCCAAAGATGGGGAGATGCTAATGCAGCTTCGGGAAGCGGAAAAGCGCATTATCCGAAACATAATGTTTCCCGTGGCTTGGCTCGATGCCCGTTCGACAAAATGCGCCCCGAGCCAAATTTTTTCGTGCGCCATGTCACACGCGCCCGCGCCGTCTCGTCATGTCTGTACAACCTCATGAAGGAGACATTGAGATGACCAAGGTAACCGATCCCTACGCCGCCGCGCCGACCCTGATGAAACAGTGGACCGCCGCCGGCTTCGCCATCGAAAAGAGCCTCGACAAGACGCTTGTCGAACTGGTGAAGATCCGTTCGTCGATTCTGAACGGCTGCGCGAACTGCATCAACATGCACACCGTCGACGCCCGCGCGCATGGTGAGAGCGAACAGCGCATCTATCTGTTGGCCGCGTGGGAAGAAGCGCCCGTCTACACCGATCGCGAGCGCGCCGCGCTGGCCTGGACCGACGCCTTGACCCGCCTGTCCGAAGGGCACACACAGAAGGCCGCGAAAGAGGCGCTTGAGGCGCATTTCACGGCGGAGGAACAGGTGCACCTGACGCTGCTGATCAACATCATCAACGGCTGGAACCGTATCGCGGTCGGCTTTGACCTCTGGTACGAAAACGGCGTGCTGGTGAAGGCGGCCTGATGACGTCCGCGGGCATCCAGGGTGGCGAAGGCGCGGTGGACGCGGCGGCGAGTTTCGACCCGCTGCGTCCGCTCCTGACGCGCGTCGCCTATCGCATGCTCGGCTCGGTCGCCGACGCCGAGGATGTGGTGCAGGATGCGTTCATCCGCTGGCTCGGCACCGACCGCGGCGCGGTGCGCGAGCCCGCGGCCTTTCTCCGCCGCACCGTGACGCGGCTCTGCCTCGACCAGATCAAGTCCGCGCGCGTGCAGCGCGAAACCTATGTCGGCCCCTGGCTTCCCGATCCCCTTGTCGAGGAGGAAGAGGAGGACGACGTCACGCTGCCGCTGATGCTCGCGCTCGAACGCCTTTCTCCGCTCGAGCGCGCGGCCTTCCTGCTTCACGACGTCTTCGGCGTCGAGTTCGACGAAGTGGCAAAGACGATCGACCGCGATCCCGCCGCGACGCGCCAGCTCGCCGCGCGGGCGCGGAGCCACGTTCGCGACGCGCGCCCGCGCTACAAGATGGAAAAGGAACGGGGGCTGGAGATCGCCAACGCCTTTTTCACGGCCTCGCGTAGCGGCGACATGGCCGCGCTCGGCCAGCTCCTCGCCGCGGATGTGGGCATGTGGTCCGACGGCGGCGGCAAGCGCCCGGCGGCGGTCGTGCCCGTGCTCGGCTATCAGACCGTCATGACGCTGCACCGCAGTCTGGCCGTGCTCTTTGCCAAACATGCCTCGACGCTTGTTCACACCGGCACGATCAACGGCCTGCCGGGCTTCATCACGCGCGAAGCCGACGGCGAGTTTCAGACCACGGCGCTGGAAATCGAGGACGGCCGGATCACGGGCATCTATGTGATGCGCAATCCGGACAAGCTGAAGCATATGCATTGAATGCGCCGTCCGACGCCCGCGGTGCGGCGCTGGCGGCGGCCTCGTTCGATTTTTCGCTGTCCTACTTGGCGGTGGCGCTATAGCGTCGATGCGATGATAGTTTCCCGAATGACTCCGCCGCAGAAAATGCGTTTTGCGAGTGAAGTTGCGCAGTTTTCCGCGACTTTTTTCCGGCGGCAATCGGCATGCTGAGCGTTGAGACGCATGAGGCGACGCCCTGGCCCGATACGCTGGACTGGGAAGTGCGGGCAGGGGAGGCGGCCGCCGCAGCGCTTGCGGTGACGCCGTTCGCATCGCTCGCCGACGCCGCGCCGCTCGTCGAGATATCGGTGCGGCTGACCGACGATACCGAGGTTCACGCCCTCAACCGCGACTTTCGCGGCAAGGACAAGCCGACCAATGTGCTGTCCTTCCCGCAGGTTCAGGCCGATCTGCTGGAGACGATGTCGAACAGCGACGATGGCGAAATTCTACTCGGTGATATCGTGCTTGCGCGCGAAACTTGCGCGCGCGAGGCCGAGGAAAAGGGGGTTTCGCTGGAGGATCATGCGACGCATCTGATGGTCCACGGGGTGCTGCATCTAGTCGGTTACGATCATATGGACGACGTCAGCGCGACGGCAATGGAGGCACTTGAAGTGAAAGCGCTTGCATCGCTGGGCATCGCCAATCCATATGCGGATCAGGATTAACAGGGAAACATACAGCATCATGCCCGACGACCAGGGGTCTTCGAACCGATCGGAAGAGGACAGTAGGTCCGGTCTGTGGACCGGCCTCAAGACATTGCTGTTCGGCGGTGAAAAGGAACCGTCGCTTCGCGAGCAGATCGAGGATGTAATCGACGAGGCCGAAGAGGAAGGCGAGGTGCGGCGCGGAAGCAGCGTCGTCGGCGACCTGTCCCCGATCGAGCGCAAGATGCTGCGCAACCTCCTCCACTTCGGGGAACAGACGGTCGACGACGTCGCGGTACCGCGCGGCGAGATCATCGCAATTCCTGAAAGCGCCAACTTCGACGATGTGGTCGCCATCTTCGTCGATGCTGGGCACAGCCGTCTGCCGGTCTATCGCGAGACGCTGGACGAAGTGGTCGGCATGATCCACGTCAAGGACGTCTTCGCGGTACTCGCCACGAAAAAGGCGCCGCCGCCGCTGATCGACCTGATCCGCCAGCCGCTCTATGTTCCGCAATCGATGGACGTGCTCGACCTGCTGGCGGACATGCGGGCGCAGCGAACCCATCTTGCGATCGTGATCGACGAATATTCGGGGACCGAAGGCCTCGTGACGATCGAGGATCTGGTCGAGGAAATCGTCGGCGAGATCGAAGACGAGCATGACGACGAACCGACCGCGCTATTCTCTCCGGTCGAGAATGGGTGTTGGGAGGCGGACGCACGCGCCGAACTCGACGACATCGGAGAAGCGATCGACTCGCGGCTGGGCGATGTCGACGAAGATGTCGACACGCTGGGCGGTCTTGCCGCGGTGCTGGCCGGCCATGTGCCGCAAGTCGGCGAGATACTCCACCACCCGAGCGGCTGGCGCATCGAGGTGACCGAGGCCGACGAAAAGCGCGTCCACCGCCTGCGCCTGCATCCGCCGGTCGTGGTCGATCTGGAAGCGCCGCCGGAGCGTGAGGAATTCTGACGCAATTGCCTTTGCAAGGCTAAAGGACTAGGCGAAGCCGGATGGAAGTTTCAGACCTTCGCATCGCCCTGTTCAGCGGCAATTACAACATGACCGTCGACGGCGCGAACAAGGCGCTCAATCGGCTTGTCGGCTATTTGCTTGCCCAGGGGGCGGCGGTGCGCGTCTATTCGCCGACCGTTGCCGACCCCGATTTCGAGCCGACCGGCGACCTTGTCAGCGTTCCCTCGATGGCGATCCCCAATCGCCCCGAATATCGCATCCCGTTGCATTTCTCGTCACGGGTTCGGGAGGACATCACCAGGTTCGCGCCGAACATCCTTCACATATCCAGCCCCGACCGCGTGTCGCGGCAGGCGGCCGCCTGGGCGCGGCGCCGCAAGCTGCCCGTTGCCTGCTCGGTTCACACGCGGTTCGAGACCTATTTCCGGTACTACAACCTTTCTTTCCTCGAGCCGCTGGTCGTGGCGTGGCTTCGCAAGCTTTATCGGAAATGCGACGCGCTGATCGCCCCGTCCGAAAGCTTCGCTCAGGTTCTCCGTCAGCAGCGCATGAACTATGACATCGGCATCTGGGCCCGCGGCGTCGAGCGCGACGTCTTCAACCCCGGTCGCCGCGACATGGGCTGGCGTCAGTCGTGGGGTATCGCCGACGACGTCCCCGTAATCGCTTTCCTCGGCCGGTTGGTGATGGAAAAGGGGCTCGACGTCTTCGCCGATACCATCGACCAGCTCCAGCGTCGCAAGGTGCCGCACCAGGTCGTCGTGATCGGCGAGGGGCCGGCCGGCGAATGGTTCGAATCGCGTCTTCCCGACGCCAAGTTCGTCGGCTTTCAGGGCGGCGAGAACCTCGCCCGCGCGCTCGCCTCGTGCGACATGTTCTTCAACCCCTCGGTCACCGAAACCTTCGGCAACGTGACGCTCGAAGCGATGGCATGCGGCCTGCCCGTGGTCGCCGCCCGCGCGACCGGCAGCGCGAGCATCGTCAAGCATGGGCAGACGGGATATCTCGTCGCGCCGGGCGCGATCAGCCTGTTTGCCGACGATCTGGAACTCTACTGCCGCGACCCGCAACTGCGCGCGACGCACGGCGCGGCGGCGCTTGTCGAAAGCGGCGCCTATCAATGGGATGCGATCAACCAGTCAGTGGCCGACACCTATTTGCGTCTGATCCGCCAGAAACAGCGGCGCGCGGGCTGATGGCCGCCGACCTGTTCGGCGGCGATGCGCCGGCGCAGCGCGAAGGCGATGCCGGGCCGGTGCCGCTCGCCGAACGGTTGCGACCCAAGGTGCTGGCCGAGGTTGTCGGGCAGGAGCATCTGACCGGACCCGAAGGCGCGATCGGTCGCATGGTCGCGGCTGGACAGCTTTCCTCGATCATCCTCTGGGGCCCGCCGGGAACCGGCAAGACGACGATCGCGCGGCTGCTGGCGCAGGCGGTCGGGATGCGCTTCGCGCCGCTTTCGGCCGTTTTTTCCGGGGTCGCCGACCTGCGACAGGCGTTCGCCGATGCCGAGAAAATGGCGGCGGCGGGAAAGCGGACCCTCTTGTTCGTCGATGAAATCCATCGCTTCAATCGCGCGCAGCAGGACGGGTTTCTACCCTATGTCGAACGCGGCACGGTCGTCCTGGTCGGCGCGACGACCGAGAATCCAAGCTTCGCCTTGAATGCCGCGCTGCTCAGCCGTGCGCAGGTGCTTGTCCTCAACCGGCTGGGCGAGGCGGCACTCGGAACGCTGGTGGCGCGCGCCGAGGAAGAGGTAGGGCAGGCGTTGCCGGTGACCGACGAAGCACGCGCGGCTCTGATCGCGAGCGCCGACGGCGACGGGCGCTTCCTGCTCAACCAGGTCGAGACGCTGTTTTCGGTGACGATCGAAGCGCCGCTCGATCCCGGCGAGCTCGCGCAGTTCCTGCATCGCCGGATGCCGGTCTACGACAAGGATCGTGACGGGCACTACAATCTTATCTCCGCGTTGCACAAGGCGATGCGGGGGTCCGATCCGCAGGCGTCGCTCTATTGGCTCGCGCGGATGCTCGTTGCGGGTGAAGAGCCGCTTTACGTGCTGCGCCGCATTACCCGTTTCGCCAGCGAGGACATCGGTCTCGCCGATCCGCAGGCGCTGGTTCAGTGTCTGGCCGCGAAGGACGCCTATCAATTTCTCGGTTCGCCCGAGGGGGAGTTGGCGATCGTGCAGGCATGTCTCTATTGCGCGACCGCGCCCAAATCGAACGCGGCCTATATGGCGCAGAAGGCGGCGTGGGCGGCGGCGCGCGATACCGGCAGCCTCGCGCCGCCCGCGAATATCCTGAACGCTCCGACCAAGCTGATGAAGGATCTGGGCTATGGGGCGGGGTACAGTTATGACCATGATGCGCCCGAAGGGTTTTCGGGCGACAATTACTGGCCCGACGAGATGCAGCCCGCCGAACTTTATCGCCCGGTCGATCGCGGCTTCGAAAAGCGGATCGCCGAGCGCATGGCCTGGTGGGACGAGCGGCGGCGCGAGGCTGGGGGAAGATAATGTCCCCGCGCTTCGACAATTGGGATGACGTCGTTGCCTTTGCCTGCAGCCTTCCCGATGTCGAGATGCTGCCCTTTTACGGCACGCCTTGTCCCAAGCTCAACGGCAAGGCGCTGGCGTCGCCGGGGCGCGAGGCGGGCAGCTTTGCGGTGATGTGCAAGCCTGATGAGAAGGAAATCCTGCTTGAAACCGATCCGGACACCTTTTGGCAGACCCCGCATTACGAAGGCTGGCACGCGCTTCTCGTCCGCTTCGGGGCGGACGACCCCGAACGCATCGCCGACGTCATCCGCCGCGCGTGGTGGGATCGCGCCCGAAAGCCGCAACGCCAGAATTTCGGCACGAGGCCCTGATATGCCACGCGCATTTGTCGCGGGGCTTGCGCTTCTGGTCGCGGCGCTTCCGGCGCGCGCGGCTGATCCCAATGCCGAGATCAATCGCGCCTGGGCCGCCGGCTATCGGGCAGCGTTCACCTGTTCGGCGTTGTGGAACGGGGCCGGCAAGCCGCTCGACGCGATCGAGCGCGACGAGCTGACGGGCATCTATCCCGAGATCGAGTCCGATGTTCGAGCGTTGAAGGCCGACGTCGACGGCAAGGCGAAAAAGGTCAGCGTCACTTATCGCGACGACATGCCTCCCCGCGTTGCCGAGTGGCGGGGGCGCGAAGGGTGCGTCACCTTGCCGATCGGCGCGCTGTCGTCAGCACGGGAGGGCGCTTATTTCGAGCCGCGCCCCAATCTTGATGCCAAGGCGTGGCCGTGGGGAGATGTCAACGCCCGCGCCCCCATTCCGCGCGGCTACACGCCATACGAACAGGCAGTGATGAACCTGGATGGCTTCGGCGGGCGGACGAGTTCGCTGCTGATCGTCAAGAATGGCAGGATCATCGTCGAACGCTATGCGCTCGGGCACGATGTTCACACCGCGCAGCGCACCTTTTCGGTAGCAAAGTCGATGGCGGCGACGCTGATCGGCTATGCCGCCCATAATGGCTGGATCGATGTGAAGCGCCCCGCGATGATTGACGAGTGGCAGGCGCCCGGCGACCCGCGCGCGGCCATCACGACCGAGCAACTCATGCGCATGGCAAGCGGCCTCACCAGCGACACGGCCGGAAATCGCAGCGACGCCATCTATATGGGCGGTGCGTCGGTGCGCCAGTGGACGACCCAATGGCCGCTTCTGAATCCGCCGGGCAGTCGCTTTCGTTATGCCAACAACGATACGCTGCTTGCCGTACAGTCGCTGAAGGCGGCGCAGGACAAGGCGCAGGCCGCAATCAACGAGCGCGCGGCGGTGATCCGGTCCGACCGGTTGCTGAACCCCAGCAGGTTTTTCGACGGGCTCGGGATGACGCGCACCGTGGTCGAGCATGACGGGGAGGGCGATTATATCCTCTCCAGCCAGGTCTGGACGACGGCGCGCGACCTCGCCCGGCTGGGCTTGCTCTATCAGAATGACGGGATGTGGGAAGGGCGGCGCCTGTTGCCCGAGGATTGGCGAAGCTTCGTCACGGCACCCAGCGGCCCGCAGCCGGAGGGCGCCTTCGGCTATGGCGCTGGCTTCTGGTTGCTCAACAAGTCGCCGGGCGTGCCCGAGGACGCGTTCGGCGCGTTCGGCAATCGCGGTCAATATCTGATCGTCATCCCGTCGCACCGGCTCATCATCGTGCGACAGGGCTATGACGACGACAAGCAACGCCTCGATATCGCAAAGCTTGTCGCCGCCGTCGTCGCGGCCGACGCAAAGGCACGCTAGCCTTGCTTCCCGGCGAAGGTGATCGGCTCCGCGACGGACCGCCAACCTTCGCGCTGCGCCTCAATCCATTCCTGGGTAGCGGTTGAACGCGGGCATCTCGTCCAGCTTTTCCATCCAGCCGATCCGTTCGGCGATCTGGATCTGAGCGCCGGCGGGGATCAGGTCGGGGTCGTCGAGCGTGCCCGACTGGACGTCGATCTGGCCAGGGAAAATCTGCTCGTTGGTATAGAAGAGCCCGGTTCCGCAATCTCCGCAGAAATGGCGACGGCCATGCTCGGACGAGGCATAGATTTTCGGGGTGCCGCTCATCTCCACATCGGCCTCTTTCACCATAGCCCATCCGACCATCGGCGCGCCGGCGTGGCGGCGGCAATCGCCGCAATGGCAAAGCGCGTGATGTTCGACGGTCGTCGGCATCGAATAGCGGATGGCGCCGCAATGGCACTGGCCGCTGGCGCGGGCAGGGGACTCGCTCATCATTCTCTCCTCATCTTGCGAGTGGAGAACATATCATAAACATTTGCCGAGAAGCAATTACTCGGGAGGTCAATTCTCGATATCGCCCAGATCGACCTGATGCTTCCTTGCCCAGTCGAGATATTGCCCGCGGGGATCAGCCGTCGGCTGCGACAATATGGCTCCGATATCGGCGCGCAGGGCCGCGAGATCGAGCGAACGGATCATGGCCTTGACCGGGCCGACGCCCGCGGGGGTGATCGACAATCGTTCGATGCCGATGCCGAGCAGCGCCATCGCCTCCAGCGGTCGGCCACCCATTTCGCCGCATACGCCCAGCGCGACCTTCGATCCCGCCACGGTCTTCACGACACGCGCCAGATAGCGCATGACCGTCGGCGACAGCCAGTCATAGCGCTCGGCGAGCCTGGGATGGGCACGATCGGCGGCGAACAGGAACTGCGTCAGATCGTTGGTGCCGATCGACAAGAAATCGAGGTGCGGCAGCATCAGGTCGAGCGTTTCGACCAGCCCCGGCACCTCCAGCATCGCGCCGTAACGGATCGCGACGGGCAATTTCTTGTTATGCTTGGCGAGCCACGCCCGCTGGCTGACGAACAGGTCGCGCGCCGCTTCATATTCCCAGGGTTCGGACACCATCGGGAACATCACGTTGAGCGTCCGTCCGGCGGCGGCCTCCATAAGCGCGCGCGCCTGCACCTTGAGCAGGCCTTCACGCTCGAGCGCGAGGCGCAGCGCACGCCAACCCATCGCCGGATTTTCCTCCAGCGCGGTGTCGGTGTTCATATAGGGCAGCGCCTTGTCGCCGCCGATGTCCACGGTTCGGAAGATCACCGGCCGGTCGCCTGCCGCGTCCAGCACGTCGCGATAGAGGCGCTGCTGCCGTTCGCGTGCGGGCAGCGTCGCCGATACGAGAAACTGGAACTCGGTGCGGAACAGGCCAATGCCGCGCGCGCCGGTCAAGTCGAGCGCCGCAATGTCCTCGCGCAGTCCCGCGTTGATCATCAGCTCGATCGGTACGCCGTCCTTGGTAACCGCGGGAAGATCGCGCAGCGCGGCGAGGTTCGCGCGGCGCTTTTGCGAGATTTCGAGCTTGGCGTCGAACGCTTCCTGCACGGCGGGTGTCGGCCGGACCTGTACCGTTCCCGCGCCCGCGTCGAGCAGCAGCAGGTCACCTTCGCGGATTGATGTCCGCACGTCGCTGACGCGCCCGATTACAGGCACACCCATCGCGCGCGCGACGATGATGACGTGCGCGGTGAGTGACCCCTCTTCCAGGACCACACCCTTCAGGCGTCGGCGGTCATATTCCAGCAGTTCGGCGGGGCCGAGATTGCGCGCGATCAGGATTGAATCATGCCGCAGGCCCATCTGCGCTGCGGTGCCCATCTGGCCCGACACGATGCGGATCAGCCGGTTCGACAGATCCTCCAGATCGTGCATGCGGTCACGCAGCAACGGATCGTCGATCTGGCGCATGCGCATACGGGTACGCTGCTGAACGCGCTCGATTGCCGCCTCGGCGGTAAGGCCGCTGTCGATCGCCTCGTTGATGCGGCGCGACCAGCCTTCGTCGTACGCGAACATCTTGTAGGTTTCGATGACCTCTTCATGCTCGCCGCCGACGCCGAACTCGGCCTGGCTCGCCATCCGGTCGATCTGTTCGCGCATCTTGTCGAACGCCGCATAGACGCGGTGCCGCTCGGCCTCGATGTCGTCGGCGACGGTGTGTTCGATCGTAATGCGCGGCTGGTGCCAGACTGCAACGCCGGCGCCCATGCCGTCGACGAGCTTTTGCCCCGTCAGCCGCTGTGCCGATTGATCCGCTGCGGCGGCATCGGCGCGCGCGGCGGTATCTACGAGATCGGCATTGGCGATCAGTTCCGACAGCACCATCGCGACGGTTTGCAGCGTCTCGATCTCGATCTCTTCATAGCGCCGCGGGTCGGCATGCTGCACGCAGAGTACGCCGACAGCCCGCTCGCGGCGGATGATCGGTACGCCTGCGAAGCTGTGGAACAGCTCTTCGCCCGTCTCGGGGCGATAGGAAAAGTCGGGATGCGCCGCCGCTTCGTCGAGGTTCAGCGTCTCGATCTGTTCGGCGATCGTGCCGACCAGACCTTCGCCCAGGCCAAGGCGCGTGACGTGCACCGCCTCCTGTTTCAGGCCGCGCGTCGCATAAAGTTCGAGCGCGCCGTCGCGAAGAAGATAGACCGAGCAGACCTCGCTATCGAGGCATTCGCCAATGATTCCGACGACCTGATTGAGCTTGCTCTGCGCATTGGTGCGCGCGGCCATCACTTCGTGCAGCCGCGTCAGGATCGTGCGCGCCGACTGGGCGGCGGTCGAAGGAGGGGGTGGAGCGTTGGTCATCGCTCCACCCTGCTAACAGATGCTTCGCACTGTTGCTATTGCCCCACCGTTATTTTCGTTCAGGATTTGCAGCCGCCATTTGTACGCTCCGGCCGCTACGCCAAGCGGCAAGGTCGACCTGATAGCGCGCATAGGCGTGATAGAAATTGACGAAGGGTCGATCGAGATCAGCCAGCATCGTCGGGGCCTTTGCCATCATGGTGGCGCCATCCATTCCGCCGATCTGCTGCGCGATCGATCCCGCGACCGGGCAGAACTCGCGCTGGGCCGGCGGCTGCGCGAAGTAATTGAACAGTCTGGTCGACAGCTTGTCGCGCGCCGCGACGCCGGTACGTGCGATCACGGCCGCCTCTGTGGTCCGGATGAGGCCGCCGTGCCGTGCGATGATGTCGTTGTAGTCGGAGATCAGCTGTAACGACCCCGCGTGGCGGCAACCGATAGCTGCGACATTGAGCGCGATCTTCAGATTCCAGAACGCCTCGTGACCGGTCAAATCACGATTGGGCGTTACGAAATCGCCGCGCTCGTCGCGGGGCGGAAGGCGCAGGTTCGGTGCGGCATAGCCGGGTGCCTGCGGCTCCTGTGGCATATATTGGGCCGCTGCGGGCGCAGCAGCCAGGGTCGCCGCGAACGCCGCGGCGAGTCCAATCCATCTGGTCATGTTCCCAATTCCCCCAAGGCTCTTTCGAGCGAAGCCGGACGGTCCCGGCAACGCTGACGATAAGGGGCAGGGGAGAGTCGAAAGGTTGCCGCAAATTCACCATGAACGCCATGCTAAGGCCGTTCTGCAGCGTTTTTCTCACTATGCGGAGGCGTAGCGATCATCGATCGGAAATGCCGGAATGCCTGCGCTTTTCGAGCCCGGCCTGGACTGGCTGGCCGCCCTGTCGGCGGCATGACGTCATGCGGATATGAAGCGCGCCGGACGAAATGCGACGAGCCGAACGAAATAGTCGTATCTTACCTGGCGCGGCGTTGCGTCGATGCAACAGCCGCGCTGGTCAGGTCGTGGAATATCAGACGCCGGAGGTTGACGGAGCCGGCTGAGCCGGGGTCGCGACGGGTGCGGCCGTGATCGCCGGCGGCGTGGCGTATTTGGCGTCCCATTCCGCGGCGTCGAGCTGATATTTGGCGTAGGCTTCGTAGAAATCGACAAAAGGCTGATCGAGCGTCGCGAGATGCGCCGGCGCCTGTGCGACGACCTGCGCCGTCGGCGTCGAAGACACGAGCTGCGCGATTTCGTTGGCGCGCGCGCAGAAGGCGCGCTGGGCCGGCGGCTGCGCAAAATAGTTGAACAGCTGGGTCGAGAGGCGATCGCGCTCCTTGATTCCGTTCGTCTTGTTCGCCTTGCCAAGATCGGTGATGACCGTCTTCTCGGTCGACTTGATCGCCTTTGCGTGCGCCTTGATGATGTTGTTATAGGCCGACACCAGCGTTGCTTCCTCGGTGCCGCGGCAGCCGATGGCGGCGACGTTCAGCCCGATCTTGAGCTGCCAGAAGGCACGGTCGCCGGCGACGTCGCGGTTTGCCGTCACGAAGCGGCCGTCGATGCCGCGACCGGGCAGAATCTGCGTCAGCGACGCGTTGCCCGGCGGCAGCGGACGCGGCGGGATGACGATGACGACCGGCGGCGGGGGAGGCGGCGGCGGCGGGGCGACCGGCTTGGGCGCACAGGCGGCAACACTCACCAGCAGGCCGGCTACAATGATCTTACGCGACAAATTCATGATATTCTCCCCAACCGCCATATTATGCGGTTTCAACCCCGAGCGCGCAACGCGGCTTCGGCCTGTTGCACCAAAGTTGCGATGATATCGGCAACACTATCTTCCTGCGTTACCATACCGACAGATTGCCCTGCCATTAACGAACCGCCGTCGACGTCGCCGTCGATGACCGCGCGGCGCAATGCACCCGCCCAATAATGCTCGATCTGAAGCTGCGCTTCCATCATGTCGACCGACCCCTCGTCGAGCAGGTTTGCGACTTCGCGCTGCTTTGCGGTGAAGGCTTCGGTGCTGTTGTTCTTCAGCGCGCGCACCGGGATGACGGGCAGGCGCGGGTCGATCTGAACGCTCGCGACTGCGTCGCGGGCGGAGGCGCGGATGAAGGCCTTTTTGAAATTGGGATGCGCGATGCTCTCGGTAGCGCAGACGAAGCGCGTGCCGAGCTGGACGCCCGATGCGCCCATCTCCAGATAGCCGGCAATCGCCTCGCCACGACCGATGCCGCCGGCAACGAAGATCGGCACCTCCTCGGCGAGCGACGGCAGGATTTCCTGTGCGAGTACGCTCGTCGAAACCGGGCCGATATGGCCGCCGGCCTCCATTCCCTCGATGACAAGCGCATCCACGCCCGACCGAACCAGCTTCTTCGCCAGCGCCAACGTCGGGGCAAAGCAGATGACCTTCGCGCCCGAGGCCTTGATCGCCTCCAGGCTTCCCTTCGGTGGCAGGCCGCCAGCGAGGACGACGTGGCCGATCTGGTGCTTCGCGCACACCTCGATCAGGTCGAACAACTGCGGGTGCATCGTGATCAGGTTGACGCCGAAATTGCGCGTTGCGAGCGCCTTCGTCGCTGCGATCTCAGTGTCGAGAAGCTCGGGCGTCATTGCGCCGCACGCGATGACTCCGAAGCCGCCCGCGTTGCTGATCGCGCTGACCAGGTTGCGCTCGGAGACCCAGCTCATCGCGCCGCACAATATGGCATGGTCGCTCCCGAGAAGCTCGGTTCCGCGCGCCATCAGATCGTTAATTTTGCTCATTGGATGCGCCTTTGCCAGCCTTGGCCTGCAGGCGCAATCCATTCGGCGACGGACAGCATCGGCTGGTCGCGGGGCTGAATCCGTTCGGCGCATCAACTTCACCTTTGGGCGCAGAAAGCAAATTTAGTGATTGTCTACTAAAACACTTAGGATACGGTTGCGCCGACTCGAAAATGGGAAAGGCAGGCAATGAGCACTCCGAAAGAACAGCTGAAGGTTGAAAGCGGTGCGACGCCGCGTGCTGTCCAGACCGTGCTCGACGCGCTGGAAAAGCTGAAGTTCGGCGCGATCCAGCTCACCGTCCACGAAGGACGGCTGGTGCAGGTCGATGTGACCGAACGGCACCGCTACCCCAACTGAATTCAACAGCTCCCAAGCGGGGATTGTCCCCACACTGCCGCAGACCGGACAGCCGGATGTGGCAATTTTCGTGCATCCATTGAGCAACAGGAAATTGTCCCATGACCGCAAAATATCCCTCAGTGCGCCGCCGTGCGCAGGCTTCGGCCCTTACACTTTCTTTCCTCCTTGCGTTCGGCGCCACGCCGGCTGCCGCAGAGGAAGCGCCTGCGAAAGATGCGGGGGCCGGGGCGGCCGTCGCAGTGGCGGCTGCGGGCGCGGTTGATGCCGCCGACCAGGCTGACGGCGATGTAAATCGCGGCGACGTGATCATCGTCACGGCGCGCCGCCGTCAGGAGACGGCGCAGGAAGTGCCGGTCGCGATCTCGGTCATCCGCGGCGATTCGATCGAGGCGACGGGCAACTTCAACGTCGTGAAGCTTCAGCAGCTTGCGCCGACGCTGCAGGTCTATACGTCGAACCCGCGCAACACCTCGGTCAATATCCGCGGCCTCGGCGTCCCGTTCGGCCTCACCAGCGATGGCTTCGAACAGGGCGTCGGTATCTATGTCGACGACGTCTATAATTCGCGCGTCGCCGCCGCGACGTTCGACTTCCTCGATGTCGAGCAGGTCGAGGTTCTGCGCGGGCCGCAGGGCACGCTTTACGGCAAGAACACCACGGCCGGCGCGATCAACATCACGACCAACCAGCCGACCTTCGATTTCGAGGGTCGCGCGGAGGTCAGCGTCGGCAACCTCAACTATCGCCAGGCAAAGGCGGCGGTCTCCGGCCCGCTGTCCGAAACGATCGCCGCGCGCATCGCGATCGCGGCGACCAGTCGCCGCGGCACGCTGTATAATGTGACGAGCGACCGCTGGATCAACGAGCAGGACAATCTGGGCCTTCGCGGGCAGCTTCTGTTCAAGCCCAACGACGACCTCAGCATCACGCTGGCGGGCGACTACAGCAAGCAGGATCCGGAATGCTGCGGCACCACCTATGTTCGTGTGGGCCGGACGCAGCGCGCGCTTACGCGCCAGTATGACGCGCTGGTCGCTGCCGTGAACGCCGCCAATCCTGGCCGCAACTATGCGGTGCCGAGCACCAATCCCTATGCCCGCCTGACCGATCTCGACGCCAGCCTCAACGCCGGCAACAAGATCGGCGGCGTTTCGGCGCGGGTGAAGTGGGACGTCGGCCCGGGTACGCTGACCTCGATCACCGCCTGGCGCTTCTGGGACTGGAAGCCGGAGAACGACCGCGATTTCACCGGTCTTTCGATCGTCTCCAAGTCGCAGAATCCCTCGCAGCAGGATCAGTACAGCCAGGAATTCCGCTATAATTACGAAGGCGACCGGGTCGACTTCGTCGTCGGCCTGTTCGGTTTCAAGCAGCGGATCGACACCCAGGGCACCGAACAGCAGGGCGCCGATGCCAGCAAGTGGAGCCTGACCGGCGCGCTGGCGGACGACCCCAGCGTGCTGAACGGCCTCACCGCCACCAACACGCAGTATCTGAAGAGCACCAGCGCGGCGCTGTTCGGCCAGCTCAGCTGGAAGGTGACCGACGCCCTGACCATCCAGCCCGGCGCGCGCGTCAACTATGACAAGAAGTCGGGCTTTTATCAGCGCGTCGTCACGAACGGCGCGGGCAACGTCATTTCCTGTACGCCCACGCCGGCTGCGGGATCGGTTCTGGCGGCGCAGTGCGGCATTTACCAGCCGCAGATCAGCGCTCCGTCGGACAGCGCCTGGAACTTCACCTATGACTTCAACGTGAATTACAAGGTCGCACGGGATGTCCTGGCCTATGCGACCTATGCCAAGAGCTTCAAGACGCTGGGCATCAACCAGAACGGTCTACCGCTCAACGCCGACAACACCGTCAATTACGACGCCAGCACGGTGAAGCCCGAATCGATCAACCATTTCGAAGTGGGCCTGAAGACCCAGTTCCTCGATCGCCGGGCGACGTTCAACCTGTCGGCTTTCCGCACCGACATCAAGAATTTCCAGGCGACCGTGAACGGCGGTCAGTTCGGGACGGTGCGCGGCTATCTGGCCAATGCCGACAAGGTGCGGACCCAGGGCATCGAGGCGGACCTGAAGCTGGTCGCCAGCGACCGGTTCACCGCTTACGCCAATGGTGCCTACACCGACGCCAAGTACAAGAAGTTCACCAACGCACCCTGTCCGCCGGAACTGTCGGGCGGGACGCTCCAGCCGTCCAATGCGACGCCGGACTATTCGCAGCCGGGTGTCCCCGGCGCGCTGAGCCCGCGTCAATGCGACATCTCCGGCCAGCGTCTTCCGGGCGTGTCGAAATGGGCTTTCTCTTACGGGGCCGAGGCCAATGCGCCGGTCACGCTGCTGGCCAAGGAAGGGCAGATCTATCTGGGCGTCGACGGCAATTATCGTTCGACCTGGAATTCGAACGCGTCGCCGTCGATCTATACCGAGGTGAAGGGCTATGCCCTGACCAACTTCCGTATCGGTTTCCGGAGCGAGGGTTTCGACATCTTCGGTTGGGTCCGTAACGCTTTCGACGTGAATTATATCGATCTGTTGCAGGTCGCCCCCGGCAACACCGGCCTGATCGCCGGGCAGGTTGGCGATCCGCAGACGTGGGGCGGAACGGTCAAATTCAGCTTTTGATCAACGCCGCCTGACCATCGCAAAACGGAAAAGGGCCGCCCCGACAGGGCGGCCCTTTCTCGTTCAAGCGGGATCGTCAGCTCTGCTGCTTACGGTCGCGATCCTGCTGAAGGCGATCGTCCTCGCTACCCGGCTGGCGGTTCTGTCCGCCCTGCTGTTGCTGCTGCTTGCGACGCTGTTCCTCGTCGCGCTGGCGCTGCTGGTCGTTCGGGTTGTTAGCCACTTTGCTTCTCCTGCTGTCGTTCCGCGTCATAGCGGTGCGACCCTTCAGCAACCCCGCGCCGGACCAGATGTTGCGTCGTTTCGCCGGGGCGTTGCCGGGGCGGGACGGGCGCCGTCCGCGTCCCGCAACCGCCTGTCCTCTGATCGGTTCATTCAATGACTATATTCAGCTTATTCGTTTAGGTCGATTGGACGAGGCGGCCTATCGTCCCCCTGTCTGAACGAAAGGATGACGCCATCGACTCGACGCCCGCCCGCGCCGACCGTCCCCCAGCGGCCCCTTCGCCGCGAGCGCGTCATGCCTCCGTCATCCGGCCGGATCATCATCGCACAACAACCAAAAGAGGAGAGACTGCATGAACGCCCCCGAAAAAGGCTGCCCCTTTGGCGGCAAGGACCGCTTCCGCTCGTTGCTTGGCCGCACGAACAAGGATTGGTGGCCCGACGCGCTGCCGCTCGAGATCCTGCACCAGGGGGGCGTTTCACCCGACCCGATGGGCGAGGATTTCGATTATGCCGCGGCGTTCAAGTCGCTCGACTATCAGGCGCTGAAGGACGACCTCACCGCGCTGATGACCGACAGCAAGTCGTGGTGGCCCGCCGACTATGGTCATTACGGCCCCTTCTTCATCCGCATGGCGTGGCACGCGGCGGGCACCTATCGCACCGCCGACGGCCGCGGCGGCGCGAATAGCGGGCAGCAGCGCTTTGCCCCGCTCAACAGCTGGCCCGACAACGGCAACCTCGACAAGGCACGCCGCCTGCTGTGGCCGATCAAGCAGAAATACGGCAGCAAGATCAGCTGGGCCGACCTGTTCATCCTGACCGGCAATGTCGCGATCGAATCGATGGGCGGCCCGGTGTTCGGCTTCGGCGGCGGCCGCGCCGACGTTTATGAGGCCGAGCGCGACATCTATTGGGGCGCCGAGGACCTGTGGGTCAGCGAGGGCGTGCAGACGCGCATCGACCCCGACAAGGAACTGGACCTGGAAAACCCGCTGGCGGCGATCCAGATGGGCCTGATCTACGTCAATCCGGAGGGGCCGGGCGGCAACCCCGACCCGCTTTTGTCGGCACGCGACATCAAGGTCACGTTCGAACGGATGGCGATGAGCCATGAGGAAACCGTCGCGCTGACCGCCGGCGGTCACACCTTCGGCAAGGCGCATGGCGCCGGCGATGCCAGCCTTGTCGGCGTGTCGCCCGAAGGCGCCGATATCGCGCTGCAGGGGCTCGGCTGGTCGAGCAGCTTCGAAACCGGGGTGGGCGCGCACGCGATCACCAGCGGCATCGAAGGCGCGTGGGTCAATACGCCCACCGAATGGTCGGAGAATTATTTCCGCCTGCTGCTCGACTATGATTACGAGCTGGTGCGGAGCCCGGCGGGCGCGCAGCAGTGGCAGCCGGTGAACCAGAAGGAAGAGGACATGGCCCCCGACGCCCACAATCCGGGCAAGAAGGTGCCGACGATGATGACCACCGCCGACATGGCGCTGAAGGTCGATCCCGAATTCCGCAAGATTTCGGAGAAGTTCCGGGACGACCATGAAGCCTTCAAGGATGCCTTTGCGCGCGCCTGGTTCAAGCTGTGCCACCGCGACATGGGACCCAAGGTCCGCTACCTCGGCCCGGAGGTTCCGGCCGAAGACCTGATCTGGCAGGATCCGGTGCCGGCGGGAAGCAAGCCGTCCGACGCCGATGTATCGGCGTTCAAGGCGGCGATCCTGGGTTCGGGCCTGAGCGTCGGCGAACTGGTCAAGGCCGCCTGGGCCTCTGCCTCGACCTATCGCAAGACCGACCATCGCGGCGGAGCCAACGGCGCCCGCGTCGCGCTGGCGCCGCAAAAGGACTGGGCGGTCAACGATCCGGCCGAACTGTCGAAAGTTCTGGGCAAGATCAACGAGCTGCGCGGCAATCTGTCGCTGGCCGATGCGATCGTGCTTGCTGGTTCGGCGGCGGTCGAAAAGGCGGCGAAGGATGCGGGCTTCAACGTTTCGGTGCCCTTCACCGGCGGTCGCGGCGATGCGACGGCGGAATGGACCGACGTCGAAAGCTTTGACGTGATGGAGCCGAAGGCTGACGCCTTCCGCAACTATCTGGCGACGAAGCACAGCGTGAAGACCGAGGAACTGATGCTCGACCGGGCATCGCTGCTGGGCCTGTCGGTGCCAGAACTGACCGTGCTTGTCGGCGGCCTGCGCGTGCTGGGCGCCAACCAGGGCGGCACCAGCGCGGGCGTGCTTACCGACCGCGTCGGCCAGCTCACCAACGACTTCTTCGTCAACCTGCTCGACATGGACACCATGTGGGAAGTCGTCGACACGAGCGCGGACGAGGAGTTCATCGGCTATGATCGGGGCGGCCGCACCGAGCGCTGGAAAGCGACGCGAACCGACCTGATTTTCGGTTCGAACTCGCAACTTCGCGCCACGGCAGAAGTTTATGCAGAGAAAGGGCATGAAGAGAAGTTCGTGAAGGACTTCATCAGGGCCTGGACGAAGGTCATGAACGCCGACCGTTTCGACCTCGCGTAACAAGCCGGGACCGGCGCGACAGAGCTGCGCGTCGGTCCCGACCGAACAGCGACGGGTCGCGGCCCGCCCCCGGGGACATGGGCCCGGGGGCGGGCCTTATTTTTTGGCTTGGAGCGGCAGACGCGCCGCATCGAATGCACGATCGCCCGAACGAAATCGGCCTGTGTGCGGGGCGTTCCGTTCCATCGGTGCGTATGGAGCATCGCCGGATAATGTGGGAAAGGGGGGAGAGCGGAGTTTACTCCATTCCAAAGTTCAGGAAAGTTCAGCCCTGTGCGCTGTGCGCTGTGCGCTGTGCGTTCCCCGATCTGGACCACGCAATGTGGTGGGCGCGCGCAGTCGTGAGAA